>CAYLYP010000006.1:0-70843 GCA_964387795.1 uncultured Bacteroidales bacterium
CAAAAGTAGAACCTTTAATGCTCCTTTGGAATATGGTAATCATGGGGTGCATACAAAAAAGCGGTAAAAGATATTGTTTTACCAAAAAATGTTTCCCTTGTTAATTGGGATATAATTAATAAAATTAATGGAAATTAGCTGTAATACTATGAGTATTGTATTTTTTTCTGGAATTCTATTTGATCAAATGAAATTGTGCTTCATGATGTGTTATGCTAACCATATCAGGCACTATTTGTAAGCTGGCTTTTTTTATATCCTTTTAATAATTTCAACAAATACATAAAATGCACAACGAATTCAACAATATTTTTACCTAATGTTCATATAAATGTGCAAATATGCTTTTCATGTCTGGTGATAACCCGGTAAAATTCCCACAAATACTATGCAATGCAGATAATTTTTTTCATCCTCCTGTCAAAACCTACCCCCTTCATTACTTCTCCACTATCCGCCTGGGCGATACTGAACCTGATAAGGATAGTCAGCCATCAGTCACGTGTATTGTCGAATACTGCTATTTCATGCTGTCTGACAATAAAAATGACATATCAGGGATAAATCAGGTTAATGGTTGAAGCGGTGTTGAAGCGGTGTTGAGGCGGTGTTGAGGCGGGTTTAAAGCGGTTTAAACCCGGCTTAAAACCGCTTTAACTCCGCTTTAACTCCGCTTTAACTATGACCATGAAGTATTCCTGTATCCTGTTTGCTGATAATCAATGAATAGTTTATTGATAAAGGAAACATCGTTTTTTGTGATAAAAAACAAAGCCCTTGCTGAGTTTTTTAATTATTAAAACTTATTTTAGCAAAATAATTAATGCATTTGAAAATGAAAGCCCTTTCTTTTATTTTACTTCAAATTGTTTTATTAATAGGTGGTGCTGCCAATGCTGACAACCGGTGGGAGATATTAAAACCCGGGGCCATCCGATGGGAGCCAATCAACAGTTTGCCCCATCATGACCATATTGAAATGAGTGGAAAGTACATTTCTGCTGTGCTGAAATATGAAGTTACGGAACAAAAAAACCTAAGGCTTAACAGGACACTTGTCTTTCCGATGTTGCGCACCTTGCCCAACAATACCCATGCTAGCTTCACCAGAGCCTGTAATCTTGATATTATCAGCATGTTGTCGATTAACAAAAAAGCAGTAATGGATGAAAAAGTTATTGATGTAGTCCTTGATGGGATGGTTCATATTAATTCTTTCTTATCTCAGGATGTTATTCTAAGCCGGACAATTTGTCCTTCTGTTGATAAGCCTTTGCTTTGTGAGAAGTACGCAATTACGAATAAGGGGGATAAGCCTGTTTATATTGAAGTCCCTGAGTTTAGTGCGGGCATCGAATCTGACAGCACCATGGGTGTAGATGGTAGTTATAAGCTTTTGGCCAAGGTAATGAATAGTGGTTCGAAAAGGCTTGTTTCAGGAGAAACGCTAACGTTCTATCTGGTCTTTTATGGGAGCAAATCAGGAATGGATATGGGTTTCATCGAGACTGATAAGGAGTTATTGAAAAGGCAATCGTTTATTGATCAGATTAGTAATGAGTTGATTTTAGAAACACCTTCGGAAGTACTTAACAATGCATTTTTATTTGCAAAGATCAGGGCTTCTGAAAGCATTTTTCAAACAAAAGGAGGCCCAATGCATGGACCGGGCGGGCTTGCATATTATGCAGCAATATGGGCCAATGACCAGGCTGAGTATGCCAATCCGTTGTTCCCTTTCCTGGGTTATGATTATGGCAATGAATCGGCCCTGAATGCTTTCCGGCATTTTGCAAGGTATATGAATGATGATTATGAGCCAATACCTTCATCCATTATTGCTGAGGGCGATGATTTTTGGAATGGGGCTGGCGATAGGGGCGATGCCGCCATGATTGCTTATGGGGCAGGAAGGTTTGCTTTGACAATGGGCGATAAAAATATAGCTCAGGAGCTTTGGCCTTTGATAAGCTGGTGCCTTGAATACAATAAACGAAAATTGAATCCTTATGGTGTTGTAAGTTCTGATTCTGATGAGCTTGAAGGTCGTTTTCCTGCCGGGAGTGCCAATTTATGCACTTCGTCATTGTATTATGACGCATTGATCTCGGCTGTTCATCTGGGAAGGGCTTTGGGGATCGACAGGAAAAGCATTGTTTCGTATCAAAGGCAGGCAGAGCTTCTTAAGAAGAATATTGAGAAATATTTTGGTGCCGATGTGATGGGCTTTAAAACCTACAGATATTATGATGGAAATGACATCCTCAGGTCATGGATTTGTATCCCTTTAACTGTTGGTATTTTTGAAAGGAAACAGGGAACAGTTGATGCACTCTTTTCACCGTTTTTGTGGACCAAGGATGGCCTGGCTACACAATCAGGTGACAAGACTTTTTGGGACCGCTCTACACTATACGCCCTGAGGGGTGTTTTTGCTGCAGGCGAAACGAACAAAGGGCTATTGTACCTGAATGCCTATTCAAACAGAAGGTTACTTGGTGATCATGTACCATATCCTGTAGAGGCTTATCCTGAAGGGAACCAGCGCCATTTGTCTGCCGAGAGCGCTTTGTATTGCAGGATTTTTACCGAGGGCTTGTTTGGTATCCGCCCTCTTGGGTTTTCTGCTTTTCAGATTACCCCTCAACTCCCTGATGAGTGGGAATATATGCGTTTTAAGAACGTCCATGGTTTCAATAAAGTTCTTGATGTTGAAGTAACCAGGCAGGAAGGAAAAATCCGGCTTAAGGTGTCTGATAAAAGCAAGACTTTTGTTAATACATTGATGGATAATGGTTCTTCCTTGATTGTTGAATTAAATTAAAACTTAAAAATATGCGTAATTATGTCCTGGGACTTGTGCTCTTTTTGGTTTGCAATACTATTGATGCCCAGTCTTATAAACTCCAGTCACCTGATGGCCATCTCAATTTGTCCATAAACATTGAGGAACAACTTAGGTGGAATTTAAGCTATGACGGAAATGCCCTTATTGAAAATGGGGATTTTTCATTGATGTTGAATGATGAAATGCTTTTTAAGAATAAAGTAAAGCCTTCAAAAGCTGTTCAATCAAATAAAAAGGAATTGATAGAAAGTGTTGTTCCTGTTAAATTTAAGCAGTTGCAAACCGAGTATAATATGTTGCTGCTCCATTTCAGGAATAAGGTTTCGTTGGAGTTCAGGCTTTACAACGAAGGTCTGGCTTACAGGCTTATTCTGGGGAAAAAGGAAATGGCAACTATAGGTTCGGAAGATATAAATGTCACATTCCCTGAGCACTGTGAAGTTTATTTTCCTAAAGAGGATAAATTGCAGTCGCACTATGAACGGATGTACATCCATGCCATGCTTGATTCAATAAAGGAAAATAGTTTTGCTTCTTTGCCTTTGCTTGTCAAAACAAAGGAAGGGATAAATATATTAATTACAGATGCCGATTTATATGATTACCCGAATATGTTTCTGCAAAAAGGGGAGGGTAATACATTGAAATCGCTATTTCCAAAAGCTGTTCTCGAAACCAGGGCTGCAGACCGTGGAGCCGATCGCAATGAAGTTATAACAATGGAAGCAGATTATATTGCCAACACCCGGGGAAGCAGGCCATTGCCATGGAGGGTGTTTGCTGTAGCTAAGGAAGATAAACAGCTACTCGAAAATCAAATGGTATTAAACCTGTCACGTAAAGAAGAACGCGATTTCAGTTGGGTGAAACCTGGTAAGGTAGCATGGGACTGGTGGAACAACAATAACATTTATGGTGTTGATTTTATATCTGGCATCAATACCGAAACCTACAAATACTATATTGATTTTGCTTCTGATTTTGGCCTCGAATATATAATCCTTGATGAAGGCTGGTCTGCCTCTACTGTTGATATTTTAAACTGTAACAATGATATTGATGTTCCGGCACTGGTAGAATATGGTAAAAGCAGGAATGTGAAGGTAATCCTTTGGGTTCTTTGGAAACCTTTGTATGAAAATATGGATAAGGTTTTAAGCCTATATCAGGAATGGGGTGTGGCAGGAGTAAAGGTTGATTTTATGCAAAGGGCTGATCAGCAGATGGTGAATATTTATCATGATATTGCTTCAAAGGCTGCTGATTACAAAATGCTTGTTGATTTCCATGGTGCATTTAAACCATCAGGCCTAAGCCGGGCTTTTCCAAATGTGCTTTCCTATGAGGGTGTTAAGGGTTTGGAAAACACCAAATGGAGCAAGCTTATCACTCCAGGGCATGACCTTACGCTTCCTTTTATTCGTATGATAGCAGGCCCGATGGATTATACCCCAGGTGCAATGATTAACAGGCAGGAAGAAAACTATTGGATTTCCTGGTCGCAGCCAATGAGTATGGGAACCCGTGCCCATCAGGTTGCTATGTATATTGCCTATGAAAGTCCTTTGCAAATGCTGGCTGACAATCCTTCCAACTATCGAAAGGAAGCTGAGACTACCCGATTTATTTCAAAATTACCTGTTGTTTTTGATGAAACATTTGCTATTGATGCAAGCATTGGGGATTATCTTGTCATCGCCCGGAAGAAAGGGAACCAATGGTTTCTGGCAGGACTGAATGGAGCGGAAGAACGGGATGTTGAAATTGAACTTTCTTTCTTAAAGCAGTTAAACTGGAAAGCAGAGATTTTTATGGATGGGCTAAATGCCAATACTCATGCAGAGGATTATCGCCTTGTGAGCAAGAATATTGGGAATAATGAGACCCTTAAAGTAAAAATGGCCAAAGGGGGTGGGTTTGTTGTAATTTTCAGCCCTATTGAGTAAGATTAGTTGGTTAAAAGTAATTTATATTTAAAACAATTCTTTGTAATGAAAAGGAGCAAAGAAACCGAATCAATAGAGTTTTTTCGCAATGGTTTTAATTGTGCACAGGCAGTTGTTTCCGCATATTCCGAATCACTGGGATTTGACATTGAACTTGCGCAAGGCCTTGCCTGTGGCTTTGGTGCAGGCATGGGGCGACAACAGAAAACATGTGGTGCTGTAAGCGGTGCATATATGGTTCTTGGTATTTATTGTAGTAAGCGATATAATGAAATTAAAGAACGTAAGCAGGAATCCTATAAGCTTGTCAGTTTGTTCACCGAAAGATTTATTGAAAAACATGGCACTTCTGATTGCGCATCATTGCTTAATTGTGACTTGAATACACCTGAAGGCCAGGCTTATTTCAAATCAGCAAACTTGGGTGAAAAGGTTTGTGAAAACTGTATCCTTGATTCCATTAAGATTATTGATAATCTTATCAGGGAAAGGGTGTAATGGCAAAAATGGCATTATTTCAGGCTTTCTTTTTTGCCCCAATGGTTTTTCTTTTTTCATACCTTTAGCGCTGGCTTATGGGTATTTGTGTTTTGTTTGGATTTAAAGAGATTATGCAATCAATTTTTAATTTGCGGTCAAAAACTGCTATCATATTTTGCCTTGGTTTATTAAGCTTGCTTTTGTCATGCGGAAGGACCACAAGGGATCAATCAGGAAAAACTGTTTTCAGATATAATGAGGCAGCAGGTATCACCTCATTGGATCCTGTATATGCCCGGAGCCAGTCCAATATATGGGCTGTAAATAATGTGTATAATTGTTTGCTTCAATTCGATTCGTTGTTGCAGATTAAGCCAGCGCTGGCAAAAGGCTTTGAAATTGAAGAAGATGGTAAGCTGTATCGTTTTTTTATAAGACAGGATGTTTTCTTTCATGATAATGAATGTTTCCCTAAAGGAAAAGGGCGCTTACTGATAGCTTCTGATGTTGTATATAGTTTAAACAGGATTGTCGATCCTTCGCTAAATGCTCCCGGGCTTTGGGTCATGAACCCGGTAAAACGGCTTGCAGAAGGCACACTTGATATAAATGCTGTTAATGATAGTGTTGTTGAAATCCGCTTAAATGAGCCATTTCCACCCTTTCCCGGTTTATTGTGCATGCAGTATTGCAGCATAGTCCCTCATGAAGCCATTCGCTTTTATGGTAAAGAATTCCGGACAAAGCCCGTGGGCACGGGGCCATTTATGATAAAATACTGGAAAGAAGGGATTAAACTTGTCCTGGTTAAAAACCCCAATTATTTCGAATCAGACAATGGGAAGCGCTTGCCATTTCTGGATGCCGTTTCTGTGTCTTTTATTGTTGACAAACAAACAGCCTTCCTTGAGTTTGTTAGAGGAAACCTGGATTTTCTTTCAGGTATTGATGCCAGTTATAAAGATGACCTTCTTACAAGAAGTGGCAATTTGCATCCCCGCTATAAGGGAAAGATAAAAATGATCAAAGCCCCTTATCTGAACACAGAGTATCTTGGGATCCTGTATGATAAAGAAAACCCATTATTGGCCAATAACCCCTTAAAGATAAAGGAAGTCAGGCAGGCAATCAATTATGGTTTCGACAGGTCGCGTATGATACGTTACCTGAGAAATAATATCGGGATTGCAGGGGAGGGGGGCATCGTACCAGTGAGTATGCCGGGATTTGAAGCACAGACCCTTGGTTATCATTATGACCCTGAGAAAGCAAGGGCATTGCTTGCAAAAGCAGGATTCCCTGAAGGTAAGGGGCTTCCTCCAATAACACTTACTACCAACGCTTCTTACCTTGACCTTTGCCAGTATGTGCAGCATGAATTACAACGTATTGGTATCGAAATAAAAATTGAGGTTGTGCCTCCGGCTACCCTTCGAGAATTTATGGCAAAATCAGGAGTGGCATTTTTCAGGGGATCATGGATTGCTGATTATCCTGATGCTGAGAACTATCTTTCTTTGTTTTACAGTAAGAATAAAGCTCCTGAAGGCCCTAATTATACCCATTTTTCGGATAAGCAATATGATAAGCTTTTTGAGCAGGCCGGGAAAGAAACAAATGATAGTATCAGGTTTTATTTATATCGCAAGATGAGCGATATTGTGATGGAGGAAGCACCTGTAGTTGTTTTGTTTTATGATCAGGTGTTAAGGTTTACAAGTAATCAGGTTCATGGATTGGGTATTAACCCACTTAATCTTTTGGATTTAAAAAGGGTAGAGAAAAAAGGAAGCGATAATGTCAGGCATTAATCCATAAGCCATCGTAGGCAGGCTTGATAAATGAAGGGAGTTCCTTAAGCAGTTCAGCATGTAATCCCATCTGATGGCTTAGATGTGTGATATATCCCTGTTTTGGCGATAGTTCAGTAAGCAGATTGATAGATTCCTCCAGGTTAAAGTGCGAAATATGCTTTTCACGCCTTAGGGCATTTACAATAATGATTTCAGAACCTCTCATTTTATCAGCCTCTTCTGCTGATATTGAATTAGCATCAGTTAAATAAGAAATATTGCCTATCCTGAAGCCTAGAACAGGAAGGTTAAGGTGCATAGCTTTGATGGGGATGATCTTTAGCTTTTTAATAATAAAAGCCTCGCTATCAACAGTATGAAGGTTTATCTCAGGGACTCCCGGATATTTTTCAGCTTCAAAGGCATAAGGCAATTCCCTTTTTATAGATTCAAGTGATTGATTTGAGCCATACACATCAAGCGGGCGTTGATGGATCCAATTGAAAGCCCTTACATCGTCCAGCCCGCCAACATGGTCTTTGTGGTCATGCGTAATCAGGATGGCATCTAGTTTTTTAACTCTTTCGCGGAGCATTTGTTGCCTGAAATCGGGGCCTGCATCAATTGTCAGTGTCACATCAGGAGTTTCAATCAAAACGGATGTCCGTAAACGTTTATCACGGGGGTCATTGCTCCGGCAGGTATCACAATCACAAGCAATCACCGGAACACCCTGTGACGTACCTGTTCCAAGAAAACAAAGCTTTATCCTGTTTTGATCTGATTGATAAATTGTTGACACTTATTGATGTTTAACAGAAAAAATTTGACATCGCACAAAAATAGTTGTTTTGTGACATTTAAGGCTTACATAAGTTTTAAAAAAGCAAAAAGATTTAGTTTTTGGGTGGGCATTTGTTGAAAAAAAGCATAAAAGAAAAAAATAGGCTGGCAATATGGAAAAGGGGATGAAAAAGTTCTTAAATTAGTAGGCTAATAAGTTTACATGTCTTTTAGTAAAATGCTTAGGGACAGACCAATAAAAACAATATGCCGATGAAGCCACAATTTAAAAAAATGAACCCGGAAGACCTAAGTGAGAATTTTTTCCGGGAGCTTGATAAAGAATGGATGCTCCTTACTGCCGGAACCCCTGATTCATATAATATGTTAACTGCCAGTTGGGGAGGGATTGGCTTCTTATGGAACAAGGCGGTTACATTTTGCTTTGTGAGGCCAACACGATATACTTTTGAGTTTATGGAAAGACATAATTACTTTACACTTAGTTTTTTTTATCCTACGCATCATGGGCAATTGATGATATGTGGTTCAGAATCGGGCAGGAATATTGATAAAATGAATATCAAAGGCCTGACAGCCATTGAAACACCTAATCATGCAGTTGCGTTTGAAGAGTCACGTTTATATTTCGAATGTAAAAAGATTTATTATGATGATTTAGACCAAACAAGGTTTTTAAGCCCTGATATAGAGCCATTATATCCCCAAAAGGATTATCACCGTTTTTATGTTGGTGAGATTACAGGCGTTTGGCAATCAAGATAAACAGGTGAATTTATTTTTAAAAGCTTTCCTAGTTGTTTAAAATGTTACTAATTTTGGAAGCTTTAGAATGATATATAATGTGATGTAAAAAAAAATAAAGGTGAATGTGACTGAAAACATAAAAAGAAAAATACAAAACTGGTTTTGGGCCAGGGAGTTGGTTCATCTTCGTAGGGTAAAAAGCCCAATGAGTTTTGAGAAGATAAAAAGTGTCGGGATTCTTTATGATGCAACAAATGAAGCTGATTATACACTCATTACGCAGTTGGTAAGGAAGCTTCAGTTTGAACAGAAAGTTGTCAGGACCTTAGGGTATGTTAGTAAGAAAAAAATGCCTGATTATTGTTTCCCTAAGCTCACCTTTGAGTTTTATAATTTAAAAGAATTCAACTGGTTATTGAAATCAAATAATAGCTTTATAAAAGAGTTTATTTCTACTGAGTTTGATTTATTAATTGACTTTACCCCTGCAGATTGTTTTTACCAAAAATATATAGCCTCAGTTTCGGCAGCTCATTTTAAAGTTGGGCGACGTCACCCTGATCAGGAAAAATACTTTGATTTTATGATTGAAGTTCCTGAAAACTATGACCTTGACCAGCTAATTGAACAGACTTTGTTTTACCTCAGATTAATAAACAACCAATAGGTCATGATTAAGAAGTTCAGAGGAACAGGAGTGGCGCTTGTTACGCCATTCCATAAAGATGGAAGTATAGATTTTAAATCTTTTGAAAGATTAATAGAATTCCAGATATCTAATGGAATAAGTTATATCGTATTGTTAGGGACAACAGGTGAATCTGTAACCCTAAACAAAGATGAGAAGAATGCCGTAATCAACCTTGGGGTTGAAATCATCAATGGAAGGGTTCCTTTGGTCGTTGGTATAGGAGGCAATAACACCCAGGAGATTGTCAATAACATAAAAAAAATGAATTTTGAAGGGATAGATGCCATCCTGTCGGTAAGTCCCTATTACAATAAACCCCAGCAAAAGGGGATATTTCTTCATTATAAATCCATCGCCGGGGTATCTCCTTTACCTGTTATTATTTATAATGTACCTTCCCGGACCGGATGCAATATCTCATGGGATACCACTCTGAGAATTGCTGCCGAAATTCCGAATATTATCGGGATTAAAGAAGCATCAGGTAATTTAAACCAGTGTGTAAAGATTTTACGCGACCGTCCTGAAGGTTTTTTAGTTATATCAGGGGACGATGCGCTTACCCTTCCATTGCTTGCATGTGGAGGTGATGGTGTTATATCTGTTGTGGCCAATGCTTTTCCAAAAGAATTCGTTTCTATGGTTGCCTGCTGTCTTGAAAATAACTATATTGCAGCTCGTAGTATCAATCAAAAAATGGCTGATATTATTGAAACAATTTTTGCTGATGGTAGCCCTTCGGGGGTAAAAGCTGCCCTTGAAGTTCTTGATTTGTGCCAGAGTCATGTACGACTGCCATTGGTTAAAGTCAACAAAGCTACCTTCAATAACATTTCTTCTGCGATTCAGATGTTTGAAACCTCTAAAATATCTGTCCTTTAATTCACTGATTTTTTAACTTCAATTATTGTGTTTTGAAAAAAGTTATCCTTTTTTTCCTCATTTGCCAGGTAATTGTTTTTTCTTCAATAGGCCAGCAACAACATCACTCCCCAGAGCAGTTGGGCAAAGCTTATTCTTATCTGGAAAAGAAAGGCGAAGTGTACTTCTCTTTTAACAAACCTGAAAAGCTTCAGTTTGAAAAAATCCTCCAAGTGATATCTGTAGATAATGTCACTGCGGAGAAAGTATTTGCGTATGCGAATGAATGGGAGTTTGAATCATTCCTTTCTGAAGACATTCCGTTTGAAGTCCTTAACCATCCCGGAGATGTGGATTTTGAACTGAATATGTTATCTGATATTAATGTGAAAGACATTAATGAATGGGATTTTTATCCCACCTATGAAGCCTATGAGTCAATGATGGCTCAGTTTGAAACAAACTTCCCTGATAAATGTAAGATTTACAACATTAAAACCCTTGCCAGTGGGCGTAAACTTTTGTTTGCAAAAGTTACTTCCAATATTAATCAGCCTGCTGCAAAGACAAGATTTATGTACACTTCAACAATGCATGGGGATGAAACCACTGGCTATATCCTGATGCTCAGGTTGATTGATTATTTTCTGAACAACTACGGAACCGACCCAAAAGTTACCTATATCCTTGATAATATGGAACTTTGGATTTGTCCTGCTGAAAACCCGGATGGGACTTATGCGGGAGGTAACAACTCTGTGAATGGTTCGACCAGATACAATGCAAACGGCACCGATTTAAACAGGAATTATCCCAATCCTGTTCAAGGAACAAACCCTTCGGGCCCTCATGAACCTGAAACTGTTGCAATGATGAATTTTACTGATACTATGGGTTTTGTAATGTCTGCTAACTTTCATGGTGGGGCAGAATGTGTGAATTATCCCTGGGACTCATGGACTAGCAGTGAAAAACTCCATGCAGACCATCTCTGGTGGCAAATGGTTTCTCATGAATATGCTGATACCGTTCATCTACACAGCCCATCTTCTTATATGAGCGAATTTGACAATGGCATTACCCATGGGGGCGACTGGTATGTTATATATGGAAGCCGCCAGGATTTTAATGGCTATTATAGGAATATCAGGGAACTTACCATTGAGATTTCTAATACAAAATTAATCCCTGCTTCACAATTACCTGCTCATTGGAATTACAACTACCGCTCACTGATAAACTATATCTACAGGGCTACTATTGGACTTAAAGGAACCGTTACTGATGCGGAAACAGGTGAACCTGTGAAAGCAAAAGTTTTCATCAATAATTATGACAATGAAGAAGATAATAGTTACGTTTTTTCAAGGGAAGACTTCGGTAATTATTATCGTCCCTTAAAAGCTGGTACCTATTCAGTGACTTTTTCTGCTGAAGGTTATGGCCCTCAGACTTTTACTGATGTTGTTATTCAAAACAACCAGGCTACTGAACTGAATGTTCAACTACAGGCTGGTTTCTTTGCCAATTTCTCTGCTGATATTACACGTATCCCTGAAGGTGGAACAGTTAATTTTATTAATGAAAGCTATGGTGAGCCTACCCAGTTTGCCTGGACTTTTGAAGGAGGAACACCTGCCACATCTAACCTTGAAAACCCCTCATCAATTCAATATAACCAGGCTGGGACTTATGATGTGAACCTTACTATCAGTAAAGCCGGGATGGATGATAATTCTTATGTCCGTCCTGATTATATTGAAGTATTGGCTGTTACCTCCGGTTTGTCCCATAACATTTCAAATACTGTTGTTGCTTCCTGCTCAGGTACTTTCTATGATTCAGGCGGTGAATCTTCAGAATATCAAGATGAAGAAAACTATTTAATGACTTTTATCCCCGGGCTTATGGGTGATAAGCTAAAGTTCGTTTTTACAGCTTTTGATGTTGAAGAAAACTCAACTTGTAATTATGACTGGCTGAAAATCTATGATGGTCCTGATGCTTCTTACCCATTATTGGGAACATGGTGCGGAACAAACTCTCCAGGAACAGTTCAGGCTACCAATATCCATGGAGCCCTGACTTTCCAATTCCATTCTGATATCAGTCAAGCCGGTGACGGTTGGGTTGCCAACTTTAGCTGTATCGAGGGTGATCGCAAATTAAGCCTTAATATACATGGTGAAGGCTCTGTTGACAGAAATCCTGATGGGACTTCAATTGATGGCGCTTATTATTATCCTGTAGGGACTGAAGTTGAACTTACTGCCACTCCTGCTGAAGGTTATGAATTCTCTAAATGGGTTAAAGACGGCGTTGATTATACTGAAAGTGTAATGAATGTTACTATGGATGAGAACATTGCCATTGATGTGTATTTCCAATCGACAAATTCTGCTGTTGTTACAGTTGAAAAAGAAGGTGAAGGAACTATTACCCCGGCTCCAGGTCAATATACACATGAAATAGGTTCTCAGATTACTTTTGAAAGCAATCCTGCTAACAATTGGGAATTTGTTAAATGGTTGGTTGGAACCCAGGAAATTTCAACCCCTACTTATGTTCATACTGTAACTGCTGATGTAACTGTTAAGGCTGTATTTCAGTTTATTGATAATGTTCAGGAACATGCACTTCAAAATGTAAATGTGTTCCCTGTTCCTGCTTCTTCTAATCTTAAAGTTGAAGCTTCTGCGATTGTAAAATCTGCTACCATTATTGATCTTAATGGCCGTACTGTTATTGAGCTAAATCCTCAGGCAGCTTCATTCTCCCTCAATGTTAATGCTCTATCTGATGGGATTTATTTCCTCAGGTTGATGAGTGGAAATGATGTCAGCGTTAAACGTATTGAAATCAAAAAATAACATGTTATTTGATTCAAAGCTTTAATATGGCTTTGGTTAATAATAGATTACCGGGCTGGTTTAATAACCAACCCGGTTTTTTTTATTTATATGTATCCACAAATTACCCAAATTCCTTAAATTGCTCAAATAAAGCTGTATTGGTCAGATATTCTATGGGAGGGGATTGGTATTGTTGTTCCGGGAAATTATCTTTGCGTTCTCTGTGTTCTTTTTGGGAACTTTGCGTTCTCTGCGGTTAAAGCCTTTTAGTGAAGGAATACATAGGGTCTGCTGAAAAAGTCTTTAAGGTATCAGATGCAAGGCGACAAGGCGAAATTGTATAATAATACTATGAGCCGATGGCAACGAAGCAGATGATACCTTAAAGACTAACGTAAACAAGATGCAAACAAATTAGCACTTAAGGAAATAAATCAATGCTTCTGGAATTAAAAAGTGGCATTGTAAATGATATACATCCAGCTTGTTAAGTGTTTTTCAGCAGACCCTACATAGATTGGAGACGGCTAAATTAGTTTAATTAACCACTATCAAAGATTGGCAGGGAGATATGGGGTGATGGCAATGATGAAACTACTAATCAATATTCAATGCAATTTGTTTTAAAGGTTCGGGAAACCCTTTTGCAAAAAATATGATGTAATAATGAACCATCTTTGAAGGATAATCCACAAACAGCATTTAAACATCTTTACCATGTACTGTTATAAAAAAACAGGGACATTACATCGATTTGTAACGTCCCTGTTAAATGATATTGAAGTGCCGGTTTTTTAAACTGGCCTTAATCAGGATTTTTCAGCATATACTGAAAAGCAACGCACTAATAAAAGCTATTGTTTTTCAGTCTTTTTAACCCCGAATTTCCAATTATAAATGAGGAGTGCAACGATAGTAAATACCCCAATTAAAGCGAAAGTAAACCAAAGCAGGTCGGGTCGCTGCATATTGTTCACAAACCTGACGTAAAGCAGGGCGCCTAAAATACCACCGACGCCTGAGCCAATAACCCCATAAAGGAATGAATAACCCAGATACAGGGCTTTTTTATCTGCCGGTGCTATTAGGCCAACATAAGAGATGAACTTTGGATGGGCAGTCATTTCACCAATTGAGAATATGACAATACCAGCAATAAAGACCCATGCACTGGTGCTAATACCAAGTATCCCCATGCCTATGGTCCCCAGTGCAATACCAACAATCATTGTTCCAAGCGGCTTGGTGTTTTTTACGATTGCCGATATTAACAACTGCAACAGGATAATAATCCCGGCGTTGACAACTGTTACATGTTCAGCATCGAATTTCCAATCCGGATTGCTCACAAACAGGCTTAAGAACGAATTAACGGCATTGTTGATCGGTGTCATATCTACATATTCTTTAAGATACCAGAGCACTGAGTCGAACATCTGGAAGTAAAGAATCCAAAAGCATGAATAAATTACAATCATAATGACAAAGCGGTAGTCGAGCAATACCTGTACTGCACCTTTTAAAACTTCTCCAATGGACTTGCTGCTTTGTGGTTTCTGAGGTTCTTTATATACAAAGATGTTTAGGAAAAACAACCAGCCTGTCCCTATGGCAGCCATGATAAAGATATAGGAATAGGAGATTGATTTAAGGTAAGGGACTAATATCAAAGGAAAAATAAATGCACCCAGGTTAATGCTCCAGTAATAAACCCCAAAGCCGAAAGCAGAATTGGATTCATCTGTTGAGCGTGCAATGGTTCCACTGATAAGCGGCTTGAAAAGCCCTGCACCAACAACCATGAGTATCAGACTCATAAATACGAGCGGGTAGGAGGTTACGGTGCTTGTTAAAAAATAACCCAACGACATGATAACAAAGGCAAACGACAATACTTTTTTATACCCAAACCTGTCTGCGATGGCTCCTGATAGTATGGGAAGGATATATAGAAGCGGGGTTATTGTACTTTTTAAATAGCCAACACTTTCTTTGCTAAAGCCTAAACCCCCTTCTTCAATCCCCATGACCATAAACACTGACAATACAGACATTACTCCATAATAAGAGCCTCTTTCAAAAAACTCCATGATGATTACTGTCCAGAAATTTCGGGGGAAAGAAGCTAACAGGCCTTTTTTCTTTTGCTCGCTTGACATGGTTTTACAGTTTTTATTATTGGCTATCGGAAATTCATTATTTTTTTGATTATCCCTTTGCCAGTTTATTGTTTCCTTTTGTTAATCAACAAAAATAATTATTTTTCCTTATCCCCGTCATGGTATTTTTGTTAACTACCCGTTTATTGGTTATTGTTTTCCCTGTAAATCAAATAGATTTTTATAAATCAGAAAACCTTAGCTGATATAAAAATCTTATTTTTAGCGTGTTTTACCATGCATTCATGTATTCTTAATGAATATTTTATGTAATAAAAGTGATAATTTTTAATTTAATTGATGCCTTTTTTGTATTTTTATCTCTCCCGCTTTGGGAATTAAGTATTTATATGGTTGTTTTAAAAAAAATCAGAAATGAAGAATACACTTTTTTTGACAGGGATTATTGCATTTGTGTTGATGGCATCCTGTTCCAAGCCAGAGGAGGCTTTTGTGAAATCTCCGGAAGGCCATCTTAAAGCCAATGTGTTTACATATGAAAAGGGAAGACTTGCTTATAGTGTTTCATATAAAGATAAGCTCGTTATTGATACTTCTGCACTTTGGTTTGAGTTTGTTGATGCACCGGCATTGAAAGAAGGCCTTAAGATCAATACAATTGAAAAAAGAAGTTTTAGTGAGCGTTGGGAAATGCCCTGGGGCGAACAACGTTGGGTAGATAATACCTATAATGAGCTAAAAGTTCATGTTATTGAACAAGAGGCTCCCGGACGTAATTTCTATCTTGTTTTCAGGCTTTATGATGATGGCCTGGGTTTCAGGTATGAATTTCCTGATCAGGAGAACATGAAAAAGGTTTTGATTGCTGAAGAAAGGACTGAAATAAATCTTATGGCCGACCATAAGGTATGGTGGATCCCTGGCGACTGGGACATCTATGAGCACCTTGTGAACGAAAGCCGCTTTTCCAAAATTAATGCAATTAGTAAAAGAAACCATCCCAACCTTGCCCAGACTTATATCCCGGTGAATGCTGTGAATACTCCTGTTACAATGAAAACAGATGAGGGTTTATATCTGAGTTTTCATGAAGCAGCACTTATCAATTATGCCGGTATTACCCTACAGGTGGATACGAACAACTATAGTATGGTAAGCAATCTGGTGGGTTCTGAAAATACAAAATATAAGGTAGAGCAACAAACCCCTTTCCATACTCCATGGAGGACTATGCAGATGGCAACAAAAGCTGGTGATTTGATTGCTTCTAAGCTTATCCTTAACCTGAATGAACCCAATAAACTTGGTGATGTTTCATGGCTTAAACCTATGAAGTATGTTGGTATTTGGTGGGAGATGCACCTTGGAAAAGCTACATGGGATTACTCAGGTAAACAGGATATGAATTCATACCTGGGTGCAAAACCTCATGGTAAGCATGGAGCAACTACCAAAAACACAAAGCGGTATATTGATTTTGCTGCTCAGAACAATATTGGCGGTGTATTGGTAGAAGGCTGGAATACTGGTTGGGAAAACTGGATTGGCTCGGCTGAGAGGGAAGGAATTTTTGATTTCGTCACCCCTTATCCTGATTATGACATCAAAGAACTTGTGAAATATGCCAAAGATAAAGGTGTTGAAATTATCATACACCACGAAACATCTTCGGCAACAACAACCTATGACAAGCAACTCGATACTGCTTATGCATTTATGAAAGACCTGGGATTGGGTGCTGTTAAAACCGGATATGTTGGGACAATCATCCCCAAAGGTGAATATCATCATGGCCAATATATGGTTAACCATTATTTCAGGGTTTTACAAAAAGCTGCTGAAAATAAAGTTGCTGTCAACTCTCATGAACCTATCATGGCTACCGGCTTACGCCGTACCTATCCCAACGATTTCAGTCGGGAAGGGCTAAGGGGGCAGGAGTTTAATGCATGGGGAACAGATGGCGGCAACCCACCCCACCACCTTACAAGGGTAGCCTTTACTCGTATGCTTGCAGGCCCTATTGATTTCACCCCCGGCATTTTCGATATTAAACTTAAGCCCTATAAACCCAATAACCAGGTAAATACTACCCTGGCACATCAATTGGCCCTTTATGTGGTGATATATAGCCCCCTACAGATGGCTGCCGACCTTCCACAAAACTATGAAGGGCATCCTGCTTTTCAGTTTATCCGCGATGTAGGTGTGGATTGGGAACAAAGCATCGTGCTTGATGGTGAGATAGGTGAATTTGTTGTTATTGCCCGCGAAGAAAGAAATATTGGCAACTGGTTCCTTGGGGCTATCACCAATGAAAATTCCCGCAGTATTACAGTTAAAACAGATTTCCTTCCTGAAGGGAAAGAATTTGTTGCCAATATCTATTCCGATGCCAAAAATGCCCATTGGAATGATAATCCAACAGCCTATGAAATCCAATCTTTAGATGTAAACAAGGCATCGGAGATTACTCTTAACCTGGCACCGGGTGGTGGGGCTGCAATTAGTTTTATGGCAAAATAACATATTGGGATTAAAAGTCGATTTCAGAAAAGAGGAGATGTTGATACTCCTCTTTTTTGATTTTTGTAAAGATATTTCTACTTTTTTATGAAGCCTTTCAAACAGATGAAGCCTTTCTGTTTTTGAAAATTATCCTATTTTTGTGCCTTTAACATTAAAAATAATGGAACACATATTTCAACGTATATGGGGTGTGCTTTTTAAAACAGATAAAGCCTGGGGCGAAATTGCCCTAAAACCAAATACGATCCCCGCTTTAGTGATGTTTATTGTATTGCCCCTGCTTATTATTTCTACGATTCTGGATAAGGGTTTGTTTGCAGTGGATACTGAAGCCACTGGCTTGAGTTGGGTCATCATTGTGATTATTAGTATTTGTTCCAGTTTGATTTCATTCTTTGCAGGTGCCTGGATGATTCATCTCCTTGGCCCAAGATACAAATCCGAATCTACTTATTTGCTGGCATTTAACCTTGTGATTTTTTCTTATCTCCCAATCCTGATTTCAAAAATAATATCACTTACACATCCACGGCTTGCCCTTTTAATATGGGTGGGTATCTATTCAATTTACCTTTTCTGGAAAGGAACTGTTACAGTATTAAAAACCCCGGAGACACATGCTACCGGATTTACAATTATCAGCTTGATGATTGTGATTGGCCTTGATTATGTGATAAGTTCTGTGGCACTTGCTATTGTAAGCACAGTGATGTTGAATTAAAATTCAAAAGGTAGTTTTTACCTGTATCTTTTTATAATGTTCATCGTAAACAAAATTGTTTGATGTAAAGAAACGATGATTCAGTTTTCGTATTTGAAAATTTTTAAAAATACATTGAACAAGTTTTTAAATGAGCCACAATCGCCAATAATGTGAACATGATGGCGAATGATTTAAGAAAAAACAATAAAAACAGTAAAGATAGGTTTCCATCTTATCGAAAGCTAAAAAAATATTTAAGTATGAAGAACAAAAAACGTATTGTAATGATGCTTTCAGGAACAATGTTTTCCCTGTTTGTATTAGGTTCGGTAATTCATTATTTTGAGTTGTTCAGAAGTGCAGATTCGGAGGAAAATAATGTTGAGGCACCAAAGCCCAGTTTTGATGAATACGGCATTCAGGAAGGAATATATTCTATTGAGCCCAGGGTAGTCCAAAAAAACCAGACGCTCTCAAACATGTTTTCAGATTTTGATTTGGGAGACACAAGTCTGGATAAAATCATTCATTCTATACGTCAGTTCTTCGATCCACGCAGGATACGTTCAGGCAACAGTTATTATTGTTATTATCAGGAAGACAGCCTGAATCCCCAATTGGCATATTTTGTTTATGATATCTCTTCAATAAACTATCTGAAAGTTGATCTCACTGATTCTTTAAATGTCCACCTTGGCGAAAAAGAAGTTACTTCAATAGAGAAAGCATCATCCGGCATTATAACATCTTCCTTATGGAATACCATGATGGAAAACAACCTGAATGCCGACCTTGCAGTAAAATTATCTGAGGTTTTGGCTTGGGAAGTTGACTTCTATCGCATCCAGAAAGGCGACCGTTTTAAAGTCCTGTATTATGAGAATTATGTTGGTGAAGAAAGCGTTGGTGTTGATCGTATTGATGCTGTTTATTTTGTTCACCAGGATCGTGAAATCTCAGGCTATCATTTTAAGAAGGATACAATAGATGGATTTTTTAACCCACAGGGCGAAAGTCTTAGGAAAGTATTTTTAAAAGCACCCCTTAAGTTTGGACGTATCACATCCGGCTTTTCTCACAACCGCTTTCATCCAGTATTGAAGTATAACCGTCCACATTATGGGACAGATTACGCAGCCCCTATTGGCACCCCTATAATGGCAGTTGGAGATGGGGTTGTTACCGAAGCACGTAATGGTGGGGGCAATGGTAATTTTGTCCGTATCAGGCACAACTCTGTATATGAAACACAGTATTTGCACATGTCGGGATTTGCTCAGGGCATAAAGCCTGGAACACGTGTCATTCAGGGCGAAATCATTGGGTATGTTGGACAAACTGGACTGGCTACAGGTCCTCATGTGTGTTTCCGCTTCTGGAAAAACGGGAAGCAGGTAAACCACCTGGCTGAAAAATTCCCTTCTGCCGATCCTCTTAGACCTGAATATATGGATGCATTCAAAATGCTTAAAGACTCATTGGATCAAAAGATGAACAAACTGGTCTTTAAATCTGAAATTGAGCTACAGGCAAAACTTAACTGATTTGTTTCAGAAAATTAACCAGGGATTAAGCAGGCTCTGCTGAAATAAACCTACACTTTAAAATCATTTACCCGGGACCTTACACATAAAAGTAATGTCCCGGGTTTTTTTATCAGGTTCTGGTATGGATGGTTAATGTCTATTTTTCAGCAGACCCTGTTTAAAGTTATAAAAAAGAGATACCATGGTAAGGGTTGAGCCGGGGTTGAGCCGGGGTTGAGCCGGGGTTGAGCCGGGTTTGAGCCGGGTTTAACCCGACTCAAGCCCGGCTCAGGTCCGTCTGAGGTATGTCGATGGTAAATACCTAAAGTCTTGTTGGTTATGAGTTCTGATAATTTTTTAGTATTGACTTAGACTTAAGATAATTATCATTAATCAATGAATTAGCTTTATTTAACAGTATTATTTGGATTATTCATTTAATGTTATCTATATTTGCACAATAAGACACAAAGTGTGCAGGTGGGTTAAGGCTTGGTTGTTTCTTTCTTTGTATTAGAAGATTTGGATATTTGCCTTTTGGTTTTTTTAAAAACTTTAAGCATAATAGAAGCAAAGAAAAGCCTTAGAATAAAAAGTAATTACAAATAGATGAATACTAAGGATACCATCATTGATGAAGCCAGAAAGGTTTTTGAGAAATTCGGTTTCAACAAGACCTCAATGGCCGATATTGCCCTGGCAGCCCGCAAGGGCCGGAGGACTTTATATACTTATTTCACGAATAAGGAGGAAGTATTTAAAGCAGTTATTGATACAGAAGTAAATAACCTTGCAGAAAGGCTTAAAGAGATTGTTTACAGCAAAATGCCAGTGGATCAAAAACTAAGGTTATACCTTCATACAAGGATGAAAATGCTTAGGGAGTTAACTGTGTATTACAGTGCGCTTCGTGAAGACTTTATAAATAATCTTGGACTCATAGAAGGGCTTCGGAGAGAAAAGGATAAAATCGAGGAAGGTATAATTAAAGAAATGCTTGATGAAGGGATAAGGGATCGGTTGTTTTCAATAGGCGATACTTTACTTATAAGCAAGTCAATAGTTGTAGCGATGAAGGGTTTTGAGATGCCAATATTTATGGGAGATGAAGACTATGACTTTGATGAGCTGATAAATCCCATGATAGAGTTGTTTTTTAAAGGAGTGATGGTAAAACAGGATTCATAAAATTGTAGGATATGGAAAAATTCGCAATGTTTGTTCAAAAGCTCAGGTATGCAATCCTGACGGTGGTGTTGGTTCTTACACTTTTTTTTGGGTATTTTATAAAAGACCTGAAGGTGAATGCAGATGTTCTGGGTTATTTGCCCAAGGATGATGTTGCAGCCAACCTGTTTAATGATATTGGTAAGGATTATGGGGGTAATGAAACAGTTATCATAGGTCTTGAATGTAAGGATGTTTTTACGGCCCCGATGCTCAACAAGGTAAAAGAGATGACCGACAGTGTCAGGGCAGTGAAAGGTATTGGTTATGTTACCAGCCTGACAAATATTATCGATATAAAAACAACGGAGTATGGTTTAGAGATTGGTCGTTTGGTTGATGAATATGAGATCCCGGAAGAAAAGGAAGCATTGGAGGCATTAAGGGCTTATGCTTTATCAAAGGATATGTACCGCGATAATCTGGTATCGGAAGATTCAAAGGCAACATTAATTGTAGCAAAGATACTGAATGGTTCGGAGCGGGAAGAGGTTGTGAAAGCAATCAGGGAAAAGCTTTCATCTGTTCCTTTTGAAGGAAAAGTTTATTATGGAGGGATGCCGGTTACTTTAGGTGAGCTGAGCAAAGTCATTGTTCATGATGTGATGATGGTTGCACCTATTGCTTTTCTATTAATAAGTCTCTGTTTGTTTCTGGGTTTCAGAAATGCGAGAGGGGTAATACTTCCAATGTTATCGGTATTGATTGCAATTGTATGGACAATGGGATTGATAGGTCTGTTAGGGTATTCTATTACGCTGATGACAAATGTGATACCGGTTGTGCTAATTGCAGTTGGCAGTGCTTACGCCATACATGTTGTAAACCGTATTAATGAAGAAATAAAAACAGATCCTGATAAGGCCATTATCAGGGCAATGACTTATGTGACCATTCCTGTAATATTGGCTTCATTAACAACAATATTTGGCTTTTTGTCTTTCATTGCAGGCTCATATCTTACAATGATCCAGGAGTTTGGAATATTTGCTGCAATAGGGATATTCTTTTCTTTGTTATTGGCAGTAAGCTTTGTTCCGGCAGTGATATCCGTATTCAGGATTGACAGCAAAAAGGTTCAGGAGAAGCAAAAGGGCAATAAACTTCTTGACCGTTTTACAAGCCTGATTGAAAACTTTGTTTTTAAATCGCAGAGAAGCATCCTTCTTGCATGGGCGTTGATTATTGCACTATGTGTTTATGGGATTACACAAATTGAAAGAAGGGTCGATCTGGTTGACTACTTTAAAAAGGATAATATCGTTCAGCAAAGCGAAGGCCTGTTAAGGTCAAAGTTCAACGGGAGCATGCCACTATATATGCATGTAAAAGGGGATATCCAAAGCCCTGAAGTGTTGAATGCCATGAAGGCAGCGCAGGATTTTATGGAGAGTTATGAATTTATCCCCTATAGCCAATCGGTAGCTGATTTGGTAGCCCAGATGAATGAGGCCATGGGCGAAGAGAAAGCAATACCTGACAGCAAAGAGAAGGTGCAACAATTGTGGTTGATGATAGAGGGGCAGGAAATCATGGAACAATTGGTGAATTATGACCTGGATGAGGCAGTGATAATGGGACAGGTAAACAGTTCGGACCTGGAAGTGCTCAATGAAATAGAGGCTTCATTTTCAAAGTATGTGAAAGAAAACAGCACTGACAATTGCCGGATGGAGTTTACAGGGATTCCGTTAATGCTAAAAAGGCTTGATAATAGTATTGTGAAGAGCCAGTTTTACAGCCTGATACTTGCAATTATTTTGGTGGTGCTGTTGGTAAGTGCATTGCAAAAAAGCATCGTCAAAGGGCTTTTGGCTATTATCCCGGTATTGGTGACCCTTGTTGCATTATTTGGGTTTATGGGATTAACAGGTGTTCCACTTGATATAGCAACAGTTCTTTCGGGAAGTGTCACCATAGGGATAGGGATTGATTATGCGATACACTTTATCTCCTGTTTTGGGGACGAATATCAAAGGAGCCAGGATATCAGGGAGAGTATTCGTTCGGCAATAAAAATCAGTGGCAGGGCGATATTGATAAATGTGGTGTCAGTAACAGCAGGATTTGCAGTATTGATGTTTTCCGACCTTGTCCCGTTACAAAGGTTTGGTTCATTGTTGGCAGTAACAATGTTGATGTCAGCCATGGCAGCACTGACACTTTTGCCAATAACAATATTGTTTACAGGCAAAAGTCTTGGTAAGGTATTCAGGCTTAAAGTAAAGTCTGATAAACGGGGATAATAGACAGTAAATAAAGCCAGGATTGGAAGTGACAAGAATAATCCATTCATGCAAAAAACAAAGGACAAACACTAAAAATAAATAGAGATGAAACGAGTAAGTATTTTTTCAGTCGTATGCTTGCTGACGTTTGTAGGGATGTCAGAATTAAAAGCCCAGGATGCACAGGAGATCCTGAAAAAGATTGACAAGGTTTTATTTGAGGCCAAAGATCAGACAGGAGAAGTAAAGATGATATTAATTGACCGCAATGGGAAAGAAAAGGTCAGGGAGGCAAAGGTATGGCAGAAAGGAAAGGACAAACGTTTGTTCCGTTTTACGTCACCTGCCTCTGAAGCAGGAGTAGCTTTTCTATCCCTGCCTGATGAAGTGATGTATTTATATATGCCTGCCTATGAAAAAGAGCGGCGCATTGCATCACATGTAAAAAACCAGCCTTTTGCCGGCACTGATTTCTCCTATGATGATATGGAGTCTGTTGAGTATGAGAAAAAATACACAGCAAAAAAGCTTAGTGAGACAACAAGCTATTGGCTGTTAGAACTAACACCACTTCCAGGGACTAAAACCGATTTTTCAAAAATTGAAGTGAGGGTAAATAAACAGTATTACTATCCCGAATATATGGAGAGCTTTGACAAAGCAGGAAATAAGGTAAAGACTGTTGAGAATACTTTTGCTAAGGAAGGTAAATACTGGTATCCAAAAGAGATCAGGATGACAGATTTGAAAAAGAAGCATACTACAAGGATGATAATGACAAAGGTGGTTTTTGACAGTAACCTGAATGATCAGGTTTTTACAGTAAGAAACCTTACAACGTTTTAGGATTAGATGATAAAAAAAAACTGAAGCAATATGAAACGGATTATTTGTATCGTGCTATGTGTTATGCTGGCAAATATTGCCGGGGCACAGGAAGAAAGCAGGCCATTATTAAGGGGTGAGTTTCTGACAGATCAACGTTTGCTGATGAATGAAGACCATAGTTGGGCATGGTCGGAAAACCGTCTTGACCTGAAGCTGGAAAAGCGCCAGGGAAAGCTAAAGTTCTACAGCAATATCTGGCTTCGTCATCTGGGCGGTGCAGGAGTTCAAACAGTATCAGGCTTGTATTCGAAGGATCAGATAAATCCCTGGAACCTTGATTTACGGGAAGCTTATGCTGAGGTTAATGGTTTCTTGGCTGAGAACCTGGACTTGAAAATAGGCCGGCAGCGTATTGCATGGGGAACAGCCGATAAGTTTAACCCAACTGATAACATTAATCCCTATGATTTTGAAGATCTTTTTGATTTTGGGAGGCATCAGGGTTCCGAAGCCATAAACCTCATAATGCATTTTGGTGAGCAATCGTCGCTTCAGGGTGTTTATGTCCCGTTTTTCCGCCCGTCGAACCTTCCGTTAGGTGTGTTTTCGGGAGTCCTGACAATGCCTATGATAATGCCGGAGGGCTTAACAGTTTCGGGTATTGAAGATAAGCTTGATATGCCTGCATACAATTTTTCAGAAGGGGCATCAGCAGGACTAAGGTTTAAAACATTTCTAAAAGGCTTTGATTTTTCATTAAGCTATCTGTATGGGCGAGACGGCCTTCCCTTGTTAACATCTGTCACATTTGTACCAACAATGACATTACCGAATGTGAATCTTGAGACAGAATTTTGTTTTCCACGTATGCATATTATTGGGGCAGATATGGCTGGGAGCATTGGTAGTGTAGGTGTATGGGCAGAGGCCGCAGTTTTTGTGCCAGAGAAGGAAATTCACCAACGAACCGATTTAAGCCTGATTTATCCGGCTTTACCTGTTCCAATGGTTATGGATACCATCACATTGTCAAAAGACCCCTGGTTGAAGCTTGCCATAGGTGCTGATTATACTTTTCACAACGGGGCATACTTAAATGTTCAGTATTTAAGAGGTTTTATCCATGAGCGAGGTCAGGGCAATATGAATGATTACCTGTTGCTGTCACTTGAAAAAGGATTTTTCAATGGAGAATTGGTATTTCGCCCTTTGGCAGGAAGTATTTCAGTAACAGACATGGAAGCAGTGTCAGATAATTATGCGGTTTTTTATACACCCGAAATAATATATAAAGGCATAGATAACTTCCAGATTGGTTTTGGGGCGTATATTTTTGAGGGAAAAGGAACAGGCATATTTGCAGGCCTGAATGAGCTGGATATGCTTCAACTTAAAGCAAAATTGAATTTTTGATTTCTTTTTGAAGCACATAAGGCATTTTTAAGTTAAATTTGAAGTCCGTTATTCCATAGAAGAAACGGACTTTTTTATTTACCAAATTAATCCAAGATTTAACAGAACGATGGACAATAAACCTTTGCTTTTGCTAACAAAAGTTGTAGTAATAATGATATTAGCAGGAAGTTTACTCATATCCTGTAAGGATAAGAATAGTCAAACAAAACAGGAAGAAGAGAAGGATTCCCTGACAGTAAAAATTGAGCAGCTTGACTGGAAGATAAAGGAAGACAGTAAAAATGCGGAATTGTATCACCAAAGGGCTAAACTTTTATTAGAAAAAGGCCAGGTAAGCAAAGCTTTTGTTGATATAAGTGAGGCCATGGAGCTTGATAACAAAAATATTGAATACTTTATTACCTTGTCAGATATATACCGTGCGATGGGTGATTATCAAAAAGCTTCGCAGGCTGCTTCCAGGGTAACACTATCTGAGCCCAATAATGCAACTGCATTTTTAAAACTTGGAGAGATTCATTTGTTAATGCAGGATTATCAGCGGGCATTTTTGAATATCAATCATTCCATTGAGATAGAGCAAAACAATCCAAAGGCATATTTTGCGAGGGCATTGGCTTTACTTGAAATAGAAGATACAACAAATGCTGTGATAGCTTTAAGGGTTGCAGTTGATTATGACCCTGATTTTTTTGAGGCATATTATAACCTGGCACATGTTCATGCAATAAGGCACGACCGCCTGGCAATAGATTATGCTCAGGCAGCCATTGATTTAAAGCCAGATGATTTAAGGGCAATATATTTATTGGCGATGTTTTATCAGGAGCATGGAGAGGCAGAAAAAGCAATCCCACTTTATGAGCGTATGTTGAAAATCAACCCTGAGGAAGTTTATGCAACCTATAATATTGGCTATACTTATATGGTTTACCTTGACCAACCTGAAAAAGCAATAAGCTGGTTTGAAAAAGCAATAAGCATTAATCCGGAATATATAGAAGCCTATTATAACCTGGGTGTTGCATACGAACTTTCGGGAGATAAAGAAAAGGCAAGGGCCCAGTTTCAATTGACCCTTGAAAAGAAGCCAAATTATGAGTTGGCAATAGATGGCCTTAACAGGTTAGACAAAAAGAAATAAGAGCGTTTTATTTGTTCACAAAAAAACTAACAACAGATGAGAAAGCAAATAGTTTTGATGATGATATTATTCTTAGGAATAATAAGTGGAATAAAAGCCCAGCAGAAACTTACACCGGAGAAACTATGGGAATTAGGCCGGGTAAGCGAAGCATGTGTTTCGCCTGATGGCAGCCAGGTTATTTTTGGGGTCACCTGGTATGATTTAAAAGAGAACAAAGGGACAAGGGATATTTATTCAATCCCGGTTGCCGGAGGGGCAATGAAGAACTTGAGCAATACCCAGGCAAGTGAATATAATGCAGTATGGCGCCCTGATGGGAAAAAGATAGCATATTTAGGTTACCAGTCGGGCTCAACCCAGATTTGGGAGATGAACCCTGATGGCACAGATCACAAGCAGGTGTCAGATGTCCCAGGGGATATCAATGGCTTTCAGTATTCCCCTGATATGAAGCATATCATGTTTATCATGGATGTAAAACTTGATAATACTGTGCAGGACGTATATCCTGATTTGCCAAAAGCTGATGCACGTATCATTGATGACCTGATGTACAGACATTGGGACAATTGGCACGATTATCAGTATAGCCATGTTTTTGTAGCCCCTTATGAGAATGGCAAGATGGGTGCGCATAAAGACATTATGGAAGGGGAAAGATGGGATAGTCCTATTGCACCTGGTGGCGGGATGGAAGAACTGGCATGGGCATCTGATGGAAAAAGGATTGCCTACAGTGCAAAAAAACTGGTAGGTAAGGACTGGGCTGTAAGCACCGATTCAGATATTTATTTATATGACCTTGAGAGTGGTGTTACCAAAAACCTTACAGAAGGGATGCCTGGCTATGACAAATGCCCTGTATTCTCTCCTGATGGCAGGTATATGGCATGGCAAAGCATGAAATCACGGGCTTTTGAATCCGATAAGGAAAGGATTATGGTGATGGATATGCTTATTGGTTCTAAGGAAGACTATACCATAAATTTTGACCAGAGCTCATCAAATTTTGTATGGTCAAAGGATGGTAGTAAACTATATTTTATATCAGGGACCCAGGCTACCTATCAAATATATAGTTTAGAGATGAAAAGCAGGAAGATTAACCAGATTACCAATGGCGATTATGATTATAGTTCGTTGATGCTTGCAGGTAATTCGTTGGTTGGCACACGTATGTCGATGTCATATCCTGTTGAGATTTATCGTATTGATGAAAAGAAAGGTACTCAGACCCAGATTAGCTTTGTAAACAAGGATATCTGGGAACCATTGAATTTATCGAAGGTAGAGAAGCGTTGGGTGAAAACAACAGATAACAAGGATATGTTGGTATGGGTAATATTACCACCAAATTTTGATCCCAACAAGAAATATCCTGCAATATTGTTTTGTCAGGGAGGCCCTCAGAGTGCAGTGAGCCAGTCTTTTTCCTACAGATGGAATTTCCAGATGATGGGAGCCAACGATTATATTATTGTAGCCCCCAATCGCAGGGGCTTGCCCACTTTTGGTCAGGAGTGGAATGACCAGATCAGCCTTGATTATGGTGGTCAAAACATGAAGGATTACTTAAGTGCCATTGATGCCATCTCCCAGGAACCTTATGTTGATAAAAGCCGCCTTGGAGCTGTTGGAGCCAGTTATGGGGGTTTTTCTGTTTACTGGCTGGCAGGCAACCATCAAGGACGATTTAAAGCTTTTATAGCCCATTGCGGGATGTTTAATTTTGAAAGCTGGTATGGAGCTACCGAGGAGATGTTTTTTGCCAACCATGATTTGGGTGGTGCTTATTGGGACAAGCCTATGCCACATTCTTATAATTTTTCACCTCATAATTTTGTAGGGAATTGGGATACACCTATGCTTGTGATACATGGAGGACGTGACTTCCGTATCCCTTATACAGAAGGGATGCAGGCATTTAATGCTGCACAACTGCAAGGTATTCCAAGCCGCTTTTTGTTTTTCCCCAATGAAACCCATTTTGTGCTTAAACCCCAGAACAGTGTCCTATGGCAAAGGGAGTTCTTCCGTTGGCTTGATAAGTGGCTAAAATAGGAAATATATGGCTATGGTTCGTACAAAACAAATCATCATGATAGTGGTCAGCATTTTATTGCTGGCCACATTCTTTTTAAGCAGGGCAATCAGGCTTTCAAGGACGCCTATGAAGCCAGCCTTTAACAAAGAAATGACATCCGGTCCTTTGGCTTCAGAAGCAAAAATGCAGACTGAACAGGTGCATACTGATAGCCTTACAAATGACTTTTCAATAGAAGAGTTAATGGGGAAAGTATCAGTGAGGGGGAATGCTGATTTTAAGGCCATTGAAGGTGAATTAAGTACCAAGACGGGATTATTTCTTAGGGCTGAGGCATTAACAGCTTTTGAAAAGATGTCAAAGGCAGCGGCAAAGGAGGGGATAAGCTTAAAAATCATTTCTGCTTACCGGAGTTTTGACCAGCAAAAGGTAATTTGGGAAAATAAGTGGTCTGGGAGACAAAAGCTTTCAGGGGGGATTAATGCTTCATCTATAACAGACCCGGTGAAAAGGGCAACAGAGATTTTAAAGTATAGCTCAATGCCTGGGACTTCAAGACATCATTGGGGCACTGACATTGATATCAATAGCCTCTCGCCCGCATATTTCAAATCAGGACGGGGATTAAAAGAGTATCAATGGTTGAAAGTTCATGGGGTTGAATATGGGTTTTGCCAGCCTTATACAAAAAAAGGGGAAGAACGATTATCGGGCTATGAAGAAGAGCAGTGGCACTGGTCTTATTGTCCGCTATCCTCAAAGATGCTCAGAGAGTATAACCAAAAGATAAAAGAAGAGATGCTTCAGGGCTTTTTAGGAAGCGAAACAGCCAGGGAGGTTCAAATAATCAGGTATTATGTAAACGGGATTCATAAAGATTGTCAATAATCACTTTACAATAAACTATTATTTTAGATTACCTGGGGTCTGCTGAAAAACACTTAACAAGCAGGATGCATATCATTTACAATGTCATTTTATCATAATGAGTGCATGGATTTATTTCCTTTGGTGCTAATATGTTTGCATCTTGTTTGCGTTAGTCTTTAAGGCATCATCTGTTTCGTTGCCATCGGCTCATAGTATTATTATACAATTTCGCCTTGTCGCCTCACATCTGATGCCTTAAAGACTTTTTCAGCAGGCCCAACCTCAAGAAATTATTGTGTTTCAGGAGATATTTCAAAGTCTTTTTGGATAAAGGGCTGAAAGCCTGTTGAAGTCAAAGAAAAAAATGGTATTTTTGTTATTGGTTGTAAAGTGGGAGGGGGCAGAAACTGAAATTCTTCCACAAATGGTAATATTAAAAAACAATTTCGTATGATAAGAAAAAAGATAGTTGCAGGAAACTGGAAAATGAATAAGACATTGACAGAAGGCGTTGAATTGGCCCGCGCTGTTGCAGATGGATATGAGCTAATGAAAGAAGGCCGTGAATGGATGCCTGAAGTAATTATGGCCCCCCCATTTATAAGTCTTCCAGGGATTAATGAAATAGTGAGCCAGGTTCCGGGGATCTATTGCGCAGCACAGAATTGCCACCAGGAAGAAAAAGGAGCATTCACCGGTGAAGTAAGTGCTGCCATGATTGCATCAATAGGAGTGAAGTATGTGATACTTGGTCATTCAGAGCGGAGGACATATTTTGGTGAAAGCAATGCCTTGCTTGCCAGGAAGACAGATGCAGTGTTGAAACAAGGCTTATTGCCGATATTCTGTATAGGCGAAGTATTGGCAGAGAGGGAAAAAGGCATTCACTTCAATATCATAAAGCAACAGATTGAAGAAGGCTTATTTCATTTAGATGAAAGTGTAATAAAAAAGATCATTATTGCTTATGAGCCTGTATGGGCAATAGGTACGGGATTAACAGCCTCTCCGGCACAGGCACAGGAGATGCATGCATTTATAAGAAGTGAAATTGCCCGGAAGTATGGTACAGAAATAGCCCAGTATATGGTGATTTTATATGGGGGCAGTTGTAATGCACGCAATGCATCGGAGTTGTTTGCCTGTGAAGATGTTGACGGAGGCCTTATTGGGGGGGCATCATTGGTTCCCAACGATTTTCTTACAATAATTGATTCATTTCAAAGCATGTAATGATGGATTATTATAAAGTGACTTATGTTGTTGAGCCGCGTGAACCTTTTTCAGAACTTCTCATGGATGCTTTGGGAGAGATAGGCTTTGAAAGTTTTGAGGATACAGATAAAGGTTTTATAGGGTATGTCCCTGAGCAATTTTTTGATGAAGAATTGTTAAGGAATATCGAATTGCCATTGGCAGAGGAATACACCCCAAAAATGAGTTATCAATGTGAGAAGGTAAAGCAGGAAAACTGGAATGCCCAATGGGAGTCAAATTTCCAGCCGGTATTGGTAGGAGACGATTGTTATGTTAGGGCTCCCTTCCATGAGCCAATCGAAGGCATCCGGTATGAGATTGTCATTATGCCTAAAATGTCATTTGGAACGGGTCATCATGAAACTACCTATATGATGTTGGAATATGGCCTGGAAGTGCCAGTTCAAGGCCTACGCATTCTTGATATGGGATGTGGGACAGCAGTGCTGGCTATTTTAGCTGCAATGAGAGGTGCAGCACATCTTACTGCAATAGACATTGATGAATGGGCTTATGAAAACAGCCTTGAAAATGTGAAAAGCAACAACTGTCCTTTTATTAATGTTTATCAGGGCGATGCATCATTATTGGGTGATGAAGTGTTTGATGTAATATTTGCAAATATAAACAGGAACATCCTGCTTGCCGATATTCATGCCTATTCAAAAGTATGTGCCAAGGGAGGGATACTCCTTATGAGCGGTTTCTACACAGAAGACCTTCCGATAATAGAGTCTTGTGCAAAAGAGCATGGATTTGAGAAATGCTCACATAAAAGCAGGAACAACTGGGTTGCGGCTTCGTTTAAGAAGCAGTAGGTGTATTTGAGATTGATTGTGTTCCGTTGAGAAGAAAGTGTTTTATCATTAAATGTTTATAAAAATGAAACGATATCCCTTTCTATTCATAATTGTAATAAGCCTGTTTGGAATAAAAATTCAGGCACAGCAGGCGGTGAGTAGTTTTACTCCAGAGCCACAAGCATTCGCAATAGAGTTGGGACAGGTGTTTCAGACCGTTGAGGGCGCTGATAAGAAACTTGCAGAAGCATTTTATCAGGAGTTTTTAGTCTTTTGGGGTCAGGGAGGGCTTAATGAGTTGCAACAGCAACAGATTTATTCAGTGATGAATAATTTTTTAAAGTTAAGGCTTCAGCCCTGGCCTGATTATGCCCTTTATCTTGATGCATTAATGAAGTTTAGTAATACCCCTGACTATCAAAAAAACTTTGATGCCTGGCATAATTGCATCATTCCCCTTATGGACATCAGGTATCAAAAACAATTGATTGCTTTTTTAGAAAGGAGCAAATTGCTCTTTACACAGGGGATTTTATACGAGTCAACATCGGTTAAATGGACAGTAAACAGCCCTGCTTTTTTGATGGAATGTGTAGATGGCAAAAACTATATTGATTTTAAAAAAGTAACACTAACCGGATATAGTCAGGGTGACAGTACAAGGATTGAAAAAACGTCAGGAAGGTATTCTGTTTCAGATAATAAATGGGAAGGAGAGAAAGGGCTGTTTACATGGGAGCGGACCCAACTGGCAAAGGACAAGGTGTATGCTGAATTATCGGACTATAAAATAGATCTTAAGGGGGCGCAGTTTAAGGCTGATTCAGTATTGTTTTACAATAAGAATTTTTTTAATTATCCCATTATTGGGGTTTTGACAGAAAAAGTTCTTGCTGAGGTTAAAGCTGAAACAGCTACTTTTCCAAGGTTTGACTCCTATCTTCAGTATCATGAGATATTAGGATTATTTCCGGATATTGATTATAATGGTGGTTTTTCGATGCAAGGCTCCAGGGTAATAGGTTCGGGAACCTCCAAACAGGAAGCGTATTTGAATGTATGGCGGCATGATTCGTTGCTCATGCGCATTTCCTCCCGTGTTTTCAGCATCAGGGAAGATCGCCTGGTATCAGAAAAAGCTTCTGTAACAATATATTATTCAGGTGATAGCATATACCATCCGGGTTTAAATGTAAGGTATCTTCATAATGGCAGGGAATTTTCCTTTATCAGGGATGTAATCAATAGCAATCAGCCACCCTTTTATAATACTTTTCATAAAGTAGATATGTATTGTGAGGGGATATTCTGGAAGATGGATGAGCAGAAGATGGAATTAAAGCAAACAATGGGTTTGTCAAAAGAAGGGGAAGCATTTTTTGAATCAAGGGATTATTTTTCAGAGTTAAGGTACCACAGGCTTCAGGGCGCAGATGAAGTTCATCCTTTAATACGGATCAGGGATTACTCGAATAGGATATATTCAAGGGAGTTTACAGTAGAAGAACTGGCAAGGGGCATCAAAATGTCGCCCCCGCAGGTGAAAAGTCTTGTAGGTCAATTGACACAGTATGGATTTTTATCCTATAACTCAGAAACAGAACTCATCACCCTTCACGATCGTTTATTTGATAACATTCAGGCCAAGGCAGGGCGAAAAGATTATGATATTATCAGGATACGTTCAGTAGCTCCGGTGAATGCTTATATAAACCTTTCAAGTTTTGACCTTGAACTAAAAGGAGTAGAGAAAATCCCTTTGAGTGAAGCCCGAAATGTTGTAATCTATCCTTATCAGCAACAATTGATGATGACAAAGAACAGGGACATGTACTTTCATGGGAAAATAGAATCCGGTTTGTTCGATTTTTATGGGAAAGAGTTTTTCTTTGAATATAATCCTTTTAAAATCAACCTTATAAATACAGATTCAATGACCTTTTATGTCGAGAGCCGCGAACGAAATGAAAGGGGCGAATATCCACTTGTAAAGGTTCGAACTGTGCTTGAAGCTATTAACGGTGACCTGTTGGTTGATAATCCCCGCAATAAATCGGGGAACCTGCCTTATCCAAGGTATCCGATATTTAATTCAAACAATGAGTCTTTTGTTTATTATGACAAAGAGTATGTTCAAAGTGGAAGTTACAACAGGGAGAACTTTTACTTTAAGCTGATACCTTTTACCATTGACAGCCTTGATAATGCAACCACAGATAATATCAGGTTTAATGGGGTGTTTATCTCTACAGGGGTATTCCCCGACTTTTATGATTATCTGACAGTGCAGCATGATTATTCATTAGGGTTTAACTCACATACCCCACCTGAAGGATATCCTGTTTATGGTGAAAAGGGGCAGTATTATGGTCCTATCGACATGAGCTTTGATGGATTGGTCACCAATGGAAAGCTTGAATTCCTGAACGCTACCTTTAATGCAGAACACATGATAATGTTTTTAGATTCAGCCAGGGCAATAACAAAGGACTTTACCCTTGAACCAAAAACTACCGGTGTTGAGTATCCGGGTGTTAAAGGCGAAAGCTTATCCGTTTTATGGTTGCCCCATCAGGATGAGATGTATTTCTCAAACACAAATAAGGAAAAGCCAATACAGTTGTTTGACGGCTTGGCAACCTTTAACGGGGAAATGAAGCTCACGCCGGAAGATTTGGGCGGAAAGGGCAAAGTGGGCTTTTATAATTCAGAACTGACTTCAGAAGATTATACCTTTAAGAACAAGGAGCTTTTTGCTGATAAGTCAAACCTTAAGATTTTCACCCCTGACGGGAAAAATACATCTTTTGAGTTTAAGGATTATTCAACGTATGCTGATTTTGAAAATGCAAGGGCTGAGTTTAAATCCAACAGCCATAAATCGACAATGGATTTTCCAATCAACAGATATTCAGCTTATGTGAGCAAAATGGAGTGGGATTTAAAATCCGGTATGCTTAGTTTGTTAAATGAAGACTATCCTGATTTGGACAAGGTGAATAACATGAGCATAAATGAATTGGCCAAAGCAAATTTTAATGGATATGAATATGTTTCACAACATCCAAGCCAGGAAGGATTGAAATTCTTTTCATCAACAGCCACTTATGATGTAAATTCAAATATGCTTCATTGCACGGATGTAAAAGTTGTAAAAGTTGCTGATGCCGCTATTTACCCATCCAATAATGAGTTGTTTGTATTGCCCCGTGCTGAGATAAAAAGTTTGGGAAACGCAGTTGTTTTAGCAAACCGTGAAAGCCAGTATCACCAGTTTTACAATGCGAAGGTCAATATCCTTGGGAGCAACCGTTATGATGCTGTTGGGTATTATGATTATATTGATGAGACACAAAATGCACAACAAGTGTTTTTTGATAAGATACAGGTTGGGCCTGCCTTAATAACAATTGCAAGTGGCGTGCTTGAAGAAAAGGCAGATTTTACAATCAGCCCTTATTTTAAATATAAGGGCAACATACAGTTGTATGCCCCCCGAAAACATTTGCAGTTTGTGGGTTCGACAATGATAACGGAGTATTGTGATTCATTGAAGCCGGGATGGTTGAAGTTTGATGCCATAATTAATCCTGATTCAGTTTATATCCCATTAACAGAGAAATTAGAGAATGATGCAAATGCAGAGGTATTTGAAGGTGTGATGATTGGAACGGATCCTTTTGCAGTATATACCTCATGGTATTCAAGAAAAAAGCATTATGCAGATATCCTGATGTTGCCGGTAAGCGGATCAATGTTTTATGAAAAACTGGCAGGTGAGTATCGGATAACCTCGTCTCAGAAGGTGCAAAATGCCAATCTGCCTGATGCAATGATTAACTTTATCCCAAAAGAATGCAGGACTTATGGTGAAGGATATTTAACAGTATCCAATGATTTTGGCCAGTTTAAATGCGAAACGTATGGAGAAGTGAACCAATACCCGGGCACTGACTCAGTTGCCTTGAATATGGTAATGGCAATGGATTTCTTTTTTCACCCCACCTCTTTGGCAATAATGGAAGACGCAATCAGCAAGAATGCCACATTACAGCCAATCAATCTTAACCGTTTTAAATATACAAAATATCTTTCATCGAAGGTGGGTGTTGAATTGAGTGATCAATTAATAACAGAGTATTCTTCACTCGGTTCATACAGGGATTATCCAAAGGAACTGGAGCATACGATATTTTTGGCAGATGTAAAGTTTCGGTGGGACAAAAGGACCCGTTCCTTTATCAGCTACGGGAAGATAGGGATTGGGAGTATTGGCAAACAGGCAATAAACAAATATGTGAATGGGTACATTCAGATAAAAAAGCAAAGGGGAGGGGATTTGATAAATGTTTATCTCCAACCCTCGGAGGATAAAAGTGAGTATTATTATTTCTCGTATGCAAGGGGATTGATGCAGGCTTTTTCGTCAAACAATGATTTTAATATTGCCATTCAGGAAGCCAAGCCAAAGCAAAAGGTATTGGAAGTTGAAAAAGGAGAAGAAACATACACCTATCTTTTGTCGAGTGATCGAAGGATCTATGACTTTTTAAGAGAAGTTGAAAACAGATAATCCAATATCCGCAATGATTATTACTTTTGCAAAAAAAAAGATAAAGAATGGCACAGATCATTGAAATTGGATTTGCATTAGTTTTTGCATATTTATTGGGTTCTATACCAACATCTGTATGGATAGGGAAAGGGTTCTTCGGAATAGATGTTAGGGAACATGGGAGTGGAAATGCAGGGGCAACCAATACGCTTAGGGTGTTAGGGCCCAGGATGGGATTGTTGGTTTTATTGTTGGATGCACTTAAGGGTTTTGTGGCAGTATGGCTTGCCAATTGGCTTGGCCCGGGCCCGGATGATGAACAGCTTTTCGTTTTTTTTCAGTTAGGTCTGGCTGTATTGGCTGTGCTGGGACATATTTTCCCGGTTTTCGCGGGCTTTAGGGGCGGTAAAGGCATCGCAACCCTTCTTGGTGTGGTAACTGCAATATTCCCCGCTGCTGTTGGAATATGCCTGCTTATTTTTCTGCTCGTCTTTATCCCTTGGAGGTACGTTTCATTGGCTTCAATAATCACAGCAATTTCTTTTCCCATTGTTCTGATTTTTGTATTAGGTGAAACGCAGTGGCCACGGATCGTATTCTCGATCCTGGTAGCTATTCTTGTTCCCCTGACACACCATAAAAATATAAAACGTTTGCTCAAAGGGGAAGAATCGAAAATTTTATTTAAAAAGAAGGCCAATGAACCGAAAAATAATCAGTAATTTAATAAAATGGTTCTTATTACGTTAATTTAGAAGGGAAAAATAATAATATTCCGGTTTATTAATTAAATTTGTGCATTAACAAAATTGGTTGTATGGTAAAAGAACATATTAAAGACCTGGGAAAAAATTCAGCAGGATATGCATCTACCAGGGAGTTGGTGTTGTACAATGATGATTTCAATACATTTGATTTTGTCATTAAATGTTTGATTGATGTTTGTAAACATGAGCCTGAGCAGGCAGAACAATGTGCTTTAATAACTCATTACAAAGGGAGTTGTGGGGTTAAGTGTGGTGATTATGAGACTTTAGAGCCTTTATACCGTGAATTGTTAAACAGGGGCTTGACCCTAGTAATTGATTGATAACAGACTTAAAACGTAATTGGTTCATTAATAACATAACATATGACCTGGTTCTTAATTATTAGCCTGATTCTGGTAGGAATCATTTTATTGTTGCTTGAAATTTTGGTGATTCCCGGAGCTACTGTTGTTGGGTTAGCCGGAGGGGGAATGATTGCAGCTGGTGTGTATTTTGCATTTACTGACTTTGGAGTTTGGGCAGGAGCATTAACATTATTGGGGGCATTAGTTATCAGCATTGTTTCTATTGTTCTGGCATTAAGGTCTAAAACATGGAACAAGGCAGCCCTGGATACAGAAATTGACGGTAAGGTAAATGTAATTGATCCGGATTCCATTCATGTTGGAGATGAAGGTGTAACAGTATCAAGGTTAAACCCATTTGGGAAAGCACTTTTTAATGACAATTATTTTGAGGTTGTATCAAAGGATAACCTGATTGATCCCAATCAGCAGATTGTTGTAGTGAAAATAGACGGGAATAAAATTATTGTAAAACAAAAATAAGCAAACAATATGGAGCAAAATGTACTGGTTTTAATTGGATTTGCCATAGCAGCGATCTTTCTACTGTGGCTGTTATTTTATTTTGTGCCACTTGGATTGTGGTTCTCAGCAAGGCTTTCAGGGGTAAGGATATCCCTAATCCAACTGGTATTAATGAGATGGAGAAAGATACCCCCATCAGAAATTGTAAATAACCTTATTGCAGCAACAAAAGCAGGTCTGAAACTGAACAGGAATGACCTTGAAGCTCACTTCCTTGCCGGTGGCAGGGTAAGGGCAGTTGTTAATGCTTTGATTTCGGCTGATAAGGCAAACATTCCCCTTGACTTTAAGAGTGCGACAGCTATTGACCTTGCAGGTCGTGATGTACTTGAAGCAGTTCAAATGAGTGTTAACCCAAAGGTTATCAACACCCCTCCAGTTGCAGCTGTAGCTAAGGATGGTATCCAGCTTATTGCAAAAGCCAGGGTAACCCTAAGGGCGAATATTAAACAATTGGTAGGTGGAGCAGGAGAAGAAACCATCCTTGCCAGGGTTGGTGAAGGTATAGTTACCTCTATTGGTTCTGCCCGTAGCCATAAAGAAGTTCTTGAAAACCCGGACAGCATATCAAAGGTTGTTCTTGCAAAAGGCCTTGATTCAGGCACTGCTTATGAAATCCTTTCCATTGATATTGCTGATATTGATGTGGGTAAAAACATTGGTGCGATGCTTCAGATAGACCAGGCAATGGCTGACAAAAACATTGCCCAGGCAAAAGCAGAAGAGCGTCGTGCAATGGCCGTTGCAGCTGAGCAGGAGATGAAAGCGAAAGCACAGGAAGCGCGTGCAAATGTTATCCAGGCTGAAGCTGAAATTCCAAAAGCCTTAGCAGATGCATTCAGAAGCGGGAACCTTGGCATCATGGATTATTATCGTATGGAGAATGTAAAAGCTGATACCAATATGAGAGATGCAATCTCAGGGAAACCTGGTAGTAAGACTGACAAGCCAGAAGAAAAATAGGCTTTTAGTAATATCATTGAAAAGAGAGGTTAAGGAGTTTCTTTAATCTCTCTTTTTTTTAATAAAAAATGGATTTTCACTTTGAGCTTTTAAAATAGATGCTTTCCTTTGTAAATTATTTCTATTCAGCATGGACAAGAGGTCAAAATACTGGTTTGTTTTAGTAGTTGTTTTCTTAGGGATAGGATTGTTTTTTATACTTAGGTATTCAAACACTTCAGTACCTATGAAAAGGATCAGGATACAAGATATTGATACCTCACTGGTGTTCAGGATACAGATGATGCCTCCCAGCCAGACTGTATATGGTTTGAACCTTGAGTTTAGTGGTAGCCTGGAGGGCACTATATTGGTGGCACTTAATGAAGATGGGCAAAACGAAATATATCAGATAAAACTGAATGAGAAAAACATCAGGGATAAATATACCTTTGATTGGTATGTGCCTTATTGTGAATTAAAAATTATCCCCCTGACTTATGAAAGTGGAGATGTTTTAATAAAATACAGATTTCTTTCAACAAGCGTAAATTAATGCTGCTCTTAGGAGGCCGTTTTATTAGAAATATGTCTCTCCCGGCAAATCATAAGCATGAAAAGCAAGTAATGGGATATTGGAATGGAAGAGCATTTGTTTTGTGAGGCCAAATTGGTAAACGCTTTCAAATAGCCTTTTTTTCTTTGTAGCCATAGCAATCAGGTCAATATGCAGGCTTTCGATACAGGTATTAAGAGATTCGAGGATGTTTTTTCCTTCCAGTAATAAAAACTCATAACATCCATAAGGGACTTCGTTAGTGATTTTTTCTTTGTAATGCTCAAAGACCTGGCGTGCTTTACTAATATCGCCGCGGGAATCAATATGTACTACAGATATTTTTGCATTAAATGCTGATGCGAAGAAGGTAAGCTTTCGCATAGATTCAATATCTGTATCTTCAAAGTCGGTTGCAAAAAGTATATGAGAGATATTCTGGCTTGTATTATGAGCTGGAATTGCCAATACGGGGATGTTTGTCCTTGAGATGACACTACTTGTGTTGGAACCGATATTAATTCTGTCAAATTCACTTTTGCCTTTTGTTCCCATAACAATAAGGTCAATATTCCTGAATTCGGCATATTTAACAATTCCGGTTGTAGTGGTGTCAATGCTCACCAAAGTTTGGCACAACAGTTCATCAGGTTCGGGATTAAGCTGTCGGCTTAGCAGGCGCAGCCTTTCTTCGAAAGAAGAAATAACGTCATTAAGGTCTTCCTCAAAGATTTGGCCAATTGTTGGATAGTCGGCAACAGCCATTCTTGCAGGAGTCATCTTAGGTTGTGCAAGAGCGTGGTAGAACAAACAACTGGCACCTAAGTTTCTGGCGATTTTAGTCCCAAATTCGGCTGCACGGATTGAATGTGGAGAAAAGTCCACGGGGATAAACAGTTTTTTCATGTCTTTTAAGTTTTATTGTTATGCAGCAGTGTTCCCTTTCAGGGAAAGAAGGGATAACTCATTTATGAAAAATGAGCTCATGATTATGATTTCTTAGGGTATCGCTATTGACAAATGTACTAAATAGGTTATTAAAATTCAAGGATTTGACCCAAATTATTTATCATATATTGTTTATTGTTTGAAATTCGATTTTAAACAGATGTATGGGTTCACCTGACTTGATATTTCTTTTGGTTTAAGGTGTGTGGAATGTGATTTGTTGGTATTTTTAACAAGGCAAATCATCAAAACCTTTAATAATTTTTGACATGGGGTATTTCTGTTATCCAATATTTTAGGTTTATCTTTGTCTGGACAAGATTCATGTTTTATTTTTAAAATCTTTTTACTTTGGGCATTAAAATCATATTTGATTATCCGTGGTGGTATATTATCTTATGTCTTTTGGCCGGGGCTATATATTCACTGATTTTATACAGGAAAAACAAAAGGGAATCATTACCGGTATGGCTGAATGCTTTGTTGGGCGCAGTTCGTTTTGTTGCGGTTTTTGTTATCTCTTTTTTGTTGCTTTCACCAATGATAAGGCAGCGAAAGAATGAAATAGAGAAACCGATAATTGTTTTTGCCCATGACAATTCTTCATCTATTATGTCTGTTGCGGATTCAAATTTTTTCAGAAATGATTATAAAGACTTGTTAGACAAAACAATAAAGCAATTAAATGAAACCTATGATCTGAAATATTTTTCATTTGGCGAATCATTAAAAGAGACTTATTCGGATAGCATGCGCTTTGATGAAAAGCTAAGTGACCTTTCACTGGTGTTCAGCGAGGTATCAAAGCGTTATACCAATCGAAACGTTGGGGCTATTGTATTTGCAAGTGATGGTATTTATAACAGGGGTATGAACCCGCTCTATCAAACAGAGGACCTGCCATATCCTGTTTATACGGTTGCCCTTGGTGATACAATCAGATATAAGGATTTACTAATAAAAGAAGTAAAACACAACAGGATTGCATTTTCGGGGAACGTTTTTCCCGTGAATGTTAATATAGAAGCCCTGGAGGCAAAGGGTCAAAAAGCCATTGTAAGTATATCAAAAGACAATAGGATTCTTTCACGTGAAGAAAGGAGTGTTTCGGATGATGATTTCTTTGTTACTGTCCCTTTCCAGCTTGAAGCTTCTTCAGTAGGTATTCAGCGTTACCATGTTGAAGTTGCTGTTGTTGAAGGAGAAAAGACTATCAGTAATAATGTTCAGGATTTTTTTGTTGAGGTGATAGATAGTCGCCAGAAGATACTAATTCTAGCCCAGTCTCCCCATCCTGATTTGGGTGCATTAAAGATGTCTCTTGATGCAAATGATAATTATGAAACTGAACTTCAATTCATTGAGAATTTCAAAGGCAATATAAATGATTACAATCTTATTGTTTTGCATCAATTGCCCTCAGACCGTAATTCTATGAAAAGCATTATGGCAGAGATTGTCAGGAATCAAACTGCAGTATTGCTTATCGTTGGGACGCAGACAGATGTCAATGCTATGTCAGGATTATTCCCGGGATTGGATTTTAATCTCAGGTCAAACAACTATAATGAGAGCTTTGCAATAATAAATAATGCATTCCCTTTGTTTTCGCTACAGTCAGGGACAATAGATGCCTTAGAGTCTTTTCCTCCACTGTTTACAAAATTTGGGAACTGGAGGTTTCCTGCCAATACGTTTGCATTGATTTATCAAAAGATTGGTTCAGTGGCAACCGAACAGCCATTGATGTTTTTTACCAGTAGTCAGGGTTGTAAGCTTGGGGTGCTGGGAGGTGAAGGTATCTGGAGGTGGAGGTTGACAGATTTTCTTAAAAATAACAACCATCAGGTATTTCAGGAATGGCTGTTTAAAACCATTCAATATCTTGCAGTTGATGAAGAGAAAAGCCCATTTAAAGTGAAAACCCAATCTTCATTTAATGAGAATGAAAATGTCATTTTCGATGCACAGGTTTATAATCCATCTTACGAACTGATCAATCAGCCTGAAGTGTCCCTTATTATCAGTGATGAAGAGGGGAGAAGCTATTCTTATGTTTTTTCAAGAACTGCTGATTCATATACCCTGAATGCTGGTGGTTTTTTGCCCGGCCTGTATTCATATAAAGCTTCGGTGAAAATGGACAGTAAGATATTAACAGCATCCGGACAGTTTTCTGTTTCAGCTTTAAACCTTGAAGAAATAAGGACAATAGCCAATCATAGATTACTTTATCAAATAGCAAACAAAAGCGGGGGTCAAATGGTTTATCCAAAAGAAATAAACATGCTGTCCGAAATGCTAAAAGGCAGGGAAGATATCAGGCCTGTGATTTATCAGCAAAAAAGGTTTGATGATATGATTAGCTTTAAATGGTTGTTTGGGATTATTATCGGCTTGTTTGCTTTTGAATGGTTTATGAGGAAATATTTTGGAAGTTATTAATCTTTTTTGGTTATGGAACATCATACAGTCATATTCTGGGTTATCATTGCGATATTGATAACGGACTATGTTTTCAATTTTATCATCGGACGCCTCAATCAGTCATGCTGGGCGGCTGTATTGCCTGATAAGCTTAAAGGGATTTATGATGAAGAAAAATATCGCAATTCAATGGAGTATAGCAAGGCCAATTATAAGTTTGGTTTGTTGTCAGGCTTTTTTTCCTTTGTAGTTATCATGGGGATGTTGTTTTTTGAAGGTTTTGCTTTTGCTGATGGGGTTGCCAGGCAGATATCGCAAAACCCCATTGTAATAGCACTGATTTTCTTTGGAGGGCTTACATTCCTTTCAGATTTTATTGGAATCCCTTTTGACCTTTACGATACTTTTGTTATTGAAGAACGTTTTGGTTTTAACAGGACTAGCCTCAGGACGTGGTTCTTAGATAAATTAAAAAACTACCTCCTTGTTGGGGTGTTGGGTGGTGGTCTGGTTGCCCTATTGATATGGTTTTATCAGATTGCGGGAGATTGGTTTTGGCTCTATGCCTGGATTGTCATGAGCGCTTTTTCAATTTTTATCACAATGTTTTACAGCTCTTTGATTGTGCCTTTGTTCAATAAGCAAACACCACTTGAAGATGGGGCACTCAGGGATGGCATTGAGTCGTATGCCAAAAAGGCCGGATTCAAGCTTGACAATATATTTGTGATTGACGGGTCAAAGCGGAGCAGTAAGGCAAATGCCTATTTTAGCGGCTTAGGCCCCAAAAAACGCATTGTCCTTTATGACACCCTGATAAAAGAGCATACAGTAGATGAGCTTGTGGGGGTATTGGCGCATGAAATTGGTCATTATAAAAAGAAACATACCCTGAAGGGGATGATTGTATCAATACTGCATAATGGGATTTTGCTTTATCTGTTTGGGCTTTTTGTAAGCCATCCAGCCCTGGCAGCTGCACTTGGGCTTAGTGTGCCTTCATTTCATATTGGGGCATTGGCATTTGGTTTGTTATATGCTCCCGTGTCCTCATTGCTGGGTATTGCAATGAATTATGTCTCAAGGAAGCATGAGTTTCAGGCCGATCGCTTTGCTGCTGAGACTTTTAAAGCCCAACCGCTTATGGAGGCATTGAAGAAACTTTCGGTGAATAACCTGAGCAACCTGACCCCTCATCCGGCTTATGTTTTTGTAAACTATTCGCACCCTCCTTTGATGCAAAGGCTGGAGCATCTTGAACAATTTAAGTAAATCCTGGTTATTATGGCAAATATGACGTATCAGCCCCTGGCAGATAAACTCAGGCCGGTAGGCTTATCCGATTATCTTGGGCAAAAACATCTGGTTGGGGAAGGGGCTGTACTCCGCAGGGCTATAGATACTGGCAATATTCCTTCAATGATTTTCTGGGGACCTCCCGGAGTGGGGAAAACAACCCTTGCATATATGATTTCCCGTCAGCTTCAAAAACCTTTTTATACACTAAGTGCAATCAGTTCGGGAGTGAAAGAGGTGAGGGCAGTTATTGCACAGGCAGAAGAACAGGGAGGGAATGCAGTCCTGTTTATTGATGAGATACACAGGTTTAGCAAAACACAACAGGATTCATTGCTTGGTGCAGTTGAAAAAGGAATTGTTACGCTTATAGGGGCAACAACTGAGAATCCTTCCTTTGAGGTGATTTCGGCCCTTTTGTCAAGATGCCAGGTTTATATTTTAAAAGACCTTGATGTTGAAGATTTGACAAGCCTGTTGGATAAAGCTAAAGCGTATCTTGAAAAAGAAAATAACTGCCATATTGAAATCGAGGAAACTGAGGCCTTATTGAGGGTGTCAGGGGGGGATGCCCGAAAGCTGCTTAATGCCATTGAACTATGTGTACAGGCCCAAAGCGGGGAAAAAAGGGTTTTGAACAATGAGAAAGTGCTGGCAGTGATTCAGCAAAACATGGCTTTATATGATAAGGGCGGAGAGATGCATTATGATATTATATCTGCTTTTATTAAATCAATGAGAGGAAGCGATCCAAATGCAGCGGTATATTGGCTTGCCAGGATGATAGAAGGGGGTGAAGACCCAAAATTTATTGCAAGGCGTATGCTTATCCTTGCTTCTGAGGACATCGGCAATGCAAACCCCAATGCACTCTTACTTGCCAATAGTTGTTTTCAGGCTGTAACTACAATCGGGATGCCCGAGAGCCGCATTATTTTATCCCAAACAGCAGTTTATCTTGCCTCTTCACCCAAGAGCAATGCTTCCTATATGGCCATCAACAATGCATCAGCCCTGGTGCAGAAAACAGGTAACCTTCCTGTTCCTTTGCACCTGCGTAATGCGCCTACCAAGCTAATGGAAAAAATTGGTTATGGAAAGGCCTATAAATATGCCCATGACTTTGAAGGTAATTTTGCAGAACAGGAATTTCTGCCGGATGAACTTTCCGGAACAAGCTTATATAAGCCAGGAAATAATCCCAGAGAAAACGAAATAAGGGCACGATTAAGGAGTCTTTGGGGCAAAAGATACAAGTATTAGGTTTGGATGTGAAATCGCCCGCAGGGGTCTTATTTTTGATTTTTGGCCAATATTTTTGTTTTCATCGGAATGGACTTTTGAAATATAATTTTTTTCTTTGTTTTGGTTGGGATATTTTTTGAACGAACCATGTTCAAGTATTCTGGTCAATCCAAAATAAAATCACAGATAAATGAACCAAAGGGAATTGTTTTTAAGGTATGTGGCACAAACATCAGATGCGCCATTGGCTTTTGAAGTAGAGTCGGCCAAAGGGGTTTGGTTATATGGCCCCGACGGCAAAAAAACGATGGATGTCATATCAGGCATTGCTGTGAGCAATATAGGGCACAGCCATCCTGAAGTATTAAAGGCTGTTCATGAACAGGCAGATCGGTATATGCACCTTATGGTATATGGTGAAGTAGTTCAGGCCCCACAGGTGCAATTGGCAGCTTTTTTAAGTTCACACCTGCCTTCAGGCCTTGATAATGTATATTTTGTGAATTCGGGGAGTGAGGCTGTTGAAGGTGCATTAAAACTTGCAAAACGATACACAGGGCGATATGAAATAGTGAGTTTTAAAAATGCCTATCATGGGAGCACCCAGGGAGCACTGAGTATCATCGGTGATGAATGCATGAAAAACAATTTCAGGCCTTTGATACCCGGTGGCAAAACGATTGCTTATAATGATATTGCGTCATTAAATGAAATTACTGAAAATACAGCCTGTGTAATTATCGAAAGTGTTCAGGGAGAAGGAGGGGCTATTGTTCCCGATGTGGCATATATGAAAGCCCTAAGGGAGCGTTGCAATGAAACAGGTGCATTGCTCATCATGGATGAGATACAGGCTGGATGTGGACGTACAGGTAAATTATGGGCTTTTGAGCATTTTGGTATTGTCCCTGATATCCTTTTGCTTGCAAAAGCATTGGGAGGAGGCATGCCACTGGGGGCTTTTATTGCCTCAAAAGAGATTATGCATTGCCTTACCCATCATCCGGTGCTGGGTCATATCACCACTTTTGGAGGGCATCCTGTCTGTTGTGCTGCTGCCCTGGCCAACCTGAACGTGATAATAAGGGAGAAGCTCTGGGAGCAGGCAGCTATTAAAGAACAATGGTTCCGTGATGCTTTAAAACATCCAGAAATCAAAAATATTTCGGGTATCGGCCTGATGCTGGCTGTTAAATTAAGTAATGAAAAGAGGGCGCAGCAAGTCATTGCCAGATGTTTGGAAAAAGGATTGTTCACCGATTGGTTTTTATTTGCCCCTGATTGCCTTCGACTGGCCCCTGCCCTAAATATCAGCCGGGAAGAAGTTGAACAGGCTTGCTCCATAATACTTGAAGCACTGAATGAATAGATTTTTATAGACATAAACAAGCAAGCTGCCTTAACAGGGCAGCTTGCTTGTTTATATGTATTAAAACCTGTATTTTTTTTATGCTTTATTTACCAACCAGGAAGGAAGTTCAGTCCCCAGACACTGTTCTTTAGACCTTTCTTTTGAAATGGGAAAGCAATATAGGGCTCAATTACCATAGCACCAAAGAGATTGATACGTAATGAGGGTCCTGTACTAAATACCGGGAAATGCTTGGTTTCGCTGTCTTTTTTGATGTCAAATGTTATGGATTCATCATTTTTCCATGCTACCCCAGCATCCAGGAACCATGTGAGTTCGGTGAAAAACATTTTGCTGCCAATAACTGCAAGCCTTTTTGGCCCGGTAAAAGGAAGTTTTATCTCAATACCCCCGAGGAGCATTTTGCTTCCAAACAATGAATTGATGTTAATGTCAGCATTTTCCTCTTCATTAATAAGCCTGTAATAAGTATCGCTTTCGTAACCACGCATATAACCCATATAACCAAGGTATAATGGGTAAAACAAATCGTTGTCAGCCCCTTTGCCATAGCGTCCGTAATGGGTAAGCCTTAAGGCGAAGCTAAATGGTTTTACATAAAAATAATGTCGGTAATCGGCAATGACAGAGGTCATATTTACTGTACCAAAAACCTGTTCAACCTGAAGACGGTAACGGTTTCCTGTCATGGGTGATGCCATTCCGAACTGACTGTTATCGCCCACATAAGCAATATTTAACCTTTGAAGGTTGAAGCCGGGAGGGGGGGAGAGTTTATTACGCTCCTGACCCACAATATATCCCATTGCATCGTAATAATTTAATATCTCCTCAAGGTGATAATAATACCAGCTTAAGCTCCCGCCAACTTCCAGCCTTCTGGAGGAAGAAAATGGGTAATATGCGAAAGCGCTCAGGTTATCTTCAAATTGCCTGTAGATTAAGTATTGCAGAACGAGCATCTGTGAAGTTGGATCAACACCATAGGCATATCGTGTATAAACATAAGGAATGTGGGATAGATAGCCGCCCCATTTGATTTTGTTTTTTTGGTTGATATAACCACCCATAGCACCAATGTCATAGATTTCGCCATTGACTGCTATTGTTGAAACAATCTGGTTATCGCCAGTCATGTCACTAAACATCATATTGATGCCTCCAGCCATTCCTGTGCCCCATTGGCTGGTCGAGATGCCTATCCCACTATTGCCAATATAAGTAAGGCCTAAGCGGGGTTTGTATTTTTTTATCTGTATGGCTTCGGAAGGAATACTGTCTCCTGGATTGTTGATGTTTATACTTTTAGTGATAAAGATATTGGCTTTAGGTTTTAAAGGGACTAAGGTGGCAGCACTGAAATCCAATGCCTGAGGGTCGGTTTCAACAGGGGCAAACTCATTAAGGCCTGCTTTATAAATCTGATATTTTCCTTTTTTATAATAGCTGTAAACAATGGATGAGTCGTGGCGTGCGATGCTTATAGCAGGTGACAGGTGGGTAATCCCGCTGATTCCAGTATAATAATTTGTCAACTGAAATACCTTCTTTTGGCTAAGGTTGTATTTGTATAAATTCCTGAAGCCATCACGGTCGCTTAAGAAATACAAGCTTTTACCATCAGGCGAAAATTGAGGGTTTACATTTTCAGCACCATTAAACACTTCAATGATTTCAACAGGATGACTGGGATCGGTCATGTCCATGATGCCGATATTGAAATGATAATTGACAAGGCCAGAGGTGTCGGAAGGTTGTTTGAGGTCGGTTGCAAAAGTTAAGTATTTACCATCGGGCGACCATTGCGGATGGATATACGAATACCTGTCGTTGGTGAGGCGTTTGACACTTTTGTCGTTCAGGTTATAAACAAACAAATCATTTCGGCCATTCACAAGGCCTGAGATAACAATGCTTGTACCATCTGGCGACCAGTTGGGATTGTTGAAAGAGGCAATGCCCGGGATGAATATTTCTTTTGTCTTTCTGGGTTTCTTTGGGTTTACGATTACAAGTACGCTTTTCCCTTTTTTAATGGCTACATGGGCAAAGCGAGAGCCATCAGGTGACCATGTGCCCACCGACTCAAAAAAGTTATAACCATCAATATCCTGGTTACGTGTAGAACTTGAAAGTTTTCTTAAGATTTTACCGCTTTTTGATTCGGCAAGATATAAGTCGATACTAAAGAGGTTTTTTTCAGAGAAAAAGGTAAAGTATTTCCCGTCAGGACTATAGGATGGGGATATGTTCATCTCTCCTGCATTTTTGTCAGAGATAAGCATTTTGCCAATAACTTCCTGTTTGGTACTGTCGTTCAGATATGTTTCAAGATGTTCTTTCCAGCTTTTTTTCCAAAGTTCAGAAATGTTTTTTTCATTAAGCCCAAAGAGTTTTTCAAATGCCCTTTCGTAACCATATTTGGCAGTTTCAAGGAACATTGGTTGGACAACACTGTCGCCAACCGAATTGGCAATAAATGACAAAAAGGCATGGCCATAGCGATAAGGGTTGAATTTATTGCTCCTGCTCATGTCTTTTAGGCTTGGAAAGTCATCATAGTAAATGGCATCTCTCATGATCATGGCTGTATGGGCATCGATATTCCCAATTGACATATATTCAGCCATTCCTTCAACCATCCATAATGGCAGGTTTTCGAGGTTTCGTAGTGAGAGTGAATCATTATTGAAAATTACCCTGAACTGAAACACATGGACCAATTCATGCCCAATGACATGGTCGGTTTGAGAATTTGTTTCCAGAATAGGCAATACAATCCTGTTTTTCAGTGCTTCTGTTACCCCTTGGGTACCAATGCTTATTTCTCCGCTGACGGCTGTGGTTTGTTGAAAATCAGGGTGGTTTTCGTAGATGATAATTGGGTTTGGTTTTTTAATGGTATCCAGGAAGGCTTTCTGATGTCTTAAATACCATTTTTCGAACATATTGGCCACTGCATTGATAACAGAATCGTTCTCCAAATAATGGTAGAATTCGAAATGCGGGGATTGATAGATTTTATAATCAAAAACTTTATAGCTTGGCTTATTCCTTCCAAACGATTGGGCATGCATTTGAACCGGAGCCCATAGCGACAGCAGTAAAATCATTATACATGCAAGCATCATTCTCTGATTTCTGGCTGTTGTTTTCATGATATTGAAGTTTTTTTCCTTTATTGTCTTATTGTTTTTTTTTCTGTAAAAGCCGGCTTATTCTGGCGATAAACAAGGTTGTACATGCTTTTGTTGATACAACGACCCAAATTTAAACAAAAATATGTCAGGTTGTTTTTATTATCATAACGCCACAAAACCTATACCAGTTGCATTGTTATAGAATTTTATTTTTTTTTAAGATTTTAATTGCCTAAGCTGAGATTAGATATTATTTTTTAGGGATTATGTTGTTAAACGAAACCCAAAAATATTTTATTTATTAATAATATTTAGATTGTCAAGCAAATAACACAATCAATAAATTCATAATGTCATACATTGGACATGTTCGATTTGCGTTTGTTTCAGCTTCGCTTTAGTGTGTTTTTTAATAGGGAATGAAGTGTCATTGGTGCATCATTGGTGGTTTGTTTTTTTTATCCACAGATTGACTCAAATGATCACACAAATGAATACAAATGAATACACAAGTTGCACAAATTAGAAGGATTAAACAAATTATGAGATAGTTGGTAGATGTGCAAATGAGATATTGATAGGTTATGTTAGTCAGAGAAACTTTCTTTACATTCTTTGTTGGCGCTCAACGTTCTTCGCGTTAAAACCTTATTGTTGCAGGCATACAAAGGATAGTGTCAGGGGAATATGTTTAATCAAGCATTGAAACGACCCTTGTTAATCCTATTGAACTTAAGTGTTTTTCAACAGGCATTAAGTAGGGTCTTCTGAAAAACACTTAACAAACAGGATATATATCTATTACAAAGAAACAATTTCATGCTGCATGCAAGGATTTATTTCCTGAAGCGCTAATATGTTTGCATCTTGTTTGCGTTAGTCTTTAAGGCATCATCTGCTTCGTTGCCATCGTCTCATAGTATTAATATACAATTTCGCCTTGTTGCCTCGCATCTGATACCTTAAAGACTTTTTTAGCAGACCTTAAGTAAACATAGAAGTAGAGATTTCCTGATGAAATTCTTCAATGCTGTTAAGGAGCAGTGGTAGGATCTTGATTGAGAGTTCGATGTTTCGGGAAGAGATAGCATCATAAAGGTAATTACAAACTTTGATAGCCCTTTTAGCACCCATAGTCATCGAAAGGCCTAAAATCTGATCCAATGTGTCTTCGGCATCAGGGTATTCATTTTTAGCGAGTTGGGCTTTGATTTTTTCATAAAGGGCATGGCCTTCAAAGAGGTAAGAAATGAAAGCTTCCTGAAGGACAATTTGGTTATATTTTGCCTGATGGATAATTGTTTCGAGAGCTGTTTTGTCAAGCAACATTATATTTTTCAGTTCAAGCTGGATTTGCTGGATTGATGCATTGACAGATTGGTTATTATTCTCTTTTTTGACCCAGAAATTTATTTTATCCAGTAGTATTTCTGATTTCACGGGTTTTGAGACATAATCATCCATTCCCTGTTGAATATACTTTTCGGCGTCACCTTCAAGGGCATTGGCGCTGAGGCCAATAATCGGAGGTATTGATTGAAAGCTTTCTTTAATGATACGTGTTGCAGTAATTCCATCCATAACAGGCATTTGGATATCCATAAAGATGATATCATAGGGTATTGAAGAAGGGTTGCCGGAGTCAGCTGCTTCTTTTTTAATCATTTCGATAGCCTGTTTTCCATTATTTGCAATCCAAACCTGGCAACCAAGGCTTTCGAGCATCAGTGTAATAACTTTTTGGTTTACAAATTTATCTTCAACAAGAAGGATTTTTGCATGGATAATATTTGATTTGTTATCCTTATCAGGTTCAGAGATTTCATAATCGGAGTGAGGGAGTGCAGCAATACCGGCCTGGAAAGTAAACCAGAAAGTGCTTCCCTGGTTGGGTTGGCTAACCACATTAATTTCACCACCAAGCATATTTATGATTTTCTTGCTTATAGCCAGTCCGAGACCAGTGCCTTCAGAGGATCTGACAAGAGAAGAGTCCACCTGTGAGAATGCAGAAAAGAGCTTTTCCTGGTTTTCGGGGGAAATGCCAATTCCGGTATCAGTTATTTCAGCATAGACAGTGCATTGGTTGGCTGAAATTTCTTTAATATCAAGTTTAAGGGTGATTGATCCCTGGGGTGTAAATTTGATTGCATTAGAGAGTAGGTTTAGAAAGACCTGGTTAAGCCTGACAGGGTCAGAGATGATGAATTGAGGGAATTGGGGATTAATAATTTTAATAAATTTCAGGTCTTTTTCTTTTGTAAGGGCAATGAATACCTTTTCAAGGTTAATAACAAGTTCTGAAGTTTTAATTACACCAGGTTTAATAGGCATCTTTCCAGCTTCAATTTTAGAGAGGTCGAGGATGTCATTAATGATATTAAGGAGCGTTTCGGCAGAGGACTTAATCGTTTCAACAAAGTCGAGTTGTTCGTCATTAAGGGATGTTTTAAGGAGGAAGTCGGTCATGCCAAGGATCCCATTCATTGGGGTCCTAATTTCGTGGCTCATATTGGCAAGGAATTGTTGTTTGGCTTCAGCTGCCTTACGGGCAATTTCGATATTTTTCCGCAGATGTTCCGATTGGGTATGGTCGGTAATATCGCGTGTAGTGACCAAAAGGCCTTTAATAAGGGGGTTGTCGGAATAATTGACAAAAATGCTTTGCAGATAACGTGTTTCGTTTTTATCAGAAGTGTATTTATAAGAAACATTGGTAGTCTTGCCAGGGATATTAATGGTGTTAAAGAATGATTCGGTGACTTTATCTTTTTCGGAAGGTTGGATAAGGTCAAAGAAAGATTTGCCTATAACAGTTTCAGTTTTTTTGTGGAATATTTTTTCGATTGCCCCGCTTGCATAGGTGATAATAGCGAATTCGTTAAGGATGAAAATGGTGTCGACAGCATTTTCGAGGAGTGTCCTGAAACGTTTTTCGTTTTCAAGGATGCGCTCTTCATTATGTTTTTTCTCGGTAATGTTTCTAAAAAAACCACCAATGCCAGTAATATTACCTGAGAATTCGACCGGGAATTTTTTTATTTCAAAGATTGTATTTCCGATTTGGAGTTCATTGCTTAAAAAGCTACCGGATTCAAGGATAATTGGGTCAGTTTCATTGTTGAAGGAAAGAAGTTCTTTAGGAAGGATAGCACTATCTGTTTGGCCGATAATATCTTTTGAGTCCAGGTTTAGGAAGTGGCAAAAGGTTTCGTTTACAAAAATGTATTTGAGTTTATTATCTTTAAGGAAAATGAAGTCTTCAGAAGTATTGAGGAAGGTTTGGAATTTCTTTTCGCTTTCAGCAATAGCCTCATTAAGGCGGAGTGTTTGCTGAAGGTTTTGAAGTAATTCTTCTTCATTGGTTCTGAGTTCTTCATTGAGGGATTGTTCCTGGACCAGGAGTTGTGTTTTTTCTTCTTCAAGGTGTTTGCGGTAAGTGATATCTTCGATAGTAATCACAACTGCTTCAACGAGGTTTTTATTATTAAGAACAGGAGCGGCGTTTAATAAGAGATATTTTCTTGATTTTTTAGGGAGCTTAACTGCGAACTCAATATTATAAAAAGGTTGTTTGTAGGTTTTAGCCAAATTAAAGGGGTGTTTTTCATCATTAAGGGGTTGGTTATAAAAGTCAGTAATCTCCCAGTCAGGGTCGTTGAACAATTTGGAGGCAAAAGTAGATTTATTTGTTTCAAGGATTTTTTCGGCAGTTGCATTAACAAGAAGGAATTCGCCTTCGGGGTTTAGTACCAATATTCCGGTAGGGCTGGTATCCATTACATTTTTAATGAAGCTTGTTTGGGTACGTATTTCCTGGTCTGTTTTTTTTCTTTCAGTTAAGTCCTGAGTGTTTACAATGCTGTATTTCAGGGTACCTTTAATGTCAAATACATTGGTGACATGGACCATTACAGGAAATAGCCTGCCATTTTTGTGAATATGAACAGTTTCGTAAACATATTGTGATTTATTCAATTGGTGCATGATTGTGTTTTCCAATTGAGAATAATCCTGAGGTGCATATACGGTAATAATTGGTTGGCCATTAAGTTCATTGGCAGAATAGCCATGCATTTGAGCATAAGCTTCATTAACTTTATAGAAGTCTGTAGAATTGGGAAGAGAAATAGCGATGCCTATCAAAGAATTATTAAATATTTCGGCCATCAACTGAAGTTCAAGTAGCATAGTTTTATTATGATGGATATCAGTATGAGAGCCAGTCAGTCGAATTGGATTGTTTTTATCATCGAATGTTGTATATGCCTGGGCGAGGATCCATTTATAAGAGCCGTCTTTGCATAGCATCCTGAATTCTGCTTTATAATATTTTTGCTTTCTTCTAAAGCATCTTAGAACTTTTGATATTGATTTTTTTTTGTCTTCAGGGTGGAGGAGCATGACCCAGGAATTGAAGCCGGGAGGTATTTCGTCAATTGAATAACCAAGCATTTTTTTCCAGTTGGGGCTGAAAAACATATGTTCTTCATTGAGTTTCCAGTCAAAAATGCCATTATTACTTGCTTTTATGATTAAGTCAAATAATGCGTCTGATTCCTTAAGCTTATTAATGAGGCTTGTTTGCTCAGTGATATCAACCATGGCAGTTATTAATCCATTTGGATTTCCGAGATGATCATTAATAAGGGATTTATAAAAGATCATTTTTCGTTTTGAGCCAATAGCATCATAAATCTCAGTTTCAAAAGCTTTTAATCTATTCTTAACTGATTTGGAGGTTTCATTATCAAGGATATAATCTGTTTCGGATAGTTTAATGACATTCTGCAATGGTTTTTTTAAAATCTGATCGACAGATTTACCGATTAGCCGAAGGAATGCTTTATTGGCACCAATGAAGAGTCCATCGTTATCTTTAAAATAAACAGGGATAGGGATAGAGTCAATAAGTTGTTGGCGAAAGCTAATTTCAGAAATGAGCTTATTTTTTTTCTTTTTTTGCCTGAAAAAGAAAAAAACAAAAAGGATTAAGAGAATAGAAAAAAGGGAATTGAAAATGAAGATGATATTTTTATTTTTTTCAAAAAACGTCGGTTCTTTATTTTCAATAATTGTATTAGGTGGTAGGTTATTTAAGTTAAGGTGAAAGCGTTTTGCCTGTGAGTAATCAATCATAAAATCAGAAGGGCTTTGCATAATGATTGGGATGTCGGAAATGCTTTCGCCGTTGATGATACGCTCGGCAATTATTGCAGATTCAACGCCTTGTTTATAACCAGATAATATCTTTCCGCCAACAATGCCATGGTTAAAAACGAAATCCCATAAAGAATAAACAGGCACAGGTGAATTTTCAGAGATTATTTCAACAACTTTCTCCATTTCAAGTAATCTCCCTGATATTTCGGTTGTATAGGGTAGGATAAGGATAGAAGCATTTTGGGATGCGTTTTGAGTTCGTTCAATAATACCTTGGAGGGGTAATTCATTAAGAAATTCAAATTCAATATTATTAAACTTAGCTTTACGAATGGAGTCAGTTACTAATCTGAGTTTTGTGCCAGTAGTAGTATTGTCGGCGATGACGTAAATCTTTTCAAGTTTAGGTGTGAGATCAAAAGCAAGTTTAATAGTATTCTCAATGTCAACAGTTTCAATAAGTCCTGTAAAAAGCTTTTGTCCTTTGAGCCTGTTGGGGCCAAATTCATTAACGCCACAGAAAACGACCGGTATTTCCCCGAAAAGTTTATTTCGGTAATCAATAAGGAAGGATAGGGCATCATCATCAGAGCAAATAATTAGGTCTATATCCTGATTGTTGTATTTATGTGACAACATATTAAAAACAATTGATTGATAGGTAGTATCAAAGGATTGTTTTGAGTCAAGGAATTCAACGGAGATGTCGATATTAGTTTTTTCTTCATCAAAAACAGATAGTACCCCTTTTGTAATATTATTAGTCCAGAGGTATGTGATGTGATAAGAATGTAAGACAAGGATTTTCTTTCTGGGGGAAGGTTGGGAATAGGAATTATAGAATAAACCAAAGATTATCAGGAGCAGTAAAAATGAGATTTTACCGGGGAGGTTTATGCGACAAAAAAAGGTGATTATTCTTTGCATGATAAAACTAAGAAAAAATATTTTAATAATCAAGAACCAGAAACCACCTGAATGGGCTAATAATCTTTGTGTTTGAAGGCTCAAAAGGAAAATTGCCTTCCCCAGGGGTAAGTTTTCATTTTATAGCTAAGATAGTAAAAAAACCTTATGAGCCAAACAGTAGTTTATCTAAGTTTAATAATTATAAAAATAATTGAATTTAAAAACAAAAATGAGCCTCTATTCTTTAATTATATGAGTGATAATATAGTCTCTTGCTTCCTGATAAAGCTCAGCCAGCGCAGGAAATAGCTGGATTGATTCTTCTATTTGGTTGTTTTTAAGAAGTTTATCCATGACGGTTGCTTTTTGAAATAAGCTTGTTGCCCCTACAGTTCCCGCCAATCCTTTGATAGCATGGGTGCCCGATTTGAATGTTGTGATATCATTATCGACACTTGCATTTGTAAGGCTTTTAATTAATTCGTCGCTATCAGTAATAAAAGATTCATAAAGTTGGTTAATGAGGGGCTGGTTGCCCATTGTTTGGACTGAAATGCTTTTAAGTGTTTCTTCGTCAATGATGTTTTGATGCAATAATTCTATTGGTTGGCTAACTATTTCATGTTTTTCAACCATATTGGAAATCCTGTTTATATATTCAGCAGGTTGAAGCCATTTAAGCATTTTTTCAAATATTACTTCTGGCTTAATGGGTTTTGCAATATAATCATCAAGGCCTAGTTTTATATACCTTTCTGCATCGTTTCCAAGGACGTTGGCGCTTAACCCAATGATAGGGGGCAGTTTTTTAAATTTATTCCTTAATTGTTGGGTGGCAGTTACACCATCCATAATAGGCATCTGAATATCCATAAAAATGAGGTCATATTTTTTTTCTGAATACATTTCTATAGCTTTTTGCCCATTTTCGGCAATATCGATTTTGCAGCCAGCATTTTCGAGGATGAGGCTTAATAGTTTTTGATTCACAAACTTATCTTCGGCATAAAGAACTTTAGCATCAAGTTTTAAACTATTGAAAGCAGACAAGTCTTCATTGTTTTGAAGGATTTCACTTTCTTTAGCCACTTCAGCGATAAAAGTGAACCAGAATCGGCTCCCCTGGCCAATTTTACTTGAAGCACCAATGCCACCTCCCATAAGTTCGGAGAGTTCTTTACATATAGCAAGGCCTAGGCCTGCACCGTCAAATTTGTTTGAATTAGGTTCATTTGTTTGAAAGAATTTATTAAATAGGGTTTTCTGGTGTTCTTCACTAATACCAATACCGGTATCGGCTACTTCGATTTTCACCCTGATTTGGTTGTTATTAATGATTTCGTAGCTGAAATTTGAAGAGATATAACCACTGTCGGTAAATTTAACAGCATTGCTAATGAGGTTCATATAAACCTGAGATACTCTTTTCTCATCAGCTTTAATAATTGGGGGGAAATTATTCTGGAAATGATATTTAAATTCAATATTTTTATTTCTAATATGGGATTCAAATAACCTTACGACATAGACATGAGTCTGGAAAACATTAAAAACAATAGGTTTAAAATCAATAGTGCCTGCTTCAATTCTGGTCAGGTCGAGGACATCATTAAAGAGGTGGATAAGATTGTCGGCTGAATTTTTTATTGTAAGCGAATAGTCTTTTTGAAGATCAGTAAGCGGGGTTTTAAGTAAAAATTCAGTAATTGCTTTAATTCCATTAAGTGGAGATCGCATTTCATTACTGATGTTAGAGAGAAATTGTTGTTTTGTTTTTGCTGTTTGTTCAGCAATTTCTAATTTTTTTTGAATTTTTTCGAGTTCGATTTTTTCAGTGATGTTAATAAAAGAGGCCATTAAGCAAAGGGGCTGATTATCGTCATCAGCAACAATAGAAACAGAACCCAATACATGAAATTGAGAAAAATCAGCTGTACGGGCAATAATTTCTCCAGTCCAGCCATGTTTTTTTTCCTGAGAATGGTATTAAACTGTGAGCTGTCAACAAATAATGAAGAAATGTCGGTGTCTAAAACAGCGGAGATATTATCAAATCCCCACATTTGAAGGAAACCATGGTTTGCAAATGTTATTTTTCCTTTAAAATCAGTAATTGCAATTCCATTTGTAGAGGTATCAAGGGCCAGGTTTTTAACTTTAAGTTCAATTCTTTTGTTTCGTTCAATGGAAATATCCCTGAAGGTTACAACAACGCCGTTGCAATCATTGTTTTCAAGAACAAGGGGCACTGCATTACATTCAGCAGGGAATTTTTTTCCTTTTGAAGGCTTTAGGGCTGAAAAATCAGGTGAAAAGAAGATTTTTCTTTTTTCAAGAACATAATCAACAGGATGTTCGCTTTTTTTTCCATCTTTTTCATTTTCGATAGAGAATAAATCCTTGCATAAAACTCCAATAAAATTGTCTTTTTTAAGGTGGAGGAGTTCTTTTGCAGCTTTGTTCATATATAGAACTTCTCCTTTGATGTTGGTTGTAATGACGCCATCATTGATGCTTGAAAGTGTTGTATCAAGCCATTTGTTGTTTTGTTCCTGTTTTAACTCAAGTTCTTTTTTCTCTGTAATATCACTTGCAATACCAGCAATTCGGGTACTATTCCCGGCAACGGAAAACACAGGAAAACTTCTTAGCCAAATCCAACGGATTGAATCATCGGGGCGGCATATCCTGAATTCGATGTCAATGCCTTTTGAGTTTGAGAATTCCTTTTGAATGTAATTTGCGTTAAAAAAACCGAAGTCTTCAGGGTGGATAATTGAAGAAATAAGATGAGGTTCACGAATGATATCTTCTTTTAAAATTCCAAAAACTTTTTCGAATGAGTTATTAACATAGAGATACTTTTCGGGAGATTTAAGCCAGAAAACATCATCAATATGTCCGGCCAACTGTTGAAATTTTTGTTCGTTTTCGGCAATGCTTTCTTTAAGGGTATTTGTTTTATCTAATAAGAGTTCCAGTTCTTCCTCGCGTTTTTTAAGATGTAGGTTAGCTATTGAAAGCAATCTGTTTTTTTCTGCCAGTTCTCGAGACTTATAGATTTCATTGGTGCATTTTTCAATACTTTGAAAAAGTTTTTCATTGTCAATAGGTTTTAAAATGTATTGGTTGATACCAATGTTAATACTTTCATGAAAATAATCAAGATCTGTATGGGCAGTTGTTAGAATAATAAATACATCCTTATTGATTTCTTTTATTTTTTTAGACATTACTAAGCCGTCCATCAGTGGCATTCTGATATCAGTAATCACGATTTGGGGATTGTGTTTTTTAAATGCTTCAATACCTTCAATTCCATTTGAAGCAAGAAAAACATCACGATATTTCCGGGAAAGAATACGTAAAAGAGAGTTTCGTATTTCTTCCTGATCTTCGACATAAAGGATTGAAATGTCAGTGATTAATGCCATATTGGTTGGTTATGTTTCTTTTACAAGGGGTACGTTTCACATACAAATATATAGAAATAATTTAGGTAGTGAAATTTTAAAATGCCTTGAAGGGGAAAGCAAATTGATGATAACATTTAGGATATGCTGAAACACTGCAAACACAAATAAAAGCAGCAAATATTAAGTTCCATCCCGCCAATAAAAAATAACAAATACAAAAGAAAACGACTTTGTTTCAGTAAGGGAATTGAATCCCGTTATTAAATAAAGAGGTATTTATTAAGGTATGAATTTAGAAAAGAAAAGTGTTTTTTAAGGGTTTCCGTGAAATGTAGTATTTGTGAATGAGAAATTGGATGGGTTAGGTTAAGGAAGTATTCACAATTGTGCCTGATACTAATTGTGCCAAAGGAAGATTGCATGCTCATTAGTGCTTTTATTTGTTTATTGGCCTGATTAAAATTATTGGCCATTAATTGTTCTTCAATGCTAAAAATCAGATTTTTTGAATCATCGATGAATGCGTTGAAAATCCCTTTAATAATATGGTTATCAACACTTGGATATTGTTTTTGTAGGTTTTGGATTTTTGATTCGATAATCAGGACATCAAATTCACCAATAATTTCATCGAAGACATCATGACTGATCATTTTTTTATCAATAAGATCCTGGGGCAGTTGAAGATGAAATAGTATCAGTTCTTTTGTAATAGGTTTTGAATAATATGCCCACGCACCTTTGCTTAGGTAAGCACTCATTTCGTTTGCATTAAAAACTTCAGATAGTATAATGATAGGGGTGTTTGATGAGGGCGAACGTTTTATTTCGTTTATATAATCTTTTGTATCCCAGTCAGGTAATGAAGAATCCAGATAGATATAATTAAATCTGCTATGTTTAAGTGACGATAATTCGTTTAAGTTTGAAATGCATTGAGCTACGAAATTAAAAGAATCACCCCAGGTTTTAAAAAGCTCAGCATATACTTTGCTATGGGTAATAAATAATAAGGTTTTTTTATTTGTATTATCAGGTAAATTGTTGATTAGTAATGGGTGTAAATATGAAGCTGATGTTGATTTAATTTCAATCCAGAAACGACTTCCTTCGCCAGGAGTGCTTACTGCATAAATTTTGTGATCCAGTGACCCGGCTAAATAAATACAATGACCAATGCCTTTTTGAGGAATTTCATTTATAAAATCTTTGTTTGATTGATATGAAACATTTAGGATTTTATCCAGTTTATGTTGAATGATGCCGATGCCAGTGTCCGATAATTCTATCCTGAGTTTTTTTTCGCCAACTTTATTGTTTTCGCAAAAAAAGCCCAGTTGGATAAATCCTTTTGGGGTGTGTTTTACGGCATTTGAGATAAACTCTTCAATAATTTGATTTAAAATTGATTGGTTTGAATAAATAGCTTCCGGGAAATCATTTTGGATATAGGTTTTAAACTGAAGCTTTGGGTTTGATGGCTGGTTATTAAAGAATAATGAGGCATTATGAATAATATCCTCAATTTTTATTAATGATATAGGATTAGAATTGGCAACCAGGTTAGAAACTGTAGATTTAACAATACTGTTAAGGTTTTGGGAAGCATGATACGCCTGAAGGCAAAGCTCGTCAATATATTGTTTTTGATTTCGTGACAGCTTAGATTCTTTTAATAAAGAAGTAATTGAATTTATTGCAGATAAAGGTTTTGAAAGTTCAATTGTTAATTCATTCCAAAATGAGTTTTTAAAATCTGTTAATCGGTTTTTAATAATTTCCGGGTTTAAAATTTGTTGAATGTAAGTGGACGATGAAATAGGATTTAGAAATAAGCAAAGTTGATTCTCGTTTAAAGGGCTAAGAAGAATGGTATGTGTTTTTGAGTTTATTTGAGAAACAGGGATTTCGGATTTGGTTGATGAAAGTAAACATTGTGCTGCTTCTTTAGCAATCTGTTGATGGTAATCTGGGAATAAGTCGCTGAGCTTGAGGTTTGTTTTTTGGGGGGTTAAAGAAAAGCATTCATCAAAAACTTTATTTGTGCGGATTATTTGAAAGGACTGATTTTTTGGTTTTTTGCATTTGCTTATTAGTGCAATTCCCTGTATGTTGTTGTCAAACAATGTATCAAGCAAAAACTGGGTTTTAATTAATTTGGATTCAGCAGCTTTTAATTCTTTTTTTTTGTCTTGAAAGCTTGATTTGAAATGATTTAGCTGTTGAGCTTGTGTTTTAATAGTGTTTTCCTGTGATAAAGTGCAAAAGGTTTTCTCAATAAGCGAAATAATATCCTCTGAAATAATAGGTTTTGAAACAAAATAATCAATTTTCAAATGAATCGATTCCAGAAGATAGTCAACGTCCGAATGGGCAGTAGTAATGATGATTTTTGTGTCAGGTTGAACTTTTTTAATCTCTTTAATCATTTTCAGTCCATCCATTTTTGGCATTCGGATGTCTGTTATAACCATTTCAGGTTTTTCTTCTAAAAAAAGTTTTAATCCTTCCAGACCGTCTTCTGCTAAAAAGATGTGTTTGAATCTTTTTTCAAGAATACGACCCAGGGTAATCCTGCTTGCTTTTTGATCTTCAACAATTAGTATTTTGAAAGGATATTCAGTTTTCATAGCTTAGTTTGGAAATTGCGTAAAATTAACAAATGATAAATGATTCTCCATTTTTATCTTGTTTTATTTCTCCATTGTCAATTAAAAATCGCAATACTGTGATTGTTTTTTGTTCATTGCCCTGAACCATTTTTACAATTTCAGCTAATGTATTGGCTTTATTTTTAATTGCTGAAAGTATTGCTTTTTTAATAATTTCAAATTCACTGTCAGATATGTTATTGTTGCTATCAGACCTGCAAATATCACATTTTTTACAAATTGAAGTGTTGGTTTCGGAAAAATATTCAAGTAAATATATATTCCGGCAAGTATTTGTTTGGCTAACATAATCAATCATTTTTTCAATTCTGATTCTTGCCTGTTCTTTATTAAAGTTATAGATTTGAGTGGATATAAGTAGGTCATTATCCGGGAATCTTTCTTTCAGATAGCTTATCTGAGGCTTATCGTTAGCGGGAACATAATCCAGTATATTTACAGATTTTAAGTATTCAAGGTTTTTATTGATTTTTTCACTGCTTGTACTTAACCTTGAGGCAAGTTCTTGTTCGCTTATTTTGGTGTAATTATTAAAAGTCCCTGAGTAGGAGCGGAGGATAGTTTTTATTAATGCTTCAAATTTTGGATTTGCTACGTAATATTTATATAGTTCTTCATTGTTAACTGTAAAAAATATACGTGAAGGGTTTAGGATGCTTTCAGAGAGTATGATTAGTTCTTCTTTCTCAAGTAGTTTTAATGAGTTATATACTGTTGTAATATTTAGGTTGTATGAAGTTGCAAAATCATGAATGTCAAAAGGGAAGGAGAGTCCTTTTCCACTTCCGATAGCTAATTGGAAATAGTTTCCAAGGGCATTATAAACCTGTTTGATTAAAGGAATTGGAGGATATGCATTGCTAAAGTTTTTACGGGCTTCAAGAATATCTGAATGATTATATAATAGTATTGCAAATGCCTTTAAGCCATCCCGGCCAGCTCTGCCAGCTTCCTGAAAGTATGCCTCTGGGCTGTCTGGAAGGTCAAAGTGGATTACCATCCTAACATCAGGTTTGTCGATTCCCATTCCAAAAGCATTGGTAGCAACCATTACTCTTTTTTGAGATTTCATCCACTGCATTTGTTTAATATCCCTTATCGCAGGAGGGAGGCCAGCATGATAATAATCTGCTGTAATGTTGTTTTTATTGAGAAGATTGGATATTTCAACAGTTTTTTTTCTGTTCCTTACATAAATAATTGCGCTGCCCTGAACGCGATTGAGCATCCTGATGATTCGATTGTTTTTGTCTTCCTCTTCAAGACAGGCATAAGTGAGGTTGGGTCTGTTGAAACTTGTTGAAAAGACATTATTGTTTTTGAAAAGAAGGTTTTTCTGGATGTCCTCTATTACCGGAACAGTAGCAGTAGCAGTTAAGGCAAGGATAGGGACTGATGGGTGCAATTCTCTTATTTGTGCAATCTGCAAATAGGAAGGCCTGAAATCATATCCCCATTGAGAAATACAATGCGCCTCGTCAACTGCAACCAGGTTGACTTTCATTTTTTCTATCCTTTTACGCGCCAGGTCAGAACAAAGCCTTTCAGGAGACATATAAACAATTTTTATGTCTCCATAGATGCAATTATCTAGTGCAATGTCAATTTCATTGCTGCTCATCCCCGAATAGACTGCTATTGCTTTTATCCCTCTTGATTTTAGATTTTCAACCTGGTCTTTCATTAGGGCAATAAGAGGTGAAATGACCAGACATATACCTGGCAATATCAGTGCCGGGATCTGATAACAGATTGATTTGCCACCTCCGGTGGGGAGCATGGCTAAAGTATCCTGATTGTTAATAACTGATTGGATTATTTCCTCTTGTAATGGTCTGAAACAATCATATCCCCAATATTTTTTTAATATTTCAATAGGTTGGATCAAATCTTCGTTTTTTGGCGTTTTATTACTGTAAAATTATTATATTTTTGCTTTGTTTTTCATTTGTCTTGGGGTTTGATTTTTGCATTTTTGAAGTTTTTAAGACCAACAGTATGAAAAAGATCTTTTTAGTTTCAGCATTCATTTGTTTTACTTCTATTTTATGCTTTTCACAGGACAGGAGCTTTGAGTTTCTGGATGCTTGCTGGAATGGTAATTTAGAAAAAGTAGATTCTCTAATATCAGATAGCGTGGATGTAAATACCATGACCTATGAAGATGTATCCGGATTAATGTATGCATCAGAACAGGGACATTTAGACGTTGTGAAGTTACTCGTTGAGTCTGGTGCATGGCTTGATGAACGTTCAATGTTTGGAGTATCAGCGTTAATAAGTTCAGTTAAAGCAGGTCATCTTGATGTGGCAGAATATTTAATAGTTTCAGGGGCCAATATCAATCTTTCAGATTATGATGGGGTAACTCCCCTAATATATGCTGCATCTTCTGGTTTGTTTTATATAACAGAAATGCTTGCCTATTATGGCGCGGATATAAATCAAAAAACTTCTGAAGGAGTTACTGCACTGATGGCAGCTTCATGGTATGGATACAATGAACTGATTGGATTGCTCCTTGACCTTGGGGCAAACATTGAAGATAAGGATAAGCTTGGGTTGACTGCCCTTTCGTATGCCATATTATCAGAGAAAGCAGAAACTGTGAGCTATTTAATATCATATGGGGCAAACATTGAATATCAGACATATAAGGGATATACGCCTTTATCAACAACAGTTATAAAGAACTCAAAAGAGATTGCCGAATTGTTGATAGTTAATGATGTGAAAATTAATACTGATATTAAACAAGACAGACATGCAGTTGTAATTGCTAAAGTTTTAAAAAACAGGCCGATGGAATTGCTTTTAACTAAGGAAGGGGCAAGAATTGGTGAAATTGTAATGGGACCACCTATGCTATCCCTATTCTCATGGATAGGTGCTGATGAACCTATTCTTGGAGGGATGCTGGGAATTCAGGAATTAAAATATGGAATTGAAGTTCATGCTGGTTTTGCTGGTCGTTTAGGGAGTAAATTTATTCAGCAAAGAGTTTCTTCAAACAGGATAAATCAATATAGGGAATCACGCTATTATACCTATTTGGGTGTTCAGAAAGATTTTCCGATTTTTTCATATAGAAAGTGGAGCATTGATTGTTTAGCCGGCCTTCGTCTTTGGTATTCGGATGGGAAGTATACCGGGACACTTGTTAATGCACCACAGGTAGTGAAATTAAGGCCTTCATTATCTGGTTCATTGAATTACTCATCTTTCTTTTTAAGAGTAGGATATGATAGGATCCCTTTAGGCTATGTCAATATTCCAATCCAAAAGATATCATTATCTTTGGGATGGAACATAATACCCTCAAGTATAATAAAGCTTAAAAGGTATAAGCTCCCTTTCTGATTTTTTTTGCTCAGTGAAAAGTTTTATTATGCTGACTAAGAAGTTAATGGTTGAATGCTTGAACAAAATCTAAACATTTGTCATCTCAAAAAAAAAATGGATGTTATGCGTCAAAGAATAATGTATTGGTTAAAATCAAGGGGATTGATCTGGGGATTTTGTATAATCTGGTTGGTGGCCGGGGCAGGAAATTGTAAAGATGTGACCGAAGATTGTACAGATGAAGATTATGCAAATTGCAATACAATCGAATTTACTGAAGGTTTGGTGGAGGTAGAATTAAGTATTGATCAACATTATAAAGATGTGCGTGTTCAGCTTTTTGAGGGTAAGGTTGATGATGGGGTATTGTTTTTTGATGATCTTGTTAATGATGATTATTTTTCTTTTCTCAAACCTGTAGGCAAATTATATAGTGGCAGGGCTATTTATGTTTCAGGGATGGATTCGGTGGTTGTTGTGGATGGTGATAATATTAAAAACCTTACTTATGTTGTATGTGAACTGCAGTGTAATGACTTAAAGAATGCTGTTTTGGATTTAAGGCTTAAGTAATTATAATGGTTTTTAAATTTAGTATTTTTTAATAACTCGTTATTCTATAACCCGTGAAATCACTTGTGTTGGTGAAAAAAATTAGGATTAATTTTGCGCCTGCAACTTTTAAGCAAGTGGCATAATGATTTTTAATCGTTTGAAATTGTTTGAATATGAAAATAGCTGTGCCTGTTTTTCAAGGGCAGATTTGTGATTTTACTGTAATCCCCTCTTGGTCTTTATTGATTTTTACCGCTGATGAGGATAGAATAATTTATGAAGAAGTTCTTGAAATAAAGGGATGTAATCATAGTATCCTGAAAAAAATGTTGCCGGAATTGTTGTATAAAGGAGTTGATTGCATGCTTGTTGATACAATTGAGCCTTTAGCCGGAGAAGTTTTGAGCAATAAAGGAATTAGGGTTTATACCGGTAATCAGGGGGATGCAAAAACAAATGCTGAACTTTTTGTTCAGGATAAATTAGTACTTAATTTATATGAAAATCAGTTAGTAGAAAAAAAAGGGGAATTTGTTTGGAATGGTATTGAAGCATAGAAACAATCAATTAGAATATCAGAGTTGTTTTTTTGACATTTTTTCTTTTAATAAATAGCAATTTTTGCAATCACTATTGCAGGAAGAACATGATGAACTCTTATTTTTGCTGGGCTTATAAAAAGATATAATCATTTTTATAAGAGCTACAAGCAGGACAAGTATTGTAAGATAATCCTGTATTCTCATTTTTTGTTTGTTTTTTAGTAAAAACTAAATTCAAAAACCTGCAAGGCTTCCAATCTGGAATACCAGAAAAGCAGCAATCCATGCAATTGTAGTAGTATAAACAATGGTGAACAATCCCCATTTCCAATGCCCCGATTCCCGGCTTATGGTTGCAATCACACCGATACATGGGAAATACAAAAGGATGAACACCATAAAAGAGAGTGCGATTAAAGGTGTAAAGACTGGCTGCCCTATTTTAGGGCCATCGATATACTTCTGGTTTTGGATTTTATTAATCAGGGAAGCATTTTGTGTCTGGGTAGGCATATCACCATGGTAAAGAACCCCAAGTGTGCTGACAACAATCTCTTTGGCTGCTATCCCTGAAATAATTGCTACAGACATTTTCCAATCAAATCCTAATGGACGCATAATAGGTTCTATGGTCTTGCCCATTTTGCCTATAAAAGATTCATTTTGTTGATTCTGGCTTTTTTCAAATTCAAGTACACTTATCTGTTCATTTAGCTTTTCCTGCTGAACAGCTATTTCATCTTTAGTTAAATCAGGATTGGCATTTTTATACTGTTCAAATGCTATTTTAAGTGATTCTGTTTTTTGTTCATGGCTTTTTGTCAGTTTAAACCCTGAGGGGAAGAATCCCAATGCCCATATTATTATACTTGCTATCAGGATAACCCCGCTTATTTTTCTTAAGTAGTGGACTGCTTTATCCCACATGTGTATAAATATTGACCTCCAGGTTGGTACCCTGTATGGTGGCAATTCCATTACAAATGGGACTTCATCTGTATTAAACAAAAACTTTTTCATAACAATGGCTGCCAGGATGGCTATCAATACCCCTCCCAAATAAATTGAAAAGAGTATTGTACCCTGATTGTTTGGAAAAAATGCACTTATCATCAATACATAAATTGGTAATCTTGCTGAGCATGACATGAATGGATTTATTAGCATGGTAAGCATCCTGTCATTTCGGTTTTCAAGTGTCCTTGTTGCCATTATTGCCGGGACATTACACCCAAAGCCCATTATCAATGGGATAAATGATTTTCCATGAAGACCTATTTTATGCATCAGCTTATCCATTATAAATACAGCCCTGGACATATATCCGCTGTCCTCCATCAATGAGATAAAGAAAAAGAGCAATATGATGTTTGGAAGAAAAACAATTACACCTCCTACACCGCTTACAATCCCATTTATCAATAAATCTTTAAGAGAGCCTTCGTTGAGTGTTGATTGTAAAAATCCACTTAATGCATCTACTCCTGATTCAATCCAGTCCATTGGGTAGCTGCCTAGTTTAAACGTTGCGGTAAACATCACCCACATGAAAAATAAAAAAAATGGAAACCCTAAATATTTATGGGTTAATATATCGTCAATAATCTGGCTTCTTTTCTTTCTTTCTGTTTTAGCCTGAATAAATGTTTCTTTCAGGGCTCCGGCAATAAAACCATATTTGAGGTCGGTAATTACTGTCTCAGGGCTTTCATGATAATGTTTTTCTATAGTATCGGATGCTTTTTGGCTTGTTTCCATTATAAGATCCCAATTAATGGTGTTTAGCCGGGTTTTCTCCAATGTCTCTTTGTCTGATTCCAGGAGTTTGATACTTAAAAATCTGCTTGATATTTTATCTGTTAAATGATAATTACCAGGGATATTTATTGTATTCTGTATTTGTTTGATTGCCTTTTCAACGACAGCTCCATAGTTGATATGAATATGCCGTTGAACAGGGTCTCTGTCTTCAAATACCTCAATGATTTTATCAAATGCTTCTTTTATGCCCTGACCTTTTGAACTTATTGCAGGGATCAGGGGTATGCCTAAAAGCTTCCCAAATGAATCGTAATCAAAGATATCACCTTTTGACTGAAGCTCATCATACATATTAAGCACCATTACTACTTTGATGTCCATATCTATGAGTTGGGTGGTCAGGTAAAGGTTACGCTCGAGATTTGAGGCATCCACAACATTAACTACAATATCAGGGATTGTTTCTTCAATGAAATTCCTGACAAATATTTCTTCCGGGGTATATGCTGAGATTGAATAAGTGCCCGGGAGGTCGGTGATATTAAATATATAACCTCCTGTTTTAACAGTTGCTTCCTTGGCGTCTACTGTAACACCACTATAGTTTCCTACCTTTTCCCTGCTGCCCGAAGCAAAATTAAAAAATGTCGTTTTGCCACAATTAGGATTCCCTACAAGTGCTATATTTATTGTTCTTCCTTTTTCAGGCAGGTTGTTTTTCGTTTCCTCAATAAATACCCCTTCGTAATTATTGTTTCCAATCTTCGTTTGTGGGGCAAGGATTAGTTCTTCATCTCTTACCACTTCAATGAGCTTTGCTTCGCTTCTCCTTAAAGAAACATTATAACCCATGATTGAATATTCAACAGGATCGCGTAAAGGTGCATTGCGAATTACAATTACCTCTTTTCCAACAATAAAACCCATTTCAATGATTCTTTTGCGGAATGCTCCCCTGCCTCTTACTTTTGTAATGATGGCTTTTTCTCCATCTTTTAAATCAACCAACGACATTTATGTGTACCTTTTTATTTGTATTTTAATATACAAAAGTAGTGTATTGAGGTGGATTTCCAATGTGTCGTTTAGCTAGTAGTAGGGAGATACTATTGAAAAATACCTATTTGTGGTGAGATGAATTGAATATGTTTAATAATGATAAAAAAAACAGTGGTGACAACAAACATAATATCTTCTTCATCCAGGAATAAAAATATGCTGATAAAAACAATAAGTGTCGGGTAGTTATTCTATTGGTGTCTGGATAAACTTATTATCATTGCTAATGGTTTCTTTGTTTTTTGCCATTTTTTTCTTTCTAAACATGCTGCCAAATGGCATTTTCTATAATCCCCTTATCGTAAGGTTTACTAAAGGTTTTTATTATTAAATTCCTGTTCATGGCATCTGTGATTTCCTGTGAGAAATCAAAACCTGTCAGGATAAAACATGATAAATCTGGAAATTCAGCTTTTGCAGTTGCGATAAATTCAACACCATTCATGCCTGGCATCTTCATGTCGGATATAACGGCCTTGATCTCTGGGTGATGTCTTAGTATTTGAAGCCCGCTTTCCCCAGAATCTGTAGTATGTATTGTAAATGAATCCTGAAAATTCACTTTGAATAACATGAGGTTGATTGGTTCATCATCAACATACAATATTTGCACTGTGTCATTCATGGCTTTTAGGTATTGGCAATAGTTTTTAACCTTGTTTACCAAAATTGTTAAATTGAATAATGTATTTGATTAAAATACTTCTTCAACTTGATTTTAAAGACTAACATTTATTTTATTCTTTTGTCATAACAATAGTTATGACAGTACAAAAATACAAATCAATTTGTTGATGAAAACAAGTGATATTACTTAATCAATCCGGGTACTTATTCTATGTGAAATACTGCGGTATTCCCGATGCCCTTTTTATTTACTTTCGGATAAAATGAGCCATTTCAAATGGGATTTCAAAGCTGAACTCTATGAGCCCGCTTAATTGCTCATTTTTAAACCATGGTTTTTGAATAATGATTTTTTTCAGGCCATTTTTTTCAATTGTATATGAATTGCTTTTATTGTCTTTTATCATCTCAAGTATCTTATTCCAGGCATGCTCAGGGTGGCAGTCTTTTAGGCTTTGACCAATAAGGTTATTGCCCCCATAGTTTTTAAAAGTGTTTTTGGCCTTATCGTTCATGTAAAGGATGATCCCTTCTAAATCGCAAATAGTTATTGCTGCATCAATTTGATCAAAGTAATTGTCCATGTTGATTTTTTTACAAAATTAATAACATTCCGTTTGTCAAATCATAAAATGTTTTTCAAATGGATATGTTTGTTTCGGATAAGATACTTTTTCTTCACATGCTGGTTTTGCTGAAAAAGGTTTTATATTCACTAATCTTCGGTTTTACCTATGATGAGTTTATTGGTCAGATAATTAAAAATAAAGCCCCGAAGATTTTCTTCGGGGCTTTTGTAACTAATCTTCAAAAAATCCTATTTGGTAAGAACGATTTTGTTGAAGAATGTTTGATTGTTTGCATTCAGTCTGTAGAAATAAATTCCATTTGGTAATGACTGTGCATTAAATTTAACTTTCTGTGACTGCATACCTTCTACATTTCCTTCATACAGAACTG
>CAYLYP010000007.1:0-68634 GCA_964387795.1 uncultured Bacteroidales bacterium
ACCCCCGACCAGCTGATTACAAATCAGCTGCTCTGGCCAACTGAGCTACACCGGCTTTTTATTATCTTTTCGTTCTTCTTATTTCAAAGTTCGCAAACAAAATGCAGACCCCTTAAAAAGGTCTGCAAAAATACAAAAGATTCAAGAACTACCAAAAAAAGATTTCATTTTTTTTCATCTTTTTTTGCAGGTATTTTTAATACCCTTTCTTACAAGCCTTTAATCTTTTCTTTATGCTTGGATAATTGTTTCTTCAACGCATCAACTGCATTATCAATAGCCTCTTCAAAGCTTTTTGCCTGCTTCTTGGCAAATAAATCATTACCCGGAATAAACATTCTAACTTCTGCAATCTTATTTTCATTATTAGATGCCTGATCTAATCTTAAAATTACATCACATCCAATTAATCCATCAAATAGATTTGATGTCTTGTTTATTTTTTCCCGGATAAAATCTTCCAACTTTACGTCTGCCTTGAATTGCAGTGAACTGATGTTAATCTTCATAAAAATTCCTCCAGATTTTTAAGCCTTAGGATGGGCTTGTTTATAGACTTTTTTGAGTTTCTCCACAGTTGTATGCGTATATATCTGCGTGGCTGCTAAATTTGCATGCCCCAGCAGTTCCTTTATTGCATTTAAGTCAGCTCCATTTTCCAACATGTGTGTCGCAAAACAATGTCTTAATACATGAGGACTACGCTTCATCTGTGTTATATTGCTAAGATAGGAATTAACTACTGTATAAACAAGCCTTGGATTCATTTTTTTACCTTTTGATGTGACAAATAGAAAATCTTTTGCATCTTCTTCACAATCAATTTCTTTTCTGTAAGAACAATATGCCCTTACACGATCCTCCAGTGCTTTACTTATTGGAATAATCCTTTCTTTATTGCGTTTTCCCAAAACTTTTATTGTACCCTGTCCATAATCAATACTCAAAAACCGAATATTTATTAACTCTGATAGCCTTATACCTGTAGCATAAAACATCTCAATAATTAATAGATTACGAAAATCATCGAAACAATTTGGTTGTTCAATTTTTTCAAAGAGCGATTTCATTTTTTCCTGTTCTATGGCTACAGGAAGCCTTTTTGGATTTTTAGGCGAGCTTACTTTGCTCATCGGGCTACTTTCAACTACTCCCTTTCTTAACAAAAACCTATAAAAGGTCTTTAGGCTTGTAATCTTTCGGTTTACCGTCTTTGCATTTAAGCCGCTTTCCATCATCGAAACCAACCAGGTCCTCACCTCAATGGCTTCTGCTTTTTCAATTTCCTGTATCTGAAAGTTCTCCTTCAAATACAAACTAAACTGTTCCAGATCTGATTGATATGCAATTAGCGTATGATCTGAATACCTTCTTTCATATTTCAGATAGGCTATAAATTCTGAAACGAGCATGTTGGCGTGTTTTCACCAAAAATAGTCATTTCATCCTTATTATTAAACTTTATTCAAGCTTAATTTTCAGCCTCAACCTGTAACTTCTGAATGTACACTGCTTTTTTTAGCTGATCGCGCTTGATAACAGATGGCTTGGTGAATTTTTGACGCTCACGCAGTTCCTTTAGGATACCGGTTTTCTCAAATTTTCTCTTAAGCTTTTTTAATGACCTGTCGATGTTTTCACCTTCTTTTACCGGAACAATAATCATATTACAGCTCTCTCTTTCTTTTAAGTTTACACTATTTTTAACGTTTCTAAAACGGGTTGCAAATTTATAAATAGTTTTTGCATTTAGCAAAGGTTTAAAAAAAAATGTTTTAAAAAAATTACACCTCTGACTTATTTGTTTATTTACCAGATATTTATATCATGACAAAATTTCTATCCATAACTTATCATGAATCAATCCAATCCCTTTACTTTCCTTTTCTTTGTTAATCAGGCAAAACAGTCTAATTATTATAAACTGCTTTGCCTGATGATGACCTGGTGTTAAAGATTCTCCAAAATAAAACGAGTCATCAGATTATATAAATGAAGCCTTGAATTTCCACCATATATCCCATGATTACGGTTGGGATAAAACATCTGTTCAAACTGCTTGTTTTTATTGATAAGTGCATTTGACATCTCAATGGCATTCTGATAATGCACATTATCGTCTGCTGTCCCATGAACTAATAAATATGAACCTTTAAGTTTTGAAACATGATTGATCGGACTGTTCTCATCATAGCCATTGGCATTCTCCTGAGGCGTCCGCATATACCTTTCAGTATATATATTATCATAATACCTCCATGAAGTAACAGGGGCAACAGCAATAGCAGCCTTAAAAACATCAGCACCTTTTAAAATGCACAGTGATGACAGATAACCACCAAAACTCCATCCAAAAATACCAATCCTGGATGCATCAACATAAGGCAGCGAACCCAAATACTTTGCAGATTCTATTTGGTCTATTGCTTCGTATTTCCCAAGCTCTAAATAAGTCAATTTTTTAAATGCCTCTCCTCTTCCCCCTGTGCCCCTATTATCTACTGAAACAACGATATATCCGCTCTGTGCCAGCATCTGGTGCCAGATAAAATCCGATCTGTCCCACCTGTTTAAAACAGTTTGTGAGCCAGGTCCACCATACACATACATGAATACGGGATATTTTTTTGTTGAATCAAAATCAGAAGGCTTTATCATCCAACCATTTAACACTTCCCCTTCACCTGTTTTAAAAGAAAACATCCTTTTCTCGCTAAATCCATATTCTTTTACCTTTTCAACCAATGCTTTGTTGTCTTCCAAAACCTTTACTTCTTCACCTTTACTATTGTAAATCGCATAAATAGGTGGGGTATTGGATCCAGAATAAGTATTGATAAAAAATTTAAAACCTTTGCTGAACTGAGCTGTGTTAGTCCCTTCAAGAGTGTTCAATCTGGTTTTCTTTTTGCCATCAAGCTTTATTGAATAAATATCCCTGTTCATTGGTGATGACTCGGTAGAAGCATAATAGATTGTTTTGCTCTTTTCATCATATCCATAAAAATCTGTTACCTCCCAGTTTCCCCGGGTAATCTGTTTTTCTTCCATCTTTTCCGTTGAACATAGATATAAATGATTATACCCGCTTTTCTCGCTACTGAGGATAAACTGGTTCCCATTATCTAAAAACAAAAGATTATCCCCTATCTCAATATAGCATGCATTCTTTTCTTCATAAATAAGCCTTCCCGTTCCTTTTTCAGCATCTGCAAGTATAATCTCCAGATGGTTCTGGTGTCTGTTCAACCTTAAAACTGCCAACTGGTCTTTCTTCTTGCTCCATTTGATTCGGGGAATATAGATATCAGCCTCTTCCCCAAGATTAACCTTGGTTGTTTTACCATTATCAAGATGATATATCAAAACAGATACCTTTGAATTGGCTTCTCCTGCTTTTGGATATTTAAACCGATACTCTTCAGGATATAATTCATTGTACATCATCATTGTAAATTGCTTTACTTCTGATTCATCAAAACGATAAAAAGCAAGTTTCTTTCCATCAGGTGACCAGAAAAAAGCCTGTGTAAAACCAAACTCCTCCTCATAAACCCAATCAGTTGTGCCATTGATGATATGATTAAATAAACCATCATTGGTAATCTGGGTCTCAACACCTGATACAAGGTCCTTTATAAATAAATTATTATCGCGGGCAAATGCAACCTCATTGCCTGAAGGCGAAAAAACTGCAAGTTGCTGTTTGCCCTTTTCTGATAATCGTTCCATTGTATTTGCTTTAATATCAAATACCCAATACTCCGATTTTCCCGAATGCCTGTAGATCGGTTCGTAATCCGTTGATATTAAAATTTTATCTTCATTATCGCTTATGCTATATCCATCAACACCAATTGCCCGGCCTTCAGTGCCCTTAAATGATTCCCCTGTAAACAAAGTCTTTTTAAATGTCCCTGTTTCATAATCATAAACATTTATCTGACAAAAGTTTTCAAGAATTGTATAATGTATCCCGTCATTCATCGAAATCCCTGAACGAACGAACCTTCCCGAAAAAGTCCCTTTTGACCATATATCTTCTAAGGTGATTTGCTTTTGTGCAAACGTGCTTAAACTTAAAATGCTTAACACTAAAAAGCTTAAAATCCTGTTTCTCATTTTATCTTCATTTATTTTCATGAATACTCCAATTGCTTACTTAGAAAAATCTTTTTACATCATGACCCGGAAACTTTGTTCCCTTCCTTTTTTCATGTTCTTTCAAAGTTAAAAATTATCCATCGCATAGCATATTTGGCGTCAAAAAATTATTCATTTTATTTTTATTTAGAGTCCACTGAAACGAACATGCTTGCGAATTAAGCACAAACACTAATGAAAATAGCAAACATGGAGTTCCATCCGACCTTAACCAACAAATTATTTACGGATGAAAATGTCTTTATTGTTACCAGATGCAAGGCGAAAAGAATTGAAAATATTGTGAACTGAAGGCAGAGAAGCAGATGTTGCCCTAACAACCCATGAGAAGTAAGTGCAAAATATTTGAAAAAATGTAATTAGGGCCTGCTGAAAAAGTGTTTTTCAGCAGACCCTAATTAATCTTAACCTCCACTATAATGAAGGATCATGTTAAATAATATACATTCGGATCATTAAAAACTTTTCTGCAGGCCTGATTTAATATCAAGGCATAAAGTATCCCATCCTATTGAATAAAGCCGTTTAAGCCCACCCCTGTTTGATTATTGACATTAATATTTGATATATCCGCTGTTACTATAACCTTGCGACTTCTTGTTTATTCTTTTTTACTAAAATCTCTGTTCTGCTTTAAACAAAAACAATCCCTGAACGAGATGCTTATGATTTGAACTTTAATAGTATTTTTGATAACTAATTCAGGACAGCAATTCTGAAATGTCAAATTGATGGCGATATAGATGTAACACATCCTCAAGGCTTATTATTTCTACCTTGTCAATTTTTTTTGAATAAGGCAGATACCAGACTTCAACAAAGAAATCTCCAAGTGAGTAAAGCCTGATGGTGTAATATAAATGAGAGCGGTAATATAGCTCGCTGCCATTGTTAAATATCATTTCCAGCTTTTCCTGTAAACTTTGGTTCTTGAATACGTTGGAATCCATAAAGCTATGTATTTATACAAATATAGCGATTCAGATTAAATTTACAACAATTTATGTTAATTTTTTTTCATTACACATCATTTTGTTGTTCCTTTAACTAAAAAAACATCAGGAAGCTTTTGCCAAACCAAAGTATTCATATCAAAAAAAAACCTATAGTTTAATCACATTTAATCTAATAAGTAAAAATGAAAAAGCACATCCCTAATGCGATAACAAGTATCAACCTCTTTTCCGGGTGTATAGCAATTGTATTGCTTTTTTCAGGCTTTTATAAATGGGCCTTCATTGCAATGGCGGTTGGAATGATTGCAGATTTTTTTGATGGCATGGCTGCCAGGTTACTCAACGTAAAATCTGAACTAGGGATACAACTTGATTCTCTTGCTGACCTTGTTTCGTTTGGCGTTTTCCCTGGTATGGTTATGTTTGTTGCCATTCAAAAAAGCACATTTTTACCTGAGCTTTTTCTTGCTGGTTTTCCTTTGTTTTCATTTGCTGCTTTGCTTATCCCTGTTTTTTCAGCCATCAGACTTGGCAGGTTTAACCTGGATACTCGTCAAACAGTAAATTTTATTGGCTTACCTACTCCAGCCAACGCAATTATTATTGTTTCGCTTTGCCTTTATCCTTTTATTTTTGAACAAAACTCTTCCTTTGATATTTTCATGTTTTCTATAAGTTCAAATTTTTATATACTCATGGCTTTGACATTACTTAGTTGTTGGGTCCTAAATAGTGAAATACCATTTTTCTCCCTTAAATTCAAAAACCTGAAATGGAAAAGCAACGAAAGCAGGTTTGTTTTTTTGTTTGTTGCATTGGTCCTTGCTATTTTCTTTCATTTTAAATCAATCCCCCTGATTATGCTTTCATACCTCTTGATTTCAATCATTTCAAATTTATTCAGGGGAAAATCAACAAAATGATTGGTAAAACAATCAGGCAATGAAATCCACACCATATCCATCCAAAGCTTAAAACCATACCTCCCCTAATTCTTGTCCACTATTCACCTGGACAATACTGAACCTGATATGGACTTGGTATGAACCTGGTAATACCGTGACCTATACATGGTATTATAATTCAGCTTATTATGAATTATAGTTATCTGATAATTATGCGATTATTAAGCTTAATCACCAGGAATGTTGTTGAAATGGGCTTGCCATCATATAGGTATAATTGAATTTAGTATCTGTTACTTTCGAAAGTTGAATCACCGAAAATGATTTAGTCATGTATTTTCTTTAGCTTGTTACGTCTATTTTTTTGATTGCCATTAAAACCATACCAAATAAATACTTGCGACAAATTAATATTTTATTAATTTTGAACTTATATTAACGTCATTAAAATATAATTAGTAATGGCAGAACATAACGATTTAGGCAAACTGGGAGAAGATGAAGCTGAAAAATACCTTGAGGAAAAAGGCTACGAAATCCTTGCACGTAACTGGAGGGGAGGCAACCATGAACTTGATCTTGTTGCCCGAAAAGGTAAATTGTTAATTGTTGCAGAAGTGAAAACAAGGCGCTCTGCAATGTTTGGGGAACCAGAAGAATTTGTAACCCGCACCAAACAAAAATCCATTATCAAAGCCGCAAATGCTTTTGTCTTATACAAAAACATCGACCTGGAAGTCCGCTTCGATATTATTTCAATCGTAATGTCGAATACCGAAAAAAGGATTTACCATATTGAAGATGCATTCTACCCCACCCTATAAACTTATCCTTTTTTAAGCTTTAGGGTAACAGCCGTATTCTGTCCAGCCTGATACAAACGCAATAAATAGATTCCATCCTTAAATACTGAAAAATCAAGGACTATTTGGTCTTTTGGCAACTGATACTCTTGACGCATACATAGTTTGCCATCCAAATCATATATCTCAATCATTGAAATAAAAAAACCTGCGTCAATATTACAAACATCCAAAACAGGATTTGGATAAACCCTTGCGACAATTCCATCAAAAGCATCACTGCCTTCTATTGATACATCGCTGCTTACGTTAATATAAGCAAGGCGTTCAAGGGTATCCGAACCTGCTTCATTTGTTACAATAAGTGATATATCATAAGCTCCCTGCTGCTCAAATACAACAACAGGCTCAATTGATTGGTTATTGGTCCCGTCAATAAAAGAGAATGTAGAAGGATTAATTACCCATTCGTATTGGGGAAGTGGTTCTGTAGGAGTTGATAGATTGTTAAACCTTACGGTATCATGGGTGAAACAGATTAAAGGGTTAGCATCAAAAGATGCCATTGGCATAGGGGGCATCGGTGGTCTGTAATAATCCCGATAGCGGACTAAAGAAGGAATAAAGCTACCCTCGTCAACCAGGCCTGACACCTCAAGCATTGGAAATTTCTCTCCTGGCGAAAGCCACTGATAATAACGACTGACAGCATATATGCATACAGGCTGTGGAAGGCCCTGATAACTTAATGAATCCCTTGAATATACTGTAGTCTCAAGCCTGATGCATTCTTTTGTCCCGTATGGGGTGCTTATGGTTCCCCAACCATCAACAATCGTTACCCTTGACCCGGAGGTTGAGAAATAAAAAGTATCGCTCAATGCCAATACACCATTATAGGTTGTGCTATCGAAATCTTCGTATTCCAATGGCAGGTTGTATAGTTCATCAACATCCGAAAACTTCATTGGAACAGGAAAGCCTTCTACCAATCCGCCATATCCTTCTTTGGTAAAGAGTGAAGATGATTTTTTATGAAAACTATAGAAATCTGGTATATCAATAGGTGAATTTGGAAATTCAAATTCCATTGGGCTTGCAATAACATTCATCCCGAAAAATAATCCAAACAAAGCATTGATAGCTGATGCTGATAAATAACTTTGAACTTGCTGGCTTTGATGCTCCAACATCGAAAAATCCCATGTCAAACCTGCTCCGGTCTGCTGAAAATCAAAACCACCAATCTGATCTGTGATGCTATATCTTATGGTATCGCCAACTGTTGGCATATCACTCTGTGTAATGCTTACCTGGGCTTGTACTGAACCTGTTAACATTAACAATGATGCCAGAGCTAATGATATTATTAATTGCTTCATCTTTATGGATTGGTTTTCGTATGTTAAACCTTCGTCTGATTTTCAAAACAGACAAATTAAATACTGCTTTTAAAAACAAAAATAAGCATTAATGGAAATAATCTCACTCTTATAATCAAATATTTTATTTCACCAATACTTGAATTTATGCATAAAACAGCAAGCGAACTACCTGTTAACACCTGCAATGATTTAATTAATGTCACACTTTCATTATCATTATTTTAACCCTAAAAGCAATTATTATTACATCACCTCTATTGGCATTAATAATATTCAATACATTAAACAACACATTATCAAAATATTAATCAATTAAGCACATGATTTTTTATTCATTGTTCATTCAAACAATATACAAATGAGAAGCTGATAAAAGCCTGATACGAAAATAAAACAAATACGGCATTAATATGACATTGCAAATCAATACAATAACTATATAAACTTAGTTTATGATAAAATCAAGGACAGACCGAAATATTAATCCCACTCAATGACAAACTCTCCTTTTTCCTGTTTCTTAATTTGCTTTGTTTCCTCTCTTTTCTTTCCTTTAAAGGAATTTGTATCAAGCAATTCTTCTTCCCGCGGATCTAAATTAAATTCTTCCCTGAACATCTCTTTTAGTGACTGACGCTCCTTACGCATGTCATCCTTTATTTTCTCCCTAACTCCAATACGGTCATATTTAAGGATAGGCTCATCAACTGTCCCCGTAAGTGCTATAAATAAGGTAGTGCGGCCAAGCCCGTCATCAACCACCTGTCCGAATTCTTCATTTTCTTTTTTTGCATTCCTTGCTTTGTTCCACAAAAGATCCGACAATAATATCTGGAAACGATAATCAATAACATTTTCAAATGAATGTGTCCCTGAAAGACGGATATCAAGGGCACTCGATTTTATTTCCATCGATGGGATAATAATCAGCCTGTCCTGGATTTGGATCTGGTTTTCAAGCGTTGAAAAAAGAATATGCTGAAGTTCCGACACCTTGATAAAGCGCGAAAGCACCATCATTGGTTCATAGTTGAGCAATTCACCATTCTTGACAATAATATTAGCAGTTGTTTTTAAACTACCCCAATCAATATCTAAAGAGGGAGACCATTTTGATGTAAACTGGACATCAGCAGTTAGTTTACCTTTAATATTATCACTTTTTAGGCTTTCCTGACCAAAATTTCCCAATTGATAAAACAGTTTTTGAATATCAATCTCCTTTGTAATGCCATCCAGCGATATTGTAATCAGTTCACTTCTTGAAGCATCAAGCAAACCATTGGCTATTAGGCTCCCATCCATGGTATTGAGCGAAATATTTTGAGCTACAAGCTTTTTATCCTTTAACTTTACTTGCCCCTGAATATTGGAAGCATTAAATTTCCTTAGGTTTAAAGCACCGATTTTTACATTAAGGTCGCACCTAATCATATCGGAGAAGGACAATATAAAAGTAGTGTCACCAGAAGAAGATGATTTTTTAACAAGCTCGTCAAAGTTAAGGTTGTTGGATGAAAAATCTGCATCAACTAACAATGCCTGATCTTTAACAAATAAATAGGGAAGTATGTTTATAAGGCTGCCGTTGATAGAAAAGTCACTTGAACCTGCTTTACCAGCCAATCCAATTATATCAATATCATTGTTGGAAAAAGCAAAGTGGCCATTAAAACTATTAAAATCCAGGGGGCTGTCTTTTAAAGCAAAGCTTACATCCGTTATTTTAGCCTCGCCAGAAGACTTACTATGTATGAAATCGTAAGCAGAGAAATCTGACCATCGTGTAAGGCGGGATTGAAAGTCAAGGCTTACTGCAATACGACCTTTAGCCCATAACAGGGTGTCAGGTTTGTAAAATGCTGATAGCTCAGTTAAATCAGCCTCTGTATTAATGTTAAGTATAATATTTGGAGATTCAAGATTTTCAACAGACAGTTTTCCATTCAAAAAACCATTATTGAACAAAGAAGTAAAGTTAAATATCTTCAATTGGGAAGATTCAAGGTTTCGTCTTTGTCCATTACTAAAAGATCCTGTGAAGCTAATGTTTTTCATTGCAAAATCAATTCCCCTTTTTGCAATGGAGCCATTCTGTATCCCAAAATCAGCCTTTATTAGAGGGTTACTGACAGGACTTAAAAAGCCTTTTACAGATGCCTTGAAATCAAGTTCTCCCCTGCTTTTAAAACCTTCAAAGTAATTAGAATAGGACTCAGGGATATCACCAATCAATCGCTGAAGTTCAAGATGATTGCTTTCGATAATCAAATCAAAATAAGGGTGTTTATCTTTATTATCGATCAAACCACCAATATCAAAAAGATGTGATTCATAATCAAGTTTTGCACTATGAATATGAAAAACATTATTATTCTCAACAAATAAGCTTACATCAGCCGATAAATTTTTATTTTCGAGTTTAAAGGATTGCTCCCAGTTAATGCTTTTTACCTGAACATCTGTATTAAGTGTCAGATCATATTGGGCTTCTGAGAAATGCCCTCTCAAATCAGCATGGGGAATAAAAGCATCTATATGCCTGTTGTTCTTATAATCATGATAAGAAACGCTTGCCTTATTTAGTTTTACCCTTTGGAGGTTAAAGGAAAATTTCGTAGAATCAGTAGGGGAATCAGATTTTTTCCAGATAAGATAATTGGCGTTCCCATGAGCATCAATAACAGGATAAACGTTAAGATCATTCACCTCAAGCTCATTGATTTTATATGATCCTTTTATAATATCCCAGATCCGAAAACGTAGATAAATCGTAGAGGCAGAGAGCAACTCTCCATCTTTTCCATCAATTTGGGTAGCGTATGCTTTAACATTACTAAAATAAACAGAAGCAAAAGGGAAAGACCGTAAAAAACTCACATCCACTTCTTCAACGTCCACACGTGTAGTCAGGTTTTTATTAACTGAACTGACTACGATATTTTTAATAATATCCTTATTAAAATAAACAAGACAGGAAGCAAGAATGACAAAACTTCCGAAAAAAATCAGACAGGAAATGGCCATTAGTTTAAAAAAATGGGTCCATTGCTGCCATGTTAATCCAAAAGTTTTGCCATTCATAGCCACCAGGAATATTAAATCATTTTGAGGTAGTTCACTTCTTTAAGGGACAGGAAACGATAATGACCACGAGGGAGATCTTTTTTTGTCAGACCTGCAAACATCACCCGGTCAAGTTTGATGACTTTATAGCCAATCGCATCAAACAAACGCCTTACAATCCTGTTTTTCCCGGAGTGAATTTCAACACCCACCTGAGATTTGTCCTCTCCCGTGCCGGCAAAGGATATTGTATCAACAAAAGCCATCCCATCTTCCAGCTCAACACCATCAACAAGGCGTTGCATGTCTGTTTTGGTAAGGTTTTTATCCAGATAAACATGATATACCTTTTGTACCTGATGCGAAGGATGGGTGAGTTTCTTGGCCATTTCACCATCATTGGTCAGTAATAAAAGACCAAGGGTTTCACGGTCAAGCCTTCCAACAGGGAAAACACGTTCGGGACATGCTTTCTTTACCAAATCAAGGACTGTCCTTCGGCCTTCCGGGTCATCTGTGGTTGTTATAAAATCCTTTGGTTTGTTAAGCAAAAGATAGACTTTTTTCTCTGCCATTAATGGCTCATCGCCATATTTGACAATATCGCCCGGGTTCACTTTAGCCCCAAGGGTTGTAATAATTTCATCATTAACTGAAATTGCACCTGTTTGGATAAGGATATCAGCTTCACGACGCGAACAAATCCCGGCATTGGCAATAAACTTATTTAGCCTTACAGGTTTATCAAAGATTGCCTCAAAGCCTTTTGATTTTGAATATGAAGGTCTTTCGCTTTTATGTTCGCCAAAACTTCTCTTTTCAGGTCTGCGTCCGGGTGTAAAGTCTTTAAAGCCCTGATCTGCCCCTTCTTCCCTTTCTCTTGGCTTAAATGGCCTCTTTGCAGGATAAGTACTTTTTGAATCATCGCGGCTTCTCCTGTCCTGATAGCCTTCTGAACTATCGTTTCGCCTTCTGTTGCCAAATGAACGCTCTTCTGAAGGCCTGTCAGATTTAAAACGGCTTGGGCGTTCCCTTTTTTCAAAACCCTCATTTCTTTTTTTGAAACGATTTTCATCAGATGAACCTTCGCTCCTTCTCCGATCATTATATCCGCCAGTGCCTGAATCCTGATTTCTTCCATAAGGTTTCCTGTCAGGACGCGACGATGATGACCTTTCTGAGTTACCTGTCCTTCTTTGACCTGATTCTTCACTCCATGACCTTGATTGATCCCTGTCAGGCCTTGAACCAAAGCGTTTTTTTTCATACGGCCTGTCTGAATTGGAAGACCTGTATGATGATCCTTCTGAGTTATTGTCATTACGCGATGGACGGCTATTCCTTTCGCGATTGTCCTGGTCTCCCCATCTCCCCCTGTTCCTGTCTCCCTGGCTTCCAGTGCCCTTGTCCCTTCCCGGGTTATTTGAGGATGTGTATTTCTTATTTGAGAATGAAGGCCTGTCACTTTCAAAGCCAGATCCTTCTTCTCCAGAATGCGCCCTTCTGTCATTCCTGCCCCGTGAGGAGTATGAATTACCTGAGCCGGTAGATTTACTAATTCGTGGACGGGAACCCTCGCGGTTACCTCTTCTTTCAGATGTGCCTCCCGACAGACCTGAATCATCAGATTTTTTCTTAAAAGCCATGATTTTTTGTTAATTAATGATACCGGTATGAAACCGAAAAAAACGAAATTGGTTACATAACAAGAAACCAATAATCTGATATAAACGACTATTGGTTAATTTGTATTGTGAAAAAAGTAAATTTTTTGAAGTACCCGAAAAAATCCATTTATATCTCATAAATGAATTTCGGAAATCATTGTTTTAGGAACAAATGCTTATTTAATCTTATTAAGCTGTTCAATAATCTTGTTTAGGGCATCAATATAGTTCTTTTTGATTTCCCCAAAAGCCTGTTTTACATTCTTAGCATCCTTTTCTTTCTTTGGAGCCTGAAGTTTTTGAATTGTCTCATCACGAAGAACGATTGCTTCGTCAACCAATGAAATCAATTCTTCTGAATTCCCATTCTTTGGTAATTCTAAACGGAATATACACTCAGATATTAACTCTTCGGTAATAGAGTTTATTTCCTTTTTAAGGAGTCTAACACTTGCCATGTTTATTTATTTAAGGATGCAAATTTCGCCAAAAAAAATGAATCCAACAAATATCCTTACTTAGTTTTTTTATTGTTAACAACCTAAATGCTCATTAATATAAAAAACAAAGGATATTTATCAGAATTATCCCCATATCAGGGATTATAAATATCTATGAGCTTTATCTCAAATACAAGGTTTGAGTTTGCAGGTATATTTTGCCTGGCAACAGACCCATAAGCAAGACCGCTGGGCGCATACAAATGAATGATACCTCCAATGCCAATTTTAGGAATGCCTATCTGCCATGCCCTGATAAGCCCGCTTAATAAAAAACGTGTTGAACTACTGCCGTCAAATACTTTTTCGTCTTCCATTAATAAGCCGGTATAACTTACTGTTACATAAGAGGTGATTTCAGGGTGATCTCCAAATCCATCAGCTTCAATAACATAATACAGGCCACTATCATCCCTGATCGCAGAAATATTTTTCTTTTCGAGGTATTCCCTGATCTTTTCATCATCTATCTCTGCCCTTCTTTCAGCAGATTTTTCACAGGAGCATAAGAAAGATAAAGCAAACATGCCTGGCAATAGAAAAATCAAAAACCTGTTTTTCATTATTATGGGTTGTTTTTTGTTAACAATACAAAAACATGAATAAAAAACAATTCATCATGTCTTTTATTCAAATGTATTCAAATTAGGGCAATAACAAACTATCCTAATAGGTTTTTAACAATTGATGAGACAATTTTATTGTCAGCTTTACCTGCAAGCTCTTTCGTTGCAAGCCCCATAACCTTGCCCATGTCCTTTGCTGAAGTAGCTCCTGATTTCTCAATAATACCTTTGATTATTTGAGTTATTTCAGCTTCATCCATTTGCTTTGGAAGATAGGTTTCTATTACTGAAGCCTGGAAAAGCTCACTGTCAGCTAAATCCTGACGGCCTTGCTGTCCATAAACCAAAGCTGATTCTTTCCTTTGTTTGACAAGACGTTGAAGCATTTTCAACTCATCTGTTTCCGAAACACCTTCAGTATTCCCTTTTTCAGTATTCAATAACAATACTGCTGCTTTTATCGCTCTAAGGGCTTCAAGCTTTTCCTTTTCTTTTGCGAGCATTGCCGCTTTTATATCGGCATTAATTTTTATTTCAAGGCTCATAATCTTAATCTACATTATCATGTAAAAACGAATTGTTCTGCTTAATCTGAACCTTTCGGTCGTCAGTTTCATTCAGTGTATAACGGGAAACCTGGCTTTCATTGCTTGGCAATGGTTGCGAGATTACCACATTTTTGCGCACAAATGCCGGAACATTTTCCAAATCTTCAACCCCTTCCGGTGTTTTTACTTTAAGGCTTAACTCCCTCAACCTGTTAAGGCGATCCTGTCTTTTTGAAACAAGTTCATCCTCCTCAACATCAGAGTAATATGAAGGACGCGCTACATTGTTGCTTTTTTCCTGAATATTACCCCGTGGATCATTACTGTCTAAAGTCATTTTAACTTTATTATCAATAGCAACTTTCTGTCCAATAACAAATTCCATTGTAAGGTCATTACCTGAAGACGGAGCTACTGAAGGGTTAACAGGATGAGAAACCTGCGGGTTCACTTCATTTGTAGTTTTCTTCTGCACAAGTTTGATATCATCTATTTCCGTTGTTTCTTTTCGTTGATTCTCTGTCAAATTTGACTTAGGCTCAAGAGGATGTACTTTCTTTTCTTCTTTCTTGTCAAAAATATCAAAAACCAATGAGTTTTCAGATTCAAAACCTGTTGCAATAATGGTCACATTCACTTTTGTCCCAAGGGTTTTATCATTCCCAAGACCCCAGATAATATCTGCAGTTGAGCCTGCTTCATCCTGAACAAATTCAGTGATTTCCATGATTTCGTCCATCAACAGCTCTTCATTGCCATAAGTAATGTTAAGAAGAATGTTACGCGCACCACGAATGTTGTTGTCATTAAGCAATGGGGAAGACAATGCCAATTGTACTGCTTTTGCAGCACGGTTTTCACCTTCTGCCATCCCTGAACCCATGATTGCAACCCCTGAGTTGCTCATTACTGTTTTAACATCTGCGAAGTCAACGTTAACATCCCCTGTTAATGTAATAACCTCTGCAATACCTTTGGCTGCTGTGGTCAGGACATTATCCGCTTTTGCAAAAGCTTCCGATGCGGTGAGGTTCCCATAGAGTTCCCGGATTTTATCATTGCAGATCACAAGAAGGGTATCTACATTCTGACGAAGTTCTTTGAGCCCTTCCTCTGCCTGTTGACGGCGTTTCCGTCCTTCAAAGGTAAATGGGATAGTAACGATACCAACAGTAAGGATTCCAAGTTCCCGTGCAACTGCAGCTATTACAGGTGCAGCACCGGTACCTGTTCCACCACCCATGCCGGCAGTAATGAAAAGCATTCTTGTATTGCGTTCAAGTATCGTCTTAATGTTATCCAAATCCTCTATTGCTGCATTTTTACCAACAGCAGGGATTGAACCGGCGCCCCTTCCTTCTGTCAGGCTGGTGCCTAATTGGACTTTATTCGGAACAGGGCTTATATCTAAAGCCTGGGAATCTGTATTACAAACAACAAAATCAACACCTTCTATACCCATACGGTACATATAGTTAACAGCATTGCTGCCTCCCCCACCAACACCTAATACTTTAATGATGGAAGATTGATTTTTTGGCAAATCGAATTTTATCATATTTGAAGTCATGGTTTTATCTCCTCTAAAGTAATGCTAACCGCTTGTTTGACACTGTAAGTAAAGAAAATGTTATCAACAAATTTTCGTAATAAATTGTTAATAAATTACGACTAAATGTATTCTTCATTTTCAAAGAATTGTTTCCCCTTATCCAGAAACCGCTCAAAAAGTCCTTTTGATTTCTTGGTTGTGGGAGAAGCATTTTTTGATTTAGTCCGAAGTCTTTCAGAATCCTGAAATCCTTTGATTACCAATCCTACCCCTGTTGCATGCATTGGACTTGCAATTTCATCAGCAGCACTTTTGGCAAGGTGTTCATTTGGATATCCAATACGGGTATCCATCCCTGTGATAAATTCAGTTAATTGAGAAAGATGTTTTAGCTGACTGCCACCACCGGTTAATACGATTCCTGCAATAAGTTTTTTCTCAAATCCTGATGTCTTTATTTCATAGTAAACATTTTCTATGATCTCTTCCATACGCGCCTGAATAATGCTTGCAAGCATTTTCAGGGATATCTCTTTTGGCTCACGGCCCCTGAGCCCTGGAATACTGATAATATCTTCGTCCCTGTTTTCACTTGCCAATGCAGAACCAAACTTTACCTTTAATGCTTCTGCCTGGTTATGGATTATAAAACAGCCCTTTTTAATATCATCAGTGATTACCTTCCCTCCAAAGGGAATCACATGGGTGTGGCGTATCATCCCATCCTGAAAAATAGCAATATCTGTAGTGCCTCCTCCAATATCAACCAATACCACGCCAGCTTCTTTTTCTTCATCGCTGAGAACAGCCTCTGCTGAAGCAAGCGGCTCAAGGATTAAATCCGATACTTCAAGGCCTGCTTTTGTAACACATTTGTCAATATTTTTGACTGCATCTACCCTGCCGGTGATAATATGGCAATTGGCTTCAAGACATATCCCTGACATACCCCGGGGCTCGCGTATGCCCTGTTCGTTGTCTATTATAAATTCCTGAGGAATTACATGAATAATCTCTTCTCCCGGAGGCAACACAAGCTTATACATATTTTCAACCAGATTGTCAACATCCACCTGCGATATCTCTTCATCTATGCTATTACGCATGATGTTGCCCCGGTGCTGTAGGCTTTTTATATGCTGCCCTGCAATACCTACATTTACAACCCTGATTTCTACCCCCGAAGTTCGCTCTGCTTCTTCAACAGCCTTCTGGATCGATTCTACAGTTTGTTGAATATTGGCTACCACTCCACGGTTTACTCCTAGCGATTCGCTACGCCCTATGCCTAAAATTTCAACTTTTCCATATTCGTTCTTTCGCCCTACTATACAGGCGATTTTTGTGGAACCAATATCAAGGCCTACAATGATTTCTGATGGTGCCATAATTTCTGTGTTTTATTTTGAACAAACAATCTGGTTTTTATATTTTAAATTCAACCTCTTATAGGTATGCCAACCGGCTTTTGACATCCCATTAATGTAAAATATCATTAATCGCGACATCTTATCCTCAAGGTTTTCAATATCCCCTAATTCAACAGCATGGCCGCCATATTTTGGGATCAATTCAAATTCGCCCATGGAATTGACATAAATCTGATCAAACCATGCTGACCAAAAAATATCACTTCTCAAAAATATTCCAAGAGCATATAAATCTTTCATCACTCTTTCGCTAAGTGTTACCTCGTCAGCTTTATAGCTAAGACTTAAATCCATTGAGGGACTATATCCTGCTTTTACATAACCGCTTACCACCGGCACCCTGGCTGTATAAACCGGGCTTACCGGCATCATAAACCCATTTCGGTCAATATAAAAATCTTCGCCCCTCATATTAAAAACCCTTAATAGGGGAACTCGTTGACCAATATCAAGTTTTAACTTCCCGCCAATGGTTTTATAAACACTTACATCCTCAATGTAAGGATTATCCAATAACACTTTTTCAATTGCATCCAGATCAATCTCGGTAACTGTTTTGCCTTTTATATTTCCACACTCCCTCTTTACTATAGATAATATAGCCTCCTGATCCACAAAATTCAATCCATTCTGATAAGCAATTTCAACCTCAATATCCTGACACTGAGTCTGATTATTGAAATCAATGGCAAACCCCAAAATTACCAGTAATCCTGTTGGCAACAAGAACAAAGACACGTATTTTAATATTTTTTTGAAACGTTCCATCTCCCGGGTTTTATTTTTTCCTTTTTTGCTCTAAAACATTCACAGCAGGTGCTAATAACTGGTCAATATCCCCTGCACCCATAAAAATGACTACACCATCTTCTATCAACCCAACAATATTTAAAGCCCCTTCCTTTGTTATAAGCTGTGCTTTTGGCTCTCTCATCAGGTCAGCTATCATTGAAGACGTTATTCCCGGAATGGGCAATTCCCTTGCAGGATATATGTCAAGAAGATATGCATGATCCAAAAGGGACAAACTATCAGCAAATCCCTGGGCAAAGTCCCTTGAACGGCTATAAAGATGAGGTTGAAAAATGCCAATGATTTCCTTTGATGGAAATAATTGCTTAGCCGCAAGGATACAAGCCTTTAACTCTTCGGGATGATGTGCATAATCATCGATAAGTGTTACTTCTTCTGAACGAAACTTATATTCAAAACGCCGCTTCACCCCTTTAAAAGATTCGATTGCCGGCTTTACATATTGTTCGGGCAGGCCATTCAATAGTGCAAGCGTAATAGCTGCGGTTGCATTCTCAATATTATGCAAACCAGGCAATCCGCATTTTATACCTTCGATATTAAAAATACCTTTTATATCAAAGCATTGTAGATTGTTTTCAATCCTTATGTTACATGCATTTACATCTGCACTTAAACTTTCATCAGATGAATATGTGACCACATGGGCTAGAGGCAACTTATTTAATTCAAGGCCTTTCTTTAAAACGATATATCCATCCTCATCAATTAGCGAGGCAAACTGAGAAAATGACTCAATCATATTTTGATGCGAGCCATATACATCAAGATGATCCGCATCCATTGAAGTTATCACAGCCCCATAAGGATTAAGGTGTAAAAACGACCTGTCAAATTCATCCGCCTCAACAACCATGATGCTATCACTTGTTCCTGCAACAAAGTTGGAACTGAAGTTCTGACAAATACCTCCCAAAAATGCAGTAATATCAGCCTGAGCTGCTACAAATAAATGTGCAAGTATTGAACTTGTTGTTGTTTTACCATGTGTACCTGCTACTGCAAGCGTTTTATGCCCTCCTGAAATCATTCCTAAAACCTGGGCTCGTTTTAAAAGCGGCACTTTCTTTTGCATTAAATACACAAACTCACCAAAATCTTTGGGTATTGCCGGAGTATAAACTGCAAACTGAATATCATCAGGAATAAGATTATAATCATCAATAAAATGGATTTTTGCGCCCAAAGCGATAAGTGCATCAGTAACGGCTGTTGCCTGACGGTCGTAACCTTCAACCCTTGCCCCCTGATGCAGGAAATAAGCAGCTATGGCACTCATCCCTATGCCGCCTATCCCAATAAAATATACACTTCGAACTTCTTTTAATTCCATTTTACGCTGTTTTTGTTATTACACTAAATACAACACTTGCTATCATATCTGCCGAATCTCGGAATGCAAAACTTGCCATTTTTTCCTTCTGCCTGTGCATCCTTATCTCATCTTCAATCAATTCTACCACTACTGGTCCTAATTGCTGTTTTGCTTCAATATCCTTTACAAGGGTTGCCGCCTGAAAATTCACTAAGGCCATGGCATTCTTTGTCTGATGGTCTTCTGTCACATTTGGCGATGGAACCAAAATAGCAGGAATCCTGACAGCACAAATCTCACTTACTGCTATTGCTCCCGCCCTTGACACTACCATACTGGCAGCTGCATAAGCCAAATCCATACGATTAATAAAAGGATATACCCTGACCCCCGAGTTTTGAAACTCTTTCGCGAAACTTTCTGCCTGTGGATAGAAATATTTCCCGGTCTGCCAGATTACCTGGATGTCTTTTGATATAAAAAGCCTTAAGTGCTCAACGATACTTTCGTTGATGCTTCTTGCCCCTAGGCTTCCACCAATAATCAACAGGATCTTTTTTTCATCTGAGAGCCCAAAAAACTGCAATGCTTCTTCTCTCTTTCCTTCAATATTTATGATATCCTGCCGGACAGGGTTTCCTGTTAAGAATATCTTTTCTTTTGGAAAAAACCTCTCTAATCCATCATACGCCACACATATCTTATGGGCTTTTTTGGCAAGCATTTTATTTGTCAGGCCGGGATAACTGTTCTGTTCCTGTATAACCGTTGGCACTCCAAGGCTGGAAGCAGCCCTGAGCATTGGCCCACTTGCGTATCCTCCTACCCCTACAACAACATCAGGACGAAATCGCTTAACAATATTACGAGCCCTGATATAGCTATCAATTGCCTTAAATGGGACCAGAAAATTCTTTAACGTCAAACGACGTTGCAATCCACTAATGTTCAAACCCAGGATATGATAACCAGCCGCAGGCACTTTTTCCATTTCCATCCGGCCTTTTGCCCCAATGAATAATATCTTTGCTCCCGGCTCTCGGTTTTTTATTGCATTTGCAATTGCAATTGCAGGAAATACATGGCCTCCGGTGCCTCCACCGCTAATGATTACCTTTAAATTTTCAAACTGTGGCATATCCACCTCCTTCTTCCTGATTATCTTCAACATATCTGCTAACACTTAAAACGACTCCAATAGAAAGGCTTGTAAACCATAATGAAGTCCCTCCCATACTAACCAAAGGCAAAGGCTGCCCGGTTACAGGTAAAAGATTAACAGCAACTGCCATATTGATCATAGCCTGAAACACAAGGCTAAAGCTCAAGCCTGCCGCCAATAACGCCCCGAAGGTCCCGGGGCTTTTGTTCGATATCCTGATTCCACGAAACAAAAGGATCAGATACATGAGCACAATTATTATCCCACCTATCAATCCATACTCTTCTATAATAATTGCATAGATAAAGTCAGAAAAAGCCTGAGGTAAGAAATTTCGCTGGGTACTGTTGCCCGGCATTTTTCCCAAAAGCCCACCTGAGGCTATGGCTATCTTTGCCTGGTCGCTTTGATAGGTATTGGCACCATCTTTTCCTATAAAGTTTTCTATTCGTTGCTTCCAGGTAACGACACGACCCTTGTTTGGCATATTATAAACAACAACAATAAAGATTGTCAAAGCAACAATCCCTGCCCCTACCATCATCAAAATATACTTTGTATTAAGCCTTCCAATAAACATGATGACCACACAGGTAGCAAAAAGAACCGCGGCTGTTGAAAAGTTGGCAGGCAAAATCAATCCACATATTATAAAAACAGGTAAAATAACAGGCAGAAAAGCTGACTTAAAATCTTTTATCTGATCCTGTTTTTTTGTCATTATCCTTGCCAGATAAGTTATTAAAGCAAGCTTTGCAAAGTCTGAACTCTGAAAACTTAAATTGATTACAGGCAAGGTAATCCACCTGTTGGCATCATTTATGGATTCCCCAATAAACAGGGTGGCAATAAGAAGTGGAACCGAAATATACAATGCAATTTGCGAAAGACGCGAAAAATATGAATACTTTATCTTGTGCGTAAGATACATCAGTAAAAGCCCAAACACAAGGATGACAAAATGCTTTATCAGATAATATTCTGTATTGCCTGATTGAAAGCGATAAGCCAATGTTCCACTTGAGCTGTAAACAGCAAGAAGTGAAAACAAAGACAAGACCAGGACTACTGCCCAAATCACCTTATCTCCTTGTATTTTTTGTAATATACTACGCATTGTTATTGGGGTGTTTTATAAGTCACGGACCGCATCTTTAAATTGTTGGCCCCTGTCTTCAAAGTTTTCAAATAAATCAAAGCTTGCACATGCAGGCGATAATAATACAACATCGCCCGGAGCCCCTAACAGATAAGCTGCCTTTACTGCATCAGCAGCACTATTGGTTTCTATTATTGTCCTTACATCATTCTCAAAGGCTGAGATGATATTTCTATTATCAATCCCAAGGCAAACAATAGCTTTCACTTTTCTTTTCACGAGTTCAAGAAGCGTGTTGTAATCATTTCCCTTATCCTGTCCACCTAAAATAAGTATGACAGGTTGGGTCATACTTTCGAGGGCATACCAGGTCGAATTTACATTAGTTGCTTTCGAATCATTGATAAATTGAATCCCCCTAACAACTCCAACCGGCTCAAGCCTATGCGCTACATTCTGAAAATCAGAAAGACTTTCCTTAATCACCTCTTTCCTGATTTCCATTAGCCTGCCGGCAATACCCGATGCCATAGAGTTGTACAAATTGTGTTTCCCCTTTAAAGCCAGTTCAATTGATTCCATTGTAAATTCGTCGTCTTTAGTTTTTATTTTCATTGTACCTTCTGAAACAAATCCTCCAATTTCCATTTCCTTTTTCAATGAAAAAGGAATCAAACAGGATGCGGGTTTTTTGTCCATTATCCCTTTTTTAATTACTTCATCATCTTCGCAATAAATCAAGTATTGCGAAGAACTTTGATTTTGCCATATCCTGAACTTCGACTCAGCATAAAGGCTAAAATCATTTTGATACCTGTTAAGGTGGTCAGGGGTAATATTGAGTAAAACAGCAATATCTGCCCTGAAATCAAACATGCCATCTAATTGAAAACTACTTATCTCAATTACATAAACATCAAAGTTCTCTGTAGCAAGCTGCCAGGCAAAACTTTTCCCAACATTACCGGCAAGCCCAACATGAATCCCTGCTTTTTTCAATATATGCCAGATGAGCATCGTTGTGGTCGTCTTGCCATTGCTCCCGGTAATACATATTGTCTTTGCATTGTTAAAGTATCCTGCAAACTCAATCTCCGAAATAATCTTCAACCCACGAGCTTTTAAATTCAATATCAATGGACTGGTATCAGGTATTCCGGGACTTTTAACGACAATATCAAAACCTTCTTCAAGTGCTTTAACATGTCCCTTTTCCTCAAAAGGTATTTCATACTGTGAAAGAGCATTGCGGTATTCCTGTTTTATTACACCTGCATCGCTTAAAAAAACCTTCATCCCCTTTTTCCGGGCAAGTATTGCAGCACCAGTACCGCTCTCAGCGCCACCCAATACAAGAAGGTTTTTATATTTCATTTTATCTGAGTTTTAATGTCACTACAGTAAGAATGGCCAGCAAAATGCCAACGATGAAAAACCGAAGGACAATCTTTGATTCGTGATATCCTTTCTTCTGAAAATGATGGTGCAGTGGGGCCATTAAAAATATCCTCCTGCCTTCACCATATTTTCTTTTTGTGTATTTAAACCAGCCAACCTGCATTGCAACAGAAAGGTTTTCAACAAGGAATACCCCACAGAGCAAAGGGATCAAAAGCTCTTTTCTGATTACAATTGCAAACACAGCAATAATGCCTCCTAAAGCAAGACTACCTGTATCACCCATAAATACCTGGGCCGGATATGAGTTATACCACAGAAAGCCAATACAAGCCCCAACAAAAGCTGCAATAAACACAACCAACTCCCCTGTATAGGGTATATACATGATATTCAAATAGTTTGCAAAAACAGCATTACCCGATACATACGCAAGCACACCAAGGGTCATACCGATAATCCCGGATGTTCCTGTTGCAAGACCATCAAGGCCATCTGTCATATTCGCCCCATTTGATACTGATGCAATGACAAATATTACAATTGGAATGAATATAATCCACGCCCATTTCTTGTAGTTATCGCCTAACCAACTAATCAATATTGAATAATCAAACTCATTGTTTTTTACAAATGGGATTGTTGTTTTTGTTGATTTGACAGTCTGATGGCTAAATCCGCCTGAATCAGGTTGAGAATTATCAATGGATAAAATATTTTCGCTTGTCTCTATTGAAACTGAGTTTGTAACTTTTTCCCTGATAACAACATCATCACTGAAATACAATGTAGCACCAACAATAACCCCCAATCCTACCTGACCAAGTATCTTGAACCTGCCATGCAATCCCTTTTTATCTTTTTTAAAAACCTTAATATAATCATCCAGAAAACCAATTGCTCCCAGCCACAGGGTTGAAACCAACATCAGGATAATATATATATTATCAAGGCGGGCAAATAGCAATGTAGGAATCACTATTGCAGCAATAATGATAATGCCGCCCATTGTTGGTGTCCCATGCTTCTGCATCTGGCCTTCAAGGCCCAGGTCACGGATACTTTCACCTACCTGCTTCCTCTGAAGAAACCGGATGATATCTTTTCCCCAGATGATTGATATAACCAGTGAAAATAATGCAGCCATTGAAGCCCGAAAAGAGATATACTGAAATACCCCTGATCCCGGAATATTAAAAGCCTTGTCGAAATAGTCAAATAAATAGTACAGCATCTCTGAAAATTATTTATCCTGTTTAAGCTTCAAAAAATTCTTTCAATACTTCAAGATCATCAAAAGGATGTTTCACCCCCTTTATATCCTGATATTTCTCATGACCTTTACCGGCCACAAAAACAATATCACCTGGTTTGGCCATCATGCATGCCGCATGAATTGCTTCCCTGCGATTAGAAATCGAAATCACCTTACGTTTTGAAGAAGCATCAACGCCAGCCATCATTTCCCTGATAATCTCATCCGGGTCTTCACTCCTTGGATTATCTGATGTGAAAATTGACCTGTCACTTTTCTGGGCAGCCAATTGAGCCATTACAGGGCGCTTTGATGCATCCCTGTCGCCTCCACAACCAACAACTGTTATCAATTGTTCCTGTCTTGTTCGAAGATTGTTAATCGTTTGCAATACATTATCCAGTGCATCCGGAGTATGGGCATAATCAACAATTGCAACTACATTATTTGGCGAAACAAAATACTGAAAGCGCCCTTCCACTGATTCAAGCTTTGAGATTGCAATCAATACATGTTCAGGTTCCAAACCCGACAATACGGCTCCTCCATATACTGCAAGCAGGTTATACGCATTAAATGTCCCCACAAGTTTGCACCACAGCTCCTTGTTATTAATCTGCATCAGCATCCCGGTAAATTGATTTTCAAGGATTTTACCATTGAAATCAGCCATTGCCCTCATACTATACATATATTGTGAGGCCTTTGTGTTTTGAAGCATGACCAGTCCATTTCTGTCATCTACATTTGTCAAAGCAAAAGCGTCAGAAGGAAGGCTGTCAAAAAATCCTTTCTTCGCTTTTATATAAGCATCAAAAGTTTTATGATAATCAAGATGATCATGGGTGAGATTTGTAAATATCCCTCCTGCAAATTGCAATCCGGTAATCCGGTGTTGAACAACTGCGTGTGAGCTTACCTCCATAAAACAATACTGGCAACCTGCTTCTACCATCCGGGCAAGTAAACTATTTAAGCTTATTGCATCAGGTGTTGTATGGGTTGAAGGATATTCCTGATCTCCTACCATATATTTTACGGTAGATATCAATCCTGTTTTATATCCAAACATTGTAAACAATTTGCTTAACAATGATGCAATTGTAGTCTTTCCATTAGTCCCGGTAACCCCTATGAGCTTCAACCTTGAAGACGGGTTATCATAAAAGTTTGATGCAATATGCCCAAGGCTAATACTACTGTCCGACACTTTTATCCAAACCACATTCTCATCCAGCAATGAAGGAAACTCCTCACATACTATGGCAGTAGCTCCAGATGCAACCGCACTGGGAATATATTTGTGCCCATCACTGTGGACACCTTTTACAGCTACAAAAACCCCGCCCGGAGCCACCATCCTTGAATCGGCTGTAACAGCACAAACTTCTTCAGATGTAGTACCTACCACTTCTGTAATTCCGGCTTTATACAATATCTCACTTAAGGGTTTCACTTTTTATCCGTTTTTTATGATAACTCAATATATATTGTCCCATTTGGGAGTATCCTTGTCCCAGGAGAGATAGATTGTTTTCGCACTATGCCCTTTCCGGCAAACCGAACCTTCAGGCCCGAATTCTCAAGCAAATACAAAGCATCCCTTAGCCCCATGCCTACAACATTTGGAACCAGGTTTTCCTTTATTTCCCTGGTCCTTAGCCTTACTGTATCCCCGCTAACAACCGAACGCACCCATTCTGAACTACCATCAGTCAGGACCTCACAATCAAACATATTATAAATTGCCAATGCATCCTGTAGGCTGCCCACCGGAACAGTTGGTAATGTGTAATCAATACTGTCCATTGACGCTGTTGTATGAAGGTCAAGGCTTGTTGCATAAACTTTATCTGCTATTTCTTTAAAAACAGGTGCTGCAACCATGCTTCCATAATAAGAATATCCTGATGGGTTATTAATTACCACAATACAGGAATATTTTGGGCTGTCAGCCGGGAAAAACCCTGCAAAACTTGCCCTGTAAGTCCGGCCAGTTGAAGTCCGGTAACCATACTTTGAATTCGCTATCTGAGCTGTACCAGTTTTCCCCGCAATTTTATAAACAGGGTTTTTAATATTCCGGGCAGTGCCTTCTTCAACCACTCCAATAAGCATCTCCTTTATAATCTCTAAAGTTCCTTTTGAACAAATCGAGTTATTAAGTATCTGGGTCTCATATTTCTTAATTGTTTTCCCGGTATGCTTTACCTCCTTAACAAACATAGGTTTAACAAGGCAACCATCATTTGCCACAGCATTATAAAAAGTCAGTATCTGTAAAGGGGTCATTGAAACGCCATAGCCAATAGCAATCCAGGGCAGCGAAACCCCTGACCATGCCTTTGTGCCCGGCTCAGTAAGATATGGCTGGCCTTCGCCACTAATCTCAATATCCAATGGCTTATCAATACCCATGGCTTTTAATCGTTCAATAAACCTTGCTGGATTTTTTTGGAATGCATCATAAATGATTTTTGACATCCCCACATTTGAAGATACTTCAAACACCTCTTGGGCTGAAATCCTCCCGTAACCTTCTTCTTTGCTGTCAACCATCACCCTGTCCGAATACCTGTATCGCCCGTTCCCTGTATTTATCATCGCTTCCGGCCTGATAACACCTTCTTCCAGGGCCACAATCATAGATAATAGCTTAAATGTAGAACCAGGTTCAGTGCTCTCACCAACAGCATAGTTAAAAAGCTCATCATAATTCCCGGAGGGGGTTTTTGAAAGATTTGTTATTGCTTTGATCTCTCCTGTTGAAACCTCCATTAAAATTGCAGTCCCATAATCAGCACCTGTTAACATTAATTGTTTCCTTAAGGCATTCTCTGCTACATCCTGGATATTTATATCAATTGTTGTTATGATGTCGTTCCCGTTGCGTGGCTCAATTTCATTCTCATCATTAACCGGCATCCAGTTGCCACCGCTAATTTTTTGCATCAACCTTTTTCCGCTTACCCCTTCAAGGTCTTTTCGGAAAGCACCTTCCAATCCCACATACACCCCTTCCCGCTCATAACCTATCGTCCTTGAGGCAAGGCTTTTGTATGGCATTTCACGCCGGCTTTTTTCAACTACAATCAAGCCTCCTTTGTACCTGCCCTTTCTGAAAAGGGGGAGTTTCCTTATCTCTTTCAATTGATTGTATGATACATTTCTTTTCACAAGGTAATACCTGTCTTTCTCTGAACGGGACTTCTGGATATCCTGCTTATATTCTGCCTTCGAACGGTCTTTAAATACCCTGGCCAAACCCAGTGCAAGAGAATCAATATTGTCATTAAATTCCTTGGATTCAATTAGTTCCGGACTGGCATCCATGCGTATATCGTAAATTGGGACTGAGGTGGCCAGCAAGCGTCCATCCTCGGCACAGATATCTCCACGGATTGCATCAATATTAAAATATTTCATTGATGAAATACGGGCTTGTTCTTTCCAATAATCCCCCTCTATAAACTGAAGATAGGCTACCCTAATGACAATAAGAAGGGCAAATACTACCGTGGCTATATAAACCAGGTAAACCCTCCAGAATAAATCATTTTTTATGCCTGCCATTGTTTCTTTACTGAAAATTCACAATCAATTTTTAAATATCCTTAGCAAAAAATTCCTTTTGCCTTTTTCATCTTCTACTTTTACAGGGGGAACCCTGCTTTCCTTTATCCCTGTCTCAGATAACATCCTGGCTACTTCTGACTGGTTGGTCAAATACATCAGCTCTGAACGTGTGGTGATAAATCTTGACCTCATCTCCACAATTTCCTTTTGCATATTGTCTATTGCCTTGATCTTTTTCTCCGCATAAAAATTATTGGCTATTAACAAAATCCCAATAAACACAACAAAGAAAACAAAAGGCAACAGGCTGACAGCCTTATCCATTGTCAAAAATGAACCATCCAGCACCCGATGTGCCATGCCTGAAAAACGACCTGGCTTCCGGGTCTTTTTTTCTTTCTCCTTTTTCTTTAATACATTCTCTGCCATATTACATCAGTTTTTCTGCAATCCTTAATCTGGCACTCCTTGAACGGGGATTTTCAGCTATCTCTTCTTCACCCGGCTGTATCGCTTTACCTATTGGCTTAAATGGCGCAATTACATTCCCATAAAAATCCTTCTCTATCTCTCCCTGAAATTTTCCCGAACGCATAAAGTTCTTTACCAGCCGATCTTCTAGTGAGTGATATGAGATTACTGATAACCTGCCACCTATTGCCAAAACCTGTTGGCTTTGAAGCAAAAATTCCTTTAAAGCATCCAATTCTCCATTTACTTCTATCCTTAATGCCTGGAACACCTGAGCATAAAATTTATTCTCCTGACCGCGGGGCGCTCTTTTTTGCAATATCTCTTTAAACTCCCCTATCGTTTTCAAAGGCTTTTGTTTCCTTGCAAATACAATATCCGAAGCCACCCTGCCCGAATTCTTCAGTTCACCATACTGCGAAAAGACCTCCATTAGCTTTGTTTCATCATACTCGTTAACAACAAGCTCAGCAGTCAATCCGCCCTGCCTATCCATCCTCATATCCAAAGGGCCTTCAAAACGGGTGGAAAATCCCCTTTCGGGAACATCTATCTGATGTGAGGATACCCCAAGGTCTGCAAGTATCCCATCAACTTGCTGGATACCGTTGGCCCTTAGATAGTTCCTCATATATCTGAAATTACTATTTATCAAAAGGAGGTTTTCATTGCCCGGATGGTTTACAATCGCCTGCTCGTCCTGGTCAAAAGCAATCAACCTGCCCTCATTTAACTTTTCCAATATGAGCCTGGAGTGACCACCCCCTCCAAAGGTCACATCAACATAAGTTCCCTCAGGTTTGATGTTTAAACCTTCTACACTGGCTTGTAACAACACTGGCACATGGTAACTCATTATTGCTCCTCCCTGTTTATTTTACCCATTACCTCTTCAGCTAATAATGAAAAGCTTTCCGGCTCATCTGTCATCAGGGTATCATAAGACTCTTTTGCCCAAATCTCAATTCGGTTCGAAAAAGCAAACAATACAATATCTTTATCTATACCGGCATAATCCATCAGGCTTTTTGGCAATAATAACCTTGCTGCTGTATCAGGAACCATCTCTGTGGCCCCCCTGTAGAAATATCTTACAAAATCCCTGTTCTTCTTGTTATATAAGTTTAAGGCATTCAATTCTGTCGTAATCTTTTGCCATTCCTTATCCGGATATAATACAAGGCACTTCTCAAAACCACGGTTCACGACAAACTTATCCTGGGCCTGTGACTCAAGCTGCTTCTTCAGGGAGGCAGGTAATAAAAACCTCCCCTTTGAATCCACCTTACATTCGAATTCCCCTAATAAGTTTATCATTTTACACAATTCTGATTTTCGACCATAAAAGTAAGAATAATTTTACCACTTTTTACCACTTTTACCCACATTGTTGATAACTTTTTATTATAATACCCCCGTTTTAAACCTAAAAACCACATATCTTATTGATTATCTGACACCTATAAAATCCCTGCTATTTTATAAATCTTTATGCTATTTTTGCTTTTTTCAACCAAACAGGTTTATTTTTAAATATATCCATGTTTCTTCCACATAAAAAGCTATTTACTGCGAATTGAAATCAGCCAAAAAAAACAACACAAATATTTGAAAAAAAGGAAATGTGATTTTTTTTAAATTATGTTTACATTTGTTGATTGAAATAATACAAAAAAAGAATTTCCAATAAATGCTTTTTGATAATTGAACCAAGCATTTGATAAACAATTCAAAACCTGCTTCATTTATTGGCAATCCATTGGTTAAAAAACACAGCATGCGATGAATGCTACTATGGAACAAGAATCATTACAAAAAGCTCCTGAAAAAGACTTTATTAATGTTGAAGAAGTCTTCAGGAAAAAAAGTAAAGGACTTTACCGGCTAATACCAAAAGCTTTAATCAGGTATTTGGAAAGAATCGTCCACGAAAAAGACATCAATAAAGCTTTAAGGAACCACCACGACAAGATGGGCGTTGATTTTCTTAAAGCAGCCCTTTTTGAAGAACTTGGCGTTCAGATAAAAATCCAAAATCCTGAAAATATCCCCTATCAGGGCAGGTACATACTTGTATCAAACCACCCCCTGGGCGGTATGGACGGAATGGCAATTATGTATATTGTCGGGCAAAAACGATCAGACTTTAAGTTCATCTCAAACGATATTTTGCTTGAACTCATAAATATCAGGGATCTGTTTATTCCTGTCAATAAACATGGCCGCAATTCGCTTGAAGCAGTAAGAGCCCTTGAAGAATATTTTGCAGGGGATGGACTGGTTTTGCTTTTCCCCGCAGGATTGGTTTCACGTAAACAAAAAGGCGGCATTGCAGATTTGGAATGGAAAAAGACTTTTGTTTCCAAAGCTATCAAACATCAAAGAGATATTGTCCCCGTTTATGTTGAAGGGCGAAACTCAAATTTCTTCTATAACCTGGCCCGTTGGCGCAAACGTTTAAGGATAAAAGCCAATATTGAAATGCTCTTCCTCGCTGATGAAATGTTTAAACAAAAAGGACAAACCATCACATTGCATTTTGGCAAACCAATCCCTTATACTACCTTTACAAACGAAAAGACCCATCTTGAATGGGCACAGGAAGTAAAGAAAATGGTATATAACATGAACAAATCTTAAAAAACTGTAATCCATTCATAAATATGATGAAGGAAATCATTGCACCCATTTCAAGGGATATTATCCTATCTGAGCTTACTAAAGATAAATTTCTGCGCAAAACAAATAACGCCGACAATGAGATTTATGTAGTTACACATCATGATTCGCCAAATGTGATGCTTGAAATCGGACGGCTGCGTGAATTATCATTCCGTTCTGCCGGAGGTGGCACAGGCAAAGATGTTGACATTGACGAGTTTGATATCTCCGACAATCCTTACAAACAACTTATTGTATGGAACCCCGAGGAAAAAGAAATCGTTGGGGGCTATAGATATGCTTTCTGCGATGTAGTTAGCTTTGAAGCACCCGGCATTCCACATCTGGCCACTAGTGAGCTGTTCCATTTCTCACCTCATTTCCTTGAAAACCAGTTTAAACAAACTATTGAATTAGGCCGTTCATTTGTTCAACCCCTCTTTCAACCCACTACCCAGAACCGTAAAGGTATATTCAGCCTTGACAACCTTTGGGACGGCTTAGGGGCACTTATCATTGACCACCCCAACATGAAGTATTTCTTTGGCAAAGTAACTATGTACAGCCATTTTAACCAAAAAGCCAGGGATATGATTCTTTACTTCATGAACAGGTTCTTCCCTGATCACGATAAATTGGTTTACCCGATTATCCCGCTGCCAATACATACACCGGCCAGCGAATTTGAAGCCTTATTTACAGGTAATGGCTTTGAAGAAAACCATAAAATACTTTTTCAAAGCGTAAGGAACCTTGGCGAAAATATTCCGCCACTCTTCAATTCATATATGAGCCTGAGCCCAAGTATGCGAACTTTTGGCACCGCTTTAAACGATACATTTGGGGATGTAGAGGAAACAGGGATACTCGTTACCATCGAAGATATATACCCTGCTAAAAAAGAACGCCACATCGCATCCTATAAAAAAAATAACGGCTAATGATTATTAAATCAGCAGAGTTTATTGCCAGTTATACGGTATTGTCCAAATGCCCCGAACCTTCAATTCCTGAATACGCTTTTATCGGCAGGTCGAATGTTGGAAAATCCAGTTTGCTAAATGCCTTGGTCAATCAAAAAGGTTTGGCCAAAACTTCATCTACCCCTGGCAAAACTCAGTTGATAAATTATTTCCATATCAACAACTCCTGGTACCTTGTTGATTTACCTGGCCTTGGCTTTGCTCGTGCCCCGAAAAAGCTTAAGGAGAAATGGGAAAAAATGATAAAAAGCTATTTTTCAGGGCGGCCAAACCTGATGACTATTTTCCTGCTCGCCGACATCAGGCTCGAACCTCAAAAAGTTGACCTTCAGCTTATGGAATGGCTTGCGATGAATAACCAGCCCTTTGTCATTGTTTTTACAAAAGCTGATAAAATTGGCAAAACAATTGCTGATAAAAACCTGGCTGCTTATCGCAAAACCCTTTTAACCTGGTGGGAAGAACTCCCTTTAATGTTCATTTCTTCTGCCGAAACCAAACAAGGCACTCAGGAAATCCTTGATTACATCGAACAGAATAATGAGATCTTTGAACAACACAAGGATCTCATCCAGCCCTAATCCCCCCTCTGATTATTTTTTCGGCTTATATCCCGAACGCGAAAGCAATAACTGAGAATCCTGCTCATCAAGCATCTGTTGTAACCTTACTTTCGGATTACGCTCCATAAACTGCCTCACAATCTGCCATCCTATCCAATTGGCAACCCTTGATGGTGAATCTGCCGAAAAGGGCGATGTAAAAGGGGCGTCTCCCAAAAACTTATTGATCATCAAACGGTCTGTTGAATACAACATCTGGTTTTCAATAAAGTAAGCCCAAACCTGCCCCTCATTCTTCTCACACCATTCCAACTGGCTTTGGGTATAATTCATTTTTATGGTATCGGATGCATGGGGCATTGTTACATCTAAAAAATATAATATCTTCCCGGCATAAATCATATTATCCAGAAAATTCTTTGGAACCGGAAGGTTTTTGGTATGCTGTTCGGCCATTACGCGCATCACATCTGGAACAATGTTTTCAGGTATCATCTTTACAGATTTATATGCCGGGATCCCCACCCTGGGATAGTGTTTATAATCGCTCCCCAGATACATATCCAGCCCTATAATAATATTATCATCAGCCTTTTTTACCGGATACTCATAATCCAAACCCGATATATACGAATAAAACAAGGGTTGTTTCGTTTCCGGATAATAATACCTGTAATATCTGAAAGCTTCTTCCAAATCCTTTTCAAGCCATTTCACATCCTGATACTTAGCCTTGACATCAAGATAAATTTCCTTTAACATTGGATCGGAAACATAATCAAAAAGCTGCTGGAGCAATAATGGATTGCTTAAATCGGCCTCAAGAAACACAGCAAAACGTTCTTTGTTTTCTTCCACCCTTTTGGGCAATTCATAAGGATTCCCTTCAAAAAGCAATGCTTCATAACGCCTCAACTCAACAGGGATTGCACTCACCCCTTTCAGATCAACATCATAAGGGTTTTTGCTCCTGCATGCCGAGAAAATAATTATGGAGCTTATTGCAATCAACAAAGAAATGCCGGAAAATTTTTTCATTTTTATACAAATCGCTTGTTTCATAAGAGTTATAGCTTTTCAAATTTCATTATTATCAAACGGCAAATATAAAAAAGTATTGCACATGTTCAAATTTATACTTTTAAAGAATATTTTTAGCTGATTTTTGTTTAATATTGCAGTCCTTTATTAAACCTAATTCCTAACAATATGAAAAGAGTTATTGTTTTTTCCTTATTGACTGTGTTTGTTTTGACAGCATCAGCTCAGGATTTTAAACGCATACGCCTCGGATTCAGGGCCATCCCCACTTTCTCATGGATTAAGCCTGATGTCCAAAATGTTGAAAGCGATGGAATGGTTGCAAGAATAGGTTATGGTGTTAATGGAGAATTTTATTTTTCACCTAATTATGCCTTTGCTACCGGCTTTGCCGTTCAATATACAGGGGGCAAACTGGAGTACCCGGCAACCGTTAATTCTGTCGTTGGAGAAATTAACCGACGTTATTATTTTCAGGACCTTGAAATTCCGTTAGCCATTAAAATGAAAACAAACGAAATAGGCTATATGACCTATTTTGGCACCTTTGGGCTGGCTGCCGGCTTTAACCTTAAAGCCAAAGCTGACCAAACATTTACTTTTGGAACACAAAATGATTTTCAGGAAGACTTAGATGTAAAAAGTGACATCAGTTTTATCAAAACATCTTTAATCCTTGGACTGGGCACTGAATACAATATTGCAGGCAATACATCAATCTATGCCGGGGTAACATTTATGAATGGCTTTACCGATGTGCTTAAAGGGAAAACTGCCGATGGCAAAGACCTTAAAGGCTATACCAAATGCCTGGAACTGAGTCTTGGGATCATGTTCTAACAGGCATTTTGAAATTTCTTATTGAAGGCTGCCCCCTGAGGGCAGCCTTTTTTTTTGCCCATTTTTGAACCCCTTGAAGCTGGAGACCAATAAAAAGCGATGGCTCCTTTAACCGAACTGTTCCAATTATGAAAACACTGATGTTCCCGGTTTTAATATAAGCTGTAAAATACCTTCCTCCTGCAACAACAACCAATATCCCAACTGCATCCGGCCAGCAGGGATGGGCAGGGCAAAATTTCCCTGACACACTTTTCTGAACACTCCCACACACTTTTTTGAACAGCCTCCAACCAATTCCAGGAGATACCATGGTATGACTTTAAGCGGACTTAAAGCGGACTTAAAGCGGTGTTGAGCCGGGTTTAAACCGGTTCAAACCCGGCTCAACACCGCCTCAAACCCGGCTCAACCCCGGCTCAACCCCGGCTCAACCCTTAACGTGATTATACCTTGATAGCATAAGAATATGTGCCGGAAAATTTGAATTTTAACATTTTCATCCCTGTAAAACAGATTTAAAATACTGTTATTCCGATGTTTAACAGAATAATTGGTGTGGTCTTTTTATTCGTATTTAGTAACCAGACAAATTCCGTTAAAGATTTTGCAGCTACTAAGAAGCAAACTGCAACTGAAAAACAATTAACAATATGGATTGCTGTCATTTACAATACATTTTCCGAAAGCAAAAACCTTACTTCATTATATATAATTATATATTCATATTGTTTTCATCCATAAATATTGTTTTCGTTGTTAATCAGGTAGAAATCCATGGTAGCTGTTTGCATTATTATTTGAGTAAAATTCGCAAACATATTCGATTCGCTGGTCTATAAAACTTTATTGCATTCATTGCAATAAACACGTAGTATTGCTATTCAATTTCACCTTGTCGCTTCGCATCTGATAACTTAATGATTTTTTCAACAGTCCCTTTTTAGGCAATATACGCATGAACATCATAAATAACCAACACAATAAATAGGAAACAATAGAATTAAAAACAAATTGCACACATGTTTAACTTTAAATTCATTATTTTTGTTACAAAATTAAAATAATCAAATAATAACCTTTCAGTAGTGGCTTGAATTCTGCTGTTTTTAAGTGGCTACCCATTTTCAAACAACAAATGAATAAAACCTTCATCAAGATACTCTTTTTCGTCACATTTCAATTCCCGTCATTTTATATTTTCGCATCAAATCACAAGGGTATTTCAGATTCAATACGAAATAATTTTATTACTGAAATACAGTTATCGGCTCATGATAGTTTACAATTACTAACTGCACATTGCAATTTTGGCGAATTTTTAGATGAAGGTGGCTTTACTGAGGAGGCCATAATACATTTTGAAATAGCCAAACGCCTTGCCAATAACACAAAAAATCTTAGTAAACATGCAGATATTGCAAATTATTTAGCCATATTATATGCTGACATGAGTGATTATGAAAAAAGCATAGAAACATACAAGGAAGGGCTTGAAAGTGCAGAACTTATTAATGATTACAACACTATGGCCAAGATAAGTATGAACCTGGCCAGTACATATTCTTTCGCGGGCAACTACAGCAATGCTATTGAGTATGCATTACAATCACTCAAGCTGAAAGAAACACACAACATTACCGAACGAATATGCTATCACTACATTACCATGGGAAATATTTTCCGCGAGAATAAAAATATCCCCAAATGGAAAGAATATGTAAACAAAGCATACCAAATGAAGGATATTGAGGGATGCGCTTCGTTTAGCGATATTGCTAAAATTTACAACTCATTAGGAGGAATTGCTCATGAAGAAAACATTTCAGAAAAAGCACTTCTATATTATGACACGCTATTGACACTAAGCAAAAAGGAAGGTTATAATCAAGGCATTAGTACAGCATTAACCAATATGTCACAGATACATTTGCAACTTGGCAATTATCAAAAAGCATTGGAATTAATAAACCAATCAAAAACATACTCCGAGAACGATTCTTATGAATTATTGTTCAACAATAACCTAAAGGCAGAAATACTTAAAAAGACTGGCAAGTTCAAAACAGCGCTCGAATTGGTCAAGAAAAACATCCAAACAAAGGATATAGAGTTCCATTCAACTGAAAAAATCAAATCCCTGGAGCTTTTGTATGAGCTTAACTACCTTCTTGGTAATTATCGTGAAGCATTTAGATGGAACGATACACTACGAAACAATGAAAGACGTATGCGATATCAGGAAGAACGAAAAACCATCGAAGAAATGGAACTCAAATATGAAACAGAAAAGAAAGAAACAAAAATCAATCTCTTAAAAGCAAATAACAAGATCCAGGCTCAGAAGATGCAGATTGGATATGCCATAATTATCATCTTGGTTGTTATTATATTCTTAATACTTTACATACATTATATAAAAAGGGAACAAGCCAGGCTAATCAAAACTGACCTACAACAAAAAATTCTCCGAACACAAATGAAGCCTCATTTTATTTTTAACGCACTGGGGTCTATACAATCTTTTATGCTAAACAATGAACCATCAAAAGCGTCAGCCTATCTTTCGCAATTAGCTTCTTTAATGCGCTCAACATTAGAATACTCCGACAGCGATACCATCTCCATTGAAAAAGAGACCCAAATGCTTAGAAACTACATTGAACTTGAGCAGATGAGAAAACCTGGGAAATTTAATTATTCATTACAAATATTTGAAATTGACGACCCCGACTTTGTGTTTATTCCACCAATGCTCATTCAGCCTTTCGTTGAAAACGCCATAAAACATGGTTTCAGCAACATCACTTACACAGGCAATCTAGACATACAGATAAAAGGCATAAAGGAGCAATGGATTGAGTTTATTATTGAGGACAACGGCATTGGTTACCAACACCATAATAATAAATCAGGAATAAAACATACTTCAAAGGCAATGAAAATATTCGAACAGCGCCGAAGTCTGATTCAACAAATCCATGGTAAGACTTTTAATTATAAACTCACAAACATAAAAGATGAAGAACCGCAAAAATCAGGCGTTCGGATTGAAATAAGCATCCCGTTAATTCATCAACTTAAAACAAAGACATGATAAAAATAGCAATCATCGAGGATGAACAACCTATATGTGATACATATAAGTTGCTACTTGAGCAAAACTTCCCGGATATTGAAATTGTTGGCGAAGCAAATACAGTGCCCAGTGCTGTATCATTAATTAAAAATACAATGCCACACATTGTACTCATGGATATTGAATTGGAAGATGGAAACAGTTTTCATGTTTTACAAAAAGTGAGACCTATAAACTTTAAAGTCATTTTCCTGACTGCCTATGACAACTTTGCCATTAAAGCCATAAAATTCAATGCCTTAGATTATATACTAAAACCTGTCAACGAATTTGAATTTAATAGTGCCATTCAAAACGCCATAGATTCGGTTTCCCTTTATTTTGATGAAAATGAACAATTCAACAACTTAATGGACAACTACATGGGAACACAGAAAAGCGGAAAAATAGTGCTTCGCACAACCGATTCAATGTTTATTATTAAGATTTGCAACATTTCGCATTGCAAAAGTGACAATAGTTACACCACTTTTGTAATGGACGACAAGAGTGAAATACTTGTATCTAAAGGAATGTGTGAATATACTGGCATTCTGGAGGAATATGGCTTTGCACGTCCACATCAATCTTACCTGGTTAATATAAACCAAATTCAAAAAATAGATAAAGCTTATGGGGGAATTATCATCATGGAAAACGGCTCTGAAATCCCCATTTCTAAACGACGGAAACAACATTTTTTGTCGCTTTTGGAGTCAATTTAAAATAGGATTAAAACTACATCCTCTATTTCAGTATTAAATCCTTTAGCTAAATATTTCCCTCTGAATTCAAATCTACTGCACCCGGTTCCAGATTTTGGCCCATTAAAAACATAATAGAAACATTACCTGCTAAAAAGCACATAATAAGCGAAGCAATAATAAAAGAAAAAACAAATTGATTACTCATAATGAAAGGGTCGTCATCCCTTATAGCCAGTTTAATTGCATCTGTTTTTCGGTAGTTTTTATGGTGGCATCTTCTTTGTGGCTATTAACACATCGTATCATATTATGATTTCGCATTGCAGCCTAGCACTTAATCACATAAAGACATACGAAAACTAAACGCAAACATATTAGCGTTTCAGAAAACAAACCCTTGCATGCCTCATGAAATAGTTATTTTGTAATAGATATACATCCTGAATGTTATGTATTTTTCACCAGACCCTAAATAGTCAGAAATCATAACATTTGTAAATAGCATAGAAGAATAATGACAGATATTTTACCTGAGGTGGACAATTAGTATCATTCTCTTTATTTATAAAGATCTTTTTAAAATCAACTTTGTTTCTTGGAAATATCATGAGCAAAAAAACTCATCTGAACGACAAAAAGAAAAAGCCCGGGAAAGCTTATTCCAGTATTTTGTTTTGTAAGCATTTCGCCCATATATGGAGACAAAGATATTCTAATATTCAAAAAAAATGACCATTAGCAATAAATCTCTTGCTAACCGTAAAACGCATGCTATACAATAAAAAACAGCCTACATTTTCACAGACGAAGCACATAAATCTATGAAAATCAACCAATAAACAAAGTTCTTTAATTGCTTAACTTAGAAGAAATACAGTTTTTCGATAAAACACAACACTTACAAGGCAGAAAGTGGCATTTTCAAATTTTTACAATAACACTAAAACGTAGAAATTATTTTTACAAATTATTTCTCAATGAAAACAAATTTCAAACATGATAAAACAAGGAAAAGGAAAATTAGTAGTATTTCTAGGAATCATTTTAGCTGTGTCTGCATGTAAAACCAGGCAAGTAACCCAAAAACCAGAGCCAACAACCGAACCAACAAAGAAAGAATGGATTAAAACAGTATTAGTGGAAAAAGATTTGTCCAAAGCTAATACAGTCGAAGCCAATTTTTATTTGGGTATGACTGAAGTATCGCAAAAAGAATATGAAACCCTCATGGGTTTTAACCCATCGGGATTTATAGGCGAAAACTTACCAGTAGAAAATCTTACCTGGTATGATGCAGCAATGTTCTGCAACAAATTAAGCGAAAAAGAAGGTTATGAGGTGTATTATCAATTTGCTGAAATACAAAAAACAGGCAATAACATAACTTCGGCCAAGGTAACTTACAACAAACAAACTAAAGGTTTTCGCTTACCAACTAACGTGGAATGGCGTTATGCTGCTGCCGGAGGCTCCAAATCGCAGGGATATAAATTCAGTGGAAGTAACACTCCCGGTGAAGTAGCATGGTATAAAGATAACAGTGAAGGAAAAACACATTCAGTAGCATCAAAGAAGGCTAACGAATTGGGCATTTACGATATGAGTGGCAATGTTTGGGAGTGGACAAACTCCGTATGGTTTATGGGCGGTGCTTGTGTTGAAAGCGTATCGAATATTGAAACGAAATCTGACAACAATGACAAACCTGGAAACTGTAATAAATATACCGGTTTCAGGGTGGCCCGTTCTGCCGAAATAATCGCTCCTGATCCTTCAGCCCCTAAAGGCATTGAATTTAAAATGTTCAGAAACTATAGGGACGTAATAAAGGAAATCAACCTTCCTGTTGCAAGTAATGGGTTTACACTGCTCGTATTCAATAATTACAACCATTGCACAGGGAATCTCGATGAACAAATCGAAAATTTCAAAGAGAATTATGTATCCAAACAAATGGGCGGTAACTATTTTGAACCCCTTGGTGAAAATTGCAAAAAAACCATGGTTGGCGACAAAGAAGTGTACCGATTTGAGCTGATAAACAAACGTTTGAGCCAGATTGAACGCTTTGGCTATATAGTTCCCTACGAAGGGGGTGCAGTTTGGGTATTTATGAATTTTCAGAACAGTCCAAATATCGAAGACCGTCTTGCAGCAAAGCAAACCATCGATGAAGTGCTTTTCTATGTTGTAAAAACAATGAAATTCTAAGCTGAATGCTGAATTGTTCAGATTAAAAAAAGTGGAGTATTGAAACCACTTATAAAATGGGCATAACTGAAATACCTTTAAAGTTTGATAACAAATAAAAAAAAAAAAACTACCATGAAGAAATCAAGGAACAACAAAAAACTATTGGTGTTAGTTGCATCATCAATAATTGTTTTTTTTGCATGTAAAAAGGATAAAGTTGAAACACCAGATGACAACAAAATAGAAAAATGGGAAATAGAACTTATTGATAGTATCACTGGATCTGATGTTGGCAGATACAATATGATAACTCATGATATTGATAGTGGTATCCATGTTGCATACACAGTTACTCAAAACAGCACCATTAGCCTAAAATACGCCTATAAGCCTTATGGTGGCAACTGGACTACTGTTGAAGTAGCTAATCCAATTTCCGATGATATTATCGATATAGCTGTTGATAATCAAAAGAATGTATTTATTGCATATAGAGGTTACAACCCTTTGGACAATAACAATGAATATATTTATATGGCAGAAAAAAGCATTGCCGGGACATTCAACTCGGTGATGATTGATGTAATGGAATACAATAATCAAGCACGTTACACGTCAATTTATGCCGATAATAATGATATTATTCATATAGCATTTGAAAGGGCAAACTACGGAATGCGGTATTCAACATACAGCTTTCAGGGCACATTTACACCTGCAGAAATACTTGATGATAATATCTCCCCCAGTAATTCTGATATTGTTGTCGATAGCCAGGGGAACAAACACATTGTTCATTTTCGTAATGATCAAGTGTACTATTCGACTTGTGGACATGCTGACAACAATTGGACTGTAAGCCACATTGCAACAGGAGAGGAGGGAAATGACTCATACGCGGGAATAAATATTGCCATCGACCGGTTTGATAATCTCCACATTGCCTACCGGCATTCGTCCTATGACAATAACATCCATCACCTTTATAAAACTGCCGGAAGTAATACCTGGCAAGAACAGGGTATTGGAAATGCAGGAGGTTCAAATCGCGACGACAGGGCTATGGACTGCGACACATTAGGGAATCCTCACATTCTGTATGATGAAAATTACGGATTAAAAATTGCATCTAAAACAAGCACATGGTCTTACGATTATATTTTTGGCAATTCAGATTATCGGTGCAGCTCAAATTATGACATTGAAATAACAGATAAAAATCGTGCTCATGTTTCATTCCATTGCCAAACAACAGGTGTATTACGTTATGCTACAAAAAGATTACAATAAAACTCAATAAATACTTTTAAAGCATTAAATCATATCGATTTAGGTCAAAAGCCTTGGGGGCATAGAAGCAATAGTTTAAAATCAACATCCATGAAACTCATTAACTTTTTGGTATTTGCATTTTTATGCACCAGGCTTTTGGCAAATAATGCCTTTGAAGAACTAAATAAATTAAATATAAAACCGGCTTTTTATTACGAAACACCATTTAATGAAGAATGCTTCGGGAAAATATCAGGTGCGAAAATTGTTAGTGCCGGTTTGATATACAAGGCGTCTGATATTGATTTAGTAGTTTTTTCTTCAAATCATCTTTTCTTACTTGATGGAGACAATATTAGCATTTTTAACACTGCTTATCAGTTGTTTTCCTCCCCTGAATTTTTGGAAACAATTCGTGCTGGTTATAAAATCAACACCCAAGCCGATGCTGCCATTTTTCAGGATTTACTGTATCTGATAGACAAGCGTACGTCGTGGACCAGCTATTTTAAACAAGACAATAACTGGTTTTTCATACGCAAAACTTTCTTTGAAGATATTGAAGCATGGAAAGTAAGTACTAATACAAACGGAAATATTACAGCCATAGAATACAACAGCAAAATGGCAGTTATTATTCCCGAGGAAGTTTTCGAAATTGATTATCCTTCGGTTGACTACGAGCAGTTGAATAAGTATGAATTATCAGAAAATCTTGTACAAAAAATCCGAGGAATTATTGATGAAAAAATCGTATACTCAGAATCGGCCAAAGAATACACCAACGAAACCCTTTTAGCTGTCTCAGATGCTGTTTTTCATGAATTATCTTTTAGTCTGACAGAGAAAATAACAGATGAAGACGGTACGTATACCAGTTCGACCAACCAGGTTTTTCAGTTAGTGACACTGAACAACGAAACGCAGTATTTTCAAAACTTTACTGAATTATTGGAATCGTCCTTGTTCCTCGAAAGCCTGAAACCTTCGTTTGTAATGAAAGATAAAAAAAATGCTTTGGTTTTTGAGGCCATGCTCGATGACTTCACCAATTATATGAGAAATGAAAAAATGGTATGCTTTGAGGATGATGTTTGGTATTTTGTAAGGGACGAATCGTTTGACAACAAAGAAGGCTTTGCCATAAAAGTCGATGCCGAAGGAAAAATCATGAGTATCAAGTATAGCAACCCATTAGGCATTGAAATACCAAAAGAAGAATTCGACGAAACCACTGCCGACTGGGGTTTTAAACTCCTTTTTCCCGAAAGCAACAGTATTGAAGTGGTGGAAGGCCTACCGGTAGATTATGCTATTGCGTTTAACGAGAAACCCGTAACTCAAATGGGAGCGTGGATTTTTACCAGTTTCAACAACGAAAACCTCGGCATGTATGCCGGGACAGATATTTACTCGCCTCATTACGGAAGTATTAGAAGCGATGAGCTAACAATTGGCAAACACACATTGGATATCTACCTGATGCGTCCCGGAAATGATACCGCAACAGCCCTGGACAAAGCCTTGCTTGAAATTAATGTTGTGCCCTTTAACGACGAAGGCGTAGCATGGAATTTTGTAATGAACGAACCCAAAACCAACACTATTAAAAGCAAGGTGGGCGAGGCGGTTCCAGTAGTTTTTACTTTTAATGCTGAAGAGGCAAACCATCATGGAGTAAGACTTGAAATCTATTTTGAAGGAGAACTGGTAGGTGGACAAAAAGCTCCACACCTTCAATCACCTTTTAAAATTGATATTCCCGGTAAAGAGCTAAAAAAAGGGGTCAATAAAGTAGAATTCATTTTTGTAGGTGGCTCAAAAATATTGGCAAAATTTGAAGTAATTATTACTGCGAACTAAAACAATCCTTTTTTCTTCCCAATTAAGAATTTAACTTTGCATTTCATAAAACGACTCATCCATTATGAAGATTGCACTGGCCCAATTGAATTTCCATATTGGTAATTTTGAATACAATACCAATAAAATCATAAGTTATATTGAAAAAGCGAAGGCTGAAGGCGCAGAGCTTGTTGTTTTTTCCGAACTGGCCGTTTGTGGGTACCCCCCTCGCGATTTTCTTGAATTTGATGATTTCATTAAACGCTGCCAGGATTCCATACTACAGATTGCCTCACACTGCAACGACATTGCAGCCATTGTAGGCGGACCCTCAGTTAATCCCAACCCAATGGGCAAGGACTTATACAACTCAGCGTTTTTTCTGGCAGAAGGAAAAATCAAACAAGTGGCCCATAAAGCACTCTTGCCCAATTATGATGTTTTTGATGAATACAGGTATTTTGAGCCTTGTCTTGATTTTTCAATTATTGAATGGAAAGGGAACAAGATTGCACTCACTGTTTGCGAGGATTTATGGAACCTGGGCGATGATCCCATGTATGTAGCCTGTCCTATGGAAATTCTTATCAAGTCAAAACCAGACTACATCATAAATATTGCAGCGTCGCCTTTTGATTACAAGCATGCTGAAAAACGAAAAGAGATATTAGGCCTTAATGCCAAAAAATATGGGATTCCTCTCATTTATGTCAACCAGACAGGAGCCCAAACCGAACTGTTATTTGATGGAGGTTCAATGATACTTAACCAAAAGGGCGAGACTTGTTTAAGCCTGCCATTTTTTGAGGAATCAATGTATATCGCCAATCCCTTTGAGATAGCTGATAAACCCATCAAACCCAAGCCCATTAGCGACATTGAGAAAATTCATGATGCATTGGTGATGGGTATCAAAGATTATTTTACCAAGATGGGATTTTCGAAGGCCATCCTTGGGCTCTCGGGGGGAATTGATTCGGCAATTACAATGGTGCTTGCAGCCAGGGCATTGGGGAGCAGGAATGTGCTCGGAGTATTGTTGCCTTCAGAATTTAGCACAGGCCATTCAATTAAAGATGCCATTGACCTGGCTGAAAATCTTGGATCCCCATATCATACAATTCCAATCAAAGAGCTTGTAGATACAGGCTTAGAAAGTCTTGATCCCTATTTCAAAGGGCTCCCATTCTCTGTTGCCGAGGAAAATTTACAGGCACGGCTCAGGGCAGTGCTACTCATGGCCCTTTCCAACAAATTTGGGCATATTTTACTTAACACATCAAACAAAAGCGAGGCCGCTGTTGGTTATGGTACTTTATACGGCGATATGTGCGGGGGCATCTCAGTCCTGGGCGATGTTTATAAAACACAGGTTTACGAACTGGCAGAATATATCAATAAAGATTCAGAAGTAATCCCGCAAAATTCGATTACCAAAGCCCCATCAGCCGAACTGCGCCCTGACCAGAAAGATTCAGATTCGCTTCCCGATTATGCAATCCTGGATAAATTATTGATGGAGTACATAGAAAACCGGAAAGGTCCTCAGGAAATCATCAATATGGGTTTTGATGAGGGATTGGTAAACAGGGTCCTTAAGATGGTCAACTCAAATGAGTACAAACGTCACCAGACACCACCTATTCTCAGGGTTTCGACAAAAGCATTCGGTATGGGCCGAAAGATGCCCATCGTAGCCCGCTATCTGTATTAATCAACAATAAAAGGGCCTACAACCTATTAAATCCTGATTAAACATAAAAGGTATTGATTGAATGAAAAGATAAAAAAGTAAAATCATTCAATAGAACCACCCGGTATAAGTTTATTCATAGTCCCAATCCCAAGGTCATTTTTTTAAATTCACTGTAATACAAATAATTAAGCTTAAAGCGAAATAATATCATTTTATAGTGTAAATAACATGCTTGTTATACTAAGAATAAATGAAATAAACATCACTCTTTCAACAGGATAGAAAGCATGCAACAAAAATGATATATAGCAATTAATGCTACTATCTGATTATCTTTTATTTATAAATAGACTGATTTAAAGGCATTTACAATTTTAATCCAAATCATTAAGCATTTTATCGTCATTTTTTTCAATATTATTTATCTAATATCGAAAATAAAGAAATAAAATGACATAATAAATAAAAAAGGAAATTCAACAGCATAAGAGTATATAATAATCAATATCAATTAGATATAATTTTTTTTAAGATAAAACTAGGCTTTTTTATACGTAAAAACCCCAGATACTTTTATGGATAAATCCTGATTTACTTTAGAAAACATAATAAATAATTTTGTAGTAAGAATAAAATAACACTTTCGATTTTTGACAAGAAATGATACACATAATTTCATTTTTCAGGTTTCTTGAGATGGTAAAAAACAAATACCACCTGAATTTAAAGATTATGATAAGGTTCATAGAGGTATTTGCTATAATCCTGGCACTTCCTATGTCCTTAACCATGAAATCCATAGGAATAAATGGCATGTCATTTCAGAATCCGGCATTTGTTCAGTATTTTGTTTACTTTTCATTGTTTGCCTTGTTTTGGTTTGCCTTGTTAAGGCTGACAACAATGGCCATATTGCCCAAAGGGCAAAGGTATTTACATGTTTTCCTTGTCAATTTCAAAGGCTATTTATTGTTATTTTTAAGCCTTGTGTTATTGTCATTTCTTTTATCATTAAGTAGTGTTTCAACGCTTTTCATTTTCGTCCATATCAGCGAATGTTTTTTCATATCCCTAAGTTTAAGGGTATTGACCATATTGTTTTTCCGAACTACACATATAAATGGTTATAACCTGAGAAATATCATTATCATTGGGGACTCAGAGTCATTTCCATTAATTGACAAGCTACAGCATGAAATTGGATGGGGATACCAAATACGAGCCATCATATCACAATCACGATTTATTAAAAGGAGATATGAGCATGAAATTCCCATTATAACCGCATCTGAATACGTGAGCTACATACTTGAAAGCCAGGTTGTAGATGAGATATTTTACAGCAAAAAGAAAATCATCTTATCAGAATTGCGAGCCATATCAAAAATCGCAAATGAGATAGGGGTTGTCTTAAGGGTACAGCGAAATGACATCAATGAAAAATCAGACAATATTGAGTTAAAAACCATTAATAGTATAGGTAAGCTAAGCCTGATCAATGTTCCTTCACACAAGCTGGATCTTGACATAAAAAGCATTATAGATGTAGTATTCTCTTCACTTGCAGTAGCAATCCTATCGCCTTTCTTTTTAATAATGGCTATCCTTATTAAAATAAGTTCAAAAGGCCCTGTGTTTTTTGCCCAGGAGAGAGTTGGCCTTAGGGGGCGGAAATTTAAATTGTATAAATTCCGCACAATGGTTGTTGATGCTGAAAAGATGATTGAGAAGCTCATAGACCATAACGAAATGGATGGCCCTACCTTTAAAATGAAGAATGACCCCCGCGTAACACCAATAGGAAGGATATTAAGAAAATCGGGCATAGATGAACTGCCACAATTGTTCAATGTAATCAGAGGGCAGATGTCACTCATAGGACCCCGTCCACCATTGGAAAGCGAAGTCAGGGAATATGAAAGGTGGCAGTTAAGGCGGCTTTCGGTAAAACCTGGCATCACTTGTACCTGGCAGATAATGCCCAACAGGAATGACATTAAGTTTGACAAATGGATGCGCATGGATTTGGACTATATTGATCAATGGTCTATTTCAAAAGACATCGGTATTATTTTTAAAACCATTTCTGCAATCGTCCTGGCAACAGGAAGATAAGTGAAAGCTTAAAAGTGGATTATAAGTAAAAAAAAACGCAGAAAGCTGAATGTTATTCAGCTTTCTGCGTTTTTTAATTGATTATGTCATATTTCTATTTCCTTAATACATATTTTTTCTTTATTTTTACTTTAATCTTCATCCTTCTTTGACTTTCATATTGTAATACCCCAGGCTTATGAAACGCATTATCCTTTTTCGCTACCACCATCAGTTTGAACGAAACAAGGAATTGCTCCGTTTTTATAAATACCTGAACCCTGAAATAAAAATATTTGGATTATACGGGGGTACAGAAGAAGATTTTGCCCAGGCATCGCAAATACTTGATGGCATCCTTGAAAATAATTACATCCTTCAATTATCAGACCCCGACTGGAAATGGAAAAACAGTGATATGGGATTTCAGGCATGGTATAATGACTTTGGGCACACCATAGACTTTGACATGCTGCACATCATTGAGTGGGACCTGCTGCTCTTTGAACCCATAGAAAAGCTCTTTGCCCATGTCCCTCAGGGGAATCTGGCACTTACAGGCCTTATTAAGCTCGAAAAGATAAAAAACAAATGGTACTGGACCCGGAACGAAAGAAAAAAGAAAGAATGGGAACAATTGCTTGAGTATTTCAAGACCAAACACCAATATAACCATCAACCAATGGCTATGATAGGTCCTGCCACAAGCTTACCAAGGGCTTTTTTGGATAAAGTGAGGGGCATTCAAATCCCCGACCTTTCGAATGATGAAGTCCGTATTCCAATGTTAGCCCAGGTATTTGGTTTCGAAATTCATGACACTGGTTTCTTCAGGAAATGGTTTTCAAAAAAGGAATTCAGATATTTTAATGCAAACAGTTTTGTCATCGAAACAAAATACATCAAAAAAGAACTTGAAAAGAAATATGGAAGGCGGGCTTTTCATCCCTGCAACCAGGATTTCACAAGTGAAGATCTTATCAATTTACACGAGCTGACAAAAAAAGAAAAGAAAGCCTTTTTCTCATTTAAGAATTAGCATGATGCCATTTATAAAAAACTTACGCATATTCTCAATATACATACTACTCACTTTCAATACCCAGGCTTTACTGTTCAGCCAGTTTACGAGCAATAAAGCTATTGAAATTACAGGAGCCGGGATAAAGGAAATGCCATTGTGGGAGCCTCCATTAAATGCAGTATTTATAGATCCCAAGAATGTTGATGACCCCAAAAAAGATGGAAGTGTAAAGCATCCTTTTAGTTCATTTGAAGAAATAAAATGGAAAGACAATACGGTATATGCCTTGAAAAGGAACACTGAAATCATTGTTTCGGAAGCAATAATGTTATCGGCCAATCAAATTACGCTTGCTTCCTATGGCAGTGGTTCCAGACCAAGGATATTCAGCACAACAGAAAAACATGCGCTTACATCAAAATGGGAAAACGCAAACAAAATCACAATAAGGGACATTGAGATACATGCCCCAAAAGCCGAAAGCGGGATTATCATCAGAACGGGAAGCAAGGATGCCAGTATTATTAATTGCGTTATTCATGGCCCCCGATGGGGAATCAGGGTATTAAATGACATTGATAAGGTTTTTATCCATAATACTGAAATCTTCCACATAAAGGAAGATGGCATTTTCATGAAACAAACCAGTAATATTGAGATTTCAAATTGTTATATCCATCATGTCAACCAGTTCTGGCAATCACCATCCACAGCAGAAAGCGATGCCCCGGGAGATGGGATTCAGCTTTACTTATGTAATCGATGGCACATCCATCATAACTTCATCGACCGTTCTGATTCAGGAAATAAATTTTGTATCATTTCCAACAATCCCGAACAAGAAAATGGACTGATTGAATATAATTATCTGATAGGCCCTATTAAAGAAGGCTTTGCAATATATCTGGGAGACGGGAAGAACCACATTGTCAGGTATAATATTATTTATGGAGATTGTAAATCGCCCTTTTGGTCCCATGCTTCTGACTTACAAATATACTATAACATATTTGCTTACTTCCAGGGGCCATTGTTTGTCAGCAAGAATGCCGACATCTTTAACAACCTGTTTTATCAAACAACGGCAGGCATTGAAGGAGGGAGAATAAATGCTTTCAACAATATATTCGAGCTACAGAATGTAAAATGCACGGTTTTTAAGGTAAGCCAGCTTAACGAATCAAACAATTTATATACAAGGGGGCTTCCCACGAAAGCATCTTTTATGGGTGACGCCAAATTTATTGCCCCGGAAAAAGGGGACTTCAGGCCTGGTGCATCTTCATCCTGCATAAAAAAAGGAAAGCTTACCTTTGTATCAAAAGACCTGTTAGGCAATACCATCCCATCAGGCATGCTCCCCGATATTGGTCCCATTCAATATACCCAAGAGTAACAAAGACCAACTGAAAAGCACTTAAAAAGCAGTATTGTATCAATTGTTATAAGGTTTCCTTGCCATATTCACTTTTATGTATGTGTTATATTTAATTTGTTATTAAGGCATCATCTGCTCTCTTGTCATCTGTTTTTTATTCAATTTAGCCATGTTACCTTGCATCGGTGACTATAATACAATGATTGCCTGGCATTAGCTTTACATATCAAATTGAAGTTGTATTACTATCCGGATTAATAATTTACAACAGGATTTGTTTGTGATATTTATTTTTTACACACAACTAACTATTAATTTATCTTATTTATGATACTTTTGTATATACAAAGACAAAAATGAATGAATGGATATTTTAAATAATAACAAAGCAACAATACATATAGCCTGTGCCATTGATGATGCATTCAGATATCCGCTTGGCGTTACGCTTCAATCGATATTTGCGAGCAATAAAAACAACCGGATAAAAATTCATTTGTTTAGTGCGGCATGCTCAGATGAGACGATAGCATTGTTTGAAAAACTTTGTATATCAAACAAGCAGTTGTTTCGTTATTACCATTTGAAAAATCTACTATTCGAAGGCCTGCCACATAATGACAGGATATCTTTTGCGTCCTATTACAGGTTATTGACAGCAGGTCTTATCGAGGAAGAAGTCAGGCAATATATATACCTTGATGCAGATACAATTGTAAGGGCTGATCTGGCTCCATTGTTCAATACAGATTTAGGCCCATCCATCATTGGGGCAGTAAATGATGTAGCCGCCATAGATATGAATGTCCATATCAAACACGATATCCCTGCCCCTTATCTATATTTCAATGCGGGGGTATTGCTTATCGACAGGCTTAAATGGATTGAAAATGATATAACAAGGCAGGTTTTTGGGTATATAAAAACGAATCAAGAAAAATGCACTTTCTGGGATCAAGATGGATTAAATGCCGTGTTATACAAACATTGCCTTCATCTTCACCCCAAATGGAACCAGCAAATTGCAATGTTTTATTGTTCAAAAAGTGCAATGGACAAAGCATATCCAATGGGATATACTGAGGCGCTTTCAAATCCCTGCATTGTCCACTATAATGGAAGCGAAAAACCCTGGGATACTTTTACTGCACATCCTTTTTCACAAGACTTCAAAAAAAATGCTTCACAAATCAGTATTTTCGATTTGCCAAAATCAAAGAAACCATTTATGAAGCAACTTAAACGACATCTGGCATACAGGATAATGGGATGGAAAAACGTCAACAGATATATCTACAACAAATACAAACAAATCAGACTGGAGCGGGAAAACCAATTGAAATAACCATGGACATTGAAAAAACACAAAGGAAAAAAATCCTCTACCTCACGCACAGGGATGCAAAAGACAAAAGAGAGTGGTCGGGAACGCTGTATTATATGGCAAAATCCTTACAAACCCATGCAGGAGATGTAGTTTATGCAGGACCATATAATCCCTTGTTTATGGTTTATTTTATTAAAGCCATTAATAAGCTTTCCATACTGTTGCTGAGAAAAAAATACAGCATGCCCTACAACCTCCTCCAATCTTATCTCTATAAGTGGCGGTTCACAAAAATCATAAGAAGGGAAAGGCCAGATGTAATCTTTGCTGCCTCAGCATCGGGCGAAATGAGCCAGTTGGAAATCCCCCAGCCAATCATCTATTTGGGCGATATCACTTTTGAGCTTTTGAAGGATCATTATCCAAACTACCAAAACTTATCAAGGTTTTCGTTATGGGAAAGCCGTTTAATTGAAAAGAAGACATTTGAAAAAGCAGCCGCTTTGGTATTATCATCGCAGTGGGCAGCCGATTCGGCATTAAAAGATTACCAATCGCCTCCTGAAAAGATCCATATCATCCCTTATGGGGCCAATATGGATAAAGTCCCTACTAATGAAGAGGCCATTCAAAAACAAGGCTTCAGTCCGTGCAGGTTCTTATTCTTAGGCCTGGATTGGGTAAGAAAAGGCGGCGACATGGTTTTTAAGACCTTTGAAATCCTTCAGCAAAAGGGTTATGATGTCCATCTCACCGTTTGTGGATGCATCCCTCCCCCACAATATCAAAACCCTAAAATGACGGTAATCCCATTCCTGAACAAAAATATTGAATCAGAAGAGAAAAGGTTATTCCAGATATTAAGCGAAACGCATTTCCTGTTTGTCCCATCCAGGTCAGATTGCACACCTATTGTCTTTTGCGAGGCCAATGCTTTTGGCATCCCTGTTATCACTACCAATGCAGGGGGAATTGCTTCAGTGATTGAAGATGGTTTTAATGGACACACCTTATCTTTGGATGCCAATCCCGAAGATTATGCCATTGCCTTAAACCCTTACTTCAAAGACCCTGAGCTATATAAACAACTTGTCAAAAACAGTCGTGATGCATATAATTCAAAACTGAACTGGGATCATTGGGGCAGGTCGCTGGCACAAATCATTGAACAATTAACAAATAAATAGCATTGTTCGTTTTTGAAACCCTGAATACATTCCTATGGCAAAGCCAAAGTGTTATTTTTATCCAAATTCCTCCAAGCAAACCCAATCGGAAGTGAACCCTTATACATCCTTGATGACAGAAGGGTTGGAAAACGATTTCAGGGTAGTGAACAAAGAACGCCCAACAGGTAAGGGCTTCTTTGACTTTCTAAGGTATGCCATCGGTGTTGATTTCTTATTTGCAAACTGGATAGAAGAGCTTCCTGATAAGAAATATGGGTTCATTCAATCTTTCCTTTTTGTTTTCATCATTAAAATCAGGAAGCTTTTAGGTTTCAAATTCGTATGGGTAATGCACAATAAATCGACCCATGACCGTGCAAATGCCCGTGCAAAAAAAATCCTGTATTCCTTTATTGTAAAAAACAGCGATCTGATTCTTACCCATTCATCAGAAGGGATTAAAAACGCAATCCAAAACTATGGCCATAACGGGAAAAACATTGTTTTTCTCCATCACCCTGTAGGCACAAGGAAAGCATACAATCCGGATCTACCAAAAACATACGATGTATTAATCTGGGGAAAAATCTCAGCGTATAAGGGCATAAAAGAATTTGTAAGCTTTTTTGCTCAAAACAAGGCCTTACTAAAGAACCGCAAAATCCTCATTGCAGGAAAGTTTTTTTCTGAATCATATTACAATGAGGTAATGGAAATAACGCCTCCACAGATAAGCATACTCAACGAATATGTTGATGACAATAAACTTTCAAGCTTGATTTCATCCAGCAAAGCCATCTTATTTACCTATAATCCGGCTTCGGTATTAAGTTCAGGGGCACTGATGACAAGCCTTGAACACCCTGTTTTTATCTTTGGACCCAATACTGCTGCCTTTGCTGACCTGGCTGAAGAAGGCATTATCCATACATACGAAAACTTTAATGACCTGGCTTCCAAATTAGATATAGTCCTTGACAGTAATTTTGATAAGAAAGAGATGATGTCAAGGCAGGAGGATTTCGTGATCAATCATAGCTGGGAAGAAACAAGCAATGCACTAAATAAGCAAATCCTTCAATTGCTTAACAATCATTCCTGAGGTTTAAACAATAACACAAACAGTCATAACAAAAAGCATCATATCAAACGGCCCAATTAAAGAAGTATCAGATGAACCATCAAAACATAAAATACATAATCGTCTCACCGGTAAGAAATGAAGAAAAATTTCTAAGGGAAACCATTGAATGTGTATTAAAACAAAATATCCTGCCCCTTGAATTCATACTTGTTAATGATGGATCGACTGATAGCACACCCCTCATTATTGATGAATACAAATCGAAATACCCCTGGATAAAAAGCATTGATATTAAAGACAGAGGCTTTTATTACCCTGGAACAGGGATTGTAAACACATTCTATAAAGGTTTTGAAACCATAGAAAACAAAGACTGGGACTTCCTTGTTAAGCTGGATTGCGACTTAAGCTTTGAGCCTGATTACTTTGAACGGATCTTTAATGAATTTTTCAAAGACCCCAACTTAGGGATTGCAAGCGGGGCTACATATATTCAACAGGGCGGGCAGCTCCGTCAGGAGAAAGCACAGGAAGACCATCCCTGGGGTGCATCAAAAGTTTACAAACGCAAGTGTTATGATGACATTGGGGGCATAAAGCCCATTCCGGGCTGGGATCTTGCAGATTTGCTTTCAGCCCAGATGACAGGATATACAACCCGATGTTTCTTCAATCTTGTCCTCATTCACCACAGGCCAACCGGTGCCCGGAGAACAGGGCTCTCAGGTGGCTTTTATCAGAATGGGAAAAACTGCTATAAGTTCGGTTACTCATTTCTTTATACATTCCTTAAAGGCATTTACCGTTTATTGGACAAACCCCTTTTCTTTGGTGGTCTGGGACTCATTGCCGGATATATTGTTGCTTCCATTAAAAAGGAAAACTATATCTTTGATAAAGACATGAGGGCGTTTTTAAGAAAAAAGCAAAAAAATGAACTGCATAAAAGGCTGAAATTTACTAATCAAAATTCGCAACCAATTAAAAAGGATTAATTCCCTTTTCAATCAAAACCACCGATGAAGCTCTATCAAAAGATTATCATCCTTTTTGTTGTTATCTCCTCCATTGGGTTATTGGAACTCAGGGGACTTGGGATTATCGTAAGGCTCCTGGATGTAGTTTCTATTGGTGCTGTTATATTCCTTTGCCTTGCCTACCTGCTTTTTGGACATAATGAAAGAAAAAGCACCAGATCCTTTGCGCTGCCTGTTATTTTAATACTATCCGGGGTCCTGTTAAGCGCATTACCCGCTCAGTATTTACATGGGCAGCCTGTTTTAATCACTATCTACCAACAACGTCATATCTACGCCATACTATTTTATTTTTTACTTTTTTATTTAAATCCTGACCCTGACTGGCTCAGTGATGTCATATTCTATACCGCCATTGCCATTGGCTCATTCTATGTATTGCAGTATGTGATGTTCCCTTTTATCTTAACCGATGCAAAGATATTTCTTAACAGAGGCACCGTTAGGATGAACCTGCCCGGGACTTATTTTATGTATGCAGGTTACTTTTTATCAATTGACAGGTTTTTTACAACTTATAAAAAGAAATATGGCTTTGGGGCTTTATTGCTTTTTGCCGTTGCCATCCTATCAGGTTTCCGCTCAACTTTAGCATTATATGTTGCCATCACTGCAGGCTTTCTACTGCTGAGCAAAAGGGTAAACAATAAAATACTGTTATTTATCACTGCAAGCATTTTTGCGATTAGCGGATTTTTTGTTTTCAACGACATCATTACTGAAATGGTTGAATCTGGCAAGGAAGAAAGCAAAGAAGGCAAAGAAAACATCAGGTACCGTGCTGCAACCTATTTCCTATCGCTTAACAAGGCTGACGAAACAACATATTTCATTGGAAATGGGGAACCCAGCCAACGCTCCAAATATGGAATGAAATTATTTTATATCGCAATCATTAAAGGTTATTATCTTACTGACATTGGCATATTTGGATATTACTTCAAATTTGGCATTCTGGCATCTATTGGGGTATTGCTTATCCTTATTAAGGTTATACTATCAAAGATTGACAAAAGAAGTGCTTTTATTAAAATGTTCTTCATCTATCAACTTGCAGTGATTGCAAATACACAACTAGCCTTCGACAACCTGCCTGACATTATTGTCCTGTCGATGCTTCTTTATATGGCAGATATGTCCAAAAGCATTAGCAAACAAAAAGACGAATTACCACTTCTGGAAACGACATAAATGGAAATCTCCATTTATAAGATCTTATGTCAAATTTCTTTAGCACCATATCAAATAACGATATGGTGTTTTTTTTGCTTTAAAAGACACCTTTAATAATGCTTTATATAGGGTCTGCTGAAAAACACTTAACAAGCAGGACATGCATCTATTACGAAGCAACAATTTCATTCTGCATGCAAGGATTTATTTCCAGAAGCGCTAATATGTTTGCATCTTGTTTGCATTAGTCTTTAAGGCATCATCTGCTTCGTTGCCATCGGCTCATAGTATTATTATACAATTTCGCCTTGTCGCCTCGCATCTGATACCTTAAAGACTTTTTCAGCAGACCCTATATATGTATTTCCGGTTCCTATTTTATTAGAAAAAAAACAGCTTGCTATCATTTTGCGTAAATCAACCGGAAGAAATCTATTGAATAAAATCAAAGTTATCGCTAATCCCCAGGGAAATAACATGCTGTAAATTAGATTCATAGAAACACAATCAAGGCAATTTTATCTCATAAGGAAGAATAATCAGTTGGTGATACAAAACACATCTTTTACATAAAACAAAAAAATCCCAGAGTAAAAGTTTTCACCTCAGAAATGCCAAAACAAGAAAAGTGTTCGTGCAATAAAGCAAATAAATTTTTTCAAATCAAATTCTATCGTCATGAAAAAAGCAGCATTCCTTTTGTTAACTTTTGCGCTGTGTATCAATCATGTATTTGGAGACGATAACTTCAATCACCCTACTGACACCATATTTATCAACCCTTTGGCACAAAACAGTTCTCAAACTGGCACCAGGCAAAACCCCTGGCTGGGTTTCAAAAGCCCATACAGCATGCCTGACCATAAGACTTATGCCATAAAAGGAGGAACTACAATATATACCACCAGTACTGTTCAGTTTTTAGGCCATGAGCTTGTAACAATCACCTCTTATGACACAACAGGAGTTGGACCTGCCCGTATCTATAAAACAACTCCTGATGCAAGGTTAATGTACGTATCAGGAAGCGAAGACGGCCCTAATGGAATTAACATAAATGCAGTTGTAAGGGTAAAAGACCTTATCCTTTATCATGTTGGCAGGCACAGTGTAAACGATAATACTGGCGAAACCCTCACTATCAGGATGTATGGGGGCAAAGCAATTGTTGACAATGTTCATACTACCGGAGGCCACCAGGGGATAAACATTTCGGGATACAGCACACCTGACATTGTTGATGCTTATGTGATGAACTGTTCTATCGATAGCACATTTGATGATAGCATGTACCACTCACGCCTGAAATCACTTCATATCTTAAACTGTAAGACCTCCAGATGTGGCCTTTTCTGGCCGGATCACCTGGTGCAGCCCAATGGGGATGGCACCCAAACATGGGAAGTAAGGAATATCCTTATCGAAAACTCTACCCTCGACAGAAGCGCTACCGGTGGTAAGTTTGCTGTTATTGGAACTGAAACACTTTCGCAATACCATATCAAAAACAGCCTTCTCATTGGCCATTTCTTCGAGAACAGACCAGGTATTGATAGCATCTCTGCTGTTGTTTACAAAGGCAATGGGAGTTGGATTTTTGAAAACTCTATCATCGTTGATGCCCGCTTTGGAATATGGAACTTTGGCACCAACCTTCAAATCGACAACTGCCTATTTGTTGGACAAAATATTGCAATCCAGGCTTTAACTGCCAACAACACCATCATCAACAGCACTTTTGCCAATATCGGAAAAAGGCAGTATTACTATCCTCAGAACTCAGTATTCCATGAAGCATCAGGATCTCAGGTCCTCAATGTAAGCAATTGCAACTTCGTTAATTATAACAGGTTATTCCTTGCCATTGGAAGTTCTGTGGTAAAAAATTTTACAGGCAATAATTATTTCAACTATGCTGTGAATGAGGCAGGGCAATATGGAACAGCATTCACTTCAGTAGATCCATTATTTGAAGAAGAAATATACTATCAGCTTTCAGAACAATCTCCCTTAAAAAATGCAGGTCCCAATGGACGGGACGTAGGTTTTAGCCTAATAGAATCAGGTCCTGTTGGTTATAAAGGATTAATAAAGGCCAATGGTAGCGGGACAAACAATACCCAGTTCACAATTTCCCTTTCAGCAAATCCTGTTTCAGCAGGTACCCTTACAGGGGGCGGCACTTTTATCCAGGGAACACAGGCTACTGTTACTGCAACAGCAAATACCGGCTATTCATTTGTCAACTGGAAAGAAGGGAACACAGTGGTCTCAACAAACCCTTCCTATTCTTTTGAAGTGACTGCCAACAGGAACCTTACCGCAAACTTTCAAACCATTCAATATACAATATCAGCTTCATCAAATCCAACACAAGGTGGTTCAATAAGTGGTGCAGGTTCTTACAACCATGGGGCACAGGTAAGCCTTACCGCAACAGCAAACACTGGTTATAGCTTTGTAAACTGGAAAGAAGGAAATACCGTAGTTTCTACAAATGCAAACTATAGCTTCACTGCAACTGCAAACAGGACACTCACAGCTAACTTTTCACAACAACAATATGTCATTGCAGCATCAGCAAACCCTGTTGAAGGTGGTTCAACTACCGGTGCAGGTTCTTATAACCATGGGGCACAGGTAAGCCTTACTGCAACAGCCAATACCGGTTGGAACTTCATCTCATGGCTCGAAGACGGGACTATGGTTTCCACATCACCTGTCTATGAATTCCTTGTTACTGAAAGTCGTAACCTCACTGCTTCTTTTAGCCAAAGCCAGTATGGCATCAACCTTACTGCCGAGCCTGCCGAAGGGGGTTCATTATCAGGTGGCGGTGCTTACAACTATGGCCAGACTGCTACTGTTGTTGCTCAGCCCAATAGCGGATGGGAGTTCAATGCATGGTTGGAAAACGGCATTGTAGTTTCTCAGGACAATGAATACAGCTTTGAAGTTACTGGCAACAGGTCGCTCTCAGCCACTTTCTCCCAGTCCATGTTCCAGCTTAGCCTTCAGGCAAGTCCTGAAGAAGGTGGAAGTGTCTCTGGTGACGGCTCATTTACAAAAAACAGCATGGTATCTGTAATGGCCAGCCCAAACAACGGATGGGTGTTCCTTTACTGGACTGAAGAAGGCGCCATCATTAGCAACAGCCCTGAATATGAGTTCATGCTCTCATCCGACAAATTATTGGTTGCCCATTTTGCACCTGTTCAGGTAAATATCAATGTCAACATAGAAGAAAGCCAGGCCGGATTTGTTTACGGTGGCGGAGTTTATAACTATGGTGACAACGTAATCCTTGAAGCTGCCCCTGTTAACGGTTATTCCTTTGCATTCTGGAAAGAAAACGGACAGGCTGTTTCCTACGATGCCACCTATCAGTTTACTGCACAGCAAAACAGGGACCTCATTGCAGTGTTCCAGGTAACTTCAAATGTGTATTATGTAATGAACATATCCTCAATTGGAAACGGATATACAAATCCCCCTTCAAACCAATATACCCATACTGCAGGCTCTGTCCTCATGCTCGAAGCTTATCCTGTTGAGGGCTGGATATTTGAAAGCTGGGATGTCAATGGTACCACCTTCAAAACACAAAACCTTCAAATCAATGTGGGTGAAAACCTTAACGTAACTGCAATCTTTGCAAGGGCAACATCCATCACTGATGTGGAAGAAAACCAGGAAATAAATGTGTTTCCCAACCCTGCACAATCAATCCTTAACATCTCACTGAGCAATTACAACGGCCCTACAAGTATTGAAATCATCAACCTGCAGGGACAAACACTCCAGACCCTTAGCAATGCCTATCAGGGAGCCGGTGAATCCATCTCCTTTGATGTAAATGATTTAAAACCTGGAATCTATATCATTCGCATCATCAACCAGGGAAAAATCACCGCACGCAAGTTCACAAAAAGCTAATCCATAGATTTCGCTCCTCCTTTACAGCCTGCCTTTTGATAAAAAGCAGGCTGCTTTTTTTTATTCTGAAGCTGATAAAACCCACAAACAGAATAAATGACTAAGAATAAAGGACAATAAAAAGGGGTTGTTATTGGGAAATACTCAATTGATAAAACAGCTAAGAAAATTGAACCCGCATGTATTATCCACAAAAATTACTAAACAATAATCAAAAATCATAATCACTATATCTGTATAGGAGAGTAATCCCTGTCAGGTAATGCTATAATGATGCTACGTTTTGGTTTTCAAAAGGATCCACATACAATCCTCTCTTTTGCTTCCAGATAAGTTTAAAGATGGGCATGTCCTCGACAAGGTATCTTTTCCAGAGCCTTTTGGGTTCTACAATCAGGCGGTATAGCCATTCGAGGGAGTTTTGTTTAAAAAAACGGGGAGCCCTGGCCACATTGCCTGCTTCAAAATCAATAGTAGCCCCAATTGCCATATACATATCAACCCCGGGCATGAGGTGCATCTGGTCAAAAATCCATTTTTCCTGCTTGGGGGCACCCAGTCCAACCGCCACAACATTGGCCTTCGATTCATTGATAAGCTTTACGATTTTACTTAGCTCCGACGGATTGTTTTCAAAGCCATAAGGGGGCGAATAGCTTGCCCTGATGATATCACGTCCCACTTTACGGTTAATTGTTTCCATCGCTTTTTGGCCAACACCTGGCCCTGCACCCAATAAAAAGATATGGATGTTTTCATTGTCCTTGTGATAGTTATAAAAGGCAGGAAAAAAGTCAGAGCCGGGTATCACTTCCCTGACAGGTGTTCCAAGAAACTTCAGGGCTTTAAACAACACTTTGCTATCCAGCACAACATAGGTAGCAGCCTTATATAATTCATAAAACTGCCGGTCGCTTTGAAGTTTTATAAGGTGGTCAACGTTGGGCGTAATCAGAACACCTTTATTGAAGCTTTTGAGCAATTCAGCAAGGGATATATTATCAATGGCAATATTCAGCAAGCGTACCCTGTCCATTATTCCTGGTTTAATTTACGAAACAATTTTTTTCTTTTGAAAAACGCTTTGATATAAAGAGCTGTAACCATCAATCATTTTATCAAAAGCAAAGTTTTTAATGAATACTTCATGGGCATTAGCACCCAATTGTTGAGAAAATGCCTTGTCAGCAAACAGTTTAAGGGCGCAATGTGCAAGTTCATTTTCATCACCAACAGGAAATACAAGGCCTGATATCCCATGTTCAACAATTTCAAGGTTCCCTTCAATATCGGAAGCAACAACAGCCCTTCCAGCCGCAAAAGCTTCGAGCACACTCAGTGGAAGACCTTCGGACAATGAAGGCATAATCACAAATTCAGCTTTGCAGATCCATTTATATACCTCAGGCTGAAAGCCAACAAACTCAATATTGTTATCAAGACCAAGGCTTTTTGCCAACTCCTTTAAAGAATTCAACAAAGAACCATCACCAACAATCAACAATCTGGCTTCCGGAACGATATCAGCCACTTTTCTCCAGGCTTTGATCAGATAGTCATGGCCTTTGCCGTCTTCAAGCCTGGATATCATTACCGCAGTGTTTTTATCCGTCTGGCAATCCTCAATCTGATTGGCAGGCACAATCACACCGTTGGGAATGACTATGATTTTTGATGCTGGTATCCTGAAATAACCTGAAAGGTTAAGGGCTACATGATTAGCAACCCCTACATATACATCTGCTTTGAACAAGCCCCACCACCATCGGTTTTTAAGAATAACATGATGCGTATGGATAATCCTTATATTCACAAAAGGCCTAAGCAAAACCGTCCATAATGTTGTTTTTCGATGGTGCGAATGAACAATGCAGGGTTGCTCTTTTTTTAATACTTTGAATAATTGAATGAAGCCTTTGATGCTGCCCATGATACCGCCATCGAACAAGGTTACATCATGATGGACAACACCCGGAATTTTTATAGACTCATCATCCGACACCACAATAATGTCATATTCTTTATTGAATGCTTCTGCAAGCTGGCCGACAAGCTTCTCTGCCCCGCCCCGGAACCTTAATGTCGGATAGATATGAAGTATTTTTTCTTTCAAAATAAATACATTTTATTGCTTTGATACCAGCCATTAAAATAGCTTGTATTTATCATATTATTTATAAAACAAATATAACAATATTTGCATTTAATTTGAATAATGCATATTAAACGAATCTGTTGTTTTAATTCGAAATAATTCCTGAAAACACAAATAATCATCCAGACCAAAGCTATTTATACAATTCACCCTTCATTTCACCAATATATTTTTGTCTATAAATATGAATTATTAATAAGATGTAAATATATTTGTAAGGGATAAGTGGAGCAGCAGGCAAAGCAAATGGCATATTATACCCGATGGTTATTTAGGATCTATTGATCTACACCTTAAAACAAGCAAAACCATGATAATCGAAAGCATAAAAAAAAACATCACTGAAGATAAGGTAGTATTATCGTGCATTGTAAAGTTTGAAAAACAGGAAAGGGAAGAAAGCCTGTTTTTTTCATATCCAAAACAATTTGCTGATTATGTTACAGAAACGGCAGATGCATTTTTTCCGGCAATATTGATTCCGGCAATGGAATTAAAGGAGAGGATAAAAATTATCCCACCTATATCATCAAAGATGATGAAAAACCAGTTTATCATACAGGATGTTTTTGCTACATGGTTTAAAGGAAAGTTTTTCCATATTGACATAGAAGCAGCAAACCAATACACAAACCCACAATCGGCCCCCAAGGGGAATGCCACATTCTTTTCGTTGGGTGTTGATAGCATGTATTCGATGTTAAAGTATCTTCCAAAAAACCAAAAAGATGCTGACAAGTTGCTAACAAGCCTGATATATATGAAAGGGCTCGAACTGCCCTTAAGCGTTTATAAAAAGGGACAGGACAAGGCAGTAATTGACAAGATAGAGGAGCTGGCAAGGCATTATCAACTCGAATTAATTGTAGGCGAAACAAATATCCGCGATGTCTTTCCCCTTGACTGGGAAGAGCATTATTTCGGACCAGGTCTGGCTGCAACAGCCTTATCCCTGTCGGGTGGTTTCAGGAATTTCAATATCCCCTCTTCCAACACCTATTCCACGCTTTTTCATGATCCCAGCAGCCCCTTGCTCGATTCACTCTGGTCAAATGAAAGCACATTTTTATTCCATGACGGTAGTGAAACAGAACGGGCCGAAAAGCTTGCCGGGCTGATAGCTTCCGATCCGCTTGCACTTAACAGCCTAAGGGTCTGCATTGACAACGAAGGCGGGATACATAACTGTGGAAAGTGCTGGAAGTGCGTCAGGACAATGATCACCCTAGACATTATTGGAAAGCTAAAAGAATGCACAAGTTTTCCGGATAAGCTGCCAAAATCGTATTCCATCCTGTTGCGCACATTCAATGATGATTCATGGGAGTTTACCAGCGAGAATTTACGCCTTGCACAAAAACACAATCGCAGGGATTACGAGAAAACCTTAAGGCGTGAGCTAAGGGTCGGACGGCTCGATATGTTCAGGGAAGGGAAGTCAATGCGTTACCTATTGAATGAGCTCGTTCATTATTTCTATGTTAAAGCGGCAAGAAAACTGGGATTTTTCTCATGATTCTTTATTCATAAAGTAGCCAAAAATCTTCTTTAATGAATTTTTAATGCTAAACAGTAAGTAAACAACAAATAATGAAATAGTGATTATTAAGGGGACATAATAATCAAAGCATACTGTATAGAACATTACAAGGCCAAAGCCAATTAATGGAAGCCAGAATTTGAGCAGAGGGCCTTTTTGATATGAAAAAGCCTTATAAAAACCAAAATAGATGTTCAAAGGGATTGAGATGAGCAGCATTCCCAAGGTGAGAAAAATGAGTATATGCCTCATCGAATAAAAACCACCCACTACAACAAACGCGATGGTAAGGGCTGTATTCAGGATGTTTATCAGCAGGAGCATTTTTTCTTTCTCATAAAGGATAAAGACCGAATACATTGTATTAACAATAGACTGATAAACAAGGATGATTGCAACATAAGGGAGATAATCGGCCACTCCCATCCAATCATTGCCCCATAGTATAAAAACCAGTTGTTTGGGGAATATTGCCAATATTACAAGGAAAGGGACATTGAACAGCGTAATGATACGGAGCAGGTCAAGGTATTCTTTTTGGACATCCCCTTTCTGGTCCATCAGGTCTTTCAATGAAGGGAACAAGACAGTGCTAAAGATACCTGTTACCAGTCGGCTCGAAAGCATAATAAATCTGAAAGCCCTGTTGTAAAGCCCCAAATCGGCCTGTGAATACATTTTGCCAATCACTACCTTATCCACGTTCTCTGACCAGTATGAAATAAGGTTTATCAATGATAAGCTACCCATAAGCTGTTTTATCATCTTAAATCCAAAAATTGTTTTCTTCCAACCAAAGAAAGCCATGGGCACATCAACCTTTTTCCGAAGGTATAAAAACTGAAAGACAGGACTTATAAGCATTGGCACAATCAACGACCAGTATGAGAAGCCGGTATAGGCCATTAGAATGGATAGCCCGATCTGCACCACAGAACCTGATAATTTAGCAGTGCCAATATGATTAAACTTAAGCTGTTTGGCAAGGATTGCATAAGGGATATAGGTGAAAGAATCGAAAATAAACTTAATTGAGATAACAACAATAGGCAGTATTAATTTGGGGTCATTAAAAAACACTGATACCGGATATGAAATCAGCATGAGAATGATTGTAAAAAAGACACCCATCCATATTGAAAGGTTAAACATATAGCGGTGAAAGGTATGGCCATAATCACTTCTCACCACAGAAGTACCTACACCAACATTAGCAAACAGTAAAATAAAACCGGAAAAAACTGTAATGATTGCCACAAAACCATACTCTTCAGGCAAAAGAACCCTTGACAGGACAATAGTAGAAATAAATTCCAGCGCCTGTGACACATAACTAAACAATGCAAAACGCGATACGTTTTTAAGAAACTTCTTTTTAAAAGACATTTAATGTTTTTTTCTGGTTCATTACAAGTTCACAATTATTTCACAATCAATTGAAGACTATATAATTATTAAAGGCCTGCCCTAAGAATAATCCCTTTTAATCCCCTCAATGATTTCGAGAAGCTGGTGCTGTTTATCCGACAAAACCTCCTGCTTACTTAGAAAAGGCTTAGACATCATAATCTGCCTGAGCTGATGATGAAGTTTTTCCTGCACAACACTTTTCTGAATCTTTTGATAGACTGAAGACAGGGCATCATTCATCAAAGTATTTTCACTTAGTAAGGTTTTGTTTTTGATAATCTTTTTTATCCATTCATTGTTATAAACCCTTCTTAATGAATAAGGATTATAGGCTTCAGCAATTTGAAGCGACAGCATCCAGTCCAGCCATTTAAAATTGTTAATATGAAGGAACATTTTAACCGGGATCCAGGGAACCCTAAATGTATCAGCAATTATTGCAGCATGCATGGCTTCGGCAAGGATGCATTCCGACTGCCTTATTTCATTGATAACCTGAACCGGATTGCCTGCCGGGCTAATATAATGAATTCCCAATGGTTCAAGAACATCATTCCAGCCATCAAACATCTTCTCACTCACATGATGGGGGATGTATGAAAATTTATATTTCTTTTCCTGTTTATCAGAAAATGCAGGTATATATTGGAGCAACAATGCGCCATCGGCAACCCCTTTTGAAGCATCAATATTCAGGCTTCGGGCAGTTAATGGGCCACGCACACACCTGATATCATACCGCTGATCCAGGATAGGGGGTTGGTCGTAAGCAAAGCCCGAACTAAACACTATGATCTTGCGGGTCTTTTCAAAAGGCCTTTCGAAGCCAAGTATTGAACCAATGCCATAAAATAACAACACAGGGTCATCATCAAAGAAATTGGGCAAAAAATGCTCAAAAACCAGAGGGTTAATAGCATCACCAAAGTTTGCTGCCTTATAGTAGGTCAGTATCATTTGTCCTTCTTCTTATTTGAAACAAAAAAAATATCATTCAAAATTAAAACATTTACACCAACACGAGGTTTAAAAAAGCATCATGTCGGCATTGTTTAACCATTATCCCTTTATCGTCCCTGATTTAATAGTGTTCCCTGCCTTTAAGGAACAAATCGATTATTTTGAAAAGGAAATTTTTTACTTTCCAGGGCAAAAAACCAAAAGATACTGTCTTTCTGAGCCAAAGCAAAAAATTATACTTTCGCAAAGGAGAAAGGAGAAAGCCTGTTGCTTCTTCAGATGAGCAATATAGCCTGGCCCCCATATCAAGTTTAAATTTCTCAACCCCCTTATTCTTTCTACCAATTGGAATTCCTCCAAGGTTATAGCTTTTAAATCCCTCCTCCCTCAAATAAAGAGCAGTTTTATAAAAAAGCACACTTGGGGCATATATATGATATCCATCTTCAGAAGTGCCCATAAGGATCCCATAAGCCTTTGTCCGTATCATCACTACAAACTGAGCGCTAACAATACGTTCAGCAAGACGGATATAAAAGATGGCAGCATTTCTTTGTTCAAGCATCCTGACCATCTCATCCCTGTTCAGGAAAGGCATTGTTAATAACCCGTACTTGCCATAACCTTTTGAACACCTGACCCTTTGGGTTTCGTTCATCAAAAGGAGCATAGCATCCACTAAGCCTGCTTCAAAGCCGAAGCCAAAAGCAGCACCTCGTGATAATCCTCTTTTCATGTTGCGCCGATAGCTATCCTTAAAGCCATTGATAAGATCGTTTTCGGAACAATTAAGATCCAGGACACATTCAGACCTTTTAAATTCACAATAAGGCTTAATCCTTGCTTCAAGGTAAGTATTATAATCGTACGACTTTAGGATTACCCTATAATAGTTGTTCTTACGGGCATAATCCAACAAGGCTTTTTTAGCAGCAATAAGTATTTCAGGGTTGTTTTGGGCAGAAGCAATCCCTGAATAAAAGAACAATTGTTTATGAGGCCCATTGCACACCGGACGGATAAACCCCGACAGCATTGCAACTACTTCCTCATTATCTTTAAACAGGAAATAAACAGGTTCTCTTTGAACGGAAGCAATGCCATTGAGCCAACCTGTATATAAATAAATACTCCCGTGATGGACATCCAGCATTTCATCCCACTCATGCACAGGCTCCCTGCTTACCAGTATGCTTAGTTCCATAGTTGCTAAAAAAGTTTGATTAACAAAAACTCCTTTACTTCCCCGATTTCTTAAATCCCTTTTTCTTTTTCTTCTTTTCAACGCTCAGATAAGGATACCTCCCATATTCATATTTTTGCATATTGCTCTTTTCGCAATTTACAAGAAGGTAGAGGTTCTGTACTTTCTTTCTTTCAAGATCGCCAAGGCTGGTAGCCAGGACAGATTTCTTTGTATAATCAAGACGTGTGACAAATACGTTGATATCGGCGAAGTTCATAAGGATAAAAGAGTCGGTCAGCAGGCCATAAGGAGGTGTATCAATGATGATATAATCATAAATAGCCCTGAGCTCTTCAATAAGTTCCCTTGTCCTGTTGCCTGCCAAAAGCCCGATAGGGTTTGGGGGGATCTGGCCAGCCTGAATGATATCAAGGTTGGGGTTGGATGTTTTGCTGATAATATCATTGATCCCGGCTTTCTTTATCAGGTATGAACTCACGCCGACAGCCTCCGATTTAATAATCTCAGGGCTTATGTTACCAGGTTTACGAAGGTCAAATTCAAGAAAGACCACTTTGCTGTCGGATAATGCAAAACTTGATACCAGGTTAAAAGCCACAAAAGATTTCCCTTCAGAGGGGATTGAAGAAGTAACAAGAATTACTTTATGGGTTTCGCCAAGCAGGTAATAAACGAGGTTGCTCCTAAGCGAAAAAAATGATTCAGCTACCAGTGACTGGGGATTATCAAGGATATTTTTATCAGAGGCACCTGATTGAACAGGAATATGGCCAATGGAAGGGATGTTTGTAATAAAACTGATATCATCACGACCTGATATCCTGTTTAAGATTAACTTCTTACCAATAATAAATGCTGATGGGAGCATGATACCCAGGAAGAAAGAGAATAAATAGATTAAAGTCCTTTTAGGTTTTGCCACACCAGCAAATCTGGGAGGTTCAATAATTTTGGCATCAGGTATCTTGGATGCTTTAAGGATTTGTGCCTGCATACGTTTCTCAAGCATTGAGGTATAAACGGCGTCATTAAGTTTGAAGCGCCTTTCAATATTAAGCATCTCACGCTGGGTAGCAGGCAGGATAGCAAACTCTTCTTTCAGGCTCCGTATCCTTTGTTCGAGGCCATTTATCTCAGCATCTGTTGTATGGATGCTAAAGCTGATATTTTCAGAGATAACCTCTTTCAGGTTGTCGATTCGGATATTCAGTGTTGACAGTCTTGGGTTTTTTGTTTGTTCCTGGCTGATAATCCTGTTTTTCTCTGAGTTTAATGCAGTCAGTTCAGAGATAAGGCCATTCAGTACCGCATCATTAAGGCCCAGTGCTGAAGGAGCCAGGATACGGGCTGAATCCTTGTATTGGATAAAATAATCGTCCATCTGCCTGAGATGGCTCAATCGTCGGGATGCTTCATCCCTTGTTAGTTCTAAGGCCTGAAGTTGTTGATAAATATTTCTTGACTTATCATCAATATCCAGCACATCACGGTTAAGCTTTAGGTTTTGCAACTGACGTTCGGAAGAGGACAGGTCTTCAGTAACATTTTCAAGTTGCATATCAATATGCTCAATGGTTTTGCTTGCCAAAA
>CAYLYP010000008.1:0-2167 GCA_964387795.1 uncultured Bacteroidales bacterium
GATGAGGGAGGTTATCAGATATACTATGGCAATCCTGTTGAAGCAGTAATATATTTTAAACAACTGGACAATCAGATAAACTCAAGTGTGGGCGAATGTCCTACCTGTGGTAATGTTAACCCGGAAACAATATTTTCGATTATTGAGAGCCGGATTGTTGATGAATATGGCAAGAGCACAGGCAACAGGAAGGTAGCTGCCGAAGAGTGGAATGAGCATTTTGTTGAAAAAATAAAACCCGCAGACAAAATAAAAGACTTTGACAAATTACCTGAAACGCTAAAAAATCCTTCATGGTTTAAGCAGTTTAAGATTTTTTTCTCAAGGGATTTGTTTGCAAAGCTCTCCAATACCCAATACCTTGTCATTAACCTTCTTGAAGCCCCTGTATTGGGATTTCTACTTGCTTTTGTAATCAGGTATATTGATGACCCCAACTCGAATATATATATATTTCGCCAGAATGAAAACCTGATGCCATATTTGTTTATGGGCACAATAGTAGCATTGTTTTTAGGTTTGATTGTCAGTGCCGAAGAAATATATAAAGACCGAAAGATATTAAAAAGGGAAGCCTTTTTGAACCTGAGCCGGAGCAGTTATTTATTTTCCAAGATAGGCATCCTGTTTATATTGTCAGCCATTCAGGCATTTCTTTTTGTCCTTGTTGGAAATGCAATCTTTGGGGTTAGGGGAATGTATCTTGAATACTGGATGATTTTCTTTTCTTTATGTGCCTTTGCAAATGTCCTGGGATTAAATATCTCATCAGCTTTTAACTCAGCCGTGACCATTTATATTTTGATCCCATTTCTTATTATCCCTCAAATGGTATTAACGGGAGCCATGTTTAGTTTTGATAAAATAAACCGTAACCTGGGAGGAGGGAGTGAAAAAGTGCCTGTGCTGGCAGAAGTTATGCCATCAAGATGGGCATTTGAGGCATTAATAGTTCATCAGTTTGTAAATAACAAATATCAAAAACAATATTACGATTACAACAAACTGGAAAGTGCGTGTAACTATAAAAACGTTTACTATTTTCCGGAGCTAAAAAGGCTTATTGATTCTTACAGGTTTAACAAGCTTGGAGATCCTGCATATAAAATGCCACAAAACGACATTGAGCTATTATACAATGAGATATACCGCGAACAGCAAAGCGAATTTACAAAAATGCACCAGATTAGGTTTGGATTATTAGACTCACTTAAATCGGGTCGTTTTTCGGATCGCATTGCCGAAGAAGCATATTTGTTTTTCACCCAGATGCAGGAGTTCTACCGCGATAAATTTAACTACATCAACGAAATTATTGACAGGGATGTAACGCAAAGAACTAGTACGCCTGAAGGCAAAGAAGCATACCAGAAAGAATATGACAACTATTATAATGACTTTTTGGGCAGATTTGCTAAAAACGCAATGGCACCACTTCCGGTAGTAAGACTTAATAACCGATTGGTTCAAAAAATAGATCCGGTATTACTTGACCCTCAGGATCCAAGCGCATTAAGTTTCAGGACCCACTTTATGGCACCGAGAAAAAACTTTTTCGGCATGAAGATTGATACGTTCTATTTTAACATGCTTATGCTATGGATCTTTACAATTTTGATGTATGTTGCTCTTTACTATCAGCTTTTGAAAAAACTCCTTGATTCGTCAGGGGTATTGGGCCCTTATTTTCAAAGTCTGTTTAGGAAAATGCGCCAAAGGATTATTGGCAAAGCATTAAAAAGGACCGGATTGTAAAACTTAACAAATCAATTAACCACAAACTAAAAAAAATGAAATTAAGAATGAAAGCCTCTAAAAAAATCTTTCAAGTATTATTTGTATTGGGATTTGTAATGGTTTCTATCATTCAATTTACAAGTTGCAACTCAAATAAAAGAGAAAACGCAACAGACCTTTTATCTGATAGCTTAATATCTGAACAGGTTAAGATGACTGATGAAATGGTTGGAGAAATGATTACCTCAGTCCCAAACCCGGTAGAAATGACTTCTCTTCTTCAACGCTCAGGCGTGGTATATTCACAGGAGATATTAAACCCTGCAGCAAACATAAGCAAATACAATACAAACTTCAAAAAAGCACTCAATTTAGGGGTTTATGGTACTGATTTGGTTTATATGAACATTTATGACCGGACAGTCAGTAC
>CAYLYP010000008.1:2267-68548 GCA_964387795.1 uncultured Bacteroidales bacterium
GGTAAAAACTGTTCCACCCAATAAAGAAACCATCTATAGCCGTATTGGAGAACAAAAAGTTGTTTTGGACAATATGATTTTATTGCTCCATAGCTACAAAAGTGAACCAAATTTCAAAGAGCTGATTGATGACTTGTTTGACCTGAAGAAAGAATTTGACAAGGTTAAAATCACCTACGTTTATGCCGAACCAACAATGAAAGAAGTAGATGGAATGTTGGTAATCGTTGACAACAGTTCAAGTCAGGTAATCATTACAGATGAAATTGTTGAGGGTATTTCAAATCAAATCGAAAAAATAAGAAGCAAGATCATCGAATAACAGCATGTTTGGATGAATTGAACGATAAATTACCCAAAACATTCTTTAATAAAAAAGATGAAAAACCTGAAAGCAAACCCTCCAGTCAGAAAAGCTTATACAGGTTGATCATAAAAAAACGAACAATCGCTGATCATTAAAAAATTACACAGATGAAAAAATACTTTCTGATTTCTATACTCCTTTCACTTTTCGCTTTTGGTGCAGGAATCAACCAGGCTCAGGCACAGTGTGGTGAAGGACTCATTGATGTTTGCCATGGCAAACTAGGAGAAAGCAAGTTTTTAAAAAGCTTCCCCGTTCAACTTGCAAAACAAAAAAAAGGAGATCCACTGCCTGTTGTAAAATACACATTTGTTTTCAATAGCGGAATGACATACAGGATTTATGTATGCAATGCTCAGGAAAAACCAGGGAAAGGGATTATCTCTCTCTATCATCAGGATAATATGATTGGGACAACATATATGGTGGATTCAAAAAAGCATTTCCCATTTATCCAGTTTGAATGTAAAATGAGTGGGGCGTACAGTCTTTCATTTTATTTTGAGGACGGAGAGGAAGGCTGCGCCATGGGTGTAGTTTCCAGCCTCAATTAAGATATAATTGCTTCATTGTAAAAAACGGGAAATTATATTTCCCGTTTTTTTTTGTCTTCAGCGATTTTTTTATTATCATTGAGGACAAAAAGTCAGCAATTAAGGATTTCACTTATTGATTTGTCAATACTTTTAAATATTTTTGTTGATAGGACTGACACCTTAACCAATTTATTAACTCACTGAAATCTTTTATATCATGCAGGAAATTACATCAAACAGGGTATGGAAAATATTTGTAATAGAAGATAACAGAACAGAGGGAATGCTATTAAAGCTTTGTCTGGGAGCAATCAAAAATGTAAGTATTTCAAATTTCTCGACGGGGACAGAACTTCTTAACCATTTGGATGAGATGCCGGATATGGTAATTGTTGACATGCTCCTGCCTGATATTCCGGGACAAGAACTTGTAAAAGAAATCAAAAAGTCAGTTCCTGCTGCTGAAATCATTGTTGTTTCAGCACAACGAGATATCGACATGATTGCAAAAGTTCAGGAAATGTGGATTTTCAACTATATAGTAAAAAGCGAAACCTGTATTGAATATCTTCAAAAAGTAATTGAGAACCTGATTATCGTCCTCAAGCACAGAGAACAAAACAAATCCGATGAATAAAGTATTTATCTTTCGCTCAGGCTTAAAATTCCAATTCAATGATATTGCAGATTTCTAACAGTCTTTATTCAGTATTAGGGAAAAAAAGAAAAACATCTATTAAAACGCAATTATTAACCAATAAATAGTAGTTAAACAATAAAAATCTTTTCTATCTTTGATTGCAGGAAAAAAAACTTATTTATTTAAAAAAAGATGGCCCAAAACATTTTCATCCTTATCATATCAGTTATCATTTCGTTTTTTGGGGGATCTGTCGTAACATATTTTATATATAAAAAATACATCAGGAGAAAATCCCTTCAAAAAATACAAAGATCCGAGAAAATATTAAGTCCTCAGGACTTAATAGATAAAGCACCTGTAGGGATATTTATATCAACTATCGATGGCAGGTATATTTATGCAAACACAAAACTGGCCAATTTTTTAGGTTTTGAAACTCCCGAACACCTTATAAAACATATAGAAAACATTGATGATTTATATGTTCAGCCGAATTTACGAAAACAAATAGTAGAACATCTTTCGAAAAAGGGCAGCAATTCTTTTGAAAAATTTACTGTTCAATATTACAAAAAAGACAGGTCAACAGTTTGGTCGAATATGTATGTCAGGGCCTACTATGACAATAAACTTCAAACGGAAGTATTGGAAGGGTTTGAAGAAGATATCACTGAACAGGTAAATATCCAGGGGAAACTTAAGCTAAGCGAAAAATTATACAGAAATCTATTTGAAAACATTGGCACAAGTTCAATAGTTCTTGACCCGGCAGGAATGATTATCCTTGCCAATACAGGATTTGAAAAGCTAATGGAGCTTGACAAAAAAGAAATTGAGCACCAAAGGTTTATTACAAGTTTTATTCATCATGAAGATCGACCAAATTTAAACACTTACCTCCGATTAATTGTAGGGCCTGAAGCCATGACAGGTGAAACAGAAGCCAGGTTCATCAGTGTTAATGGCAGAATGAGCCATTGTTCAGTGCATGTTGCCTATATTCCTGAAACCGGGAACCAACTAGTAACTTTAAATGATATTACAGAATTTAGAAACACCCAGGAAAAGCTTTATAAAAGCAAAGAACATTATAAAGCCATACTTAAAGCCATACCAGATTTAATGTTTCTTGTTGACAGGAATGGATATTTTCTGGATAGCCATTTAAACCCTGAATCCTGTTTTCCATTTAATATTCCAGCATATAACGGACAAAACATAACCAGTTTTTATACCGAAAATATTTCAAAACTGCTTCTTCAGCTAATAGATGTATGCCTGGAGACCAATACCATGAAGATCAAAGAGTTTGAAATATCTTCAACAACTGATCAATCCAATATTTTTATTGAAACCCGATTTGTTCCGGCAGGTCAGGAAGAAGCTCTTATATTAGTTAGGGATATAACCGAGAGGAAACAAAATGAAAAAGACCTTCGCATCTTTGCACATGCAATAAAAAGTGTAACAGAATGTATTAATATCACAGATAATAATAATAACGTCCTTTATGTAAATAAAGCCTTTTTGGACACATACGGATTTGAATCGGAAGAAGATGTTATCGGGAAAAACATAAGTATTATTGTTTCACAAAATAATCCTCCCGAAATACTGAATGAAATAAAGCAGGTAAGGGCTACCGGAAGTTGGCAGGGAGAATTGATAAACAAAAAAAGAAATGGAGAAGAGTTTTCAGTTTACCTTTCATCATCACCCATACGGGATGAATTTTCAAACACCATAGCAATAGTTGCTGTAGTTATAGACCTATCGCAACGAATTGCCCAGGAAAAATCAATTAAAGAACTCAACGAGCAATTAATAAAAAAGAACAAAGAACTCGAACAAATCATCTATATTACATCTCATGATCTTAGATCGCCATTGGTAAACATCGATGGATTTACTTCCGAACTAAATAACCAATATTCGAAACTTTCTGCATTGATTTCTCAAAAAAACAATAATGATCCTTTGGTTCAAAAATTATTGGGAGATGAAATACCAGCCAGCTTTAAGTATATCCATGCCTCTACAAAAAAGATGGAGACCCTAATCAACGGACTACTAAAACTTGCCCGTTTAGGCCGGGAAGAAATCCAAATAAAGAAGGTAAATATGAATAATCTTATTTCTGATGTATTAAAAAACTTTGAATTTCAAATCCACAGTCAAAATATCAAAATAGAATGCCTTGATCTTCCAATGTGTTATGGAGATGAATCCTTATTAAACCAGATTTTTTCAAATATTATCAGTAATTCAATTAAGTATTCACATCCTGACAGGTTGCCAATAATAAAGATTACTGGAAAAACAAACCATAAGTGTATTGAGTATTGTGTTTCAGATAATGGGAAAGGAATACCAGAGGATAAAAAAGAAAAGGTTTTTGAGATTTTTTACAGGTTAAACCAGGATGCAAACGGAGAAGGGTTAGGCCTGACAATCGTAAAAAAAATCATTGAAAAGCATAATGGATTAATTTTTCTTGAATCAGACGTTACTGGCACACGATTTTATATTCAGCTACCTATATCGCAAAAAACATCAAAAGGATAAGAATAATTTATTAAATACCTACTGAAAACGCTCAACAAACTTATTATCTAATTTGGTTCAACGTATCCAAATTAATTGGTTAAATGAATAGTTACCATTTGTGTTAACACGTTTGCAATTAGCCATACAAAAACTTAAGGAGGATTATCTGCTTCCTTGCCATCAACCAAAAGTTATTATTTAGGGTCTGCTGAAAAACACTTAACAAGCAGGATGCATATCATTTACAATGTCATTACATCATAATGAGTGCATGGATTTATTTCCTTTGGTGCTAATATACCCGCAGAATATATATAGACGATTATTAAAAAACCTCATTTCTGACCTGGAAGGCGATACATAAAACATCTAACTATCAGTCAGGGAATTACTGGTGAAGAGAGACAAAACCATATAATTATTGTAACAAATTGTTATTTTTTAAGTAAAAAATATTGACTTCAGCAAGTTTTTACGTAGATTGCGCAAGTTGAACCATCATAATTTGTTTAAATTTACTTTTCATGGGTTAAAAAATGCTGATAATAATATTCATTATCAGTATTATAACAAAAAGTAATTAAAAAACACTTTAATTGACAATACATATGTCTCATGGGCTAAAGATAATAATAGCAGAAGACGATGAAGGTCACGCATTGTTAATAAAAAAGAACTTGCAAAAAACAGGTATTCAATCAGAATATCTTCATTTTTCAAATGGAGAAGATGTAATTAACTTTTTAAGAAGTATCAATGAAAACCGTTTTGATAAAAAAAACCAAAAATTGGTTGTATTGTTAGATTTAAAAATGCCAAGAATGAATGGAATTGAGGTTTTAAGGTATATCAGATCGGATCGGTTATTAAATCATATTCCTGTATATATGATTTCAACAACTGATAACAAAAAAGAAATTGAGATTTGCAAATCACTGGGTTGCAACAGCTTTATAATAAAACCAGTTGAATATGATGTTTTTGCATCAACAATTCAAAATCTGGGCTTTTCTTTACAGGAATTGGATTTAGCTTAAAACGAAAGTGAATGGAAAAAGAATTACATATTGAGAATAATGAAAAGGAACAAACAATTCTTAACCTTGTAGAAGATGATAAGGTTTTAAACCAGTTAATAAAGGGGAAGCTTGTCAAAGCAGGCTATAAGTGTGACTCATTTTATACAGGGAAGGACTATATTGAATATATTGAAAATTGCCAGGAATTGCCAACTTTGCTTCTGGTTGACTATAACCTGCCCGACATGAATGCCCCGGAAATAATAAATCAACTGAATGCGTTAAAAAAAGGAATCCCCTTTGTAGTGTTAACCGGGCATGGCGACCAAAAGATTGCGGTAGATATGATGAAGCGTGGGGCCATTGATTATTTCATAAAAGAACAAGGATTTCTTGATTTACTGCCCTCCTTGATCAATCAGGCTGTTAACCGGCTTAAGGTAACCCGACAGCTTGCTGATTCACAGATTGCATTACGGAAAAGCGAAGAAAAATATCGGACAATTTTTGAAAACATTTCTGATATATTTTTTGAACTTGATGAATCAGGAATTATCCTGGAAATATCGCCATCTGTTGAAACAGCATTCAATTTTATCAGAAAACAGGTAATCAACCAATCATTGTTTTTTGATGATAAAATTTTACAACAGTTTTTAAGTATTGTACAAGAAAAGAAAATCGTATCAGATTTTGAAATTGCTGTACAAACCCCATTAAACAAAAAAGTGTTTTGTTCAGTCTCAGCCCAGGTAATGATTTCAAACGAAGATGCTTCACCACGTATTGTTGGAATAATGAGGGACATTACTGAAAGAAAGCATGCAGAGATTGCAATTAAAGAATCAAAAGAAAAATATAAACAACTCAATGCAGAGATGGCCAAGCAAAAGCTTGAACTTGAAATTGAGAAAAGAAAAACAGAAAAGTTATTATTGAACATCCTTCCTGCAAAAATTGCAGAAGAACTCATACAGAAAGGATTTGCCCAGCCTCAATATTACAAGCAGGTATCAGTATTATTTGCAGATATTGAAGGATTTAGCCACATTGTAAGAGATTTTTCACCTATTGAGCTAGTCGAAAAACTGGATGAATATTTTTATGAGTTTGATGAAATCATAGAAAAATTCAAAATCGAAAAAATAAAAACAATAGGCGATTGTTATATGTGTGCTGCCGGGATTCCAGTCAGAAATCAAAGTAACCCAATAGAAATAGTAATAGCAGGTTTACAAATTCAACAAGCCATTGAGAAGCTGAAGCATAAAAGTTTAAGTAAAAAACACACACCATTTGAACTCAGATTGGGTATTCATACAGGCGAAATAGTTGCAGGGGTAGTTGGTAAAAACAAATTTGCATATGATATATGGGGCAATGCAGTAAACAAAGCCTCCCGAATAGTAGCAGCAGGCCAAAAAGGCAAGGTAAACATATCAGGGGCAACATACAATTTGGTAAAAGAATATTTTGATTGCACCTACAGAGGAAAAATTGCAACAAAAAGCAACCTCCCAATGGAGATGTATTTTGTAAACCGCATCAATCCAGAATACTCGGCAGACGCCTGGGGTATTGTGCCCAACGAAAAAATGCAGGAAAGCATTATCAGGATTAATATGCAGCCTTTTGAAAAATAGGTTCAAAAAAGGAAATGCAAAAACGAATAATGAACCCAACAAGTTTGCGAATTAAAATCAACTACCGAAGCAAATAGCAAACATGGAATTCAATCCAGCCAATAACAAAAAAAATATTAACGGATGAATAAAATGTTTTTTATATTTGTATTATTGAGTTGATATCACAATTCAAAGGCAATAATAATGGGCATTTCAGTTAATTTATAAATTTGCACATAAAGATGCATAATTATTCAAAGCAAATCAAATCACATTAAACAGCCATCAAATGAAGATTAATGATAATACAATCATATTGATTGCAGAAGATGAAGAAGGGCATGCTGTTTTGGTAAAAAAAAACTTACAGGTGGCAGGACTCCATAACCCTACAATCCATTTTTTTAATGGAGAAAAGCTAATAAACTTTTTCAATGGCAAAGACCCTGTTAATACATACAATCCTGAACAAAGTTATGTGCTATTATTGGATATACGGATGCCGGTTTTGGAAGGAAATGAAGTCTTAAGGGAATTAAAAAGCAACCCAATAACAAAAAAAATCCCTGTTATCATTGTAACCACCAGCGATGACCAAAAAGAAATTGACAGATGTTATGAACTTGGGTGTAATTTATATATTGTTAAACCCGTAGATTATGCTAAATTTGCCGATACAATTCAACTATTGGGACAAATTTTGAAAAAAATTGAAATCCCCTGATACTGGTCTTCAACCTAATAATACCTCAACAATAATGTTTGGTGAACCTATATTTGACCTGCCTGAAAACTTCTATACCATACTGGTAGTTGAAGATGATATTGCACTGAATAAACTTATTCAGAAAAACCTAAATAAAAATTCAATTCGAACAGAAGGATGTTATACAGGAAGTGATGCAATTGAATACATTAGGAAAAACCGCAGGTCGAAATTAGTTATCTTACTCGACTACCAGCTCTATGACATGAGCGGAGAAACACTGATACTGGAATTAACAAATCAGAATATCACTGTTCCATTTGTAATTATTACCGGTCACGGAGATGAGAGGACAGCGGTAAAAATGATGAAACTTGGGGCACTTGATTATATGGTCAAAGATTCAAGTTTTATTGAGTTGTTGCCATCGGTAGTTAATCAGGTCCTTCACCATCTTGATATAGAAAAACAACTTCAGTATTCAGTAGATGCTTTAAAAAAAAGCGAACAAAAATATCGATCTATATTTGAAAACATTCAGGACTTATATTTTGAATTAAGCCCTCACGGAAAAGTTGAAGACTTATCTCCATCAGTACAAAGTATCTTTGGCTTTGACAAGAGCCATTATATCGGGAGATCGCTTTTCAAAAACCATCAGGATGAGCAAAAATTTCTCAACAACCTGAATGAGAAAGGAGAGCTAATCGATTACGAAATAACGCTTAATAATAATTCCAATGAAGAATTGCTTTGTTCAATAACCTGTAAGTATTTATATGATGAGCAGCAGAACCTTGTAAAAATCATTGGCACACTTCGCAACATTACTGAAAGGAAACAAGCTGAAGAAAGCATCAGGCTTTCGGAGGAAAGGTACCGTTTCATGACTGAGCATTCAAGCGATATTATTTCAAAACACAGTTGGGACCGGATATATCTTTATATCTCACCAGCATGCCAGAAACTACTTGGATACGAACCATCCGAACTATATGGACAATCAGCATATAGTTATATCCACCCTGATGATTTGGAGAGCATTCGCAAAAAGCATATCATGCTTCTCGAAAGCCATGAAAATTCGTATATTGAGATATATCGTATCCGAAAAAAAAACGGACAGTATATCTGGTTTGAAACAAATAACCAGATAATTTACAATAAAGAAACACAACTGGTAGAGGAAATTGTTTGTGTATCACGCGATATTACTGAGCGAAAAGAAAAAGAGCTATTACTAAAAGCCAAGGAAGTAGCAGAAGCAGCAAATAAAGCCAAATCGGAATTTCTTGCCAACATGAGCCATGAAATCCGAAATCCGTTAAATGCCATTATCGGAATGACAAAGACCCTTGCCAAGACAAGTATTGATGATGAGCAGCAGGGTTTTTTAAATTCGATAATTATTTCGTCAAATAATTTATTAAATATCCTTAATGATATTCTGGATTTCTCAAAAATTGAAGCAAACAAGATTGAACTTGCTTATGAAAATTTCAACCTTCAGGAAATCATTCAGGAAACAGAATCGATATTCAAAGCACAGGCAAACCTCAAGGGTCTTATACTTTCAACCGAAATTATTGGACAAATCCCAAAATCATTATTTGGAGATCCAAAAAAAATAAAACAAATATTAAACAATATAGTAAGTAATGCTGTTAAGTTTACAAATGAAGGATATGTAAAAATCAAGATTAGATGTAGCAGCATAAGTGACAATGATGCAAAGATCCAAATCACTGTTGAAGATACTGGAATAGGAGTAAAAAATGAAGATATCCCTTTGTTGTTTGAATCATTCCGTCAACTAGATTCTTCAGCAAAGAAAGAGTACCAGGGAACAGGACTGGGTCTAAGCATAGTAAAAAGCTTAGTAGAGCTTATGAATGGGCATGTAAGGTTTGAAAGCGAGCTCCAAAAAGGCAGCACCATAACCATTGATTTGCCCCTGGTTGTTTCAAGCGAAAAAAATATTATCATAAAGCAACCCATGGAAGACAAGAAAACACAATTTGAAAAAATAAGCCTCCGCATACTAGTTGCAGAAGATGATGCAATCAACCAATTGTATTTATCCAGCTTCCTAAAAAGTCAGGGGTGGAAAGTAGATACAGCATCCAATGGGTTTATCGTTCTGGAAAAATTTGGGATAAATGACTATGACCTCATCCTTATGGATGGCCAGATGCCACGTATGGATGGCTTTGAAGCTACCGCAAAAATCAGGGAGTTTGAAAAAGAGAAATCTCCTTCAAAGCATACCCCAATCATTGCAATAACAGGTTATGCCATTCAGGGAGACAGGGATAAATTTATAGAAGCAGGTATGGATGATTATATTTCAAAGCCAATAGATGAAAACCTGCTCATAGAGAAGATCCATTACTTTGTTCAAAAATAAAAGAAATAAAAAGGGGGAGATTAAAGAACCCTCCCCTATTTTTTATTAATATCAGCCTTCAAGAATTGCTTTTACACCTGGCAACTCCTTCCCTTCAATAGATTCGAGCATTGCGCCCCCTCCTGTTGACACATAACTGACTTTATCAGCAAATCCAAACATATTAATTGCAGCAACAGAATCACCTCCACCAACAAGAGTAAAAGCACCTTTTTCAGTGGCTTTAACCAAAGCCTGTGCAATTGACAAAGTCCCTTTTCTGAAATTTTCCATTTCAAAAACGCCCATAGGCCCATTCCAAAGCAATGTTTTTGATTGTTCAATCACTTTGCTCAACTCAGAAATACTTTTGTCAGCAATATCCAATCCCATCCAACCATCAGGGATAATTGATGCATCAATGGTTTTTGTATTGGCATCATTGCTGAAGGAATCAGCAATAACTGCATCCATTGGTATATGAAGCTTCACACCTTTATCTTTGGCTTTTGCAATAATTTCACGTGCTGTATCTAAAAATTCATCTTCAACAAGGCTGGAACCAATTTTCCCGCCCTGAGCTTTAATAAAGGTGAACATCATTCCTCCACCGATAATCAAATGATCAACTTTATCTAATAGATTTGAAAGGATTTCAATTTTGGATGATACTTTAGCGCCCCCGATAATAGCTGTGAAGGGTTTACGACCCTCCTCAAGCACTTTTTTAATGCTACCCACCTCATTGGCCATAAGGTAACCAAAAACCCCTACAGAGGGAAAAAAACGGGCAATAATGGCAGTTGAAGCATGTGCCCTGTGAGCAGTTCCAAAAGCATCGTTTACATAGACATCACCAAGGTGAGAAAGTTTTTCAGCAAAAGCAAGGTCTCCTTTTTCTTCTTCTTTATAAAATCTAAGGTTTTCAAGTAATAATACGTCTCCAGGTTTTAAAGCATCAGAAAGTTTTTGAGTTTCCTCACCAATACAATCAGAAGCAAATTTGACCTTCTTATTTAATAAATTGCTCAGATGAGGAACAAGGTGTTTCAATGAATACTTATCTTCAGGACCTGTTTTAGGCCTGCCCAGATGCGACATAAGGATTACAGAACCACCATCAGCCAATATTTTTTTGATCGTAGGTAAGGCTGCAACGATTCGTGAATCATCAGTAATCTCGTATTTATCATTAAGAGGGACATTAAAGTCAACCCTGATTAAAGCGCGTTTACCGGCAAAATTTAAACTTTCAACAGTTTTCATTGTTTTTAGAATTTATTAATACACAACACATTTACCCATTGGATTGTTTAAAGCAGGATTATTTCACAAAGTAAATAATCAAACAAGCGATTTTTTCGTTAATTTTGTGCTTCAAAACAATCTGCAATTAAGAGATTGTAAAATTAACAAAAACTATTGGCATAATCAATCCGTCCTCAAAGCAATACCATATAAAAATGAATATGTGGTTTTAAAAGGACTTTTTTTGATAATGAACGATTTGAAGGAGAAGAATTTCTGATAAATAAACTGTTTCCATGAATTTGTTTCCAGACGTGGTAATAACCAAATTACCCAAGGTGGGTACTTCTGTATTTGCCGTAATGTCACAATTATCGAATGAGCATAATGCAATTAACCTGTCTCAGGGCTTTCCTGATTTTCCAATATCAGAACAGCTTATCGACCTGGTAAGTAATAATATGAAGCAAGGACATAATCAATATGCACCTATGCCAGGATTAATTTCATTGCGGGAAATGATAAGCGAAAAAACAGAATCCTTATACTCTGCCTATTATAACCCGGAAACAGAAATAACCGTTACAGCAGGAGCCACTCAGGCAATTTTCTCTGCAATAATGGCATTTGTCAGGGAAGGAGATGAAGTCATTGTTTTTGAACCCGCTTATGATAGTTATGTCCCTGCAATCCGGCTGGCAGGTGGTACTCCCATCAGTATCCAGTTAAAACTTCCTGATTACCATATTGACTGGGAAGAGGTGAAAAAGCTAGTTAATCAGAGGACAAAAATGATTATTATCAACAGTCCTCATAACCCTACCGGGTCTATCCTTTCAAATGAAGATCTTCTACGCCTTGATAAAATCACCCGAAATACTGGAATTCTGATTTTAAGCGATGAGGTTTATGAGCATATTATCTTCGATAATTTTGAGCACCAGAGCGTTTGCAGATATCCAACACTAGCCGAAAGAAGCCTTGTCATGTGCTCATTTGGAAAAACATTTCATGCCACAGGTTGGAAAACAGGTTATTGCCTCGCCCCTGAAAACTTAATGAATGAATTTAGAAAAACACATCAGTTTGTTGTGTTTTGTTCCAATTCACCTGTTCAATATGCTTTGGCCGAATACTTAAAGAATCCATCAAACTATTTAGGGCTTGGTTCATTTTATCAACAAAAAAGAGATTATTTTGTTGACCTGATTAAAAAATCAAGGTTTAAAATCATACCGTCTTCCGGGACCTATTTCCAACTCCTTGATTATTCAGCAATATCAGATGAACCAGAAATGGAATTTGCTTGTCGCTTGATAAAAGAACATGGAGTGGCCTCAGTGCCCGTTTCTGCCTTTTATAATAACAAACCTGTAAATAACCAGGTGTTACGTTTTTGTTTTGCGAAAAAAGATGAAACCCTTGAAAAAGCGGCATCAATACTATGCAAGATTTAACCTTAACACTTGTTCAATCCAACCTTGTCTGGGAAGACAGGAAAGAAAACCTGAAGCATTTTGAAGTGTTGATGGAGCAAATTGCTCAACAAACAGATGTAATCCTGCTGCCCGAAGCATTCAACACAGGCTTTTCAATGAATCCTGAAAGACTTGCTGAACCAATATGGGGGCCGACAATGGAATGGATGAAAAATCAGGCAGAAAAACACCAGGCCATAGTTGCAGGAAGTTTATTCATCCATGAAAATGGACATTTTTTCAACCGCTTTGTCTGGATGTCCCCTAAAGGTGAATTTCAATATTATGATAAAGCTCATTTGTTCAGATATGGTGGTGAGCATGAAACTTTCTCCAATGGAAAACAAAAAACATTTATTTCCTTCAAAGGGTGGCGCATCTCTCCATTAATATGCTATGATCTAAGGTTCCCAGTATGGAGCATGAACCAATGGGATAAAGATAGCGGATTTGATTTTGACCTCCTTCTATATGTTGCCAACTGGCCATCCCGCAGGATTCATGCGTGGAAAAGCCTCCTGGTTGCAAGGGCAATCGAAAACCAATGCTTTGTTGCTGGTGTTAACCGCTGTGGAATTGATGGCAACAACATTAATCATAATGGTAGTTCATTGATTGTTGATCCAAACGGGAACATCATTTCGGATATCCCTTTGGATTTAGATTATGTTGAAACTATTACCTTAAAAAAGGCATTGTTAGATGAATGGAGGAGCCAGTTTCAAGCATGGCAGGACTGGGATCGCTTTCAGATCATTTAACCCCTGGTAATAAAAAATTACATTATTGAGTAAGACCAAATAATTTCTTATTCCTCTTCAATACGAAGATTATCAATAATAAACATCTGCCTTTCGGGTGTGTTTTTCCCCATATAAAACTCAAGCAAGTCGCTTATAGAGCTATCCGATTTAAGAATTACCGGATCTAAGCGAATGGTTTTCCCAATGAAGTTTTTAAACTCATCAGGAGAAATCTCACCTAAACCTTTAAACCTGGTAATTTCAGGATTAGTTCCAAGTTCCTTGATTGCATTGATCCTTTCTTCCTCTGAATAACAATAAAATGTTTTCGATTTATTCCTTACCCTGAACAACGGGGTTTGAAGGATATATAGATGCCCGCTTCTTATCAGGTCAGGAAAAAATTGAAGGAAGAAGGTAATGATAAGCAATCGGATATGCATACCATCCACATCAGCATCAGTAGCAATAACAACATTGTTATAGCGTAAATCTTCAAGGCTTTCTTCAATATTTAAAGCAGCCTGTAATAAATTGAACTCTTCATTTTCATAAACAATTTTTTTGGTAAGCCCATAACAGTTCAATGGCTTTCCTTTCAGGCTAAAAACAGCCTGAGTGTTAACGTTCCTGGATTTTGTAATGCTTCCGCTTGCACTGTCCCCCTCAGTAATAAACAATGTAGAATCGTAACGGAGTTCATGGTTTTCGTTATAATGAACACGGCAATCCCTTAGCTTTCTATTATGAAGGCTCACCCTTTTAACGCTTTCCCGGGCAAGTTTTTTTATTCCTGCAATATCTTTTCTTTCTTTTTCCGATTGGAGTATTTTTCGTAATAAAGCTTCAGCGGCATCTCCATTCATGTGAAGGAAATTATCAAGTTGTTTGCCAACAATCTCGCCAATATAATTACGGATAGAAGGCCCCCGGCCTTCAGGTTCAAGATGTGTTGAGCCAAGCTTTGTTTTAGTCTGGGATTCAAACATCGGATCATGAACTTTAATACTTATTGCAGCAATCAATCCAGTCTTAATATCACTAGAGTCAAAATCTTTTTTAAAGAAATCCCTGATTGTTTTATTATAAGCCTCCCTGAAGGCAGCAACGTGAGTCCCCCCCTGAGTTGTATGCTGCCCATTCACAAAAGAATAATATTCTTCCCCATATTGGGTTGTACTATGAGTTACAACAAATTCGAAGTCTTTATCTTTTATCTGGATACAAGGATAAGCAATAGGGCTGTCAATATTTCTCTGAAGCAGGTCAAGCAAGCCATTTTCAGAGAAAAACTTCTGGCCATTCAAATAAATGACAAGTCCTGAATTCAGGTAAACATAATTCCATAAAAGCTTTTCAATATAATCAGTGATAAAGCGAAAGTTTCCAAATAACTCTTCATCAGGAACAAAACTCACAATAGTGCCTTTGCGCAGATCGCATTCTTCCTCGCTATATTCTTTTGTCAATTGGCCATTACAAAACTCGGCAACTTTTGTTTTGCCTTCCCTGATGGATTGAATCCTGAAATAGGATGACAAGGCATTAACAGCTTTAGTACCTACACCATTCAAGCCAACCGTTTTCTGAAATGCTTTCCCGTCATACTTTGCCCCGGTATTGATTCTGGAAACACAATCCACCACTTTCCCTAATGGTATGCCCCTGCCATAATCCCTCACGGTAACTTTTCGATCTTGAATGCTTACTTCAATGGTTTTACCAAAACCCATTATAAACTCATCAATAGAGTTATCCATTACTTCTTTAATCAATACATATATACCATCATCGGGAGATGAGCCATCACCTAATTTTCCAATATACATCCCCGGACGAAGCCTGATATGCTCATTCCACTCAAGGGTCTTAATACTATCTTCTGAATACTGTAGGCTCATATTGATTAAATTTTATGCAAAGATAATTAAACCTGCTTTTTTATCAGCCTATATTCCCAAAGGGTTATTAACAAAATTGCATTTTTAAGCTTCGTATATTTAGGGTCTGCTGAAAAAGTCTTTAAGGCATCAGATGTGAGGCGACAAGGCGAAATTGTATAATAATACTATGAGCCGATGGCAACGAAGCAGATGATGCCTTAAAGACTAACGCAAACAAGATGCAAACATATTAGCGCTTCAGGAAATAAATCCTTGCATGCAGTATGAAATTGTTGCTTTGTAATAGATATATATCCTGCTTGTTAAGTGTTTTTCAGCAGACCCTATTTGATCAATTATCAAAGTGATAAGTCTTATTATCAAATTGCGCTTTTTAATAACTTTTAATTATCATCAAATAACAGTAACCCATCTTCATGTATGTTTAGTTTTTTATAATTAAAAATTTTCCAACGCCGGTTTAAACAACCTAAAATGATTTGATATTTTGTTTCTCTGAATTACTATTATAGGATGGAAGACAAATTGCCAATTAAGCTTATTTTTTTAGCTGTCACAGGTTTTTTTTTTATTTTTGCAATCCATCTGATTGCATAGCCAATCAGGGATTTTTTTTTCTGAAGATTAAAAAATTATTTCTGACAATGACAAATAGAAAACACCAGTTGACTTACTATTTTTTCTCATCATCCTTTCCTATTGTTATTGCATGTTTGGCATTAATGCTTACTTCATGCGAATCGAAAACTGCTGATGAATACTATGATGAGGGTTATTCGTTTGCCATAAAATCTGATTACGATAATGCCATCATTAATTACGAAAAAGCATTAAAAAAAGACAAGAAATTCACCAAGGCTATGATAGCACTGGGAAATGTATATCAAAACCTTAAACAAAAAGACCTTTCATTAAGCTATTATGACCAGGCGCTCGAAATAGATTCCACACTAGCTGAAGCATACTATGGGCGGGGAATGCTTAAAAGAAATTCAGGGGATGAATATGGTGCATGTACTGACTTCGTAGAAGCTCATTACTATGGCCATCCCTATATGCAGGATTACTTAAAACGCTGTTATAATCTTTATCAGGTTACCCCAAAAGAACCAAAAGAACCATGGGAAGAATAGGTCTCTTTTTGAATAAGAAATAACAATACACATTCATTTTTTTTAAAAAAAACCTTTCAATTTCAGAAAGGTTTTTTTTATTGATTTATGATCTATGTGCTTTAAAAAATCAATTATCTGCTCTGAGAAAAGGCTTAATAATAGTACCTTTGCATTCTCATAACTGAAATAAACATGCCTGAGCAAAGTCTTGAAAACCTTGATCCTAAAAAGTATATCCTTATAAAAGGGGCAAGGGTCAATAACCTTAAAAATATTGATGTTGCTATTAAAAAAGGACAACTGACTGTAATAACAGGACTCAGTGGTTCAGGAAAGTCTTCTTTAGCTTTTGACACATTGTATTCAGAAGGTCAAAGACGTTATGTTGAAAGTCTAAGTTCATATGCAAGGCAGTTTTTGGGAAGGATGAACAAACCCGAAGTGGATTATATAAAAGGAATAGCCCCAGCCATTGCTATTGAACAAAAAGTTAATACCAGAAACCCAAGATCAACAGTTGGAACATCAACCGAGATCTATGAATACCTGAAATTGTTATACGCCCGTATTGGAAAAACAATTTCCCCTATTTCAGGAATGGAGGTTAAACAACATAATGTAACAGACGTCTGTGATTTTATCCTTCAACTCCCTGTTGATACAACAATATTAATCCTGTCCCCTCTTAAAACACCTGCTGAAAGGAGTATTCATAAACATCTTGAAATCCTTACACAGCAAGGTTTTACAAGAATACTCTATAATGGCGTACTTATTAAAATACAGGATTTCCTCTCTCAAAAAAAGGATATAAATAAAAACGACAGGATACTAATCATTATTGATCGAATTTTACTTAATCATCAGAATGATGCTGAACAGATTGCCCGTATCAGCGACTCTGTTCAAACCGCCTTTTTTGAAGGATTAGGTGAATGCATGCTTCAATGGGATGACGTCAATAATAAGGTAAAGTTTGCAAACTTTTCAAATCGCTTTGAATTGGATGGAATGGAATTTGAGCAGCCATCCGTCAATTTTTTTACTTTCAATAATCCTTATGGAGCCTGCAAACGTTGCGAAGGATTTGGAAGTATAATTGGGATTGATGAAGACCTTGTTGTACCTAATAAATCTTTATCTGTCTATGAGGATGCTGTTGTTTGCTGGAAAGGAGAAAAGCTAAGTGAATGGAAACAAGACCTTATCCTACAATCAGATAAATTAGGTTTCCCTATCCATCGCCCCTATTCTCAATTGACTGAAGAACAAAAAAAAATACTCTGGGAAGGGAAAGGAGCCTTTTTTGGGATTAATGGATTCTTCAGAATGGTTGAAGAGAACACTTACAAGATACAATACAGGGTTTTGTTATCAAGATTCAGGGGAAAAACCATTTGTCCTGAATGCAAAGGTACCCGCCTTAGAAAAGATGCTAATTATGTAAAAATAGGAGGGAAATCAATCTCTGAATTAGTCCTGTTGCCCATTGATAAGTTAATTGTTTTTTTAAATAATATTTCTCTTTCTGCCTTTGAACAAGAAGTATCGAAAAGGCTTATGATTGAAATCAAAAACAGGGTACAGTTCCTTTGTGATGTCGGCCTTGGGTACCTTACCTTAAACCGCTTATCCAATACGCTATCAGGAGGAGAATCCCAAAGGATTAATCTGGCCACATCTCTTGGTTCAAGCCTTATCGGATCAATGTACATCCTTGATGAGCCAAGCATTGGTTTGCATCCACGTGACACACAACGTCTGATAAAAGTCCTTACCCAATTAAGAAATATTGGAAATACCGTAATCGTTGTTGAGCATGATGAGGACATCATGAGGGCAGCAGACCAGATTATTGACATTGGTCCTTTGGCTGGATTCCATGGGGGTAAAATAGTTGCTCAAGGGGAATATAAAGAAATTATAAACTGCAAAAATAGCTTAACTGCCCAATACCTTTCAGGACAGAAATCTGTTCCCCTTCCCACATTCAGAAGAAAATGGAAAGAATATATTGAACTCAAAGGTGTTAGTCAGCACAATTTAAAAGGATTTGACGTAAAAATCCCATTAAAAGTTTTTACTGTTATAACAGGCGTTAGCGGTTCAGGAAAAACCACATTAATAAAGACAATCTTTTATCCTGCGTTAAAGAAAATTCACGGCGGCAATACAGATAAAACAGGACGTTTCAACCAGATAACAGGAGATATTAATTCTATTAGCGAAGTTGAAATGATAGATCAAAATCCAATTGGACGTTCTTCAAGGTCAAATCCTGTTACTTACCTAAAGATTTATGATGAAATAAGAACATTGTTTTCAAATCTCCCTTTAGCTAAAACAAGAGGATATGGCCCGGGATTTTTTTCATTTAACATTGATGGGGGGCGCTGTCCCGAATGTGAAGGCGAAGGTGAAGTTAAGATTGAAATGCAGTTCATGGCAGATATAAGCCTTGTTTGTGAGAGTTGTAAAGGGAAAAGATTTAAACAGGAAGTTCTTGAAATTACATACAGGGACAAAAGTATAAGTGATATCCTGGAATTCACTGTTGATGAAGCAATAGAATTTTTCAACAGTGATCCTAAAAAAAGCATGGCAGCCCAACGTATTGCTGAAAAACTTAAACCTTTATCCGATGTAGGGCTTGGATATATCAGGTTAGGGCAATCATCGAGTACCTTAAGCGGAGGAGAAGCACAGCGGGTAAAACTGGCATTTTTTCTTTCAAAAGGGCGCTCAGCCGAAAAAACACTGTTCATCTTTGATGAGCCTACCACTGGCCTTCATTTTCATGATATCCTTCAATTGCTTAATGCTTTTAATGCACTCATTGATAACGGGCATAGCCTGGTTGTTATCGAACACAACCCTGAAATTATTAAATCTGCAGATTGGATTATTGACCTGGGACCCGAAGGTGGCGAAGCCGGAGGATATAAAGTATTTGAAGGAACACCGGAAAACATTATCAATTGTGAGAACTCCTACACAGGAAAATATCTTGCACCCAAACTTAAAAACCTTTGAAATGCTTCTATATTTCATTTACCTTTGATTTCTCTATCAAAAATTCAAAAAATAATCTGCCCTTTAACCATATAAAGGCAAATCCAAGGTGACGAATATGTTTGCACATGAAACACAAAAACCGGTGCAAATGGCAAACATGGAGTTCCATCCGGCCATTAACAAAAAAAACTTTACGGATGAAGTATATTTTTAAATCAATTCTATTGTTTTGCTTTTCTGGTTTTTTACTGATATTATCCAGTTGCCAGGATTCAAATACCTGTGACCAGATTATTGAAACACCTCTTGTTGTAGATTTCGCAGTTGCTGTTGATTCTGTTACTGTTAATGATACAACTATAAAAGCTGTTACTGTTATTTGCCCTGAACTACCCGACACAGTTCTCATTGATAATAAAAACACAGGCCAATTTGAGCTATTTTTAAACCCTAATGATGATTTTTCACGATTCGCAATTTCTGTTTCAGTTCCTAATCAGATTAATGATACTCTAATTGAAAACATTACGCTGTTTGATACCCTGAAAATACAATATACAAGAAAACCCGTCCTTTTATCGACTGCTTGTGGATTTATACTTAATTTTGAAATAGCTTCGGTTGCCTATTCCGGCCAGATCATTGACAGTATTAAAGTTGAAAATAAACTGGTATCAAATGAAAGAAAAGACCATCTTAAAATTATTGTTCCCCGCTCTGGCTTTACTATTCCTTCAAAGTAATACCCAGGCACAGGAAAAAGATACAATATTCAGGGGATTAAGAATCGGTGCCGATATTTCCGGCCTTATGAGATATGCTTTTGGAAATAATGCTTCTCAATATGCTTTTTCATTGGATATGCCTTTGAATAAAAACTGGTATCCTACCCTTGAAGTAGGATATTACCAACAAAACACACAAAATTCAAAGCTCACTTATCAACTTGCCGGAACATATTTCGAGGCAGGATTAGACCATAATCTCATTGGTGTTAAAGATTCTACAAGAATTGAAAGAGATATGGCTTACCTGGGATATCGGCTATGTTTTTCAAACTATAATCATAAATCTTCTTTTTATGAAATTACTGATAGTCTTTGGTCCCCTTACACAGGCTCATTTGAAAAACAAAGTAACAATGCATTCTGGGTACAAGTCACAGGTGGCTTTAAAACAGAATTGTTCCAAAACTTCTTTCTGGGATGGAATGTAAAAATGAACATTAAAATATATACAAAAACCTCATCAGGCATTCAGGCTGTTTATATTCCTGGTTTTGGCAAACCAAGTAAAAATGTAAACTTCGGAATTGGTTTTTCTCTGTATTATCTTATCCCGTTCTAAAGGATTTCAATAAATTACTTTCCTGTTGCTTTAATATATTCAATCAGGATTTCATTTAATTGTGATAATTTCTTCTCCGACTCTTTTAATCTTTCATTGCTTTCATTTAAGGCCTGATTTCTTTCTTCAATAGTCAAAAATGCCTGTTCTGCAACTTCCCTTGCCTGACTTAATTCTCCAATCAATTCATTTACATGGGAAATATCATTAAAAATGCAAAAATAACCATTTACAGCATGAACATTTAAATCATATTGGGGGGTTATTGTTAAGTTCAAATTCTTCCTTCGTCCTGTTGGAGTCGTGATCCCAAGTCCCATTTGAAACTTTTCTGTTTTCTGAAGCAGGCGTGCCTGTTCTTTAAGTTTTAAAATATCCTGCTTTTCAACAAAATCAGTTAGACATACGTCTTCCAAATCATTTTGTTCAAAAATTGTCTTTAGTGCTGGATTCGCAAATATAAAACTATATGTCAGATCCAAAACCCCGATTCCTTCACCAAGGTTTTCAATCATATTTCTATGTTTTTGCTCACTTACAACCAAAGCCTCAGACACTTTCCTCAATTCAGTTATATCTTCTGCCACTTTAACAAAAGATATCGTCTCCCCTTGTTCATTTTTTATCGGAGTAATACTGGCATATTCCCAATATTTTTCTCCGTTCTTCCTTAAGGTTTGATACTCGCGTTTCCATACCTTCCCTTGTGCAATCATTGCTTTCAACTCTTCTTCCAGATCAACAAGATTACCACTTAGTTGAAATATTTTTAAACCAAGTTTTTTTGCTTCTTCCTGGGTATATCCCGTTACTTCTTCATATCGTTTATTTACGTATTGTATCACTCCATTTTCATCTGCTATTACTACAACACTCTGGCTCTGGTCTATTGCACTATGTAGTTTAAAAATAGTGTCCATCTGATAGTTAACCTGTTTCTGTAAATTAACTATATGAGCTGCTTTCTCAATTGCCATAAACAAACGTTCTCTTGTTACTGGCTTTAAAACATACTGATTTATCCCAATATCTATTGACTCAATGAAATAGTTTATATCGCTGTATGCACTTGTAACGATAATCTGCACATTGGGCTTTAATTGTTTTATCGCCCTTGCCATCTCAATACCACTCATCCTGGGCATCCTGATATCTGTTATTACAATATCCGGCGCTATCACCTGAAATGTCTCCAGTCCCTCCAATCCATTGGTGGCCACATGTAAATCACGTATCTTCCTTGAAAGCATCTCCATGATACCTTCTCGAATATCTTCCTCATCCTCAACATATAATACCTTAGCATCAAAAACTTCATCCTTTCCTTTTTCCATAAGCCTATATCTTAAATCTCAATTGAGAATTCAACTCCTTCTTCTTTATTTTCAAAGGACAAACGGCCTTGCATGTTCTTTTCTATGATATTTTTTGACATATACAAGCCCAGTCCTGTTCCCTTCTTTTCATTCCTTGTTGTAAAATAAGGATCAAAAATCTTTTGCGATATCGAGGATGGAATACCTCCCGCATTATCTTTTATCTTTAATACTGATGCCCCATTTTCTTTCCGCAAACATACACATACTTTTGGATTGGAAATCTCATTTTCCACCAATGCATCCCTTGAATTGTTCAATAGATTAATTATTACCTGTGTATATTCATTGGGGTAACCTTCGCACAATACATGGTCATCCATCTGCTTTTCTATTGTTATATCATGCTTTAGAAAACTGGCTTCCACAAATGATAATGCCTTATTTACTATATCCTTCAGGTTAAACAACTGCTTCTCTTTGTCTGGTTTGAAGAAATTACGAAAATCATCAATTGTCTGAGACATAAACATTATAAGTTCCATCGTCTTGTCAACTTTTTTGCCTATATACTCAGGGGTCATTTCTCCATAAACATAGGTGTCTTCAATATTTTGAACTATTATCCCGATTGCATTTAATGGTTGGCGCCACTGATGGGCTATATTGCTTATCATTTCCCCCATGGCTGCTAAACGGCTTTGTTGAGCCAACAATAAATCCTTTTGCCTGTTTTTCTGAACCTCTTCTTCAATTTTCCTCTCCAGATGCCAATTTAATTCAGATAACCTTGCTTCAACCTGCTTTAACCTTGTAATATCCGACTCAATGATTACAATCTTTTTCAAACCTCCCTGTGAATCAAAAATTGGGGTTAATGTTGTTTGAAGCCAGATTATTTTCCCATTTCTATCAATGTCAGACGATTCGTATGCTACTGAAGAATGTAGCTTCAGGCACATTGAAATGATCTCCTGGATATTATTGACAGATGATGCCTTATATAAATTACGTCCTCTTGAAATCAATTCATCAAATCCATATCCAAAAAGCTTAACAAATCCTTCGTTGACCCACTCATAATTACCATCCTTATCAGCAATAATTACTGCATTATCTGTCTCACGAGCTACAAGTGAAAGCATTTCCAACTCCTGGTTATACCGCTCCAACTCCTTATTTAGCTCTTCAAGTGCACTGTTCTGGGTATGGATTTCTTCTTTCTGTTCCCTTAATACTTTATTTTTCTCTTCCAGCTCTTTTTTCTGGTCAAAGATCTCAAGGTTCTTCTTTAATAACAAATGGTTTGTACTATATTTCTGACGATTATTAAAAAACAGGATAATTACAATTAATAACAAAAGCACAAAAAAGATTATCAAAGATTGAAGGAATATCTCCTGTCGATCCATTTCAGCTTGTTCAATAAGCTTTTCACTTTTTAATATATCTATATGGGCTAGTTGCTTTTCATTTTCATAGAGTATTTCAATTTCAGTTGCTACTCTCCTGCTCTCGGCTATTGCTATCGAATCTTCAATCTCTGAGTAAGCAATAAAATAAGTAAACGCGCTTTGATGTTGACCTAAAGCTTCCATTACTTCTGATAACCCTAACAATGCTATTGCCTTTTGGGATGATTGATTATATTTATCAGATAATAGAACTGCTTTTTCATATGAGGCCAATGCCTTCGAATACTGTTTCTCTATACTATACAATTGCCCTAAAGAAAGATATGACACAATTAATGCAGGACCTTTGTAGCTAATCTTATGAAGAATATGCATGGCTTTTTGATGACATTCCCTTGCTTTTTCATTTTTGTTTTGATGCAATAAAATATCGCCCTGTATCTGCAGCGATTGAGCAATTAATAGCGAATCATTTAAGGATGAAGAAAGGTTTAACGCCTTTGCGGCATAATCGTCAGCTTTATCAATCTGCTCTTTGTAAAAATAAATCCATGCAATATCTTTTTGATTTTCAGCCAACGATTTCCATTCACCCAGACTTTGATTAAGCTGGCTTGCCTGGCTGAAAAAACGTAAGGCCTCATCATAGTATTTCTGTATCAGCAAAACATTTCCAAGTCCTGAGTTGCAATCAGCCTTTGCTTTTAGGTTAGATGTTTGATCATAAAACCTTAATGCTTTTAAAAAACTTTCTATCGATAATAAATAATCTCCACTCCCCCTGTAATAGTCACCCATTAATTCAAACGAACGTGCAATACCTGTATCTTTAACAATAACTTCACGCGCATTGAACATTAACAATTGACTGTTTGAATACTTCACTATCGAATCAGAAATTCTGATGGCCTTTGTCAACATTTCACTTGAATAATCAAAAGAAGTATCCACAACCGGCTTGGAATGATCCAGTCCGGCTGTCACAGGATAAATAAATACTATCCCTGATGTCATCACCAGAAAGATAAATATTGTAAGTATCCTTGTTCTTCTATCTTTTGACATTTTAAGCCTCCTTATTATAATTCAACTCTAAACTCAGCACCATTGTCAACATTTCTGAAACTAATTTTTCCTCCCATGTTTTTCTCTATTATTGTCTTTGACATATATAAACCAATCCCTGTTCCACCCGAATCTTCACGGGTAGTAAAATACGGTTGGAATATTTTTGATTGAACCTCTTCCGGTATCCCTCCCCCATTGTCTCTGACTACAAGAACTGATTTTGAACCTTCATGAAATAACTCAACATATATCTTACCCTTTTCATTGGCCTTTCTTATTACTGCTTCTTTTGAGTTGTTCATTAAATTTAGCAATACCTGTGTAAATTCGTTGGGATACCCAACACAATCCAAATCTGATTGAAGGTTCTTTTCAATCTCAATATTATTGCTTCTAAATGCAGGTTCAACAAATGATATCGCTTTTTCAACTACCGGATATAGATTAAACAGCTGCTTTTCTTTGTCTGGCATGAAGAAATTTCGAAAGTCATCTATTGTCTGTGACATGTAATGTATTAAATCCATTATCTTGCCCACCTTAGTCTTTACATACTTTTCATTTACCTCGCCCTGAAGGTATGCCTCTCTAATGTTTTGAACGATGAGTCCTATCGCATTTAATGGCTGCCGCCACTGATGGGCAATGTTACTTATCATTTCCCCCATCACTGCATGGCGGCTTTGCTGGGTCAACATCATATCTTTGCTCCTGTTTTTCTGAACTTCCTCAATGACCCTTCGCTCCAGATCAGCATTCAGATGTGCTAAATACTCCTCGGCTTTCTTTAAATTTGTTATATCTGATTCTACAACCACAATACGTGATGGCTCGCCATTCAGGTCAAATACAGGGTTCAATGTAGTCTGCAACCATATTGTTTCTCCGTTTTTATTTGGGAAACATGATTGATAGGTCACTGCTGTCTTTGTTTCAAAACAATGCTCTACCTTGGCATCTATATCCTGGCAACTGCTCACTTTCTGGATCGACTCCCCTCGTTCCACCAAATCATTTAAACTCAGATTGAACAAACGCTCAAATCCTCCATTTACCCATTCAAATGTACCATTTTTTCGAGCTACAATTACTGAGTTGGATGTTTCACGGGCTACAATTGAAAGTTTGCTTAATAGTTCATTATTAACTTCCAGTTGTTCTTTCTTCGCTTCTAATGCTACCCTCTGTAATTGAATTTCATTTTTTTGTATCACAAGAGCTGCATTCTTCAATTCAAGTTCTTTCTTCTGCAACCCTATCTCTTCATTCTTTTGCTTTAACTTCCTGCTCGCCCTGACTTTTATCCGATAACTATTTGTTAGTATAAAAGTGATAAAGATGAGTAATACCAAAACCCCTGCAATTGTAATTATTAATGTCCTGAAACGTGCATACTCGCTTTTACGAATGTCTTTCTCCCCTTGCAGAAGACCAATATCTACCTTTTGTTGTTCATATAAAAAGAAATCCTGTATCCTGGCAATTTCTTTTTTTCGTTCCTGGGCATTTAATACTTTTCTTATCTCATCCCTTTTTCTTAAAACATTATACGCTTTTGCATAATCATTGGTATTACTGAATCCTATTGCAAGCTGATACAACACATCCAATGACTCCATATTGTGTTCAAGATGTTCCATCATCTTTTCTGCTTCTAAAAAATGATAGCGCGATGCCCCTTTGTGTCCTAAACCAAGGTAAGCACTCGCCAACGCAGAATGAACCGAAACTAACATCCCATTGGTCGTTTGACCATTGGTGTCTGGCAAATAGTTAAGCTTCTCTATTGCAAGTTCATACTCATTTTGCATTAAGTATATCAGGCCCCGTTCATACTCAATCAAAAAATTCAATTGTTCATCGTATGCCTGGCTATTTTTAAAATACAACTCTGCCTGATCCAGATATTCTAAAGCAGATTCATATTCCCCAGAAACACGGCATACCTTTGCCAATTGAATCTTTAACTGATTTGCTGTGGGATCTAGTTTTGCTTTCTCATAATAACTTACAGCAAGCTCATAAAAATCTCTTGCCTTTTTGTATTCCCTTATTGAAAAATATAATTCACCAACCTGGTCTGATGCAAATGGCAATAATGTCTCCTGCCCCGATTTTTCAAATGCCAGTAATGATTTTAAAAACAATTCCAAAGCCCTTATTTTCTGGCCTGAGTTACTCAATACAATTCCCAACGAATACGTTATTATTCCGGTCAGGCGGACTGAACCATAATTCTGTGAATTCTTCAATGCCTCCTGTCCATAATTTACAGCCTTGGGATATTCACCCCTTTCTAAAAATACGCTACTCATTGCCCAATTCACTACTGCAGAAATACTATCTTCCTCTTTTACCCCATTCATTTGTAGCAGCTTCCTTACCTGTTCTTCCCCATTTATCTCATCCTGCATTAATTCCAGACACTCTTCTACCTTCCCTTTTATTGGAAATCCAAGCGGTAGGTATTCTTCAAATAAAACCTTTGAACCATCATAAGCCTTTTGGGCCCATAGCTGGGCACCCTCTGCATATATACTGATTATTAATACTAAAACTAAGGCCCTTACTGGTTTCATATTTGTTTTGGTTAGGCTGATTTTAATATTATCTGAAACAACGCCCCACCATTTACATTCTTTACCCTTATCTCACCCTGCATATGTTTCTCAATTATGGTCTGACTTATATATAAACCAAGACCAGTCCCCTGTCCCGAAGGACGTACACTGTAATATGGGTTGAATATCTTTTCGATTATCTCTTCTGATATTCCTCCCCCATTATCCTTTATCCCCAGTTCTACTATATTTCCCAACTTATTCAATTCTATTTGTATCTCGGGAGATGCTATTTTTCGCTCTACCAATGTCTCACTCGCATTGTTTACAATATTTATTACGACTTGCGCATATTCATTGGGGTGACCATAAACCATGATTCCATCTTCCATGTGGGTTTTTATCTTAATATCTGATTTTGTGAGTCCTGCTTGTAAAAAAGCAACTGACTTTTCAACTACCTCTTTTACGCTAAAAATAATTTTTTGTTTACCTGGTTTGAAAAAATCTCTGAAATCATCTATTGTTTGAGACATAAAAGCTATTAATTCATTTGCCTTTTCTGCCTTTTTTTGCATATAAGCATCCGTTAGCTCCTTCGAAAAATAAGCCGTTTCAATATTTTGCATTAAAATCCCCAACGCATTTAATGGTTGACGCCATTGGTGGGCGATGCTGCTTATCATTTCGCCCATCGCTATTTGCCTGTCTTTTTGTATCAGCATCAAATCCTTCTGTCTGTTCTTATTTACTTCCTCCAATACCAATGCCTCCAGATTAGAATTCAATTCTTTTAACCTGATATTTACTTTTACCTTTTCTTTATATGATTTATACATAAAGGAAATAAAAACTAACAAAACAATCATTAATATCAATACCTGATACAAAATAAACCTGTTGCCTGTCAGCTTCTCCTCCTGTTTCTGTTTCATATAGGTCAGCATACTTATTTCCTGATCCTTTTTCTCAAACTCATACTGGGCTTGTAATTCCCCAAGACGTTTTTTGGCTTCATCTTGCATGAGGCTATCCTGCCCCATCAGTGCCATTTCCTGTAACTTATATGCCCGCTCATAATCACCTGCCTTCGAATAGGCTTTGGCCATTTCCCGCTGATTACTTAAGATTATTTGTTTTAAACCCAAATCACGGGCATATTTCATGCTCTTTTCATAACTTTCAAATGCCTGATGATATAAACCCAAATCCCTGTATACATTCCCTATGTTCCCTAATGCATTGGCCAAACCCTGTAAATCATTCATTTCTTCTTTTAAACGAATAGATTCGATATTATACTCTAAAGAGCGGGTAATTTTTCCTATATTATAGTAGGCTAATCCAAGGTTGCTTAATATTGCAGATTCAATATGCTTATTCCCATCTTTTCTCGCTTCTTTTAATGCGCTTGTAAGCACTGTAACTGCTTTTTCATGCTGTTTCTGATGATTCAGGTTTATCCCTATGTTATTTAAAACAAAAGCCCTTCCTTTGATTTTTCCTTTTTCAAGAGAATCCATTGCTTTTAAAGTCAGATAATAATACTCGAGCGCTTTGTTAAATAATAATTGCTTATCATACAAAATTCCCAGGTTATTATAGATTTGAACCTCTCCTTCTATATCATCCAATTCCTTGAAAATACTTAATGCATTAAAACAATATTCCAATGCTAGGGTATCATTGTTCTGGGATGAATAAACTGCCGCTTTATTTCTTATTGCTGATGCCATTCCTTTCTTATCTGATATACTTCCATATATCTGTATCGAATAATCAAGCCATTGATGCGCCTCCATAAACCTGCCTTGCAAAAAGCCTATTGTACCAATGTTATATAAAGCATCGGCCATCCCCTTTTTATAATTTATTTTTTTTGATTTTTCTAATGCCTCTCTGGCTAAAAGATTTGATTGCTTTATATCTTTTTGCCAAAGCTTATTCGATAACGAATTCATATAACCTATCCGCGTAGTATCATCTATTCCTGCTTGCGATATCAACAATTGAAGCGAATCTATACTTGTATTCTGTGCTGATAACACTTTTGTCAACAATATAAAAATAATAATGTAAATTATTCTGCATCTTTTTAGAATGCCAATAACGTTTTTATTTTCATTTTTTATACCAATAACAGTTTTTATTTTATTAACAACAATTCCAAACTCGTACATAATAATTTAATTTACCTAAGTATTTTTACCTGAAATCAATATGTAATATTAGCAAAAAAAAACAACAATTACATCATTTCCAACTTTTTATAATCATTGATTTATTCATTTTTACTAATTTTTTCTATAAAACTCTTTTTTTTGATTGTAATCATATATTTCTTTTTTATTAATAATTTTCAACAACTGTACCCCAAGACCTTATTGATGACAGATTCTCATCAGTAATAACATTTAAATGAGTTCCTTATACTGATTATAAATAATAAGCTTCCCAAACTGAATAATCAGGGTTTTGCTGAAAAAAATATTTAAGATTACAGATTGGGGCTTATAAGTCGATAAGCATATTCATTCTTTTAACCAATGAAAAAAGAAGATGATGAAGAATTAAAGAAATCCAATCAATCCCTGATTTACTTGAAATGAATGTGTTATTTATTTTTGCAACTTTGTATTGAAAAAAGCAATTGATAAATCAAATGACTTTCCCGGATAATTGTTTGTATAGTTATTACATGAACACTCAAATTATCATTCTTAAGCATTGCTTTCGCATTTGCCCTTTTTTAGATTTCACAAAACGGTTTTAATTATTTTCAACCATGAAGCAATTCTTTGTCATCTTCACTGTGATAACAACCATTATGGCTGCCAATGCACAAAACAATAGCGCCATCGATTGGGTGTCGGATATTGAGTTTGTTAAAAATGAATTGCCTGCCAAACATAAAAACCTCAATTTCAAAGTTCCTAAAGAATTATTTGAATCCGATTTGAATTCATTGTCCCAACAACTTGGCAAATTATCTGATCTCGAAATCGCTGTAAGACTTCAACAAATTATTGCCAAAATGGGCGATTCGCACACAGTGCTTGACTACAGGCCTTTCATTGACGTTAATTATTTATTGCCTCTTAAGCTATATTGGTTTAAGGATGGCATCTATATTTTTCAAACCTCAAAGGATTATGAAAACATCCTGGGCAAAAAAATCATTTCATTAAACGGATTTAGCATCCAGACAATTATCGACAGCCTTAGCACATTAATTACTATTGACAACCAAGCCCTTGTTAAAAATCAGGTTCCCGGGCTTATCCCTTTGGCCCAATTACACAATCATTTTGGTTTTGCAAATGGAAACAATTTTACATTTGAAATCGCTTCTTCTTTGGGTGAAAAAGAATTTATAAACATACCAGCCGGCCCCGTCAACAACAATGATCTGGTGGCCTTTCAGGCTGATTCACTGGCGCCTTGCTGGAGAAACCAAAGATCTTTCTTCTCCGAACAATACTTTGATCAATTCAAAACATATTATATTCAATATAACACTTGCTGGAGTAAAGAAATCGAAAATCAATATGGGAACAGGGAAAAAGCTGCAAACCTGCCATCATTTATGGAATTCGAAGAAAAAGTTTTTTCTACTCTAAAAAATCAATATGTAAAAAAGTTTGTTTTTGATATGCGTTTCAATAGCGGGGGAAATTCTGAGCAAGGAACTAATTTTGTTAATAAACTTAATAAGTTGAAGCATAAGAATAAGAATATGCAAATATACGTCATCATTGGGCGTAAAACATTTTCCTCTGCTATTATCAATACGATGGATTTCAAACAAAATACCAATGCAATCCTACTTGGTGAGGAAACAGGCGGGAAACCCAATCATTTCGGGGAAATCAAAAGTATTAAGCTGCCTTCTTCAGGCCTTGAACTTTATTATTCTACCAAGTATTTCTCTTTTACAATAGAAAACACTAATACCATTACCCCCGACACTTATCTCGAACCTACTTTTTTTGATTACAAAAGCGGAATCGATCCTGTCTTCGATTGGATTATTAAACAATAGCACTTTTCATAAATGAAATTTTTCTCTGTGCTTAATCCTAATCATCTTAGCTTCATTATAACAGGAGTAATGGCTTAATTCTTTTTGTGAAATTACTTCTGCGTTTTTTACTTTTGTCTTTTATGCACCAACTGATTACTAACTTTCAAATCATAGCTTTAGCATATATCTTCACCTCCTCGCCTCGCATTTGCGACCTCAAAAGTAATCTAAGCATGCATTCGGAAAAAAGCATTTGTACTTGAAATATTAATCTGCCTATCTTATCTAGTTTTTAATCCTAACTATAAGAAAATAACATTTTGTCAAATAATTATTAGTTTATACCTAAAATAAAAAGAAAAATCACGGGTTTTCCCTTAATTTTTTAGAGAAATAATTGTCTATTTTAGCGACAATTAACAATTGATATGCGAGTTGAAATAAATAATACTTTTTACTGCTTCTTCGGGCATAAAAAAATCCTGACATTGATAGTGTATTTTTTTGTATGCCTGTCGTTTATAAACACTGATTCCTATGCTTATACGGACTATAAAAAAAGTGGTCTCCCAATTATTATAAACTATCATCCAAATCAATACAGGGCTGAATCTCAGAACTGGGCGATTACTCAAAACAGGGATGGTTTATTGTATTTTTCTAATCTCTCCGGCGTGCTGGAATTTGATGGGATTTCATGGCGATTATTACAATTTCCAAATAATGACCCTTGCACATCTATTTGCCTTGGAAAAGATGGGTTAATCTATGCTGGGGGAGGTTATGATTTTGGTTGTTTTCAACCCCTTAATAATGGTTTGCTTGAGTTTAGATCAGCATTTTCAAACAAAAATGACTCATTAAAACCAAACTCCTTTATTTGGAGCATCATCCAATTTAAAGATCAAATCCTTTTTCAATCCGAAAGCGTGCTTTTTTCCTTAAAGGACAATCAAATTAAATTGATTGACTCATCCCGAATCGGGCCTGTGTTAAAGGTGAGAAACAATATATATATACCTAATTATAATGAAAATAATGGTTTATACACATTAGACAATGATAAAATAAAAAAAATCAGGAAAACTGATGATTGGGGAAACCTTCAGATTACAGATATCTTACCCTATAAGAAGGATAAAATACTGATATATTCAAGAAAAGAAGGCCTGCTTGAGGCCAATGACCTGATAAACTTCAATTCAAAGGATAGTTTTGACCTGCGTCCTATCGGCAATAAATCAATTAATGATTATTTAATAAAACATGAATACTCATGCGGAAGACAATTAAAAAATGGTAATTATGTATTTGGCACAATAAGCGGAGGCATTTTATTAATGTCACCTGAAGGAAACCTCATTCGAATTATTGATAAAACAACTGGCTTACAAAATGAAACTGTAAATGCTGTTTATGAGGACAACAACCAGATATTATGGCTTGCCCTCGATAATGGCATTAGCTCGGTTAATCTTAATGTACCCCTTTCATACTGGCCACAGGATAAAGGATTTGATGGTAGCATCCTTTCTGTGAAAAGGTTCAAAGACCAACTATATATAGGTACATGGCAAGGGATTTATAGGCTTGATAAATATAGTGAAGAAGACTTAAATACGCTAGGCCGGTATGGGAGTTATTTTAAAAAGCTCCCGGATATTCATGCCAGAATATGGAGCTTAACCCCCTTTTTTTCAAGCAAAGGGCAGCCCATTTCATTATTGGCTGGCACCTCTGCCGGTATTTTTTCCTGTAAGGGCATTAATTCACGTGTACTTATCAGGGGCTCAATTCTGGACGTCCATCAATCAAGGGCCGATTATCAAAAACTAATTATCGGCACCAGTAATGGGGCTTATGTCCTGAATTATGACCACCTCAATGATAGGATTAGTATCGAACATCGCATCGATGAGCTGCCCAATAAAGAAATAACTAAAATAACTGAATACCCGGATGGGGTTTATTGGCTTTTTCCAAGAACAGGTGGGGTTTATAGGCTCACATTCCATAATGACAAACCTACATTAAAGATTTTTGGTCAAAAGGAAGGCTTGAATGAATCCCTTCAATACCTTCCATTAACAATCTCTGGCCAATTTATTTTGGTGTCTTCCAATGGCATTTTTCAATTAAACGACAAAGAGCCTGAAGAACGGTTTACCGAAATATACCCTTTACTTGGAACAATTATCCGAAGTGAATATCTTGTAAAGAATATTTACTCAGCTGAAAAACAAATATGGAGTTATTTTATCCATAAAAAAAGTAGAAAAAAAATACTCCTTCTTATTGAATACCAGGACAAACAAATATTTAAAATCACCCACAAGCCTTTTGATGAGATTGCCAGCTTGGGCATCAACTCAATAAAACATGAGCCAACAGACCAATCAATATGGATTGCATGTGATGAAGCTTTGTTTTTGATAGAGAAAGGTTTTAATACGATAAGGCCAAAAGAAAACAATATCCTTATCAGAAACATATCTGTTGATGGCAAAGTGATTATCTACAATGCATCAACAAAAAATTTAACAAATGACATTAAATCAGATAAGTCGAAATCAGAAAAGGAGCTTAACCTGGCCTATAATCACCAGTCGATAAGCTTTGAATTTGCATTGACAAGCTATTTTGCACCTGAATCAAATCAGTTTAAATGCTTTCTTGAAGGCTATGATAAAAACTGGTCATCATGGAGTTTTGATAATATAAAAAATTATTCAAGGTTATCGCCTGGCAATTACACATTTAGGGTCAAATCAATGGATGTTTTTGGTTTTGAAAGCGAGCAGGCATCCTATAGCTTTAAAGTACTGCCTCCCTGGTATAAAACTATTTATGCATTTATCGGGTTTGTGATTTTAGGAAGTCTTGCAATTTTTTTAATTGTAAAATTAAGCAACAAAAGATTGGAAAAAGCTAAGGCAAGCCTTGAAAAAATTGTCCAGGAGCGTACCAAAGAATTGGAAGCCCAGCAAAAAATGCTTGAAATAGAAAAAGAAAAGTCAGATAAGCTGTTGAAAAACATCTTACCTGCTGCTATTGCGAAAGAATTAAAACAAAGTGGCTCGGTTAGGGCACAGTATTATGACCATGTTACAATTATGTTCATGGACTTTAAAGACTTTTCAAAAATCTCTCAATATATAAACCCTCTACAGCTTTTAAGTGAACTGGATAAGAGTTTCAGGTTCTTTGATGAAGTATGTGCCCGTCATAAGCTTGAAAAAATAAAAACTATCGGAGATGCATATATGTGTGCAGGGGGAATACCCACTCCTAATAAAACCAATCCGATAGACGCTATATTAGCTGCAATTGAAATCCTGGATTTCATTCGTCAGGCAGAGAAAAATCAATGGCTCTGCGACCTAAGGATTGGGATCCATACCGGAGAACTTGTTGCAGGAGTCATTGGAAAAGACAAATTCACTTATGATGTTTGGGGCGAATCTGTCAATACTGCAAGCCGTATGGAATCATCCGGAGTAGCTGGTAAGATAAACATTAGCGGAGAAACCTTTGAAATTGTGAAGGATTTCTTTGAATGTGAACACAGGGGAATACTACCTGCCAAACATCATGATGCGTTTAATATGTATTTTGTCAAAAGGATCCATAAAGAATTTTCTGCCGACAATTTGGGCAAAAAACCCAATGAGCTTTTTTGGAACAAAATGAATGAGAAATTCTTTACTTATTGAGAAAATACTTACCTTTAACACTGCTAAAATTCAATAAAAATTGCTGGAATTTTTTCTTTAAAGAAAAAGAATTTTATTTAAAACTATGAACTATCCTGCAGCAAAAGATTTTGTTTTCAAAAGGTTAAAAGAAGAACTTAAGACTTCATTATACTACCACAATTTCCAGCATACCCTTGACGTTTGTGAATCAACAGAGCGGATAGCAGAACTGGAAAATGTGAATGGGGAGGATCTTGTTCTTTTAAAAACTGCTGCAGTTTACCATGATACTGGATTTCTTATTCAATACGATAATAATGAAGAAATCGCCTGCGACATTGCCCGCGAATCATTACCCCAGTTTGGATATAGCCCCGAACACATCTATCAAATTGAGCAGATGATTTTAGCAACTAAAGTTCCACAAGCCCCTCAAAATCACCTTGCAGAAATTCTTTGCGATGCTGATCTTGATTACATAGGAAGAGATGATTTTTTCATTACTGCATTGCGTTTACATAGGGAATGGAGTGAAAACAGCACCAAGAAAATTACTTTTAAAGACTGGTATATGAAACAACTCCTCTTTGTCCAGAAACATGACTTCTTTACATTGACAGCAAGAAAGTTAAGAGAGGAAAAAAAGAAACACAACCTTTCTCAAATAAAGGAATTGCTATCTCTTTTAGAAACAACAATAGGGGAAAAATTCTAATTTGTTTGATAAATATGCATTTATGCATTGCAAACAAAAAATATTTTTGTAATTTCGACCCTGCCAAATACACCAAAGACCACTAAACTACAAATAAACACCTTTATCAACATGGAAAACCAAACAAAAAATGTTATCCTTGTAGCCTCTGATTTCACAAGTATTGGAGATTATGCCGTTGAAAATGCCGCAAATGTGGCCAAACTGTTAAATTTCAGGGTGGTCGTTTTTCATGTCATTAATAAAGAAACTAAAGAATCCCTCAAAAAGGAAAATCAATCACTTGACCTTATTAATGATAAACTTGAGAAAATTACTACCCGAATAAAGAGTCAATATGGAATTGAAGCATCCCATGTTGCCCGTGAAGGAAGTATTTTTACTACCATAGCCGAATTGGCTGAAGAATTAGGTGCTGAATATTTATTCATAGGCACCCATGGAAAAAAAGGAATTCAGTTCTTCCTGGGCTCCTTTATCCTTAAAGTTATCAAAAGCTCTCCTGTCCCGGTATTTGTTGTTCAAAAACCTTTTGATAATTCTTCATTCAAAAATATTATCTTCCCATTAGACCTTGAAATGGGTTCTAAGCAAAAAATTAAATGGGCTGTTACTCTTGCACAACAATTTGGTGCAACAATCCATTTCTTTATCCTCAATCAAAATGATGAGTATAACCACAATAAAATAAGGGCTGATTTCAACCAAATCAAGAAAATTCTTGAAAAAAACAATATCAGCTTCACTGAAAAAACAAGCAATCCTAAAAATGGCAGTTTTGTTAAACAAACAATTTCTTATGCCAAAGAATTAAATTCTGAACTAATAATGCTTTCTACCGACCCTGAAAAAATCACATGGAGCTTATTTGGTTCTTCTGATGAACACATTATCTATAATACAGCCAAAATACCTACGCTGTGTATCAATGTTAGGGACCTTAAAATTATCCTTGGAGGTCTTTAATCTCATCAAACTCTTTTCAAAAGGCCGGGATCCCGGCCTTTTTTTTATTGATTTCACAAAACAATTAATATCTTATCAGCAATGGATAGTGCAACAGCAAAAATCAGGATTGCAGAACTGACAAAGATTATCAACCAGCATAACTACAACTATTATGTCCTGGCCCAACCCCTTATTACTGACTTTGAATATGATATGCTCCTGAAGGAATTAATTGCTCTTGAAACCCAATATCCTGAATACCTGTCTAAGCTCTCCCCCAGCCAGCGTGTTGGTGGTGAACCTATTAAAGAATTCCCCACTGTTGTTCACCAATATCCGATGTTGTCATTAGGAAATACCTATTCAAAAGAAGAGTTGAATGAGTTCAACAACAGGATTGAAAAAAGCATCAGGACAAAACCCATATATACATGTGAATTGAAATTTGATGGCATTGCTATTGGTATCAGATATGAAAAAGGCAATTTTGTCCAGGCTGTAACCCGGGGTGATGGCATCCGGGGTGATGACGTCACTGCCAATGTCAAAACGATTATGAGCTTGCCAATGTCAATTTCAAAAGATAATGTCCCTGAAAATTTTGAAGTAAGAGGTGAAATTGTAATGCCACATAAGAGTTTTGCACAGATAAATGAACAGAAGATACAACAGGGCGAAAACCCCTTTGCCAATCCCAGAAATGCTGCTGCCGGAAGCTTAAAAATGCAAAACCCTGCCGAGGTTGCTAAAAGAAACCTTGATTGCTATTTATATAGCCTGCTTGGCCCTTCCCTGCCTTATAAAGACCACTCAGAGAGTTTGGAAATGCTTAAACAATGGGGGTTTAAGGTATCTGAGCATTATAAAACCTGCAGTTCAATAGATGAGGTCTTTGAATATATCTCTTATTGGGCCGATGAAAGGTATAATCTGCCATTTGATATTGATGGCGTAGTGGTTAAAGTAAACAACTATTCCTTACAGGATGAACTTGGCTATACAGCCAAATCGCCCCGATGGGCCATATCCTACAAATTTAAAGCCGAACAGGTTGTCACCCGCTTAAAAAGCATCACATTCCAGGTTGGGCGTACCGGAGCCATTACCCCTGTTGCCAATCTTGAACCTGTTTTATTGGCCGGGACTACTGTTAAAAGAGCTTCATTGCATAATGCTGACAGGGTAGCTGATTTAGATTTGCATGAAAACGACCTCGTTCAGGTTGAAAAAGGCGGGGAAATCATCCCAAAGATAGTAGGTGTGGTTTATGAAGAAAGAAGCAAAGAAGCCAAAAGAATCCCTTATATTGACAAATGTCCGGAGTGCCAAACAGCTTTGATCCGGGCTGAAGGTGAAGCCATCCATTATTGCCCCAATGAGGAATATTGCCCACCACAAATTCTGGGAAAACTTGAGCATTTCGTTAGCCGTAAAGCGATGAATATTGATAGCCTTGGCGAAGGAAAACTGGAAGTTCTGTTCGACAATAAACTCGTCCGTTCTCCTTCAGATTTATATCAATTATCGTACGACCAATTATTAGGCCTTGAAAAAAACATCGAACAGGAAGATGGTCGCATAAAAAAAATCAGCTTCAGGGAAAAAACAGTAACCAATATCCTTAATGGAATCGAAGCCTCAAAATCAGTCCCCTTTGAAAAAGTATTATTTGCTATTGGGATTAGATATGTGGGCGAAACTGTTGCCAAAAAATTAGCCTTAAGCCTTAAAAACATTGAAAACCTGATGACTGCCAACAGGGAAGCCCTTCTTGCCGTTGATGAGATTGGTGAAAAAATTGCAGACAGTATCCTTGATTATTTCTCAAAAGCAATAAACCTTGAACAAATTGTCGCATTAAAGAAGGCAGGGCTTCAGTTGGAAACTATGCAAGCTGATAGTCCCCTTTCAGACAAGTTAAAAGGAATGACCTTTGTCATTTCAGGCGTATTTAACAGTATATCAAGGGATGATTTAAAGAAAACCATTGAGCAATATGGCGGCAAAAACAGCTCATCCATATCTGCAAAAACAAATTATCTTGTAGCAGGGGAAAATTTGGGCCCTGAAAAAAGGAACAAAGCACTCAGCCTGGGTGTCCCAATCATTGGAGAAACAGAGTTCCTGGCTATGATAAATGATTAATTCTATTCAAGGATAACACCGTCCTTAATAACAAGCGAGCGGTCAGCCATTGAAGCAAGCTCATTGTTATGGGTAACAATAACAAATGTTTGGTTAAGCTGTTCCCTCAACGCAAAGAATAACGAATGTAGTTCTTTTGCTGATTGTGAATCCAGGTTTCCTGAAGGTTCATCAGCCAATATAACTGCCGGATTATTTATCAATGCCCTGGCAACAGCAACTCTTTGTTGTTCGCCTCCCGAGAGCTCAGATGGCTTATGTGTCATCCTCTCCTCCAACCCAAGCATTTTCAATAAGTCAGAAGCACGGTGCTGGGCTTCCTTAGGCGTTTTCCCACCAATAAAAGCAGGGATACATACATTTTCAAGGGCTGTAAATTCGGGCAGGAGGTGATGAAATTGAAACACAAATCCAATATGTTGGTTTCGAAAAACCGATAATTGTTTGTCATTCATATCTTCAAGCTTAGTCCCGTTAATGCGGAGCATCCCACTATCCGGCCTGTCTAAAGTGCCCAGGATATGTAACAAAGTGCTTTTCCCTGCACCCGAGGCCCCAACAATGCTTATCACTTCGCCTTTGCTAATCGACAAATTAATTCCCTTAAGCACTTTTAACTGCCTGTAGCTCTTGTGTATATTTTCTACCTGTATCATCCGTTTTTGATTTTGCCCCCTTATGGTTAATTGCTGGTAATCTATGTAATACAATAATCGTAGGCTTTTAATATTGCATCAGGGAGATTCCTGCACATTTTAAATACTTTCAAAACACAAATTTACAATTTCCCTGCTTTCTTTTATAATTGATTTCACCCTAAAATAATTTGTTGTTTAAAGTCGGATGAAACGACTTACGATTTACAATTTGCAAATTACGATTTAATGCTCAAAAATTTACAAATGACGATTTACGAATGACGATTTACGAATGACGAATACAGATTTACAATTTTATAATTTGTGTAATTCTTTAAATTTGAGTAATTTGTGGATAAAAAAGTCCCTTTATTTATAATCCTGGGAAGGGACTGGGACATCTTTGCAGATAATGATTTTTCGTTGTGACAAGCTCAAACCGTTTTACATTTATTAACAAATAACAAATCTTATATGTGAAAGATATTCAGCAATTTACATCTTGCCTATTGTTAACTTATGTTAATTTTAACTTATTAAATGTTAAGAAAATCAGATAACAAACTGAAAATCAATATCATGGATAGGTCACGGTATTACCAAGGATATACCAAGGTCTTATCAGGTTCAGTATCGTCCAAGTGAATAGTGGACAAGTAGTGGAAATGATAATAACCAATTGACGATTTGCGAGTTAGAAGTTATGAGTTATGAGTTACAAGTTATGATAAAGGATTACCGATTTTTGTAATTTATACTAACAAGAATAAAAAAACAAATAACTGTTGCCTCTTCGGACAACTATTCTTATCTTTGTACTGTATGAGTGAATTAAAACTAAGAACTGTAATTTTGTATAAGGAATACTTTTCTGACTTCTTTAAAAAGCAGAAGCAGAAAGTAAAAGACAAGATATTATGGACTTTTAGAATTATTGAAACTCAGCAGCAAATTCCAACCGAATATTTAAAACATATTGAAGGAACCGATGGACTATATGAAATCAGGGTTCAACAGGCCAGAGAAATCTTTCGTATATTTTGTTTTTTTGATGAAGGCAAACTTGTTGTTTTAGCAAATGGCTTTCAGAAAAAAACTCAGAACACTCCAAAACCAGAAATTGAAAAGGCATTAAAAATTAAGAAAGAATATGAGCAGGAAAAATAACACTAAAACACTTGACCAGTTTGTTGACGAACAATATGGTGAAAAGGGAACACCCCAGCGTGTCAAATTCGAAAAAGGCTATGAAGCTTTTAAGCTTGGTTTTTTAATCCAACAAGCCAGACTTGAGAAAGGTTTGACCCAGGAAGAACTAGCAGAAAAATGTGGAACCAATAAAGGATATATTTCAAAAATTGAGAACAACATAAAAGAGGTTCGTATATCTACACTCCAAAAAATTGTTGAATTAGGTCTTGGTGGTCATCTTGAAGTTTCAATAAAGCTTTGATTGTTTAAATAAACAATTTTTCATCCTGATATAAGTTGAATTATCAGGGAATGACTATATTTGTAATGATTTAAGCATGAGGATTTTGATGTTTCTTTAATAAAACACAAAAAGACTCTTTCACACAATTAAACAAATGAGTATTAATGAATTTAGTGTATAAAATAATCCTATTTTCATTATTGTCAATTAGCTTGCCAATTGGTAAGCTTTTTGATTTATTTGTTTGGAATGACCGGATAACAAAAACCGAGATTGTAATACATACAAGAGAAACAGGTTCAAAGGGAAGAATCTGTTTTTTTGTAAAAATTATAAAACATACCACACAAAAGCTTTCTTCTTACTTCCAGGACAAGTTTTATTATGCCATTATTGAAAGAATTACAAATATTAAAAGCATCCAATTATTGTCCATTCAAAACAATAAGACAGAAAGATATTTATTCAAATTAATCAGGCAGTTTCATTTTAATATCACATACATTAGTGATCCATACGATGTATTAATACCAATACAGTAATCGAATTTAAATATCCTTTTTATTAAAATTAAAACTTTTAAACATGAACAAAATTGTTTTAAATACTGGCCTATGGTCAGCCATCATCTGTCTGTCCGCTTTTGTAGTCTGGATTGTTTCATTTGTTGGAATTGCAATCCAGTCACCTCTTTTCGCATGGACAAATATTGAAGCTTACATTGACTACATAAATAACAATGATCAGTTTTTTCAATATTTGGCAAAATCATTCATGATAGTATTCAGTCTTGCATACATGACTTTGTCAATGGTCCTTTATGAATTCACTTCAACTGAAAGAAAAATACTTGCTAAGATTGCAAATGCATTTTCTATCATGTTTGTTATACTTTCATCGGCTCATTATTTTGTCCAGATAAGTTCAGTAAGATTTGCAGTTAATGCAAAGAATTTCTCCGGCTTAGGGCATTTTATCCAATCAAACCCAACTTCATTTATATCCTCAGTAAATATGCTGGGCTGGACTTTGTTTTTAGGCCTATCCACTTCGTTCCTCTATTTGGGGTTCCATCATAAAACAGGATATAAAGGATTGAGGCTTGGATTGCTAATCACTGGAATTTCATGTTTACTTGGTGCTATTGGCTATTTATTCCAAATAGATTTAGTGACATTTGTTTCCATGAACTTAGGTATTGGCTTAGGTTTCATTATATTAACTGTTTCATCCATCCGGTTTTTTAAAAGTGTGGAGAGATAAAACAAATAAAAAGAACCAAGATGAGAGCGCAGCTTTCAGCGGCAATTGGTGCTGAAGGCTGCGCTTAAACTATACTCTCAGTTTATAGCATGACGTATTCCAATAATCTGACCGTAAAGAAAATTAAGATTTGGGGACAATGGTCGGATGTAACTATTGGCTTTCTGGCTACAGCACTAATACTGAATCATTTAAAAAGATTTCCGATTCAAAACAAATATTTTTTATAACGATAGCAATCTCCGAAAAAACGAAATTGTATTATTTGAAATATCCTTATTTTGCAGCCAAGAGCAGGATGAAATTCAAGTTTCGTTTAAACAATAAAAAAAAGCCTGGTATTGAATTTCAATACCAGGCATAATAAATAATTCCGTGATTAATAAAGAAAATTCAGGCCAATATATAGGCCACTGGTTCCATCTTCTTTTTTTAACGGGCGCCCGTAATCAATTGCAACAATAAAGTTATCGTTCAACACAAGGTGTAAACCACCGCCGGCAGAGAGGTGAAGTTTGTCTTTTTGTTGGGCAATGCCAGCTGTTGCATAATCAATAGGGTGTTTCTGAACAACAGAAGCACCATCCAGAAATCCACTTAAGGCAATATAGAAGTTTTGATTAAAAATACGTGTCCTTAATACTTTATACCTAAGTTCTATATTACCAAAAGCAACCCCATCACCCTGGATCCTGTTACGGATAACACCCCTTACAGTTTTAGAGCCTCCAAAGCCATCATAAGTCTTTAGGGTATTATATGTAAACGGGAGCATATAGTAAGGGATTGAACCGCTTAAGCGTCCCTGAAAACCAATCCTGTTGGCCAAAGAAAGGACATTAGGAACCAGCGAAAAATAATGCCTGTGTATCATCACCAATTGAGAGTATCCATAGTCCCCATTGGTAAAACCTGGAGCAACAATAGCAAAACACTCTGTCCATTGCCCATGCATTGGGTTGGGCTTATTATCACGGGTATCCCATACCAATCCTGCCTTAATAAAGCTGGTTTTTCCACCGTTTTTTATGTCAGAAGGAATAATCCCCTTGCTCACATACTCTTCGTATAAACCAGGCACATCAGGAAGAAGCTCGTCTTCATCCCTGCCTTTATTAAGTACATCAAGATCCACCTCGCGCATATCAAGGCCAAAATAACCTAATCCGGCAACCCATTTAAGCTTTGGATGGAAAAGTTTTCCCTGAAAGTCAGCAGTGACCCTCATTAGCTTACGTCCAAGCCTGTAATAAGCACCAGATATATAATCAGGGCTTTCATTGTCCTCAAAATCCATATTATAGTTAGCTTCCCGACCATTAAACCCATAAAAATCGAGGGCTTTCTCAGTCAGGTACATCACATCTACCGTTGACCTTATCCCTGGGATAAGGTATTCCGAATCATAGTAAAAATTATTCAATCCACCCCCCTTGGTTGTCCTCGACCACTCTAAATAAATAGAATGTAAATAATCAGGATAAGTGGAACCATCACCATAATAGTATATATTTGTTAAGGCCCCATAACGAAAGCCTTCATCAGAATTATAAGCTATTGCGGGCAAAGCACCAAAAGTCCAGCCTTTTTTTGCTTTTGTTTTTTCCTGATCTGTTTTAAGACTATCCAGGTCTTGCGATTTTAATGGCTGACTGCCAATTAGGATGATTGTTAACAAGGTACAGAATAAAAAGCTTCCCTTTTTCATTTGATTGTGATTTTGGTGATTATTGTCAGCATTTTTTAACAGTAAAACACAATACCAAATTGTTTAGACAAAGCTAACAAACATTGTTAATTCTATTGTTATTTTTTAACATTTAAAATGATTTTTTCATTAACATCCCTATATTTGTATTATTACTTTAAATTCAGAGGATTAAAAATGATACAGCTATGCTAAGAAAAGCGCTAACCATAATATTTATAACAGTACTTTTCGTTCTGTTTGCCACCATTGGATTTATTGCTTATTTAACCATTAACAGTTTTCAAGCTTCTGAAAAACAAATACTGTTTACCCAACAAAAAAAAACTATCCTTACCGATACAAGTACCTTAAAGCTGTTAAGCTGGAATATTTGTTACGGGGGCTTTAATAATGAAATGGATTTTCTGTTTGAAAACGGGAAAAGGATAAAGTCATCAAAAGCTGATGCCCTATTGAACCTTGAAGGCATTTCAGCCTTTCTGGCAGATAAATCCGGTTTTGATGTTATCATGCTCCAGGAAGTTGATTCCAATTCCAGAAGGTCATATTTCGTCAATGAACACCAACTTATTTGTAAAAGCCTGCCGGACTATCATTCGGATTATTGCAAAGATCATGTTGTTGCTTTTTATCCTTTCCCTGTTTATAACCCATTAGGAAGGATATCTTCGGGCATACTGAACCTTAGCAGGATAAAACCCAGTCAATCATATCGGATGGCGCTGCCCAATCTTTACAAATGGCCACATTCGCTGCTCATGCCTTCAAGAGCTTTGCTTGTTAACAGACAACAGTTAAACAACAACAAAGAGTTGATTATTATTAACCTTAAAATTGATGAAACAAATGTTGGATTTTATCCTGATAGGCAAATGAAATTTATCAGGGATTTTCTTATCAATGAATATAAAAAAGGAAACTATGTGATAGCAGGCGGAGATTGGGGCCAAAGGCCTCCTGCCATTACAACTGACTTTAATTTTAACAACACCGATTCAACCCAAATACCAGCAATACCCAATGATTTTCTACCAGGATGGCAATGGATTGCCGATATTTATGCACCTACTATGAGAATGCTTGATAAACCATACGCTCCTGATAAATCGGTGACTTTTATCACGGATTTCTTTGTTGTTTCACCCAATATTGAAAAATTGGATAATTTTACAATCCACCTTGATTTTAAACATTCATCACACAATCCCGTTGCAGTTAAAATAAAACTTTTGGGAGAACATACTAAAGTTCAATATGATTACGTTGGAAGATAAAATCAATCTGATAAAACAAACTGAAAATAAGTTAATCAACAATAACAATCATTTGTTTTTTGGTTAAACAACAAATATTTTAACCACCAATAATCAAGAAGCCATGAATAAGCGAAACATTGATTTCTATAATTATACAAATGGTTTTCTAAGAGTATTTGTTAATTCAATGGTTGCTGACCGTTCAAAGTTCAGGAAGGCATTAATAGGACAAATAATCACAGGCATACTATTCTCAATCCGTAAACCAGATTTATTGCCACTGGGATTGCTCATTGGGTTCCTAATCCCGGCCTGCCTGATATACTCAAACTATAAGGTCTTCTTCCTTGTAAGTGCATTGTCCTATGGTGATAAGCCAGATAAAATTACCAAATCACCCAAATCATTTAATACTGCTATTGTTGCTGAAATTCTTTTCCTGGGTGCAATATGGTTTTTAATCCTTTCAGGGCGATATGATAAAGGCTGGATGAGGTTTTTATTTGCAGTACTGCTCCCGTCAGTTAGTATTTTTTTATTGAGGTTTTTTCATTTATTGATGATTTCAATGGCTAAAACAAGCAAATAAAATTCATTTCTTTCATTTTTCATTTTATAAGTATTTTCCATTGTTTACAAATAGCAGGAAAAAGTAAAAGAATCATTGATTATATTTTTCAAATTGCTTAATTTAGGGTAGGTCTTTATCCTATAATCCCTTTCCATGAATAGAAAGATGGTTTAAGATTGAAGTTGTGCTTTCCGGCAGTTTAAAAACATTAAGTAAAACAAAAATACTCCTGCAATGAAAACCAAAGGGCTGATTTTAAAAAGTATTGTTTTAACAATTGGGTTGTTTCTTTTCACTCTTAACACCTATTCACAAACAGCAAATGATTTTTATAATTCAGGCATAAGGAAAGCAGGACAAAACAACTGTGCAGGTGCCATTTCAGATTTCACACGCGCTATTGAAATCCTTCCCTACTTTTATGAGGCTTTCCTTGAACGGGGAAAATGCTATATGTCGCAGAAAAAAATCAAAGAAGCAATCATTGATTATTCTTCAGCCCTTGAACATAACAAAAACTATTATGAAGCTTATTATAACAGGGCTATTGCCTATATTGCATTAAACAACAACAAAGAGGCACTTAAAGATTTAAACCAAACAATAACATTATTCCCTGATGGTAAAGATGCCTACTTCACCAGGGCTGAACTATATATGAAAGAAAGCCAGTATGAGAATGCAATGAAGGATTATTCAACCTTATTGAACCTTGACGAAGAAAATGCAATGATTTATTTTGTAAGGGCAAAGCTTTTTATTGAATTAAACCAAGCAGAAGATGCCTTAAATGACCTGAACACTTCCCTATCGCTTGACAAGGAAAATTCTCAGGCATATTGGGAAAGAGGCCGTTTGCTTCAAAACAACCAAAATTATAGTGAGGCTGCCAGTGATTATTCCCGTGCCATCGAAATGGGAATTGTAAATATGGATATTATCAGCAGGCGTGCCTTTTGTTTAAACCAGGCTGAGAAATACAAAGAAGCAATCATTGATTACACAAGGCTTATCAATGAATTCAGACAGCGAAATGAAGATATGTATTTCAACAGGGCGGTATGTTACCTTAAATCACAACAATATGATCTGGCAGTTAAAGATTTTACTAGGGTAACTACCAATAACAGAAAAAATGAAACTGCATTTATCCTTAAAGCAGAAGCACTCATTAATTTAAACAAAAACAATCAGGCCATCAGCGAATTAAGAATGGTAATCAACAATAACCCTAAAAATGCAATGGCTTATCAAACACGTGCCATGCTTTATATCAAAGAGAATAAGTTTCCCCTTGCGCTTGATGACCTTAACACAGCCATAAAACTTGAGCCTACTGCTGAAGCTTATTATATGAGGGCCATAGTCTATGACCAGACAAACAATCACCAGTCTGCATGTGATGACTTAAAAGTAGCTGCGGCCATGGGACATAAAGAAGCTGCCAAAAGACATAAATTATACTGCCATTAATACCCCATAAAAAAAGCCTGACAATAAGTCAGGCTTTTTTATTATTTGCTTTATGCAGAATGTTATTCTTCTGAAGCAGGTTCATCTGATGGGGCTGCTTTTGCTTTTGGCTTAGATGCCCTTTCTGATTTCTCCATGTCTTCTTTTAGGTTTGCCAATACATCAAGATCGCCAAGGGTTGATTTCTCAACATTGATTTCTTTGGCTTTCTTAGGTGCTGCTTTCTTAGGTGCTGCTTTCTCGCCTTCTTTACGTTCAGCTTTCTCAGCAGCTTTCTCAGCATTTACCACATCCTGGAAAACTTTTGAGTGCGAAACAACAATCTTACGGCTTTCTTTATTGAATTCAATTACTTTGAAATCCAATACCTCATCTATCTGTGCCTGTGAACCATCTTCTTTTGTTACATGACGTGAAGGGGCAAAACCTTCAACACCATAAGGAAGGGCTACGATTACACCTTTATCTGAAGAACCAACTATTGTTCCCTGATGAACTGAATCAAGGGTGAATACGCCTTCAAATACATCCCATGGGTTTTCTTCCAGTTGCTTATGGCCTAAGCTTAAGCGACGGTTTTCTGCATCTACATCAAGAACAACAACTTCGATGTTCTCTCCAATCTTTGTAAATTCTGCCGGATGTTTGATTTTTTTGCTCCATGAAAGGTCGCTGATATGAATTAAACCATCAACACCTTCTTCAAGTTCCACAAAAATACCAAAGTTTGTAAAGTTACGAACAGTAGCAGTATGACGTGAATTCATAGGATATTTCTCATGAATATTTGCCCATGGATCAGGAATAAGCTGTTTGATACCTAATGACATCTTCCTTTCCTGACGGTCAAGGGTTAGGATTACTCCTTCTACTTCATCACCTACTTTAAGGAAATCCTGTGCTGTGCGTAAGTGTTGTGACCATGACATTTCAGAAACGTGGATCAATCCTTCAACACCAGGAGCAATTTCAATAAATGCACCATAATCAGCTATTACAACTACGCGGCCTTTAACTTTATCCCCAACGTTAAGTTTTTCATCAAGTGAATCCCAAGGATGAGAAGTGAGTTGTTTAAGACCAAGTGCGATACGTTTTTTGTTCTCATCAAAGTCAAGAATAACAACCTGAATTTTCTGATCCAACTGGACAATCTCTTCCGGATGGTTAATCCTGCCCCATGATAGGTCAGTAATATGGATAAGTCCATCAACACCACCAAGATCAATAAATACACCATAAGAAGTAATATTCTTAACAGTTCCTTCAAGGATCTGGCCTTTTTCAAGTTTAGAAATAATTTCAGCTTTCTGTATTTCAAGTTCAGCTTCGATAAGGGCTTTATGTGAAACAACCACGTTTTTATATTCCTGATTGATTTTAACAACCTTGAATTCCATGGTCTTACCTACATAGATGTCATAATCACGGATAGGTTTAACATCAATTTGAGAACCTGGAAGGAATGCTTCAATACCAAATACATCAACGATTAAACCACCTTTGGTGCGGCACTTCACATAACCCTGAATGATTTCATCACCTTCGAGTGCAAGGTTAATACGTTCCCATGAACGAAGTGTACGGGCCTTCTTATGCGAAAGCAATAACTGACCGTTAAGGTCTTCCTGGCTTTCTACATATACTTCGATACGGTCACCTACTTTTAAATTGGGATTGTAACGTATTTCTGATACCGGGATAACACCATCTGATTTGTAACCAATGTTAACAACAACCTCACGGCTATTCATTGCTACAACCTGACCATCAATAACTTCATGATCACCAATTGATTTCAGGGTGTCGTCATACATACTTTCCATACGCTGACGCTCAGCAGCAGAATAGGTCTCCTGTTTTTTACCAAGCGAATCCCAATCAAATTCTTTATTTTTCTTTACAGGTTCTGCATCAAGGTTAAATGCTGCAGGAGCTGCTTGCTGATTTTCAACCGGCTGATTTTCAGCTTCTGGGTTGATGTTTTGTTCTTCTGACATTTACTTTGTTCTTTCTGTGGATATATAAATCCCCACCTTTATTTCAATGGTTTTTTACCTATCCGGGTTAATACTTAATGAATTATAGCCCCAAAAAAGGGATTGCAAAGATAAGAAAATTAATCGTTTATTGAAACCTTATTGCCATATTTCTTTTTCTTATTTAATCATACTTTTCAGGTAACAAATGAGCATTTATGCGAATGAGCCAATTACATTACAACAGAAATGGCAAGATGATTGTAATGCTGGATTACCAAAGATTTTGAATTTGTTTTCCCTTATTGTCACATCTGCTCATTTGCCAATTTCCTAAGGATACCTTTATACTTTTTCGGCAAACACTAAGTAGTTATTTGATTTTTTTTAACTTTAGAATTCTTTTTTGTTGTAGAATTCATTTTTTTAAGTTTATTTTGAATCGGATTAGAAGATTGAATTTTTACATGACAGATAAACAATCAATATTTTATTGTTTATCTATAATGTTTTAATATTCAGTGCAATATATAAATCTAGGTTTGTTCCTTTATTTTTTTAATTAACAAAAGGTGTAATATGAAAAAAATTAAATCCTGGTTCAATAACATGAACCTGACGAAAAGGGTAATTCTTTCTCTTAATACAACATTAGTGGTTTGTTTAGCCCTGATTTCAGTATTAGCTATGTTAAACAGAGAAAATACACAGTATCGTGATGCTGAAACCCTTTTATCAAACGAAATTGCCCATGCATCCACTTTACTTGACATTAATGGCTCAAATAACCTTGATGCAATTAAGAAAGTCATCCTGGATAAAAAAATTTATAATACCGGTTATCTTTCATTAATAAGTAAAAACGGTGACGTTATTATTGACCCATCCAGGGAAAAACAAAATATTAGCAATCTTTCCTATTTTAAAGACCTCAGCATTTCAAATAAATTAAACAGGATTGATTATAAAGATCAGTCAACCAATCAAAGGAAATATTTATACTACCAATATTACCAACCGTTAGATGCTTATATCACTGCCACTATTGACCACAAAGAGCTTATTACCAAGCCAGTCCTCAATACCCTTAAAATCCTTTTGTTTGCACTGATTTTTGCATCATCTATATTCTCTCTTGTAAACTATATTATTATTGGTTCGATATCACGTCCAATCAAACACCTTGTTAAACTTATCAAAGACCTTTCACGAGGCGTATTGCCCGAAAAATCCCTTTTAAACCAAAAAGATGAAGTAGGACAAATGGCAACATCTATCAACGAACTAATCGATGGACTTAAACTTACAGCTGTTTTTGCTGAAGAAATTGGGCGAAGCAACTTTGAACATCATTTTACACCTTTAAGCGAAGATGATGTCCTTGGAAATTCCCTTATCAGGATGCGCGATGATCTTAAAAAAGCAAGTGAAGAAGAGAAAATCAGAAAAGAAGAAGACGATAAGAGAAACTGGACTACACATGGCCTTGCACGCTTTGCTGACATTCTAAGGCAAAACCATGAAAACATTGAAGCCTTATCATATAACATTATCAGTAAACTTGTCGAATATCTTAAGATTAATCAGGGTGGGGTATTTGTTTTAAATGAAAATAGCAATGCCAATGAGCAATATCTCGAACTTACGGGTTGCTATGCATTCGACAGGAGGAAATTCCTTGAGAAAAAAATCCTCCCCGGCGAAGGGCTTGTTGGAACATGCTTCCTGGAACAGGAAACAATTTACCTTACACAAATTCCGCAAAACTATATCCGTATCACCTCAGGCCTGGGTGATGACAATCCTTCATCCCTGCTTATCGTCCCACTTAAAATCAATGATGAGATTTATGGTGTTATCGAACTCGCTTCTTTCAAGCCTTTTGAAGCATACCAAATTGAATTTGTTGAGAAGATAGGGGAAAGTATTGCTTCAACAATTTCTGGTGTCAAGGTAAACAGCCGCACCAAAATCCTGCTTGAACAATCGCAGATGCAAACCGAACTGATGAGATCACAGGAGGAAGAAATGCGCCAGAACATGGAAGAGCTTTCTGCTACTCAGGAAGCAATGGCTGAAAAAGAAAGGGAACAAATCAATCTGATTGATAATCTCACCAAAGAAAACGAGCTTTCATTAAAAACCATTACCCAAAAAGAAAAACAACTTCAGCTTATTCTTGATGAATGCCCTGAATGTGTTATCTCTACAAATGAAAATGGAATTATTGAATTATTCAATAACGCTGCTGAAAAGCTTTTTGGATACAACAGAAATGAAGTTAAAGGCAAAAAAATCAATTTGCTCATGAGTGATTTCCATGCCGGAAATCACGATACCTATATGGAAAACTACCTTAATACTGGTATTAAAAAGGTAATGGGCAAAGGCAGGGAAGTTGAAATTAAAACCAAATCGGGCGAGATTACATCTGCATACCTTACTTTAACCGAAGCAATCATTGACAACCATCATAGCTTTGTCGGATTTCTTAAAGACCTGACTGAAATAAAAAACCTTCAAAAACCTCTTAAAGAAAACGATACTGAAGCACCTGTCACCCCTCACATCTCCCCTGATCCTTATATCGGGCAGGATGAGGACATTCAGATAGCAGAAATACACAAAGGTGAGCCAACCGAAAATCAGGAAAAATGGGCTGAGCACCTTGTAAATGCAGAAAAGAAATTTAAGAAATCGAAAAAGAAATAATATTATTTTGCTTCATAAAAAAAAGCCACCTTTTTCAAGGGTGGCTTTTTCTTTGTGTGCCATGCAATCAAATTCCATGAAAGCACTCAGATATCATATCACAATACTACTTTACCAAAACCAGATCAACTATTTCTATCATCTCATTCACATAATGAAATTTTAAACCTTCAAGATAAACAGGTGTAATATCTTCTATGTCTTTACGGTTTTCTTTCGATAATATGATATCAGTAATGTTGGCCCTTTTAGCTGCAAGGATTTTTTCTTTAACCCCTCCTACCGGCAACACCTTCCCTCTCAACGTTATTTCGCCTGTCATGGCAAAGTTCTGTTTTACTTTTCGTTTGGTAAATATTGAGCTTAGTGCCGTAAACATCGTTACCCCTGCTGATGGCCCATCTTTGGGAACTGCCCCTTCCGGAACATGGATATGTACATTCCATTTGTCAAATATCTCATCATCAAGTCCCAGATCGCCTGCATGTGCTTTCAGATATTCATAGGCCAATGTGGCTGATTCCTTCATCACATCTCCCAGGTTCCCGGTCAATGTTAACATCCCTTTTCCTTTACTGGTGCTCGCTTCAACAAATAAAACCTCTCCTCCGGCACTTGTCCAGGCAAGACCTGTTACAACCCCTACCAAATCTTTCACCCCTGCCTTATCCCTTTGGTAATGTGGAACACCAAGTATTTTTACTACTTCCTCTACACTCAGGTTTTTCCCATTACTTTGCTCCATCACAATATCCCTTGCTTTGCTTCGGATAACTTTTGCAATGTTCTTCTCTAATAACCTGACCCCTGATTCCCTTGTATAATCCTGGATAATCTTCTCCAGCACTTTCTTTGAAAATAAAAGGTCTTTGTTATTCAATCCATGGGCTGCCAATTGTTTTGGGATGAGATGCCTTTTGGCAATCTCTAATTTTTCTTCAACAATATATCCTGTCAGGTCTATCACCTCCATCCTGTCGAGCAAGGCAGGTTGTACGGTTTGCAGCGTATTGGCTGTGGCAATAAACATGATATGGGAAAGGTCATAATCTACTTCCAGATAATTATCATAAAAAGCAATATTTTGTTCAGGATCCAGAACTTCCAGCAATGCTGAAGAAGGATCTCCATGAAAAGAATTATTACTTACTTTATCTATTTCATCAAGAACAAATACAGGATTCGATGATTTTGCCTTTTTTAGGCTTTGGATAATCCTGCCTGGCATTGCTCCTACGTATGTTTTCCTGTGCCCCCTTATTTCTGCTTCATCCCTTACTCCCCCTAGTGACATTCGGATATAATTCCTGCCTAAGGCTTTCGCTACACTCTTGCCCAAAGAGGTCTTGCCCACTCCCGGAGGACCTACAAAACACAATATCGGTGCTTTCATATCCCCCTTCAACTTGAGGACTGCAAGATATTCGAGGATACGCTCCTTAATCTTTTCAAGGCCAAAATGATCATCATCCAGTATCTTTTGTGCCTGTTTTAAATCAAAACGATCTTCGGTAAACTCATCCCAGGGCAACTCTACCAATGTCTCCATATAATTCAACTGGATGGAATACTCCATCGCCATTGGGTTCATTCGTTGAAGCTTCCCTATCTCCTTCTCAAAAACTTCTGCTACCTTTTCATTCCATTTCTTCTTCCTGGCTTTCTCACGCAACTCATTCAACTGTTCTTCGTGCGGATTATCACCAAGTTCTTCCTGTATGGTTTTTAACTGCTGGTTTAACAGATAGTCGCGCTGTTGCTTATCTACTTCTATCTTTACTTTCGACTGGATCTGGTTCTTTAGCTCAAGCATCTGTAACTCCTTGGTCAAAAAGCCCAGCACAATGTTTGCCCGTTCCTGAAGATTCGATATCTCAAGCATCCTTTGTTTCTCTGATACCGCAATGTTCAGATTTGACGATATGAAGTTGACAAGGAAACCCGGGCTTTCTATATTCCTCAATGCAAATCCCGCTTCACTTGGCAGGTTTGGAGAATCCTTAACTATCTGTATCGCCAGGTCTTTTATGGTTGCTATGAGTGCTTTGAATTTGTCATCCTGGGGCACTTCACCCGGATCGTCATACGCCTCTACCAATGCCCTGAAATAAGGCTCATCCTGAACCATCTCCTTTAACCTAAACCTGCGCTTGCCCTGCAATATTACGGTTGTGCTCCCATCCGGCATCTGTAATATCTTTATCAGATAGGCTACTGTACCTATTGTATGCAAATCCTCCTCACCCGGATCCTCTATATCACCGTTTTTCTGGGATACAACCCCAACAATACGATCGCGCTTATAAGCCTCGCGCACAAGCTTGATACTTTTATCCCGGTTCACCGTTATTGGAATAACTACACCCGGAAACAAAACAGTATTTCTTAATGGTAATATTGGAAGTTCCTCTGGAATTCGTTCAGCCGTAAACTGCTCTTCTTCCTCTGATGATAATAATGGAAAAAACTCTGTTTCACCATCCATTAAACCGGTTAAACCAAAATTTCCAAGGTCAAAAATATGATCCATAAAAATGTTCTTTTGTCAAATTGTCAGTTATTTTTCCCTTTCATTACCTACTTTTACTCGGGACCAATTTATTCATTTATTCTATCCAGCTTAAAAATTAGCTAAAATTACTCCAAACCTCAGCAATTGCAAATGATTCATATACTTTAGCCCTAAAAAGCTTTTTAAATTCATAAAACTCTTTCAATAGTTATGCCAAATCATTTTTCAATTAAACACCTGAAAAAATGTCAGAAAAAAAGGCAAGCCCTTATCGGTTTGCCTTGTGTTTTTTCAAAATAGGTATGCCTATCTGAACGACTGGGTAAGTTTATAAATTTCCCTGAGGATATCCTCTTCAACAGCATTAAAATCAAGTTCCCTTCTTTTATATACCCGTTTTGCAATATCAACTGCCTTATTGATATTAAAAACTGTGAAGCCTGCTGCGCCTCCCCAACTGAATGAAGGGATAAAGTTTCGTGGGAACCCGCTTCCAAAAACATTGGCACTCACCCCAACAACAGTACCAGTATTGAACATGGTATTAATCGCTGACTTGCTATGGTCGCCCATGAACAGCCCACAAAATTGTAAGCCGGTGGACACAAAGCTTTCCTCTGCATAATCCCATACCCGAACCTCCTCATAATTGTTTTTAAGGTTGGAAGTATTGGTATCAGCACCTAAGTTGCACCATTCGCCCAATACGCTGTTGCCCATAAATCCATCATGGGCTTTATTTGAATAACCAAAAATCACTGAATTGCTGATTTCTCCACCTACTTTTGAATAAGGGCCAATGGTGGTGCCTCCATAAATCCTGGCTCCCATCCTTACCACTGAACCTTCGCCCAATGCAAATGGTCCCCTTATAAGGCTGCCTTCCATGATCTCAGCATCCTTGCCAATATAAACAGGACCTGTCTCAGCATTTATTGTTGCAAAATTCACCTTTGCCCCTGCTTCTATAAATATTTGCTCCTTACCCAATACCCTGTTGGTATCATTGATGGGGGCAGACTTTCTGCCTTTGGTAATCATCTTAAAATCATCTGCTATTGCCTGGCCATTTTTAGTGAAAATATCCCAGTTTGCACCTATCCTTACCGGATTGGATTGAGTCTCTATAGGAGTTACTGAATCCAGTAATTCAGGATCTATATCTTCAATATGCTCTTCCATGAGCCTCAGAGCTACAATATATTCGCCATGTGATAACACCTGATTGGGTTGTAATGATGATATTTCCTTCAATAAAATTTCGTTTGGCAAAAATGTGCCATTGATTAAGATGTTATCTTTTTCCTTTTTTAATGGATACTTAACACTTAAAATGGGAATGGTAAGACTGGATGTTTTTTGGCCAAGGTACATTTCCCATTTCTCACGGATTGTTGTTATCCCAACTCTGATGTCAGCAATAGTTCTGGTAAATGTAAACGGAAGGAGATGGTTCCGGGTCTGGTCTCCAAAAAGTATATAATTCATGTGCAATTTATTTGTATTGTGGATTTGGATTGTCTTTGCCTTAAAATTATAAAAAAAAATCATATTTATATGATAAAAATAATTAAAACTGGTTTTTATTAGAACTAATACTATTTTTTTTAGTTTAAACAGGATTATTTATAAGCAAGCAATTCATTTTCCAACAATTATAATTAAAAATTTCCGGCATTTATTCATTTAATCCCATAAAAAAAGGCCCTCTTAGGGCCTTATAATCGCTGTTAAGCTAAATTAGTCTTTTTTTCCAGTTAAATGCTTCTGGTATTTTGTTCTGAATTTATCAACGCGACCTGCAGTATCAACAAGCTGTTGCTTACCTGTATAAAATGGGTGCGATTGATTTGAAATTTCAAGTTTTACCAATGGATATTCATTTCCATCTTCCCAAACAATGGTATCTTTGGTTTTGGCAGTTGACCTTGAAATGAAAGAATAGTCATTTGACATATCCTTGAATACTACAAAACGATAATCTTTTGGATGAATATCTTTTTTCATTTGAGCGTGTTATTTAATTTTTCCAATCAAGATAGGTTTTGCCATGCTTACAACAAACCTAATTTTTCAAGACTGCAAAATTAGTCAAAATTAAAAAACAAACCAAAAAAACAATGAAAAAAAGGTGGGATAAAAATAAAATCCTTATCCCACCTTTGATTTTATTGCTATTTAAGAGAATGAACAACTAGTCCGCTACGTAGTTTTGGTTCAAACCAGGTAGTTTTTGGTGGCATAATGTTCCCAGTATCAGCAATATCAATTAGCTGTTTCATGGTAACGGGATAAAGTGCAAAAGCAACTTTCATTTCACCTGAGTCAACCCTTCTTTTCAATTCTCCCAGTCCCCTGATTCCGCCGATGAAGTCAATCCGCTTGTCAGTCCTGAGGTCTTTAATGCCAAGGATTTCATCCAAAACATATTTTGAAAGGATAGTTACATCCAAAACCCCGATAGGGTCATTGTCATCATAGGTACCTTTACGGGCAACCATCGAATACCATTTACCATCCATATACATACTAAAAGTATGCAATGAAGCAGGTTTGAAGATTTCACTGCCTTCTTCCTTAACCTCAAAATGTTTTTCAACAGCTTTGAAGAATGCTTCTTTCGAAAGACCGTTCAAATCTTTTACCACCCTGTTGTAATCAATGATAGTAAGTTGGTTGTCTGGAAAAAATACTGCCATGAAATAGTTATACTCTTCCTTTCCTGTATGGTTGGGATTTTGTTTCTTCTTTTCATTCCCTACCAATGCAGCTGCAGCAGTACGGTGATGCCCGTCAGCAACATACACATAAGGGATACTGGCAAATATTTCTACAATACGCCTTATATCTGAGTCATTATCAATTACCCAGAAATGATGGCCTATCTCATCATCTGTAACAAAATCATACTCAGCTTTGTTTTTAACCACCCTGGATACAATCTCATCTATCTCCTTATGGGCTGGATAAGAAAAAAACACCGGCTCTGCATTCGCATTTGTTATGCGAACGTGCTTCATACGGTCTTCTTCTTTGTCCCTGCGGGTAAGCTCATGTTTCTTGATGATGTTGTTCATATAATCTTCAACACCAGCACAGCCTACGATGCCATATTGCCTTTTGCCAAACATGGTCTGGGCATAAACATACAGGTTCTCTTTCGCATCCTGTTTAAGGTACCCTAATTCAATAAACTTTTCAAAGTTTGATTTTGCTTTATCATAAACTTCCTGGCTATAATGATCAGTATCTGCAGGAAGTTCAATCTCAGGTTTCACTACCCTTAAAAAGCTATACTTGTTATCGCCGGCTTCAATGAAGGCTTCTTTTGAATCAAGCACATCATAAGGCCTTGAAACAAGTTCTTTTACAATCTCCTTTGGTGGGCGAAGGCCCTTAAAAGGTTTTATTATTGCCATATCCTTTTGTTAGAAAAAATTGAAACAATGATTTTGATTATTTATTTACCTGATAGGTTTTATCGCCTCTTTCCAGAAAACCAACAATTTGTTTTGCGGCTGCAATACCTGCATTGATATTGGCTTCTTCTGTCTGGGCTCCCATCTTTTTAGCTGTAAAGACATACCTTCCTGCAAACTTTTCTGCATATACTGCACTGTTATCAGGAGCTACATCCGACAGATACTGAAAATCCTTGCGCTCTTCCATCAGCTTAACAAGGCCTTCTTCATCAATGACTTCTTTACGGGCAGTATTTATCAATGCTGCACCGGCTGGCATTGTTGAAAGCAATGCATATCCGATAGATTTTTTTGTCTTATCATTTGCAGGGATATGTAAAGATACATACTGGCATGTTTTGTAAAGTTCTTCAACTGAATTGACAACTTTTACCCCTGCTTTTTCAATATCTTCTTTTTTTACAAATGGGTCAAATGCATAAACATCCATACCAAAACCTTTTGCAATTATGGCTACATAACGGCCTACGTTACCAAAAGCATGGATGCCAATTTTCTTGCCCCTTAATTCACTTCCTGACTTGCCATTGAAACCTTTTCTTGCTGCATAGAGCATCATTCCAAAAGCCAACTCGGCTACAGCATTTGAGTTCTGACCTGGTGTGTTCATGGCCACGATACCTTTTGATGTACATGCTGCAAGGTCAATATTATCATAACCTGCCCCTGCACGAACAACAATCTTAAGGTTTTTTGATGCTGCAACAACATCCTTATCAACAATATCGCTACGGATGATGATACCGTCAACAGTCTCAACTGCCTTTAAAAGGTCTCCCTTATCGGTATAGTTTTCAAGCATAATGGTCTGATAACCTGCCTGATCAAATTCTTTTTTTATTCCATCTACGGCTACTTTTGCAAATGCTTTTTCTGTAGCTACCAATATCTTTTTCATGATTTTAGTTTTTAATTTTTAAATACAAAAGATGTTGTAAAAAAAGCCAAAGAACACCACATTCAGAATCTTTGCCTTCGGTAAGCATGGTTCTGGTATGGCGCCCTTTGGCCTGAATAAATCCTGTTTTACTTCACATGTGTACTCTCAAACTCTTTCATAACATCAACCAATGCTTTTACACTTTCTATTGGAAGTGCGTTGTATGTTGATGCCCTGAAGCCGCCTACTGAACGATGGCCTTTTAATCCAACCATGCCCCTTGACTGTGCAAATGTCAAAAATTCAGCTTCCAGATCTTTGTATTGTTCATTCATCACAAAGCAAATGTTCATTATTGAACGGCTATCTTTTTCAGCTGTTCCAACAAACATTTTGTTCCTGTCGATTTCATCATACAGGACTTTTGCTTTGGCTTCGTTGATTTCCTGCATTTTCTTAACACCACCCAGCTTTTTCAACCAACGTAATGTTTCCATACAGGTATAAATTGGCAGGCAGGGAGGCGTATTGAACATTGAACCTTCTTTGATATGTGTGGTATAATCCAACATGGTAGGGATAGGCCTTCCTGCTTTTCCAAGAAGTTCTTCTTTTACGATTACAAAAGTAACACCGGCAGGTCCCAGGTTTTTCTGGGCACCACCATAAATCATCCCATATTTGGATACATCAACAGGACGGCTGAAAATATCTGATGACATATCAGCAATCAATGTTACTGGACTATCAATATCATATTTGATTTCTGTCCCGTAAATTGTGTTGTTGGTTGTAATATGGAAATAATCAACATCAGTTGGGATCTGATAGCCTTTTGGGATATAATTGAAATTCTTATCAGCGGATGAAGCCACTGTTACTACTTCTCCAAAGAATTTTGCTTCTTTGGCTGCTTTCTTGGCCCATACACCAGTTTCAAGATAAGCTGCTTTCTTGGCAAGCATATTAAAAGGCACCATACAGAATTGAAGGCTTGCTCCACCTCCAAGAAACAACACCTGATATCCTTCAGGGATATTTAACAGCTCTTTGAACAATGCTACGGCTTCATCTATCACTGCCTGAAAATCTTTGCTCCTGTGTGAGATTTCCATTACTGACAAACCGATACCATTAAGATCAAGAACTGCTTTCGCTGTATTCTCAATCACCTCACGAGGCAGAACCGATGGCCCCGCATTGAAATTGTACTTTTTCATAATATGTTGATTTTTAATTACTTTATTTTAAAAAAGTGTTTTTGAAATTTTGTGCAAGTTGCAACTTTTTTTTAACATGGAAACCCTTTTTCACGAAATAATTTAACCCCCTCTTTTTCTATTCAGGCTTGCTCCAACGTATTGGTTTTGTACGACTTTTCGTTTTAGGATTGCGCGCATCCACATCTTTCACAAATTTCCACTTCCCGTCTTCAAATACAAATCCATCAAAAGCATTGACTTCCGGCATATAAAACATATACTGCCCTTTCAGGCTCTCGTTCATAGGCGCCAAACGATCAAAAACAATCATCTCACGGCGCTTCTTTCCCTGTTCCACATTTTGCTTCTCATATTTTAACGACATGCTTACCCTTGCCGAATACTCAAAAATAATACGTTTGTGCTTGTTCTTCTCATACCTGAACATCGATTGCCCAAAAGTAGGCAATCCCTGCGAATTCAACCTCATCACCTCTATCACCTTACGCCTGGCCATCTTGTTGTTCCCATCATAGCCCAATAATGTATAGGCCTCCCGGCCCCTCTGTTTGTGATAGATAATCGAATAATAAACCGCCCCATACCAATTATCAGCTTTTAACACCTGATACTCTGGCTCCTGAATATCTTTCTTTCCATCATTAAGGATGATAAGGTCATATATTTTTTTCTTTTCGTTAAAGACCTGCAATATCCCATAGTTTTCATAAGTACCGTTGCTCAATTCGATATACCATGTAAAAATCCTGAAACGTTTGTCAGGACTATATAGTTTTGACATATATTTCAACGAATCAAAGGGGTAGTTAAAACTCCCCTCCTGTTCAAGGGCCTCCAATAGGTATTTCTTGAAATTAATGTTCGCATCCAGCTTCTGAAAATCATGAGGCAGGGTAATACTATTGTGCATCAGCACTTTTAGTGTGTCCTCATACCACTGTGGCGAACGCCCTTCGTTCATGCTGCGTTCCTGACAAGTAGCGCTTATCGGGAATAAAACCATCATACCAACGATAATTAATACCTTCTCCATGGGCTGTCTTTATGCTTAATCATTTATTTCATTAACTTTACTTTTTCTTTTTTATTGCAAAAATAATCAAGTTTCCAACATTTAGGACCTCATTTATAATGCATCAGTGCCAACCTCTTCAATCAAACACTTTAATCGAGCTGGGAAAGTTTCTTCAGGCAGCCCTCTCTGATAATCAAAACCAGATCAAACCCATCCTTCGTCCTTTTTTTGATGAAACCATTAAGGCCATGGACGAAAGTATTTACGAAAATCCCTGGTTTACCCCTCAAATGGTGCGTTATTGTTTCTCTGCATGGGCCAAAACCCTTCAAAAAGAACATGTGGAACAATGGTTTGAACTTGAAAACCTGCCTGCCCCTATCGCCCAACCCGACAAAACCGTGGCTGTGATCATGGCTGGCAACCTGCCACTGGTCGGCTTCCATGACATGATTTGTGTCCTTGCATCAGGAAAAAAACTGCTCGCCAAACTCTCTTCTTCCGATAAAAAGCTACCGACCCTGTTCTGCAACATCCTCACATGCATCCAACCCGGCCTTAAACCCCTCATCCATCTTACCGAAGATAAAATATCCGGCTTCGATGCCGTTATTGCTACAGGAAGCGATAACACCTCCCGCTATTTCGATTACTATTTTGGCAAATACCCAAACATCATCCGAAAAAACCGGAATTCCATTGCTGTGCTCACTGGCAACGAAAGCCCTGAACAACTCAATGCCCTTGCCGACGACATCTTTATCTACTACGGATTGGGCTGCAGGAATGTCTCAATGCTTTTTGTCCCTGAAGGATTTCATTTCCCTTCACTTTTCCCTTCTTTCGATCACTATGCACACCTGGCCGACCTCCACAAGTATGCCAACAACTACGATTTCTACAAGTCTATTTTCCTGATTAACAAAATCCCCCACCTTGATAACGGCTTCATGCTCATGACGCCTAATGATGCCATAGCCTCAGCAGTATCCGTGATCCATTATCAATACTATAAAAACATCAGCGAGGTGAACAGCTTCATTGAATCCCATCAGGACAAAATACAATGTGTCGTCTCTTCTGCCAATCTGGCCTGCAACACCATAGCCTTTGGCCAAACACAGCTACCCTCCCTTTCCGATTATGCCGATGGGGTAAACACCCTTGATTTCTTAAAAAGCATCTGAACCACAATCACCTCCCCCCGGCTATAAAAATCCCCTTAAACAAAAATCTAAATTGTTTTAGTCCGTTATTTTTCACCGATAGAAATATCGCTTCAGGATAAAACATGCCCGCACACTCCCTTTTTTTTACCATAACAGATGGACTTTGATATGACCCGGGCAGGGTTTCATCATATCATCTCAATGGTTGAGCCGGGGTTGAGGCGGGGTTGAGGCGGTGTTGAGCCGGGTTTGAACCGGTTTAAACCCGGCTTAACACCGCTTTAAAACCGCTTTAAGTCTTAACATGGTATTAAGAATTTACGATTGACGAATGACGAAAGACAAAATACAATTGAAGGATATAATGTCTAATGAGTTTGTATATAGTGATTTACGATTTTAGATTTTAGATTTACGATTTAGTGTCTTTGTCAAAATCATTAAAAAAAGCCACCTGAGATGGTTTTTAAGAAAGAAAGTGTATTGATAAATATAGGATTTACAATCAGGGAATATAACAACTTATGAGGTCCTCCTCACTAATCTATAGGGGCTAACCAAATAATGTATAAACTGGCTAGAACGGCATATTAGATTAATTTTGTTCAATAAGCTTTGGCTTAGCCAACCTAAGTTAACTAATGCTAAATACTAAAAATCACTCTATCAATGCTTTTTATCACGAGAATGCACTTTTCAAGTATTGTGAGATTGTATTCTATCTCAAAAAATTAAAAGATTTAGAGATTATAATTTTAATAAAAATTAAAAAAAAATTATCTTTATAACAAACTTGCGATAGTATGAATTAGTTGGACAATGGGCTCTTTCAATATATTGAATGGCAATACATTGTGGACAAATTAGTTGATGGAGAACTTCTTAATGCAGGATAAATTCTCTGGCATATGGTTCTCCCACATTACACACCCACAGCTTTTATAAAAAAATATACAAATAGAACAATGAAAAAATATTCCACCCTCATCTATTGTGTTGTGATTAATAGTTTTATTCTTGCTTTTGTATTGTGGGTGTATCCAAATAAACTGTTCACAACTGTGCCTGAAGAAAATTGGTGGACAGCATTATCAATAATTACAACAATTAGTTTTGGAGTTATTGCTGTAGGAATAACGATAATATTTCGAGAAAGGAGCCAAAAAGAACAAATCGACAACCTTGTGGAAAGAATAGCTAAAAATGAAAACGAAAATCTACGCATAAATGAAATAATATCAGGGATTATTGAAGTGCAAAATGCTACTGAGAATCAAAGTGAAAAAGTATGGAATGACTTATTAGGGAAAATTAACAAACTTGATAATAAAAGCATTATTTCACCTTTTACCTTAAGGACTTGGTCAACAATTGCATGGAAACAGGGACATCTAAAATACACGATTTTACTGAGAGAAAAAGCACTCAGCTTAGATGAAAATGATTTCAGGAGCAGAATAATGTTATGCAGTGCTCTTACGTATGAAAAAACAGTTGACAAAAAAAGAATTGAATACCTACTTGATAAAACAAATCAAATGGACTCCATCAATTCTAATGACAATTTTGAGCATTACAATAATATCCGGGGCTTATTTCATCTTAGAGTTGGAGAATACAAAGAAGCACAGTCTTGTTTCTTAAATAATTGTGAAATAACTCAACAAACTTGGCCATTTAAAGGAGTAATAGTCAGTATGCTTTTTGACAAATCTATAAGTAATGAAGAAATAAAAAATAAAATTGAATCATTTGATAAAACATCCAAATGGTACGATGATTCAATTATTGATACAAGACCTTTAAGACTTATGATATCAGCAATTATTGATAAAACAAAATCTACTGAATTCTATTCAATTTTTACGCCAAAGAATATTGCCGAAATAATAAAGAAATATGATTCCGACTTTGTAAAATCAAAATTTTTTAATGGTTATGAAATTATACAGTCTAAATATAATGATTATGAGATCGATTTATTATACTTAACATATTACTATTTCTTTGGTGCCTTCGATGAGAAAGCCGATAAGGAAATAAACAAAACACATGTAATCGAGAAAATTAATAAAATGATTAAAAACGCATTATAGTCGAGTAAATACCTCACCGACTGTGAACGATGAGGAAGCCTTTCACTACCATACTTACAGATACAGAATTGGACATTTCAATAGATACCGGTAAAGGATAGTCGCTTTAATCAAATGGATTTATAGATTTCACAGAGAGAAACGCACCCTCTTTTTCTTAAAAGGTCAATAGGGTTGGTTTGTTATAGTGTAGGGCTTTGTGCGATAGACTATCTTCATTTTCCAACTCCTCTGTATTGATATTTAACCCTGTCCCTCACTTCTCAAATTCTTTATTCTTTAGCTTCAGGGGGGCTTCGTTCTTTGGGGAATTTTTATATACCTTTACCTAATATTGATAAGAACAAAACATACTTATGCAAAACATAATTAAAAAATACCAGGTTCTACATCCAATACTTAGGCAATATATTAATTTCTTTTGGGAACTTCATATTGAGCATGCCCAACTTAATCATACATTAATTCCGCAGAGGAATATTAATGTAAGAATTAATTTAAATACAACTCCTCATTATGTCTGCCGAGGTAAAAATGAAAGTTTATTAGATGATGTTTACTTTTTGGGATTACAAAATAAATACACTAACTCATATTTAAAATTAAATGGCAAAGTGGACGTTATGGGTATTTGTTTTAAACCTTACGGTTTTTTCCCTTTCTTAAAAATCCCTGTTTCAGAGTTTAAAAACCAAATACTAGGAGCCGATGAAGTTGGTTTTAAAATAGCAAAAAAAATAAGTGAACGTTTAAAAGAAAACCCAGATATCACCAACAAATCAGCAATCGTTGAACACGAACTACTTACATCACTTGACAGCTCAAATATTCAATTCGATAAATTTCAGATAATATTTAATTTAATAAAAAATGGATCCCCATTTCAACTTACAGATTTTTGTCATCGAAACAACATCAATATTCGTCAGTTAGAACGATTTTATGCGAAATATATAGGTTTATCACCAAATACATACACTACCCTAAACAGGTTTCATGTCAGTTTAAATCAATTGCTTAGTTCCAAATCATTAAAGCTGTCAGATATAGCATTTGATAATAACTACTTTGACCAGATGCACTTTATTAAAGATTTTAAACGTTATGCAGGTTGTACCCCAAAAAAATTTATTAATCAGGGAGATTCCATTTTACAAATAGGAAAACTAACTTAATTGTCGTGTTTATACTATTTTACCCTTAAGTGCTTTTATAATTTTGTTCTCAATCAATTTGAAAATTTTAAAAGAAAAAATCATGGAATTACAATCACTTAAGTTAGTCTGTTTTTCTCCTACTGGCACAACAAAAAAAGTAGCGCAAAGTATTGTAAAAGGACTTAATATTGAAAAGGTCCATCAATATGACATTACAAAACCTGAAGGAAGAGGGAACATAATAGAAGCTGGAGAAGAAGAGTTGCTTGTTGTAGCAGTACCAGTTTATATGGGTAGAGTGCCATCCCTGATTATTGAATGTTTGAGTAATATTAAAGGCAAAAAAACTCCTACGGTTTGCGTTGTAGTATATGGCAATCGGACATCTGGCAATGCCTTATTAGAACTCAATGATATTTTGACAAAAACAGGATGCATTACGATTGCAGGTGGTGCATTTATCGGAGAGCATTCTTTCTCCACTGCTGAGCTTCCTATAGCCAAATCAAGACCAAATGTTGATGATTTACGATATGCAACAAATTTTGGTAACAAAATCAAGGAAAAGCTTCTATCTGTTTCAACCATCGATGAAATTTCTAATGTAAAAATTCCGGGAAAATATCCGTATGGCGGTGTTACAGAGCTTTGGAGCGTTGATTTTATTGCGGTAAGCAATAAATGCTCAAATAAAGGAATTTGTTCGGAAGTATGCCCAACTGGTGCAATTAACAAAGAGGATACCAGTATTATTGACATAGAAAAATGCATCAGTTGCTGTGCTTGTATAAAAAGTTGCCCTGAGAATGCTCGAACAATAAAAGAAAGCAAGGTTAAAGAGGCTGCAATTCGCCTAAATAGTTTGTTTCAAGAACCAAAAGCCCCGGAGGTTTATTATTAAACTAAAATAATAAATTGCTTACTTTAATCGAGCAACCTCCTCTTATTCTTTCTCGGTGAGGAATCCTCTCAAACATCCATTCGTCCGTATCTCGAATTGGGTGTTTCAATAGGTATTGGGAAAGGATAGTCGCTTTAATCAAATGGGTTTGTAGATTTCAGTGGGCATTATTATCAAAAGTTCATAGGTGAATATTCCGGTTAAACTGAGCCACCGATTCCGGACTAAACTGAGCCACTTTT
>CAYLYP010000009.1:0-66980 GCA_964387795.1 uncultured Bacteroidales bacterium
AGGATTTCTTCAAGTTGAAATTTTAAATTAAAATATTTGTCCGAATAAGAAATTGGGTCATTATCATCTATTTGTACAACCAAATCAATGTCGCTGTCTGGTCTAAATTTATCAGTAGTAACTGAGCCAAAGGCAAACAGCGTGCTAACCTTGTTTAATTCACAAAGCCTTTTGATTTGGTCAATATGTTGATCCAATACGTTCATACTTACACAAAGATATCAAAATTTTCCTCTTATAGCCATTTAAAACCCATATTGCCATCCTGAGGGATGAATTCAAGCCGAGATTGCTCACTTATGCTCATTAGCATGCAGAACAATGAGGGTTCGTGACGACCACATGAAACACTATTTATCGCTGCTTGCTTTTTTCTAAACCCTATGAAATCAAGTCCAAAGAGTTTGTGCCACAGCCTGTGGCATAAATTGATATTGATATGTTTAACTCCTGGCTCATAAAGTAAATATTGCATTTTTTTCAAAAATCTATTCGAAATCAGTTCAAAAAACCTTTTGTTATAATAAAAGATTAGTCAGGGCCTTGATTAATAACTGTTGATTAAACTTTTGTAAAACATACCGGGTTGTTGAAACTGTAAATAGGGCCTGCTGAAAAAGTCTTTAAGGTATCAGATGTGAGGCGACAAGGCGAAATTGTATAGTAATACTATGAGCCGATGGCAACGAAACAGATGATGCCTTAAAGACTAACGCAAACAAGATGCAAACATATTAGCACTTAAGGAAATAAATCCATGCACATGGTATTAAAAAGGGGCATTGTAAATGATATACATCCTGCTTGTTAAGTGTTTTTCAGCAGACCCTAAATAGCTCTGTTTATTTGGTAGCACGCTTTTATTTTTCAAATTTATCAAAATACTTATTCCAAATTATTTTTTCATATTTCTCTGCATAACTTTCAGCGTATTTTTCACCATTTGGTAAAGCATTTTTAAGTTTTGTGCTTATCCTGTCATGATGATGGCCAATTTCATGTAGCAAGATATGCAATAATTGATATGCCCTGATTTGATTTTCTTCGAAAAAGCAAACAACGCCATCTTTTTTTATTTCATACTTAATGTCTAATCTGTCAAATAAATCTTTGTGATTATTGAAGTAATCCATATTTAAAGAACATGTCTTTTTTTTATCCCATGCACAAATCCCTATTACCCCATTATTATACCAACCATCCGGGCCTCCTCCTTCAGCCAATAAAATCGCATCAAATTCATCTTCTATTTCTTCCCAATGAGGGAGTATTTCAAGAAAATCTATTATATCACGCTTTTCAAGAAAATGTTTATATCCTTTCCCTGGACTTTCAATGTCTATTTGAAGGACATCTTGTCTTGTATTCCAGTAATTTGGTGTTAATTTATGTCGATTCTTTTTCTGAACGCGACCATCTTTAACTTTCGGTGTCGTTTTTCTATTCATTTAATTTGTTTTTCTACTCTTTATTTTCTATCAATTGTTTCAATTCTTCTTTACTTGGCAAAATAGTCTGGTATTTGCTTGCGAATATTTGATGGTTTTCTTTTGGTAATGTAATTCTAACCAATGTTTCATTTTTTTGCTTGCAAAGCACTATTCCGATTGTTAGGTTTTCTTCTTTAGTCTTTTTGAATTCATCAAAAATCCGCATCACTGATGCGGATTTTTCGTTTTTCTTAATTCTGTTATTTGCAGGTGCAAAATACAGTGTCATGCCGGTTCCAAACAAGGCTCTTTTATTACCGACCGGTATTTTGTTTTCCTTTCATGAAAACTGCTTTCATTATTCAATCACTTTCCAACATCCGGTTTTATCGCTTCCAACACGTTTTATAACACCCTTCACTTTCAGTTCTTTTATTTTTCTTTTAACTGTACTCAAACTAATCTTTAAACGTTCGCTGATTTCCATCGCTGTAATGTTGTTGTTTTGCTTTATCAAAAAAAATACAGTGTCATTTACAGTGTCATTTTGCAATTTTACAGTGTCAGCAAATTGTACGTGAATTTGAGTTTATCCCCCAATCCAATATAAGAACATCTTTTCTTTAACCAGGTTTTTTATCAAGCCTTATTTTCCTGATAAAACAAATTTACCGATTATCAAAAGAATTAAATTTATTTTAAGGCATTTGTTCATTGAAAAATTTAACAATACAATGATTTCCGGCTAAAAGGCAAATTATCGTTAAAACCAACAATGCCATTTCTGTTTTTCATATTCCCCATTTTCAAACCATTATAATAGGGGCAGAGACGTAGAGACGTAGCATGCTACGTCTCTACGTCTCCAATATCCACATGGACGATACTGAACCTGATAAGACCTTGGTATATCCTTGGTAATACCGTGACCTATCCATGATGTTGAAAACCAGACTGTTAAGTGATTTTTATTAACTTATGATAACATAAAATTAACAAATATTCACATAGTGTTGGTTGTAAGTGATAGAATATTAGCCATATAGACAAAATGCAATATGTTAATAAATGTAAAACGATTTTTGTTTTGTCCATCGTCATATCAATCATCCTTCACTTTTAACTTTGGAAGGCTTAATGGTTTTTTCGGGACAATCAATTGTCAATCCGGATGGCTTTTTGATGATGTTATTATTAGATTTTTGCATGGGGCAATAAAGATACTTTACATGCTGCCTGGGGTAATAAGGGGTGTTGAAAGCAATTCATGATTTATCTGGCAAAGCTATAAAACAGTATAAGGCAACACAAATTCCGGGCACTGTTCTTTAATGGTATGAATATGAATGTTTTTAATGGGCTGAATTACATCACTGCTGGTTGAAAATAATCCTTAGTAAAGTTTTTGCTTATAAAAGGGATTTTTTGTGCTGATTTTTTACTTGCTTCAGTTATCTTTATGGGGATAAAAGTCGCTTTTGAAATGATTAATTACTTCTCTCTAAAAGATAATAAAGTTGTTCAGGAAAAAGGGAAGGACTTCCCTAAGAGCAAGATTATCTGGGTTGATTTGTTTTGTGCTACGGAGGATGAAAAAAGACATGTTGAAAAGGTTTTCAATATTGACTTGTTTACACGCCAGGAAAGCGAAGAGATTGAAACAAGTTCCAAATATATCGAAACGGCTGATGAGATTGGTATTAACCTGAATTTTATCAGGGCGGAGTATGGGAACTTTAAAAGCGATCCTGTTTCCTTTATCATCAAAAACAAAATCCTTGTTACACAAAGGGAACATGATTTCAGGACTTTTGATGATGTTTACAGAAAGCTGAAGCTTAACCATATTTTTGATGGCGATGATATTTATCTTCAATTGCTTGATGTGCGGATTGATTATGATGCCGACCTTATTGAGTCGGTTACTGAAAGGATATCTGAAATCAGTCGTGAATTAAATACCGATAAACAGGTTGACAAAGCCCTTTTGTTAAAGATTACCTCTCTTCAGGAATCCACAATCCTGATACGTGAAAACATTGTTGAAAAACAACGTGTTATTTCCTCAATGCTCAAGAGCAAAATCTTTCCAAAAGAGGATTATGAAACCATGCGTATCATGCTCAACGACGTTAGTTCGTTGCTCGAGCATTCAGGTTTTAATTTCGAACGGCTCGAATTTCTTCAGGATACCTTTCTTGGCCTTGTTAACATGGAACAAAACAGGGTCATCAAATTATTCACCGTGTTAACGGTAATCTTTATGCCCCCAACCCTTATTGCTGGTATTTATGGGATGAATTTTAAATATATGCCGGAGCTTGACTGGAAAATTGGATATCCCATAGCAGGTTTGATGATGCTCCTCTCTTCTGTGCTAACTTTATTGTTTTTTAGAATGAAAAAATGGCTGTAAAATGCTGTCTTGATATTTTTCAATCCCGCCCAAATGATTATTTTGGCTTTGTGTTATTAATATTGGCGTTTTAAGGGGTTTCTGATATTTTTCATCTACATTTATTTTTTAATGGGTTTATTGCTATATTTGATGTAAGGCTTGAGTTGTCCTGTCGGAAAGGTTTTCTCAAAGTCTTATTTATGGGATTTTCTTTTTTTTCTGAGTATAGGTTAAAAATGGGAGATGGATTATGTCAATACTTGATAAACTTGCCTCTGTGCAGGGGCTTAAAGGATCGGAAGCCAATATTTCGCTTGCCAAAGAGCTATCAGCATCGAAGGATGAGGGTGCAATCAAAATGCTTGTTGACAATTTAAAAAACAAGGATAAGAATATCCAGAGTGATTGCATTAAAACGCTGTATGAGCTGGGTTATCAAAAACCTGATTTGATAGCCCCCTATTATGCTGATTTTTTAAACCTTCTTGGAAACAGGAACAACCGCCTTGTTTGGGGCTCGATGATTGCCCTGGCTTGTATTGCTGACATCAGGCATGTTGAGCTGTTTGGGTCATTAAATCAAATTATGGAATGCATCAAAAAGGGATCTGTAATTACCAATGATGCAGGGGTTGAAATCCTTTCAAAGCTTAATGTGCATTCAAAGTATCAAAACATAACAGACCCACTGCTTATTGATTTGCTTTGGAAATGCCCTGCAAAGCAATTGCCAATGTATATTGAAAAATCTATCAAGTCTGTTCATCCGGGAAATAAAGAAATTTATATTTCGCTAATCGGACAACGCAGGGCTGAATGTGAAAATGAATCACAGCAAAAGAGGCTCGATAAGGCGCTTAAAGCCCTTGAAAAAATCAGTTAAAAGAAGCAAGAGTATTGTATAACACCAGGATATGGCCTGGCTTAGAAAAACTACTTTCATTGAAACCCTAAAAAAAAACAATAACAGCCATGACATTCATTGAATTGATAAACAAGAGGCAAAGCAACCGGAAATACAAAGAGCAGGCTGTTGAAAGGGAATTGGTTGTTAAATGTATTGAAGCAGCGCGACTTGCCCCATCTGCCTGTAATGCACAGGCCTGGAAATTTGTTGTTGTTGATCAGGCGGATCTTTGCATGCAGCTTGCAGAGGCTTCAACAGGATTGGGGATGAACAGGTTTGTTGCCCAGGCCCCTGTAATCATTGCTGTTGTTATTGAACGGGCAAACATCACATCTTCCATTGGCTCATTGATAAAAAGCAAGGATTATACCCAGATTGATATAGGGATTGCAGTGGAGCATATTTGCCTTCAGGCTGTTGAGCTTGGCCTTGGAAGTTGCATACTGGGCTGGTTTGATGAGCCAAAAGTGAAAAAACTCCTTAAGATACCTTCTTCCAAAAGGGTTCTCCTGCTCATCACCCTGGGTTATCCCAACGATACCCAGCGCAATAAAGTAAGGAAGGATTTTGATGAAATCTGTTCTTTTAATTCCTATTGACAAACAGATAAAAAAGGGCATTTTTTTCACTGGATTTCTGTTTGTCAGAAAGTACCAGGTTTTTTTCAGATAGTAATTTTATTCAAATAAGGCGTAAAGACTTTTTGCAAAATAGATATTTGTCATGATGTTAAGATATTAAACCAAAGACCTGATTGTTTAAACAGGGCTTACGGAATGTATAATAAAACAGTAAAAACTTGTTTTCATACTTTGGCAGGCTTTTTTAAAAGAATAGATTAATTTTATGGTTTCAAAAAACCACAATCCATGAAAAGGTATTATGTGCTGCTGATAGCCGGATTAATTGCATTGTCAGTCATTTTCCTGTCAAAAAACCTTCATCTTTATGAGTTGAATGATTTTATGCGGGGTTTCCTTACAGGCATTGCCCTTGTTTTTTTTGGGTCAGGTATTGTTGATGTTTCCCGGCATTTATTTTGTAAAAAGAAATAATTCCAATCAGCACATCGGTCAGCTTTTTACACTCATTGTTTTTTAGTTGAATTGAGAAGGAAAAAGGCTGTTGGTCAACACTTCCCCCTTGACATATTTGAAATAAACGAAAAAGATGAAGAAACGTTTTTTTAATTTCAGGATGTTGTTATGGTTGATGCTTGTGATTGCATTGATTATGGGAGGAGGTTATCTTGTGATTGCGTATTCCTATAATTTGCAAAAAGAAACAGAAGGCCGTATAGACGCAGTAAGGCATAGTGTGAATGTAGCCAAGGAGATGGAAGTTGAACTGGTAAGGCTTCGGGGCTTTACCTTTACGTATCTGGTTGACAAATCGCCCCAGTGGCTGGATTCGATCAAAGCCCGTGAAATACGGTTTATCATATTGCTTGAAAGGGCCAGGATGAGTGCCGGGACGCCTGAAGAAATGTCGCTTATACAACAGATATCGGGATTGTTTGCAAACTACGAGCAAAGCATGATCCAGGCATCAAAAAAACTTAAGCATTATCAGGTTAGCCAGGCCAATGCACTCATCGTTTATGCTGCACGGGATTTGTTGGGCACTATCCATGACAAGAGCAGGGACTTCATAGCTTTTAACATCAAGGCCGAAGAGAGTTATGAGTTGGATATAGCCAAGGCAAACAAAATTATTTTAAGGACAATGATTTCGTTGGGTTTTGGGGGTATCCTGGCCGGTTTGATCATGGGATGGATTGTCTCGCGCCTTGTGTTAAACCCGATTAACCAGTTGATATTGCAAGTGAGGGGCGCATCAGGTGGCACGCTTTTAGAAAAACTTGAAGTGCCAGATCAGGGCGATCTTGAGGAGCTGGGCGACAGGATTAAATCGATGATCAATAAGATGAATGTTACCCAACAGGCTTTGGAAAAAAACAAAGAGCTTTTGCAATATTCCAATAAATATGCTGTTTTGGGCAAGGTGGCACCAACAGTGGCACATGAAATCCGAAACCCTCTTGCTGCCATCAAGATGCTTATCTATTCAATGAAAGAGCAAAATGATATTCCTGAGTCTATAAGGCCCGACCTGAATATTATCTCAAGCGAGATAGACCGGATGGAAGGATTTATAAGGAATTTTTTAAAGTTCTCACGCCAGGCAGACCCTGTCCTTGTTAATATAAACCCCGTTGATGTTCTTCAGGAGGTATTACAATTGCTGATGCCCCGGATTAAAAAGAACGAGATTGCCCTATATAACCGCACTATTGGTTCGACACAGCTTGTGGCCGCTGATCCGGGACAGCTCAAACAATTGTTTATGAACCTGATCATTAACGCCCTTGAAGTAATTCCCCAGGGTGGTTCTTTGATTTTTGATACTGCGCTCCATGAAGCCCATGTGGGCAAAGAGAACCACAAAGCAACCACCTTCCTCATGATTCGTATTGAAGATTCCGGCCCGGGCATCCCTGAAAAGGTAATGAAGCATCTTTTTGAACCGTTTATAAAAGGGAGCGACCAGGGAGTGGGCCTTGGTTTGTCAATTTCACAGAATATTGCCAATATGCATAATGGATGGATCGAAGCATTGAACAAACCCCAAGGCTCAGGGGCCGTATTTAAAGTGTTTATCCCGGTGGCAGAAAATATTTAAATTGTTGGTAGCATGTATAAGATCCTTATTGTTGATGACGAGAACAGTGTTCGTTATTCATTTAAAAAATTGCTGGCAGCATCAAACTATGAGATTTCTGAAGCGGCCTGCTTTGATGAAGCTATAAAGGTGTTTCCTAAGGAGAAGCCCGACCTGGCAATTGTTGACATAGAGATGCCCGGTAAAAATGGATTGGAACTTTTACAGGCTTTAAAGGAATTATCCCCATTGACACCCGTTATTGTTGCAACCGCTTATGGTTCGGGCGACAGGGTTATCAAAGCAATGAAATACGGGGCTTATGAATATATAGAGAAGCCTTTTGATATTCCCCAGCTTATCGCCCTTATTGAAGAGGCACTAAAAACAACCAGAGAGCTTGCAAAGCCTGTTGTTGTTGAACCCAAAACGGAAACCAAGGTAAGATATGCAAGCAAGGAAGATAATAAAATCATTGGCGAAAGCTCAGCAATAAAAGAGGTATATAAACTTATCGGGCGGGTTGCGGCCAGTGACGCAAGCATATTAATAACCGGTGAGAGCGGGACTGGCAAGGAATTGGTTGCAAGGGCAATACACTCCTATAGCGACCGGGCATCGAAAGCCTTTGTGGCCATTAACTGCGCGGCTATACCTGAAACCCTTCTTGAAAGCGAATTGTTTGGGTATGATAAGGGAGCTTTTACAGGGGCCAATAAAGATAAGCCCGGGAAGTTTGAAGAAGCCAATCAGGGCACTTTGTTCCTTGATGAGATAGGGGATATGGATATCGCACTTCAGGCCAAGCTCTTAAGGGTATTGCAGGAAGGAAGCCTTGAGCGTTTGGGTGGCTCTAAAACAATACACGTGGATGTAAGGATAATCACAGCATCCAACCTGAACCTTGAAAACCTTATCAAAAAGAAAGCCTTTCGAGAGGATTTATACTACCGTATCAGGGTAGTCACCATTTCTTTGCCCCCTTTGCGCCTTCGCAAAGATGATATCCCAATCCTGGCAAAGCACTTCATCCAGAAACATGCACATGAAGCCAGGATGGACAATATATCCATTCATCCGCTTGCAATGGAAAAAATGCTTGAATATTCATGGCCCGGGAATATCAGGGAGATGGAGAACACCATCAAACGGGCAATGATATTGGCAAAAGCCAATGTGATAACCCCGGAGTTGCTTAGCAATGAGTTTTCACAGGAACTTCCTGAAATAGCAATCGAAAGCGGGCTTGAGCATTACCTAAGCAAAGAAATTCAGAAAAGGGAAGGGGAGATATTTGAACTTGTTACCGAAGCACTTGAAAAAGACCTGCTAAGATGGGCACTTGACACAACAGATAAAAACCAGGCGAAGGCTGCCCGCCTGTTGGGCATCTCCAGGGTGATGCTTCATGAACGTATTGAAAAATATAAGCTTGAAAAAAAATAGGGGATGTTTTAAAGATATGTTGAATGGGCCATTTTTAAATAATGATCCAGATCCTTTGTTGTCTTTTTAATACAGTATTGCCTTGTCATCTCACATAGAAGGAATGTAAAATGTCTTTCTGAAGAATCTGATAAGTTATATGTAAAACAGCAAACCCCAAGACCTGGTTATGAAATAAATCAGGTCTTGGGGTAAAGGTGAGCTAAATTAAAAAGCTCTTATCGGGCGAGATCTGTGTTCGTTATTATCCTTGTAAGTATAAGTAGTCGATCCATCAACAGCACTTATTATCCATGCCATTATGTTATTGCCTGAATATTCGACGGATGTCCAGTAATACGCATTAAGAAAAGCATCACCTCCATGTGCAAGTGCCACCTGGTTAATAATTGCTTTATTCTGGATCATAAGTATTGATTCATATTTTGAGGGTAGGAACCAATCTCCATAAGCGATTCCATTTTGATTAAACATATAATCAAAACATAAACGGGCAGCATACATATTACCATTGTCACCAATGGAAAGATGTGCAGCAATGATTAGAGTAGTATTGTCTTTACCTGCATAAAGTCCATCGGCAATAGCACGGGTTGAACCATTAGTGCCGGCATACCATGTTGTAGGATAAAGTTCATCAATAGCGCAAACAAGGCCATGCTGCCCTGTTTCATCCACCCAAAAGACAACTCCGCCCTGTGCATAATCACCAACAGCGTATTTCTTTATTTCGCTTCTTAAAAGTGAAATAGAATCGCCCAATGCAGCTTGTGTTGCCAGCAGGCTTAAATCCTGGTCACCTGTATTAACACCAGATAAGTTGTTAATATTAGTAATGTGTTGATTAGTAATGTTGGTAGCAGGGCTTTCAGAAAACACAGGGTCGGATTCAATAATCTCTTCAGTCAGCGCATCGGCAGTTTTAGCGTGGAAAGCGTAGGGCACACTAAGAACCTGGCTGGTTCCTGTAATTGTATAATTTGAGCTTCCATCAGGGGCAATTTCTGTTTTGATAAAATAGGTTCCTTCTGCCCAGTTAATATCTGCAAAATTGTTACTTGTTGACCCATCGCCAATTTCAATTGAAATAAGACCATTCCCATTTGTTGTTATGGTATGGGTCTCAGTGTATATTTCAGAACCGGAAGCAGAACCTAGTAAAATGCTTACCCGCATACCTATTTCAGTATTTATTATCAATTGGTTGTTGTTGTTCCTTACAACGGCCTGATAACTGATTTTTTCAGGGCTCTGTGCCCAAATGCCTGAAAAAGGAATGAGCACTGCTAGTATAAAAATGATACTTTTAATCTTGTGTGAAGCTTTTTTCATGATTTTTTGGTGTTTAAAATTATTCTTTTTGGCCACAAAGCATATAGTTTAACTTTATGGCTTTTTTGTTTTTACTTTTTGTTTAAACAATATTGTATTATTGTGTTTTACAGCTTGATATGTCTAGCCCTGCCGGAGGGAATGAATATCTTACTTTGGGTATCTTTAGCGTTTAATGATTTTAAAGGTCTTTTCAGCCTTTGAACCAATTGTGATTTTTAAAAAATAAATCCCTGAAGGGTATTCATACATTGATATTTTGGACTGCCTTACATTCAGGGTTTCTTTAGTCATAATCCTGCCTTGTATGTCGATCAACTGGTATGAAACGGTTCCTTCCAGAAGGCTTGTTTCTAATTGTGGGCCAATATTTATTTCCAGGAAATCAGAGGTTGGATTGGGAAATGTTGAAATGCTTAAATTTACATTTTCAGGTTCTATCAGACCTGTAATTTGAGATATCTCAAAAGGCTGTTGAACCCCTTCTGCTAATGACCCATTGCCAGCTGACCAGGTATGATAGGATATTTGTCCAATAGAAAAACTTGTAGTTCCTCCAGTCCCAGTGCCATTTCCTCCCCCCGAATTTATTGATTCCTGCGAAAAGGCTGTAAGCTGCCCAATGGCAAAGAGGAAAGCAACACATAGATTTAGCTTCTTGTGCTTCATGTTTTTGTTTGTTTAAAAATGATTAATTGCCAGGTTTTGGTAAATGTTTTATCCAAAACACAAATGAAAAGTAATGTATTTTGGATGACTAAACTTCGTTTTTTTTTGTGTTATTTCATGTTTAATATGTTGACAACATCTTGGTTGATAACATGCTAAACGTTGAGTTGTTTTAAAAATAACAACCTTAATAAAATCCCCTTTGAAGTTTCCTGGTTTTCAAAGATAGTTTTTATTTATTATTCTTCAAAATGTTATATAAGTTTATTATAAAAACGGGTTAATTCAATAGATATAGTTCAAGGTTTATAGAAGTTCAGCTTGGGCTTAGTCAAGGTGTATCCAATAAATATTTACATCTTTAGGTTCCATACATGTCTGACCAGGATATAATAGGGGTTTTGTTTCCCGTAAAGTCCCACCGCAGTTTCTGATAAGCTTGTTAGAGGCATGGTTATCGACATAACAACCCAGCATGACCTCAGTGATGCCGATAGATTTGGCATAATCAAGGCCGGCATTAAGGATTAGTGTTGCGTATCCCTTTTTCCTTTCAGATGGTTTTACCGAAATCCCAATGTGCCCGCCATAGGTTCTCAGAAAAGCCTGTTCGAGGTTGTGCCTTATATCCAGCATTCCAATAATCATTTGGTCGCTGTTTCTTTTAACAAAAAAAGTGGAAGACACAACCCAATCTTTGCTGACTGTAGCCGGATGGCTGTTTCTTTTAACGCTATCAAGCCATTCTTCAAAATCGAGTTTGTCGAACATAGCACTGCCATTAATAACAGTCTCGCCATTTGAGAAAAAGGCTTCTTTAAAGGCTATGGCTTCCTGTTTGTGTTCTAACTGTGGCCTGACAAGTGTTATCATCTGTTTTTGATTTTGTTGGACGGGCATTTGTATATCAGGATAGTTTGTTAAATTCAATGAGTTCGATGGGGGCGCCATTGTGGACAATCATTGCTACGCGGGTTCCTTCTCCGGGAGCATTGGGCGGGGTGAGGATTTGAAACTCCCTCTTTGCCAGTTCAACATCAATATTTTCCACTTCAAAGGCAATATGAGGGACAGTTTGAATGAGTTTGTCAATTGGGCTGTCCGGCTCAAAGCGCATCCATTCAATTCCAAAGGGACTGGTAGGGAAGCCTGAAGTATAAAATTTGAAAGCAGGAAGATATCGTTCCCCTTTAAATGCTGTTTGGGTGGGGATACCAATGTGGTGGTATTTCCAGCCCCATTTTTCAATGGCCGGGGGTGCATCACTGTCTTGTCGAAACACTTCAGTTGTTGTTTTAATGGCACTCATCCTTTGCTCCCTTTATGTTTATGAATAGCCTGAATATGAAAATGCTATATTATGAAATTTTCTTAGATAATATTTCATTTAATCCGAAATTAATTTTTTGGGTTATGGTTGCAAGGGATATCCTTGCACTAATTTGTTTGCATCTTGTTTTTCAGCTAGTTCTAATTAAAGTCCTGTTATAAAAACAGTAATGCAGGGATTGACAGTTAGCCTCTTGTTAAGAAGAAAAGAGCAATGCTATTGAATAATCAGGGAGAGAAGAAAAAGAGATACAGGGAGGGTGTTAAAAAATATTAGGCAAGAATAAGCAAAAGTGTTATTTTTGTATGCAAATATGAGGCCCCGTAGTTCAGCTGAATAGAATGTCAGATTCCGGTTCTGAAGGTCACAGGTTTGAATCCTGTCGGGGTCACAAAAAAAAAGCCGCTTTTGTAAAGCGGCTTTTTTTGTAATGTTTTTCTTAGAGGAATTCAATGCTATAAAGAATTGCTTCAACCTGTCTGATATAATTTCTTTTTTCAAATTTTGGGGCATATACAAATCCATCGAGCATAACCAGCCTGTTGTTTGTTGTGTCAACGAGTGTGTAGTTAACATAAGGACCACCCATAAAATCACCTTCAACCCTCCACAGGCCCCTAAGTTCTTTGGCATATAAGCCATTAAAATTTACTTCCCTTGTTTCAGGATCCAGTTTACGGAATGAAGTCATATAAGAATTAGGGAATTGTCCGGGGATATGAGCTTTAGTGATTGAATCGCGACGTGCAACAATAGTTTTGGTGTCAAAGTCCTTAACGGCATCTTTATAGGGATAAAAGGTAAGCAAAACACCCATATCAAGGTCGTCGCGTGTTCCAGTTCTTCTAATCCAGATAAAGTTGGTATCCTGTTTTCCGATAAAATAACCCTCGGGGATACTCATATTCACTTTATAATTGTCTTTCAGGGACTTTTTCACAACTTCATTTTTCATCCTGCTATAAGCATTGATGGTCCTTTCCCTTTCAACAGCCATATATCGGTCGATAAAGTCCTGAGAATTTTTTTCAAAGACAGCTTCGAGGGTAGATTCATCTTTTACGTTAACTTTAATAATCAACTGAGGATAAGCCCAATTATCGCGTTTTATCTCAATGGATGGCTTTTGGGCGGTGGTATCAAATTCGAGGATAAAGATATTTCTGTGTGTTTGAAAGAGTTTGGAAAAGTTGGAAGGATCGACCTGGTAAATAGTAAAGATAGGTTCGTCCTGAGGCAGTCCTGGCATAGGAGCAGCGAAAAAGCTTTTGATAATAAACCCGGCGTTTGAGTCCCATTTTGATTGTTGGGCAACAACAAGGAGTTCACAATTTCGGCCTGTAGCAGAGACTTTTTTCTTAGGTTGTTCCTTACAGCTTGAAAGGGAGAATAAAGCCAGGGAGATGGAGCTAATTAATAAGATGTTTTTAAAGGACGAAGTTAAACGTTTCATATTCCGTTTTTTTTTTGGTTTTTTGTTGATAATAAGGGCAGGAAAAACAAAAAATACTTTATTATTTAGCAGCCACAGCGATTTTTAAAGTCTGTCCCGGTTGAAGGTTTTGGGAAGAAAGGTTGTTGAGTTTTTGGATCTCTTCAACAGAAGCGCCTTCATGTTTCTGGGCAATAGTCCAGAGGGTATCACCGGATTGAACGGTATAATAAATCACTTTATTGTTGGATGCAACCTGTTTATTATCAATATTTGTGCCGGAATTTGTGCTTTTTGAAACAGTGTTTTTGTCTTTTTTCACGATTAGCTTCTGTCCGGGATGTATCTTATTGGAAGACAGATTGTTTAAAGCAAGAAGCTCATCAGCTGTGAGGTTATATTTTGATGCGATGCTTGCAAGGCTTTCTCCTTTTACAACGATATGAACATTGTTTTTTGGAGAGATGTTTGGTTTTTCAGGAGCCCTAACAACAAGTCTTTGACCAACGCGTATGGTTGTACCCCTAATATTGTTCCAATTTTGGATTTCGCGAACAGAGCAATTATATTTTCTGGCGATAGAGCCAAGCACTTCACCACTACGCACTACATGTATTGTTGTTTCAGGGATTTTAAAAGCCAGTTCTTCCTGTTTTATTTGTTCATCGGATTTTAAATTATAAATTGTCTCTTCATTAAGTACGAATAGGTTTGCATAATCACGGGGCAACCTAAGGGCATAAGGGTTTTCGGGGGAACCGGGAACAATATTTTTTCTAAAAGAAGGATTTAGATAGCACAATTCATCTAAAGGAATCCCAATTATTTCGGTAATACTGCTGAAAGGAACAATTTTTTTAATATGGATGGTATCCAGGTCGTTGTGTGAATATTTTGGATAGACAGGGTATAGGTTATGTTCAGCAGCATACTCAAAAACATAAGTAGCGGCAATAAAACCAGGGACATAGTTTTGGGTTTCACGAGGGAGGAACCTCCTTACATACCAAAAATCTTTAACCCCCCCAGCCCTGCGTATGGCCCTGTTCACGTTGCCAGCACCGGCATTATAAGCTGCAATCACAAGGTTCCAGTCCCCATAGATATTATAGAGGTCAATGAAGTGGAGGCAGGCAGCATTTGTAGCTTTTATTGGATCACTGCGGTCATCAACATAGGAGTTTACGTTGAGTTTATACATACGCCCTGTTCCGTACATGAACTGCCAGAGGCCAGTAGCACCAACTCTTGAGCGTGCCTGAGGGTTAAGGGCAGATTCAATGACTGCGAGATATTTGAGTTCGAGGGGCAGGTTATACTTATCTAATTGTTCTTCAAAGAAAGGGAAATATATTTCACCAAGGCCCATGATACGTTGAGTGAGTTCCCGGCGGCGGTTGGCATAAAGTTCGATAAAAGGTTTTATAGCGGGATTATAAACAAAATGATAGGAGGATGTAAGGTTAAGTTTTTCGATACGTTCTTTTATAATCGAATCAGCGTATTCAGGTACAAATCCAGGAGGGAAAGCACTGTTTTTGTTCGCTTTCTGAAAGTTTTCGGTGTTGAAAATTGACAATGAGGCAAGGCTGTCAAGCATTGATACAATTGGATCGTCCTGTTCTATTACTGTAACAGCGGTGCTGTCAGAGCTTAAGGCTTCCTGTGAGGGTTTATGTTGTTGAGCAAAAGATTGGAGAGATACAATTAAAAATATCATCAATGCTAATGTTTCCCGCTTCATAAGTAAATATTTTAAAAAGTTTATTTAGTTGATGTTTACGCAAAAATAACACATGAGTTTCTGAAATAAATGCGTACTTTCATTTTTTAACAAAATTCGCATGTATTTATGCTTAATACAATAGTGAAACCCACTATTTTTCAAAACAGAAATCTGCGAATTAAACTAAGGGAAGCCCTTAGAAATGATTCCGGAGGGGGTGGCAAAAGAAAAAAGGGTATTATTCCTCTTTTTTAGCATCCTCTTTGTCATTGCCTTTTGAAGCATCTTTAAACTCTTTGATACCTTTGCCAAGACCACGCATGAGTTCAGGAATTTTTCTGCCACCAAAGAGAAGGAGGACAATGACGGCAATAAGAATGATTTCCTGGGTTCCAATAATTCCAAGAAGTACAAAATGAGAGTTCATATAGAGTGAGTTATTTTGGTTTAAATTGATTTTGAAATCCAATCGACAGGGTTCAGTATAGTTGTTCCTTTCCAAACCTCGAGATGTATTTCAGTTTTTCCTTCCCTGTTGTTTGTACTAATAACGCCGATACTTTGGCGGGTAGAGATTTGTTGTCCGATACTAACAAACACTTCAGAAAGGTTTGAATAGACGGTAAGGTAATCGCCATGTCTGATGATAACAGCAAATTGTGCCCCGGGGATAGAGATTACCCCGCTGACAACGCCATTGAAAACTGAGCGGGCATGTGAACCCTGAGAGGTGGCAATGTCAATGCCATTGTTTTTAATCTTGATGTTGGGCAGGACAGGATGGGGGTGTTCACCAAAAGTGCTTGTAATAACCCCTTTTTCTGAAGGCCAGGGCAGCTTTCCTTTGTTTTGGGCAAAGTTATCAGAAAGAGTAGCTTCGGCAGGGGTCATAGCATACACATTAGTAGCAGGTTTGCCGGCTTTTCGAGCAGCTTCTTTTGATTTACGTGTTTCTTCAGCGATGAGTTTTTCAATTGAATTTTGAAGGTTTGTCCTGGTTTTTTCTTTTTCTTTAAGATTAGCGATTAGATCTTTTTCTTGCTTTTTGAGCTTATTGATTGTTTCAGCCTGTTCAGTTTTTAGTAGCTGAAGGGATTTCATTTCATTGGACTGGGCCAGGATAAGCAGTTGTTGTTCTTTTCGCTTTTGTTCCAGCTCAAGAATTTTTTTTTGAATGAGGTCTTTGGCCTTAACAATTTTTTCGGCCTGTAATTTTCGGTGGCGGCTGTATTGCTGAAGGTATTTAAGGCGGAGGTAAGCCTGGTTAAAGTCTTTGGCAGAAAAGACAAACATCATCTTGTCGTGAGAATTGCGCGAACGGTAAGCAAACTTAATCATCCGGGCATAGGATGCTTTCAGTTCTTCAAGGTCGGAAGTAAGCCTCTCAATGGTGTCATTGCTGTTGGATATTTGACGGTTGAGCAGGGCAAGTTCGCTGTTTAGATTGGCAAGAAGCGACTCTCGATGATTGATTTGGCTGTTGACAAGAAGGAGTTTTGAGAGGCTGTTCTCGGTATTTTGTTGAACTTCTTTAATAAGCCTTGAGGTGTATTCGATTTCTTTTTCAATGTTTTCTTTTTCCTTTTGGAGTTTTTCTCTTGACTGGGCTTGTAAAGAAGTTGGCGAATACCAAAGAGAGAGGGTAATAAATAGCATTATCCCCAGGCGGGACATTGTTTTGTTTTGAGTAACAAAAATGAAAAAAGGTTTATCCATGCTTGAAAAAGAAAATCGAAAGATAAAAGTATAAAAAATCCTTTAACGAAGCGAGTATTTATTCAACAACCATGGGTTTGTATCTTTTTGGGATACTAAAATCAAGATTTTGGGGTTCGTTGACATTAAGCCTTGAATATTTAATGTTCAGTTCGGCCTGGGTAGCATTATCAGAAAAGACGATATCCAGTTGGTGGGGGAGGATCTGACCAGATACTGAAACGAATTCGGAATAAGAAGCCGTAAGTACCCTTGAGGAATTTTTTTCAAAGATTGAGTTTTTGGAAAGCCTGTAATCGGAAGGCCTGATTAAAATTTGTTGGTCAAAGATGAAGCTTTGGTTCAGTTTAGAAAAAGAACGTGAATAATGATTGATTTGTATTTCGTCGTTAGCTTGAGATACTTTAGAACTTGCTCCGGAGGCGTTTTTAAAATCGTTACCGGTAAATATGGCCTGAAGCATATCGAAATCAATATTTGTATTGAATTTTTTAACGAAAAAATCTGTGCCCCCGATGTAGTAAGTGCTTTCCATGCGGTTAATGAACTTTACTGTGTCGTTGGAAACGAGCAGGCGTGCCACTTCCTGACCAAGGATGGGGGTAACAGAAATAAATATTGCACTGTCTTTTTTCATTTTCAGCGCCCCACTGACAGGATAAGTGTTCCCATCATATAATGCTGAACCACTAAAACGCATGCTAAGCCATGTAAAATCAAAGCTATTTGTCATTACATTATTTAGCACGGTATTGATGTAATCAGGGGAAGAACTTTCAACTGTGCTTTCTATGGGTTTACGGCTTGTCCGGCAAGCACTAAGGAGGATTAAAAGCACAAGCACCGACATTAGGATGCCCTTATTAATACTGCTTAATATCTTATTCATTAAGTTTATTTTCATTGATTTTTTTCTCCAGTTCTTTGTTTTCAGGATCTTTTTCCAGGGCTTTTTTCCAGTTTGAAAGGGCTTCTTCAGTCCTGCCCATTTTAAAGAGGACATCACCATAGTGTTCAAGGACAACAGGGCTAACTTCTTCAGAGTTTTTAACGGCCAATTCAATCCAGGTTAAAGCCTGGCCATAGTCGCCCATCATATAAAAAATCCAGCCATAGGTATCCTGGTAAGAAGCGTAGTTTTTTTCAATTTCATTGGCGCGCTTAGCCATTTTCAAAGCTTTATCAAGGTCTTTTCCCAGTAAAGCAAGGTAATAACTGTAGTTATTAAGGGTATAAGCGTTATCAGGATCAATGGTAAGCACTTTGTCATAGCTTGAAAAAGCTTTTTCATGCTGGTTCAGTTTATAGTAAGAGTCCCCAAGCATGGTAAGGAATTGAATTTTCAGTTCCTTGTCGCCAACCAATACTTCAAGGCCACTCTCCAAAGCAGAAGCTGCTTCCTGATAGTTTTCGAGCTGGTAGTTAGAAATGCCATTGAAAAGATAGGGGATTGGCTGTTCAAAAAACAACTCCATTGCTTTTTCTGAATGTTGTTTCATGTCAGGATAATCATCAAGTTCAGAATCCAAAAAGATGATTTGTTGCCAAACCTTATAAATATTTGGATCTACTTCAACCGACTTGAGGTACATTGCTTTGGCTTCGATGTATTTCTTATCCCTTGACAGAAAGTCAGCATATATATAGAAAGCGTTGGCATTATCAGCATGGACATCAATGAGTATGTCGAGCATCTCGTAAATATGTTGGTTGAAAAACACATTGTCCATATTCTTAACAAAGAAGTTATAAAGGATCCTGGCTTTTCCATCGAATTCAAGATTTGGGCTTGCAAAGGCAAGCAGGAGCTGTTCAAGTGATTTTTCATTATCACCCATAGCCCTGTAATAATCAGCAAGGTAAAGGCTTACATTTGCATTTTGAGGGTCTATTTCAAGAATTTTTTGATAGGTCTCAAGGGCTTTATCAGTTTGTTTGGTTTCGAGATATAATTCAGCCAGGATTTCCTGATACATTGGCTGGTCGGGAACATAAGCTACCAAGCGAAGGGCTTCTTCGATTGCAAGGTCAAATTTTTTCTGTTCAACAAGAATTTTTTGTTTTTCAATTGAAAGGTCTTCAGAGAATCCCAGCAGGGATTCGATATGGTCAAAGACCTTAAGGGCTTCATCAGGTTTATTAAGTTGAATAAAGACATTTGCCAGGTTAAGGTGCATCTGCACATCCCTTGGGTTTTTTTTAGTGAGAAGCTGGTGGATTTTCAGGGCTTCTTCGTTTTGATTGGTCAAAGAGTAAATCTCGGCAAGCAGGCCTTGATAGTAAGGGTTTTCAGGGTCAAGGGCAACAGCTTTTTTAGCATATACGATGGCCTCATTATAATTTTTATTAAAAGAAAAAATCCTTGATAGTTCATAGTAAGCAGCACTGTTTTCAGGATTTTTGCGAATAGCCTCAAGATAGAGCATGCTGGCAGCAGAATAGTTTCCAAGCATATTTTGTTTTGAAGCATCAATAAGTAAAGCAGTACTTTCAATTTTCTGCTTATCATTAACGTTATATCCGGTTTTTTTTTGATCACCGTTAAGGTTGGCTGTTGATTTGCAACCCATTATCAGTGCCAAAGGCATGATATATAGACCTATTTTAATTATATTACGCATTCGGTAGGTATTTCTGGTTTGAAATTTTCTTTTAATGCTCATTCAAGCCTTCATGAAAGAATGAAACGGGAAAGAAGGTTTAAAAATTATAAGCATAATTTAAAAAAAGCTTAAATCCCGGAAAGAAAAACACATATCAGCACATAATGTTTGGATTTTTAACAAAATGGTGCAAGATGATTTTTCAGACAGACATAGCTGATTGCCAAACAAAAAGGAATTCTTTGCAAAGTTACACAATAAATAAAACAAATTGGGCCATTGATGATTAATGGGTTCCGGTATGCCCAAAGCCACCAGCACCTCTTTCAGTATCTTGCAAGACTTCCACTTCCTGCCATAATACTTTTTCATGGCGGTGAACCACCACCTGGGCTATACGTTCGCCAGTCTGAATGGTGAATTCTTTATCAGAAAGGTTAATAAGGATAACTTTAATCTCACCACGGTAATCAGCATCGATGGTACCCGGGCTGTTAAGAACGGTAATTCCGTGTTTGGCAGCAAGGCCACTACGAGGCCTAACCTGTGCCTCAAAGCCTTCAGGGAGTTCAAAAAACAATCCTGTTGGGATAAGGGCGCGTTGTAAAGGTTTTAAAACAACAGGTTCAGTGAGCTCAGCCCTGATGTCCATTCCTGCAGAATGGCTTGTTTCATATGATGGTAAAGGGTTTCCGGATTTGTTAACTATTTTTACCTGCATTATTTTTTTGGGATTAATGATAAAACAATTAAAATGAGATACTGATTCCAGGTCCAAAGATAAAAAACAAATCGCCTTGTTTTAATAAATATCCGAAGCCAAGATAAATGGGCACACTAAATTTCGTTGACTTGCGCATAGGCTCTACTGAACCCATAACTACAAGGCCTATATCCCTTCTGATATCTTCAGAGTCCCTGAAATTAAAAGCATTAAGTGCAATAAACCCAACTCCTGCCTTATAAGGTTTTTTATAGCCAATTCGTTTGGGGTCATAAAAACTTAGTTCAGCAAGAATGGATGCACTGATACCTGAAAGAGAACCAATGCCAGGTTCTTTAAATTCCTTAACCAGCAAGCCTGTGGGGAAGGATACCTGAATATCAAATGCATTTTTTCGTTCAACAAAAAGGGTGATTTTTTTCACATAGCCAGATTGCCCATGTTTGATTTCATTATGTTTAACTGTAATGATGACCTGAGAGAATGCTTCGAGGAGGTATGTTTTCCGTAATAAATATTCATTAAGGCTAACAACAGTGCTTTGAGAGCAATCCTGGCTGCTGTAAAAGTTATAACGAGGGGAGCCAGGACCGGGGCATACCACAATGTTGTTGATTGTTTGCAAATCGAGCAATTGATTTTTTGCATCAAGGATCCTTATTTCTATTGAGATGTATTGTTTCCCGAATAATTGGGTTTCTGAATCAATTTCAGAAGGATCGAAGATTAGGTTAATATCTTTAATTGTTTGATCGTAAAATACCGGTTTGTTAAATTTTGTCTCAGTGATACGGTAATCCCTTTCGCCATAATTAATTTTAACGAAATCCAGAGGGGCAGGCCTTTGATATTCACGGACAAGTAATTCATGGCGGGTGATATTCCGGTTCATGAAGAGAATGATTTTTTTTCTGGGTATGTTAATAGGCACCACAACTTCATAAAACTGAACCTGGTCATTTATCCTCATGCTATCGAGTCTTTGACGGCAACCATCAAACTGAATGTTTACATCATAAAGCCCAGAGCCCTGGACTTTAACTTCAATTTTTTCTCCTGGAAAAACACTAAGGTTTGAAGTCCATTCGGCACCCTCCCTAAGGATTTCAATCTGGCTAATCTCGGGGCGGTTAACAATATTGAAATTGCTGATAAACATAGTGCGGTTTGCATCTTTAATATAAAGATAGCCATCAGTAAGCCTATGAAGGGAATAGGTTTTTATTTCAGCTAAAATTTTGTTATCGCTCAGGAAGGATTTTATATAAAGCTCAGCGATGAGAGTTCCGCCATTATCCTGCTGGTCTTCAATACGGTATGTTTTTTTTAATTGAAAACTGCTGTGATAGTCAATCCTGATCTCTTCACTTCTCCTTTGATTGTTGTCATGGTAAAGATATTCCTTATCGACATTTATAAATTGAAGCCTGCTTGGTTTAACAGACATTTTTATTAGTAAAGGATCGAGCTCCTGGTGAGGTTGCCCGAAAGCATCAGGGAATGGATTGATAGTATTGAGCAAAATTGGCAATTCAGCGAACCCGGTCTGGGATGCTTTAATTAAAATTCTTAGGTTGTTGGCCGAAGGCAGAAATTTATATTCAAAATTATTCAACGAATGCCAGTTGTTATCGGTGAAGATGTTATCAATAAAGGAGCCTGGGATGTCAATAATTTTCTCTTCGCCTTCAAACAACTCAATGGTTTCGCCATTATAGTTAAGATTGGTGATTACATAAGGAAAGAGTTTTGTTTCAATATTACGGGTTTCATTTAGGTTGTTTGTATAGGCAATGATTATTACAGGGAAAGAGTTTTGTTTTAAGTCATGAAAACGTAACCTTATCCTGTAATGGCTATTTTCAATAAAAACCAAAGAGTCAAGAGAAGTGAAGTCAGGGGACGGAAGGATTTTAATTGATTTAATTGAATTGGGTGTTTCAGGGATAATGATTAATTCCCCAACGGGGTTTTGCTCGATGGCCTGAAAAAAGAGATAGGGTTTGTTTTGCCAGAATACAGTATTCTTAAGCAAAGAGTATTCTTTATTATTGATCCTGATGATTATATCTTTAATGTCGGGGTTTGAATATTGATTATGTCTGCCAGGTTTTGCTACAGAATTTGGATTGACAGGATGTTTTGTTTTTAGGACACTATTAATGGATTGATTACCGGTTGTTGTATCCGGTGAGATTGATTGAAGTTCAGAATCATTTTTCTTGAAAAAAAACAGGGAAGAAAAAGTAGAGGCGGTGACTGTCTCATTAACAAAAAAGAAAAGCACAAAAAACAGGACAGAAATCTGAATGGCTCTGGTTTCTTTCATTTTATAAGTCATTAGGTTAGGCGAAAACAAAGGTAAGAAATTCAATTTCTTTTTTTTACAGGCATTCTTTGTTTAATAGATTTTAAGAAAATTAAAAATCTATTGGGCTGTATGGAAATATTTCAGTTGTTCGTTAGGCAGGTTCTTATTAACTTTACAACATCAGGAAAACATATTGTATGAAGGAAGAAAAGCCGGATTTAAAGCAGAAATTGGAGAAATTGCTTTCAGAGAAATCCAGAAAAAGCAAATCAGTATATATAAAGGAGTTAGAGGAAATAGCTTTGGCTTTATCAAAAACAAATGAAGAGGGCAATGGAGACCAACCCCGGCTAACGAAAAGAGAAGATTCTGCTGAGATTAAACAAGCGAGAGGGAAAAAGGCAAGTATAATTACAGAGGAGGATGGAAAGAGGGGATATAATTATAAGCAATTGTTTGATGCTTTTACAATAGGGCTTTGTGTGGCAAGAAGCATAGTAGGGAAAAAAGACGTCCTGCCCCGGTTAAAGGTTATTGATGCAAATAGTGAATTTTGTAATATTTGCGCAATTTCACCCAGCGAGGTTATAGGTTCTTCAATAAAAGACATTTCGGCAGATTTGTATCATGAAATCATTGAAGAAATCAGGGTTTATAAATCATTTACCTTAACAGGGAAGAAAGAGGTTTTTTCATCTGCTTTGATGAAGTATTTTTATATCAACATCAAAGAAATTGAAGACAGTTTATATCTGATTATCCTTGAGGATATTACTGAGAAGAAAGACAACCTGCACAAGCTTGAGCGCACTGAGAACTTATATCGAAATGTTGTTGATACACAGAATGAAATGATTTGCCGTTTTTCCCCGGAGGGCATTATCACCTTTGCCAATGCGGCATTTTGCAGGTTTTTGGGGAAGGATGAGAAGAATATTCAGGGAAAAAGCTTAAAGTCTTTGCTTTCCCCTCGCAAGCATAAAAATTGGATTTCGCATATCGATAAGCTCCTGGAACAAAAACAGGCTGTTTCATGGGAGCAGCGAATCAAGGGCTTAAAAAAACCGGACTGTTGGACACACTGGGAAGATACTCCTATATTTTCGAAGAAAGGAAATCTTTTAGAATTTCAGTCTATTGGTTTCGACATTAGCTTTAAAAAAACCGCTGAACAAGAGCTGACATATCAGAAGAACCTTCTGGACACGATTATTAATGCCGCCCCTATTGGAATTTGGCTCACTGACATGAATGGCAATTATCCGATAATTAATAATTATTTCCGTGATATTGCAGGTTTGGGTGAGCCCTTACCTTTTATGAATGAAGATGAATTTGCTGTTTGTCGCGAAAGTGATCAGCTATCATTAAAGCAGGATCAGCCGATAATAAGGGAAGAGACATTAAGCCTGAAGGATGGGACACGACACGTTTTTCAGATTATTAAGAAAAAAATAGTTGGCCCTGACGGCTTTGCCAAAGGCATACTTGGCCTTGCAATGGATGTGACAGAACAAAAAAAGACCGAACAGGCTCTTAAAGAAAGTGAAGAAAAGCTTAAGACAATATTCAGGATCCTCCCTGTTGGTGTAATCATTACAGATGTAAACGGTAATATTATTGACAGCAACCATGCATCTGAAATGCTGCTGGGAGTTATGGATGACAGGAAATTTAACAATGATGACCCAAGGAAAAGGTGGAAAATCATTAGAACAGACAATAGCCTGATGCCCTCAAGTGAACTTGCCAGTGTAAGGGCTTTGCACGAGAACCGTATCGTAGAGAATGTCGAAATGGGACTGGTGAAAGGTAAAAATCCGATTACCTGGATTAATGTTAGTGCTGCCCCTATTCCATTATCTTCCTACGGAGTAGCTGTGGTATATATGGATATCACTGAACGAAAGCTTGCACAAGCTGAGAATGAGGAGATTTTCAGAAACATAATACAACGTTCAACAGACGGTATTTTTTATATCAATACCGATGGTAAGATCATGGAATGGAATTCCGGCCTTGAAGAAATCACAGGGCTGAAAAGGAATGATGTGTTATTAAAACCCTATTGGGAGATACTTGGTGAAATCCCTGCAGTGGTTGGTGAACCTGGTATCACCAATAAACAGATGTCAAAAATCATCGAGAAAGCATTAAAATCGGGGGATGCAAATTGGTTTCATAAGATTTTGGAAACGCAGCTTACAGGTTATAGCCAGGAGCCAAAGATTCTCCAATCGGTTGTTTTTCCGGTAAAGACAAACAGGGGTTTTATCCTGGCAGCTATTTGTCGTGACATCACTGAAAGAAAGTCGGGTGAGATTTTATTAAAGAAGGCAAAGGAGGAAGCTGAAGCAGCCAACAGGCTCAAAAGTGAATTCCTTGCCAACATGAGCCATGAAATCCGCACCCCATTGAATGCGATTTTAGGTTTTTCGGAAATACTTAAAGAAAAGCTAACCTATCATGCCAACTTGGTAGATTATTTAACAGGAATTGAAAAAAGCGGAAATGCACTTATGGGGCTAATCAATGACATCCTTGACCTTTCAAAGATTGAAGCGGGAAAGATGAAGATCAGCCTTGAACCGGTAAACATTACAAAGCTCATCCATGAAGTTGAACAGATTTTTTCACTAAAGGCAAATGCAAAAGGCCTTGAGTTTAAAATTTCTATTCCACCCGATATTCCTGAATTCTTAATGCTTGATGAGTTAAGGCTCAGACAGATTCTTTTCAACCTGGTTGGGAATGCAGTAAAGTTTACTCACAAGGGATATGTTAATGTTGATGTAAAAGTTAGCGCCAATATTGAAGACAGCCATTTGGTTGACCTTGAAATCAGGGTTAAGGATTCAGGCATTGGGATTCCGGAGAATGACAGGTTTGTTGTCTTTGAACCATTCAGGCACCAGGAACGGGAAAAGGTAATGCAATACGGAGGCACAGGCCTTGGGCTAGCCATCTCGAAACGTCTTGTAGAGATGATGAATGGCTCAATTAGTTTAAGGAGCCGTGAGAATGTAGGTTCAATATTTTCAGTAAAGCTGCAACATGTGCGTCAGGCCTTGTTACAAGGGCCTAGTGTGAATGTACCATCGCTGTTTTCAGTACAGTTTGAACCTGCCACCATTTTGATGGTTGAAGATATGGCTTCAAACAGGCTTGTGATAAAAGGCTTCCTTGGCTCTTCAGGTATCTCTGTTATTGAAGCTGAGAATGGTAAAATTGGAGTTGAAAAAGCAATAAGCAACAAGCCTGATTTAATATTAATGGATATTCAAATGCCGGAGATGGATGGTTTCCAGGCCACTAAAATCATTAAAGGCAACGAAGCCACCCGTCATATCCCTATCGTAGTGATTTCTGCCTTTGGGCCAACACCTTCTTATGCAAGCGAACCGGGTTTATTTGATGCTTATTTGCGAAAGCCTATTTCGAAACATGTACTTATTGAAGCGCTTACACGTTTCCTCCCTCATAAAAAAATCCCATTGAAAGAAGGGGCTTTCGATCAGGAAAACTACCCTGAAGTATTATTGAAAATCGAGCAAAATCTCGGACAGCTAACTAATGATAATTTTGTAGTATTGAAGAATCTTTTTGAAAATGAACTTATTCCTTATTTTCAAAAAATCACTCATATCTTGTCTTTTGAAGAAGTAGCTGATTTTTCCCAAAAGCTTGAAAAAACAGCAGTTCGTTTTCGAATCAGTGGATTAAAGGAATATGCATATACCCTTCATCTTGCTTCCAATGCGTTTAATGTTACTGCAATTAATAAACTGCTTGAGCTTTTCCCAAGGATATATTTGCTTATACTTCAAAAGCCCGATAATAAATAAAATATTTAACCTGTAATCTTATGGCCTTACAAAAACACAGTCCCCTGAATCCTGATCGAAGATCTAAAGTCCTGATTATTGATGATACACCAGACAACATTCAGGTATTGGCGGGAATCCTTAGTGAAAAAGATGTAAGCTTAAGCTATGCGAGCAGTGGTCAAAAAGCTTTGGCAGCGATACATGAAAACCTTCCTGATCTCATATTGCTGGACATCACAATGCCTGGCATGGATGGTTTTCAGGTATGCAAAGAATTAAAAAGCCATCCTCAAACGCTGGATATCCCGGTAATATTTCTCACGGCAAGGGTTGAAGAAGAAGATGTTTTGAAAGGCTTCAGGATGGGGGCCGTTGATTATGTTACCAAACCCTTTAATGCACAGGAACTGGTATCCAGGGTTTATACCCATCTCGAACTTAAACATTCAAAAGACCTGATCCGGGAACAAAACAAGAAACTTGAGGAACTGAACGCTACAAAAGACAAGCTTTTTAGTATCATTTCCCATGACCTGAAGAATGTGTTCAATAACATTATGTTTGGTTCTGATTCGCTTGCAAAAGACATTGAACTGTTTCAGGGGGCGCAGATCAAAGATATTGCTGTCATGATAAATGTTTCTGTTAAGAGGGCTTTTGCTCTTTTTGATAATCTATTGGAATGGGCAAGGTCGCAGTCAGGACTATTGAGGTTTGAACCTGAGCCTTTGTACTTAGAACCTTTGATAGACGAGACCATTTTGTTATTTTCCCAGCAGATATCTAAAAAAAACATTCATATTGAAAAGCATTTTCCGCCTGAACAAACATTTATTTATGTTGATTTTCAAATGATAGGTACTGTACTGAGAAACCTCATTTCAAATGCCATCAAGTACACTTCCGATAATGGCTGGATTAGGGTTGCAATCCGCAATTCAGAATCATGGTGCCATGTGGAGGTTGCAGATAATGGAATTGGAATTGAAAAGGAAGACCTTGACAGGTTGTTCCGTGTTGACAGTCAGTTTTCAAGACCAGGAACCGCTAATGAAACAGGAACGGGCATTGGACTGATCCTTTGCAAGGAATTTATTGAAAAAAATAAAGGCGCAATCTCTGTTGCTTCCACAAAAGGGGAGGGGAGCACCTTTAGTTTTTACCTTCCAATATATGACGAGAATATTGATCTTAATGAATCTATAGATTAAATTTTGATTCCAAAAAATCTTTTCTATGGTCTTTTCATCCACATTTGTTAACTTCGCAAGTTAAAATTTTCATTCTTTTTAAATTATTAAACACATACCTGCAATGGATTACAACTTCAATGTCATCGAAAAGAAGTGGCAAGCTTATTGGAAAGAAAACAAAACTTATAAGACCCTGACAGATCTTTCAAGGCCTAAATTCTATGTTTTGGATATGTTCCCTTATCCTTCCGGCGCAGGCTTACATGTAGGACACCCACTGGGTTATATTGCTTCCGACATCTATAGCCGTTATAAGCGCCTTCAGGGATTTAATGTCCTTCACCCCATGGGATATGATGCTTATGGGCTCCCTGCCGAACAATATGCCATACAAACCGGTCAACATCCTGCTATTACTACTGAAAAAAATGTTGCCCGTTATCGTGAACAACTTGATAAAATTGGGTTCTCTTTCGACTGGGATCGCGAAGTAAGGACATGTGACCCTGAATACTATAAATGGACACAATGGACTTTTATTCAGCTTTTTGAATCCTGGGTTAACCTAAAAACACAAAAAGCCACTCCGATAAAAGACCTGATAGCTCTTTTTGAAAAAAATGGGAGTAATGGCATACAGGCAGCCTGTTCGCCTTTCGAGGCTTTTAGTGCATCGCAATGGAAAGCTTTTTCTGAAAAGGAAAAACAGCTAATGCTCATGAATTTTCGCCTGGCCTATCTTTCTGAAACCATGGTTAACTGGTGTCCTGCTCTTGGAACAGTGCTTGCCAATGATGAAGTGAAAGATGGCTTAAGCGTCAGGGGAGGACATCCTGTTGAAAGAAAAATGATGAAGCAATGGCTCCTAAGGATTACGGCTTATGCCCAACGCCTGCTTGATGGCCTTGAAACCATTGAATGGAGCGAGTCAATAAAAGAGATACAGAAAAACTGGATTGGAAGAAGTGAAGGCGCTTCAGTGTTCTTTAAGCTCAAAGGCTCTGAACAACAGATAGAAATCTTCACTACCCGTCCTGATACTATTTTCGGAGCAAGTTTTATGGTACTGGCTCCCGAGCATGAACTTGTTGAACAGATTACTTCACCTGAGCAAAAGCAGGAAGTCAGCGAATATGTGCAGTGGGCAAAGAACCGTTCTGAACGCGAAAGAATGACCGAAGTAAAAAAAGTGACTGGAGCTTTCACCGGTGCTTATGTTGAACATCCTTTCAGTGGAGAAGCTGTTCCAATCTGGATTGCAGATTATGTACTTGCAGGTTATGGTACCGGGGCTATTATGGCTGTTCCTGCTCATGATAGCCGTGACTATGCTTTTGCAAGGCATTTTAATCTCCCTATTGTTGAAGTTGTTGCTGGTGGAAACATAGAAGTAGAATCTTACGATGCCAAAGATGGGATCCTTATTAACAGTGATTTCCTGAACGGATTGAACGTGAAAGAGGCAATAACCCATGCTATTGCAAGGATTGAAGAAAAACATATTGGAACTGGCACTGTCAATTTCAGGCTTAGGGATGCTATATTTAGCCGTCAGAGATATTGGGGAGAACCTTTTCCGGTTTATTATATTGATGATATCCCTTATATGCTCCCAATCGATAAGCTTCCGCTTCAACTTCCCGATGTGGATGCTTACCTGCCTACCGAAACTGGCCTGCCTCCATTGGCAAGGGCAAAAAACTGGGCTACTCAGGAGGGATATCCTTATGAGTGTAATACAATGCCTGGCTTTGCTGGTTCAAGCGCTTATTATATCCGATACATGGATCCCAAAAATAATAAGGCTCTTGTTTCAGAAGAAGCTGTTTCTTATTGGAGAAATGTTGACTTATACGTAGGAGGTGCTGAACATGCTACGGGGCACTTAATTTATTCACGTTTTTGGAATAAATTCCTGTTCGATCTTGGAATTACAAAGGAAGAAGAACCTTTCAAGAAGCTTATCAACCAGGGGATGATACAGGGCCGTTCTAATTTTGTTTACAGGCTTAAAGGTTCCAACACCTTTGTTTCTCATAACCTTAGAAAAGATTATGATTGCACTGAGATCCATGTTGATGTTAACATTGTTCATAATGACATTCTGGATATCGAAGCTTTTAAGAAATGGAGACCTGAGTTTGAATCTGCTGAGTTTATTCTTGAAAACGACAAATATGTTTGCGGGAGTGAAATAGAAAAGATGTCCAAGTCTTTATATAATGTTGTAAATCCTGATGATCTTATTGAACGTTATGGTGCCGACACCCTTAGGTTATATGAAATGTTCCTTGGACCGGTAGAGCAGGCAAAACCATGGGATACCAATGGCATTGAAGGGGTGTTCAGGTTTATCAAAAAACTCTGGAAACTCTATCATGACAAAAACAATGATTTCTGTGTTGTTAATGAAGCCCCTTCTCCTCAGGAGTTAAAAGTGCTCCATAAAACAATTAGAAAAATACAGGACGACATTGAGAAGTTTTCTTTTAATACTTCAGTGAGCTCATTCATGATTGCTGTTAATGAACTTACAGATTTGCAGTGTAATAAAAGAGAAATCCTTGAACCATTGGTTGTGCTTATCTCTTCTTTTGCTCCTCATATTGCGGAAGAACTCTGGCAGAACCTTGGGCACAACTCCAGTGTGACACAGGCTGCATTCCCTGCTTTTATCGAATCTTATGTGGTTGAAAACACTGTTGTGTATCCGGTTTCTTTCAATGGAAAAATGAGGTTTAAAATTGAGGTAGAGGCAGGGACTTCAAATGCTGAAATCGAAAAATTGGTTGTGGACCATCAGGAAGCTCAAAAATGGCTGTTAGGCAATCCACCCAAAAAAATCATTGTTGTTCCTGGAAAAATTGTAAATGTTGTAATCTGATAATTGATTGCTTAATATGTTGTTATACAGGAGGGTTGATATTTTTTTCAAGCCTCCTTTTTTTGTTCGTTTTTATATTTTATATTTGATATAGTGGATTTTTACAATTTTGGAATGTTTTTTGGTTGTTCTGCTTGAAAGCATAAAAAATTCAAGGACATGAAATCAATCAATTTTAAAAAATATGTGCTGCGGAACAGTCTAAGATTGTTTCTAATCAGCCTCTTCATCTGTGTGTCTATTGTATCCCAGGCACAGAATCTCAGAAAAGTGTTTAATGAATCATACACTTATGGAGAAAAGATTTCCTACAGGGTTTACTATGATGCCATACTTACAGGAAAAGTAATTGCCGGAGAAGCATCACTTGAAATAAAAGCTGATCCTGTTGTTATTAGCGGGAGACCTTCAATGCATGTCGTAGGTATTGGTCGTACTAAAGGGGTGTTTAATTTGTTCTATAGGGTAAACGACAGGTATGAGACTTTTATTGACCAGGAAGCTATTGCCCCTTTCCTTTTTATTAGAAGGGTGAATGAAGGGGGTTATATCATTAATCAGGACGTGACCTTTAATCAGTTTCAGAATTTTGCAAGGAGCAATAAAGCTACAGTTCAAACTCCCCCTTACATTCAGGATATCATTTCTTCTTTTTATTATGCCCGCACGATAGACTTTAAAAACGCCAAAGCAGGAGATGAATTTCCTGTTGAGTTTTTGCTTGATGACACTGTTTTTGTTACTAAGATACTGTATGAAGGGCCGGAGGTTATCAATACAGTGCTTGGAACTTTCAAAACGCATAAATTTAAACCCATGGTGCTTACCGGTGAAGTCTTTTCCCAGCCATATCCTATGACTGTCTGGATCAGCGATGATAAAAATAAAGTGCCTCTGATGGTAGAGTCTGGCATTATTGTTGGTTCTGTTAAAATGGAATTGATAAACTACAATGGTTTAAAAAACCCGGTTAGTTCTAAGATTGAATGAAGAAAAACCCCTAAAACAAAACAATATGAAAACAAGAAAATTTAACCCAATGCTCATCGCATTTGCGTTATTGGCACTTACGCTTGGTGCCTGTGGAAAATATGAGTATGACGAACGTAACCGTTTTGTTGGAAGATATGAAGTTGAGGAATACTATTATTACCTAAACACCTATTCATATTTTAATTCCAGCATTGAGAAATCGGATGACTATGATGATGAAGTTATTATTACAAACTTTTTCGATACTGGTTATGATGTTTATGGTGTTGTTGAAGGCTCCAAAATCTTTATTGACCCTCAGACCATAGGGATGTACACTTTTGAAGGATATGGATCTTTGTCTGATAATACAATTACGATTAACTACGAGGTAGCGATTGCAAGGCCTTCTTCAACAATTTATGAAGACGTGGTTGCTGTTTATCTTAAGTATTAGTTAATAAGAAATTCAATTCAACGTCCGGGCTTCCGGGCGTTTTTTTTTGTATTTTTGTATTGGTAGCATTTATTAGTTTGCTTTACCTGATTGGAAATCCAATAAAGCAACTGCTGCATTAAGATTTTTGTATTCTTTCAAGGCTTTGGCTGAGAGGGAATAATGTTTTCTTAAAAACCAATATTTGAAACTTAAACGCAAAAACGATGAAAAAAGCTGAGATCCATACCGAAAAGGGAGTAATGGTAGTATCTTTTTACGAAAAAGACGCACCCAATACAGTTGCCAACTTTGTCAAATTATCTAAAAGTGGATTTTATGATGGGCTTACTTTCCATAGGGTAATCCCTGAATTTGTTATTCAGGGTGGATGTCCCCAGGGAACTGGTGCTGGTGGTCCAGGCTATTCAATTAATTGTGAACTTGATGGAGGAAACCAATATCATGATCGCGGAGTACTATCAATGGCTCATGCAGGCAGGAACACAGGTGGTTCTCAGTTTTTTATCTGCCATAACCGCGAGAACACTGCCCATCTTGACAGGAAGCATACATGTTTTGGAAAGGTTGAAAAAGGCCTTGAAGTTATTGATTTGATCAGGCAAGGTGATAAAATCATTAAAATCAACATAATTGAAGAATAAAACACAAAAGATTACTTTTGCCCTTGATGGCCTTTATATTGAGCTGATTGGGCTGCTTAAGCTCCTTAATATTGCTGAAACCGGAGGGCATGCAAAACTTCTTGTTGATGAAGGCCTTGTTTTCCGTAACGGGGAAGTAGAGCTTAGGAAACGTGCTAAGTTAATTCCTGGTGACAAGATTACATTTCAGGATATTGAAATAGTAATTGTTGAACAACAGTAAAAAGAAAAAGCCCCGCATGATTACGCGGGGCTTTTTTGATTTATTTTGGCTTGCAGTCTGGTTTACATCATGCCGCCCATACCGCCCATTCCTGGGTTCATTGGCATTTCAGGTTTGTCTTCCTTAATCTCTGCCAATACACATTCTGTTGTTAATAACATACCGCTGATTGATGCAGCGTTTTCAAGTGCAACGCGGGCAACTTTAGTAGGGTCAATAACCCCAGAGTTGAAAAGGTTTTCAAATTTCTCTGTGCGGGCATTAAAACCAAAGTCATCTTTGCCTTCTTTTACCCTCTGAACAATGATTGAACTTTCGATACCTGCATTTTCAACAATGGTACGTAAGGGTGATTCCAAGGCCTTTTTAACGATGGCAATACCTGTTGTTTCATCTTCGTTCTCTCCTTTAAGGTTTTCGATGGCTTCCAATGCCCTGATGTATCCGATACCACCACCAGGGATGATACCTTCTTCAACGGCTGCACGGGTTGCATGAAGTGCGTCATCGAAACGGTCTTTTTTCTCTTTCATCTCAACTTCGCTTGCGGCACCTACATAAAGCACTGCTACCCCACCAGCGAGTTTTGCAAGGCGTTCCTGTAATTTTTCACGGTCATAATCACTTGTTGTGTTTTCAATCTGTGCTTTGATTTGATTTACACGTGCAGTGATTAAGTCCTTTGTCCCTTTTCCACTGACAATGGTTGTGTTGTCTTTATCAATAGAGATTTTTTCTGCCTGGCCTAATTGTGATAAGTCTGCGTTCTCAAGTTTATAGCCTTGCTCTTCTGATATTACTGAACCACCTGTCAGGATTGCGATATCTTCAAGCATTGCTTTTCTGCGGTCACCAAATCCAGGAGCTTTTACAGCAACGATTTTCAATGAACCACGTAACTTGTTAACTACTAATGTTGCGAGAGCTTCGCCATCAACATCTTCTGCAATGATTAAAAGAGGACGTCCTGTTTGAACAACTTTCTCAAGGATTGGAAGGAAATCCTTCATGGTTGAGATTTTCTTGTCGTGGATAAGGATAAATGGATTTTCATATACAGTTTCCATTTTATCGGTATCAGTTACAAAGTAAGGAGAGATAAATCCACGGTCGAATTGCATCCCTTCAACAAGTTTAACACTTGTTTCTGTTCCTTTTGCTTCTTCAATGGTGATAACGCCTTCTTTTTTTACTTTGCTCATCGCTTCTGCAATGAGTTTACCAATTGAACTATCGTTGTTGGCTGATATAGTTGCTACCTGTTCTACTTTATCATAGCTGTCGCCAACTTCTGTTGATTGTTTCTTTAAATGTTCAACAACTTTCTCAACAGCTTTTTCGATACCGCGTTTCAAATCCATTGGGTTTGCACCGGCTGTTACGTTTTTTAATCCGTTATTAAAAATTGCCTGAGCAAGTACAGTAGCAGTGGTTGTTCCATCACCTGCAACATCAGCAGTTTTAGAAGCTACCTCTTTTACCATTTGGGCTCCCATGTTTTCAACTGCATCTTTCAACTCGATTTCTTTTGCAACACTTACACCATCTTTGGTGATTGCAGGTGCACCGAATTTTTTGTCGATAATTACGTTGCGGCCTTTTGGTCCCAAGGTTACTTTTACTGCATTTGATAAAGCGTCAACACCTACTTTAAGCTTGTTCCTTGCTTCAAGGTTAAACAAAATTTCTTTTGCCATAGTTGTATGTTTTTTTTATTTTTTTACTCTTGTTTGTTTGTGTTGTATTATCTCTTAGATAATTGCGTATATGTCCGACTCGCGCATGATCAGGTAATCGTTCCCATCTACTGAAATCTCAGTGCCGGAATATTTGCCATATAATACATTATCGCCCACTTTAACGGTCATTGGCTCATCTTTTTTACCTGTGCCAACTGCTATTACGATGCCCTTCTGTGGTTTTTCTTTTGCAGTGTCTGGAATAATAATTCCACCAGCAGTTTTTTCTTCTGCCTTCGCTGGCTCAACAAGTACTCGGTCTGCTAAAGGTTTGATATTTACGTTAGCCATTTTTGTGTGTTTAAATGTTAAACAATATTTATTGATGTGTTTTCTTTTTCAACGATTCTTTTTCCGTCATAATGTGTGCCAAACCATTTTTTTGAATCATTTTAAGACATTATTTCATGTTTAAAGGTTTGTTCCCAAAAAAAAATGTCAGACTGCATGACAATCTGACATTTTATTCTGCTTTCTGATACCTTAGTTACTTTCAGGTTGAGCTGTTGGGGTTGTAGCCGGCTCAGCTTCTGGTGTGGTTTCAACAGGGCTTTGTGTGCTGGCTGGTATCTTTAACTCAATCTGTGGGTCTTCCTTGGTGTTTTTTGAACCGCGTGGAATTACAAAAGCTGATGCCAATGTTAATACCAACAAGGCAACTGCAATTGTCCAGGTCGCTTTTTCAAGAAAATCTGTGGTTTTTCTTACACCCATAATCTGGTTACTGGATGAAAAATTACTTGCAAGACCGCCCCCTTTTGAGTTTTGAACCAATACAATTAGTATCATCAATACACAGGTGATGAGTATCAGAACTGTTAAAAAAATGTATGCTCCCATTATTTATTCAGGTTTATTGATTTGATTTTTCAGCAACTTAATTTTTTCTGCAAAGTAAGTGCTTTTTTCTGGAATTTTCAAACATAATTTTTCGTATGTGTCAATTGCCTTTTCAAAATTTCCCTGACGGGTATAAATCAAGGCCAATGTTTCGCTTACCAACTGGCTGTCATCATGAACACTGCTGACCGCTAAGTTCTCTACTTCCGGTGGTAAATCTTTTTTTGCCACGATTCTTGGTTCTTCTTCTATAAACTTATCTATTAGATGTGTATAGCTTGGCTTTTTTGTTTTCCTTTGCTTTTCTTCCTGGCTTTTTTGATTTGCTTCGCTTTGTTTTTCCTTGTTTTTTTCTTCTTCTATTTCTTTTATCCTTTTTTGTACCTGGTCAACAAGGAGTTGTTTTCTTTCATCGGTGCTCAGGTCTCCTGTTGGATGTGGATTGGGTGACAATGGAATAAATGGCTCTTGTGGCACTGCTTTTATAACAACAATTTCTTTTTTCTTGTCTCCTGTTTCTTGCGCTTCTTCTTTTTCTATTGTTTCTGGGCTTATAACAGATCCTGTTGTTTCTTTTATTTCTTCACGAGACTCATTTGCCTCATTTTCTGCCTCTTCTTTTATTTCATGGGAGGCTTCTTTTACTTCAATCACAGGGGGAACAGGTTCCTGGGTTTTTTCCTCCGCAACTTCTGTTACTTCTATCTGTTTTAGTGGTTGAAATCCTGCTGAGATGAGTTTTTGGAATCGCCTCCTGTCTTGTGCATAAGCTGATGCTTTTTTTACCTGTAACTCAAAGGCAACCCTTTCCCCTCCATCCATGTTTTTTGCTAACAGCATCTGTGCAATTTGCATATATGGATAGTCTTTACAAACATCCTGCAAAAACAGAAATGTTTTTGTATTAAGTAGTTCAGGCTTAACTGTAAGGTCTTTAAAGAGTTGCTTTTCCATTTTAATAGTGTACTACCAGTTTACCACAGATTTATTAAAAATATCATCTACAAGGGCTTCTGTGATTTGTTTTATGGCATCCGCCTCAATGCTTGGCAATGATAAACTGCTATCAAAGTCATAATATCTTGAAAAGGTCTGATCAAAATCTTGTTTTGGGTCTTTTTCGTTTGTGAATTTAACCCTGACTGCAATTGTTAATCGGTTTTGAGAAGCAACATCCCCGCTCTGGATTGCAACGGGCTGCGTTCCATAGGATGTAATTGCTCCTTCAAAATTTAGGTCACCACCATTGTCAACCAATGTAAGACTTGTTTGCGAAATAAATTTATCTTTCAGGGCTTCGGTAAAAACCTGGCTTAAGGTGGGCTGAACCAATGGTGCCTGGTTTGGAAAATATAATATTGAAACCGTCTTTACATCTGGTGCAATTGATGCCCCGGTAAAGCTGTATATCCCGCATGAAGCCATGACAATAAGCCCCAGAACGGAAATAATTGTTGCTATACCTTTGCGCTTTTTGCTCCTTTTCATTTTTATGACTTGCATCGTTTTAGGGTTTATACGTTTATTCGTCTGTCAGGTTTCTTTCATCAAGATTATATTCTTTTATTTTTCGGTATAAGGTCCTTTCCGAAATCCCAAGTTCTTTTGCTGCTTTTTTGCGGCGGCCTTTATGTTTATCTAATGCTTTTTTTAATAATTCCATTTCTTTTTTTTCAAGTGAAAGGGATTCATCAATAAAATCTGTTTCCTCTTCAAAGGATTCAATCACATGCTCATGGGGTTTAACAGTAGTGTTTATTTCTATGTCGGACTGTTTGGGCATAACCTTCATCGCTGAAGTTTCATGATATATTGTTTCGGGATGAGTGGGTTCCTGATCCCAATAAGTCTGTTCAACATCTACCTTTGGCCTTACTCCATAGGCTACCTGTTTAATGACATTTGTCTCTTTCCTGAGCTCCGCAATTTCTTTTCGCATGTCAAATAGCAAGGTATAGAGCAATTCACGTTCCGAAAAATCACTTTCTGCCCTGATGTCTTTTGCCAATACGGGTAATTGGTTTTCTTTATGGGCTGGAATATATCTTGCAAGGATTTCTGCATCTATAGAGCGGTTTTGTTCTATCACCGATATTTGTTCGACCATATTTTTTAACTGGCGAACATTACCCGACCAATGATAGTTTATTAACATCTGCTGGGCTTCGTAATTTAGTTGAAGCATTGGCATTCTGTATTTCTCGGCAAAATCGGAAGCAAATTTTTTAAACAATAAAATAATATCTTCTTTTCTCTCGCGTAAAGCAGGAATAATAATCGGAACTGTGTTTAAACGGTAATACAAATCTTCCCTGAATTTTCCCCTGTGGATGGCTTCAGTGAGATTGACATTGGTGGCGGCTACTACCCTTACATCTGTTTTTTGAACTGCCGACGAACCTACCTTTAAAAATTCTCCGCTCTCCAGCACCCTGAGTAAGCGTACCTGGGTCAATAATGGTAGTTCAGCTACTTCATCCAAAAAGATTGTGCCCCCGTTTACAACTTCAAAATATCCTTTACGGGCTTCGTGGGCCCCTGTAAATGAACCTTTTTCGTGACCAAAGAGCTCTGAATCTATTGTGCCTTCTGGGATTGCTCCACAGTTAACTGCTATGTATGGGCCATGCTTACGGGCACTCAACTGGTGAATGATCTTTGGAAAAGACTCTTTTCCTGTTCCACTTTCTCCTGTTATCAATACCGTAATATCTGTCGGGGCTACCTGACGGGCTATGTCTATTGCTCTTTCCAATAGTTTTGAATTTCCAATGATACCAAATCTTTGTTTGATGGCAGAGATATCCATTATCTTATGTTGTTTTTTATGGTGCCATTTCGCTATTTTATAAAAAAACTGTCAAAATGGCTGCTTTTTGCAAAAATACCACTTAATTTTAAAAAAAATGTCAGAAATGCCCTGCTTTTGTGTAAAAAGTGTTAAGGCATACTTGTAAATAGGGTCTGATGAAAAAAGCTAACGCAAACAAGATGTAAACATATTAGCTCTTCCCTTGTATGCGATATTATGAAATGACATTATAAAAAATATACATCCTGCCTGTTAAGTGTTTTTCAGCAGACCCTAAGTAAGCACTTAATTGTATCTGATTTGAAATGGATTTAATTCGCCTATAAGGATTTTTTTTATAAAACCTATGCCTCAGTTATTAATCCGGCTCAATAAAACTAAGATATGCCTTATTGGCTTCGACAATAAGCCTGATTTCATTCCCCATAATTAATGGAAGGTTAAGATCCTGATGCCCGGCAGGGAAACCAAAACAAACAGGATAATCATAAGTACTTACTGCATCTGAAATAATCTCAAAAGCATTTTTACCAAATGGGATTGCATTGTCATGCATGTCTGACATGCTTCCAACAATAAGGCCTTTAAGCTTGGATAATTTGCCTGATCTCTTAAACGAAACCATCATCCTGTCTATATGATAAAGATATTCGTCAAGGTCTTCTATAAAAAGGATTTTATTATTTGTGTCAAGATCTGATTCAGAGCCTATAAGGCTATATAATACTGATAAATTACCCCCTACCAGTGTTCCCTGTGTAGTTCCAATACGGTTTAGGGGATGGGGGTTTACGGTATAATCAGGTTTAAGCCCAAATAATGTAAGATGAAGTGTGGTTAATGCATTGATGCCTTCAGGTGAATTGGCAAAGGTAAGGGGCATAGGTGCATGAAGGGTTTTCACACCTGCATTTTGATGAATATGTGAATGTAATACTGTAGTATCACTAAAACCTACAATCCATTTGGGATGGGTTTTTAAAGCCGAAAAATCTATATGTTCAAGTATTCGGACTGTGCCATAGCCTCCCCTTGCACAAAAGATGGCTTTGATGTCTTCGTCCTTGAGCATTGCCTGAAAATCAGATGCCCTTACTTTGTCATTCCCCGCAAACTGATTGTCCTCTTCATAAAGCGATGGCGATAGCCTTACCTCCAGCCCCCATGACTTGATAATGTTAATGGCTGATAATAGTTCTTCGGGTTTCACTTTCCTTGCGGTTGCTGTGATGCCTACTTTATCCCCTGTTTTTAGTGGCGCCGGTGTTATCATAAGCCATCTTTGTTTTTCAGGTTTTTATTATCGGATATTCGATACAAGTGCTAAATTAACAAAAAAAAACCTTTAAAACGAAAACATTTTAAAAATTGAGTTTCATTGAATGTTTTTGTTCCCCTTAAAGAGTTTGATATATTAATTTTCGAAAAGGAACAGGCTTTCCATTTCTGTATAGATAATCATAATTCAAATCCAATTGTTGCTGATTCAAAGGTAATCAACCCAAATTGAGAAGTAATGCTTTTTAAAATATATATTGTTAAATGCTGTTTTTCAGCAAACCCTGCTTATGGTTTCTAATGATATTTATATCATTTCTTGTGTTTGGCCGGTAACTATTAATATAAGATTGGACCTGATACTTCTTTTGTATTGAAAACATCAAAAAAGATATTTTGCTATGCTGATTGCGGAAGAAATTATTATCAGGGTTCCAACAAGGGCTGTGAGCATCTTTTTTTTCATTTTTACAGATATAAGTGCCCCAAAAGGAGCAGCTATTACACCGCCCAATATCAGTCCGATTACGATATCCCAGTTTTCGATTCCCACAAAAAACAAAAAAATGCCTGCACTTACAAAGGTGATAAAAAACTCAGCTGTGTTGACTGTGCCAATTGTTTTTGATGGGTTGTTCCCCTGAACAATAATATTTGAAGTAACAATTGGGCCCCATCCTCCTCCGCCTGTTGCATCAAAAAAGCCGCCAAACAGTGCTAAAGCTTTTACATGTTTGGGCTCTTTTAAAACGGAAGCTTTGTTAAATATGCCTTTGATAAATATCAGTATCCCAAGTATCAACAGATAGGCTGCAATATATGGTTTTAAGATGTTCCCGTCAAACACATTGCTGATAAGATAGGCTCCTGCTATTGAGCCTGCTATTCCTGGCAGTATTAGCTTTAAAAATAGTTTTTTATCAATATTGTTTAATGCAAGGTGAGATATGCCCGACACCCCGGTAGTAAATACTTCGGCAGTATGAACAGCAGCTGTTGCCATTCGGGGAGGGATGCCAAGAAATAATAAAAAAGAAGAACTGCTTACACCATAAGCCATTCCCAGCGAACCATCAATAATCTGCGCAGCAAAACCAATTAGGCAATATACTAAAAAGCCTGATCCGGCATCACTTATAGCCAGGCTTATACCGGTTCCCGAGTTAATGGCGAGTATTACTATTAAACTGACAATAAGCACTATGATAGCTATGATAATGTGCCAGCTTTCAATCAGGTTGTTTTGAAGGCTTCGTGTCATCCCTGAATTTTTTTAAGCTATAAAAGTAATATTTTTTTGTAACTCTATCTTTCTTACTGCAATCAGGGAGGATAAAAAATAATTATGCCTTATAGACCAAAATATTGAAAATAAAAAAACCGGGCGCTGACAACGCCCGGCATTCGTGTGTTTCTGTTTTGGTTAAACCAAATTATTTTTTAGGAGAAAATGCAAGTAAATCGTTCTGGATTGTAGCTGCTTTTTCTTTTAATGCAGTTACTTTTTCCATTGCTGTCATGAAGTCACCATTGCTAACAAGGGTGTTTACTTCTGCGATAGATGATTCCATAACTGTGATTTCGTTCTGGATAGTTTCTAAAGCTGCTTTGTTTTTAGCGTTAGCAACGATTTTTCCAAAAGCGTCTTTTTCTTCAGTTACAATTGTATTTACTTCAGCTACTAATGCTTCAACCTGAGTGCGTACTTCTGCTTTGCGGGTTTCTGCAGTTACTTTTAAGCTATCAGCAGCGGTAGTGATAACGTTTAATTTTTCAACGAATGGTTTGTAATCACGTTTTCCAAATGATTCTTCTTTCTGTGCTTCGATACCTGCTAAAGCTGCAGTTAATGAATCATTCAATGCTGTGAATTCTGCTGCCATGTAACGGTCTGCTTCAACTGCTTTTGCTGCTTCAATAGCTGCCTGAGCTTTTTCAATTTCTACGGTTGGAGCTTGTTTACATGAACTCATTGCGAAAACCATCATTAATGCTGCTGCACCTAAAATAATCTTTTTCATTGTCTGTTTTTTTAATTGGTTTGTTTTTATGTTCTTTGTTTCGTGGCCATTTAAAACTTTTGGGCTTTTAACGGCGATCTTAACTTTCCAATTCGCGTGCCACAGTTTTTAAGTGTCACTAAAACAGCATTATAACAAAAATGCTGATTTTTTATTGCCTAATTATTAAAGAAAACTGTTTTTTACCTTATTGCCCTGTCTATTATCACTATCAGGGCTTTTTCGATGATTTTTACCTCCTGGCCCAAACTGCATCACTGTAAGATTTTTTTACAATGTGTAAATTTTCTTTACACTTTTACTTCCTAAAGTGTATTTTGATTGTAATTTGGGTGCGCATTGAAAGTCTTTAAAACTGTAAATGCAGGATAAAAATGTGAAATTGCATAAAAACACTATAAGCCTGTGGAAACTTAACTTATGATAAAATAAAGGCTTATAATGACAAGACACTGATATATTCGCACACAAGGAAATAAATATCCTTTCATTCACTATAAAAATAAATGAACTGTATTGGTTATATATCCTTCTGGTTAAGTGTTTTTCAACAAATCCTGATTAATCAAAATATTTCATTCCTACATATTTCAGGCATTGATGTCTTACATTTTTCAAGAATTCATTAATGTTTGTATCGGTGGGTTCGATATCTGATTTTAAATTGAAGTGATACATTGGGAATGGCCCCCAACCACTTTCTTCTGGATCAAATGTTAGCCAGATTTCAATCATTAGGTTGCCTTTTTCATCTTTTAGTTCTTCAGGCAGTTCAATTATCCTGACATTCAATAATTTTATATAATCAGTTTTTTGGTGCCTTGTAAGGTCTAGGGTGTCACCTATATAATTAACATATTTTGATTCTGTATTGAAGGCCTTTATTAATAATTCAGGTGTTAATAAGCCTTTTAGAAAAAGCATGCTTATTAAACTGTCCTGTTGATTATATATTTTTTCTGCTTCTTCATAATTATCAAAACCAGTTAGAAAACCAAGAAAAACTTCTTCATATAATATCATTTCGGCACTATCAGTTCTGTAAGTTGTTAAACTAAGGGTGTCATTTCTTATTATTTCCAGCCTTCCTGTCTGTCTTGGATACTCGCAGTCCAATTTTGAAATAGAATAATAGGCATCTTCATGTTTTTCCATTATTTCTTGCCCAAATGTTGTCAAGCTGATTAATACCAAGAAAGAGATGATTACTGTTTGTTTCATTTTAAGTGTTTCTTATTGTTAATCATTTGTGCGTTAAACTCTTATGAGTCATTATAGCAAATAAGGCTGTTTGAAAAAACGTTTGATTAAGCCATTTGAACAATAATGGGTTTACAAGTAAATTTTTCCCAGACCTGTTTTTAACGAATTTCATTTAGCATTGACATAATGAATCATGAATTCATTATACCCAAAACCTTCCTGCTTCACTGAAAAAAAAGAAAAACTTTTTAAGCTACTTGTTTTTGTTTAGAAGTAGTTTGAATGCATTAATGACTACTAAAATATAAAAAATGTGGCTAAAACAAAAATATTTTGGTGATCTAAAATATTTTGTATTATAATGAAGGGAAAAAGGTCTGTAATCGTATTTATTAAAATACACTTTGAATCCAGATAAGGATTAATTAAAACGGAGTACATGAAAAAAACCCTAAACCATTGGTAATTCTCTTGATTTGTGCTTTATTCAATCAAAAGCTTTATTTCGAATAGATATCTGTTAATGCACTTTGAATAGAAGGGAAGCGGAACCGAAACCCTTTTTCTTGCAATGCCTTTGGGATGGCACACTGCGATTTTAATATAATTGCCGATGCCGGGCCTAAAACGGCTTTTAAAATAAATGAAGGCACCATAAACAGCATTGGCCTGTTTAATGATTTAGCAATGGCTTTAGAAAATTCATTGTTTGAAACCGGTTCAGGCGAAACAAGATTGTAAATTCCCCGGACACTTTCTGTGTTGATTGCAAAAAGAAAGGCATTCAATAAGTCATCAATATGGATCCATGAAATAATTTGTTTTCCATTGCCCAACCTGGCACCTAATCCATATCTGAAAGGAGCAGCCATTTTAGGGAGTGCCCCCCCGTCTTTATCCAATACAATACCTGACCTGAAAATTATTGTCCTGCAACTATTACTCGCCACTAAGGCTTCTTTTTCCCATTCCTTGCACAAAAAACCCGTGAAATCGGTATTGAAGCCATTGCTTTCCTCTGTATGGCAACCCGAATAATTGTAAATCCCTACTGCCGAAATCTGGATAAAAGCTTTTGGTTTGGTGCCTGCCATTTGTACTGCTCTTACAATCTTGTTTGTTGTGGCTATCCTGCTGTCAACAATCTGTCTTTTTTGCTTCTTTGTCCAAAGGGAAAATAACGATTTTCCGGCCAGGTTGATAACTACATCGTATTTGCTGATTATTGATGAGAGCTCTTCATCTGGCATTTTTAACATACCGCGTGTAAGGGGTTCTGTATCAAAACCCGATTTTTTTAGGAATACTGAAAGCCGTTGACCAATGAAACCTGAATAACCACAAATTAAGGCCTTTTTCATTTCTATTCGGTTTTTGATAAAAATATTTGACAAAGAAATACAATTTTTTTTAAAAAACACCGAACCTTTCGGATTTGTTTATCGTATAGTATACTGATTTACTTAAAGTAGTACACTGATTTAAGTAAGGGTAAAATCCTATAATAATAAAACAGCAAAATCAACGGTTCCCAAAGTTTTATTATTATCTATCTTTGTTGAGGATTTTTGAAATCAATACAGCTCGTTTGCTGATGTTTTTTGAAATTAAAAACCTTTATTTCCTTGAAAATGAAAATTAAGTCCTACGCTCAATATATTCCCGCATTTTTTAAACTGGTTAATAGCCGTTTGTTCTTAAGGAGGATTTTAAGTGGCACTGTCAAGTCAATGATTTTTTTATCCTTGTTTTTCTTCGTGCCGGGATATAACCAACATGCCAATGAAAAAAGAGCCCAAGAGGCATACCAGTTGGGAAGCGATGGTTCATGGAAGATGGTTCCTCCGGCTGTTACCCCTGAAGAGATCCAACGTATTGAGAGTGAAGTTAACCAGATAGCTCAAAGAATTGGCTTTAATGGAAATATCTTAATCAGCCGTTCAGGTTTTGAAATCTATAACCAGTCATTTGGATATTCAAATTTATTAAAAAAGACCCCCTTAAATTCTGAAACCAGTTTTCAGTTGGCTTCTGTTAGCAAACAATTTACTGCCGTAGCGATATTATTGCTCCGCGACCGTGGTTATTTTGAGTTGGACGACACAGTCCAAAAATACATTCCTGAGTTTCCTTATAGTCAGATTACAATAAAACACTTATTAACACATACTGCCGGTTTGCAGAATTACATCTGGCTCACCGAGAGAAAGTGGAAGAAAGCAGAAATGCCCAAAAATGAAGATGTCCCTGTTTTATTTGCACAATCAAAGCTTAACCTCAATTTTGTTCCTGGTGCAAAGTTTCAGTATTCTAATGCTGCCTATGCTATGCTTGCTTTGTTGATTGAAAAAGTTACATCTGAACATTTCCCTGATTTTATGCATGATAATATTTTCAAGCCGCTTCAAATGAAGCATACTTATATCTATCAGCCTGACAAAGACAAACATCATGATAACAGGGCATACGGTTTTAAAAGGACGAGGCGCGGTTATATTGAAGTAGCTGATGATAAGCTTGATTATGTATGGGGCGACAAAGGTGTTTTTAGCACTGTTAAAGATCTTGCTATTTGGGACCAGGCTTTATATAATAACAAATTATTACCAAAAGAAACAATGGAAGAAGCCTATGCCTATGCCCTCAAAAACGATGGATCACCAATTGATTATGGCTACGGATTCAGACTGGATACCTTTCAGAATGAAAAACTTGTTTATCATAATGGCTGGTGGCATGGCTTTAAAACCACTTTCCGCCGTTATCCGCAAAAACAAACTACCCTGATTATCCTTAACAATACCAATTTTGACCTGTCAGGTTTAATTGCCTCCATTCAGGATATTCTGTTTCCGGATGAGGATTCACAGATGCAACAATTAATTGCTACCGAAACTGAGTCTTTTGAAGAAGATTCCAATGCAACCGGAAACGGTTCGGATAATCCTGGTTTTTGATTTATTGGGACAAGGAACCGCTTGGACTTGTTTCATCCTCAAATTTTAAAGTCATTAAGTATTCAAGGGTGTTTTTATAAGCTGTTATATAAACTTTTCCTTTCTGAAATGTAATCATTATGGTCTCTTTTCCTATAATTGACCAGTTTTCAAAGCGGTATATCAGTTGAAGCCCTCCATTTATTGTGCTTCTCTTTTTCTTCAGGACAAAATCTATCCTGCTTAACTCTTGGCTGATCTTTTCAATTACACTTATTTCCGAAAACTTATAACTCCTTACAACCTGATACCTTCTGCTAACCAAACCAATCAGGATGAAGGCCAATACTGAATTGGTGATCGAAAACTCTATGGCCTCAACAATGGCTTCCGGCCATAAGCCTGCTTTTTTCAATAACCATAACTGGAAAAACTTAACCAGATAAGAAAAAATAAAAACACAGCTTACTGCTTTAATTTCAAAATCAGAATATGCCAACCATTTTCGTTTCATTGATATAAATCCTTTCACTTTTTTTCTTTTGGTATATTTGCCTTAAAATCACCATCTTTTTGTTTACTAAATTAATAATATTTTGATTACAAAAATAGTTTAATCCGTTTATAATCTTTTAGTTTATGGTTTAACCTTACTCATTCCTTACTGATTTAACTAAAAATTGAACTATTCTTTGAAGAAGGATTACAACCTTATGAGTATTTGTATTTCAATTAATTGACCTAAATATAAACAGAATTAAAAACAAGTTCAAAACCCCTTGATGATACAGTTTATATTTTATGCATTTGTTTTTGATCTTATTGATTAACAAATACGATAAGCAAAACTCCATTAACAGATTTTAACGTTTGATAGATTTGTTATTTGACAGATAATCAGCCATATAAGCATTGTTAAATGTGAATATACGTTAAAATTAACTTATTAAATGTTAAGAAAAATTAGTTATTAGGCTGATAATCAATATCATGGATAGGTCACGGTATTACCAAGGATATACCAAGGTCTTATCAGGTTCAGTATCGTCCATATAAATATTGGAGATGGTATGGTTTTGACCTGAGTGTGACCACGATTTCATAATTTGTTTGCCGGTCAGGATTCTGCCATTATCCAAACCATCTTCCTGACTATGCTGTGAATTCTGATATAATGAAGCGGTATTTGATATTTTAAACGATTTATCAACAGAATTTTTTTTTTAATAGTTATTGATTGTTTTGTTGAGTAATTTTAAGATTAAGATTCTGATATCTAATTAAAACGAAACAATTTTATTATTTATACGCAATGTTTTCAATATAATATAAAAATATCATAAATTTGAGGAATAATTTGAAGAAAGGTCAAACAAATAAATCCCGTTTTACTAAAAGAATCATAGGATCTCAAATGCTGTCATAACCGGCACTTCATCTGAAACGGGTTTGATGGAAACCATAGTATTTGTTTTTAAGGCATTTTTATCCGCTGACAATGAGTAAAAGCATTCTCATCCTATTCATTTTACTGCCTTTGGTCCTTGGAGCCCAAACCTCTCGGGAACAAAGGGAAAGGGATTCGCTGAATATTATTGTCCTGACAAAAAAAATTGAGGCACAAATAAAGGGAAAAGACCTGTATCTGGCAAGGCAAACCCTTGATACGATATTTACATTGGCCCAGCTCAACAATTTTATAAAAAAAACCGGTGATTGTTATTTCAACTTAGGCATAATCAGTAAAATTGAGGGCGATACAAGCAATCTGCTTGTAAATCTCGCTAAAAGCATTGAATATTATATGGCCGATCAGGCCTGGTCTTCAGCAGCAAAAGCCCATACAGCAATTGCCCAAACCTATCTTTCTCTTGAAAATGCAGCTCTGGCTGAGGACAATTTTTTAGTTTCCCTTGACCTGAGAAAAAGGATACAGGATTCATTAGGTATGGCAAATAATCTAATTAACCTCGGAAGCCTAAGTTATCAGTCGGGCGCTTATTCAGCAGCAACAGAATACTATCATCAGGCATTGCAAATTTCAAATAGCATCCGCAACAAAAACTTATCCGCATCAATATTAATAAACCTTAGCAATGTTCACAGTAAGCTCAGGAATTATGACCAATCGATTGGTCTGCTTCAACAAGCACTTGACATATACAGGGAAACAGGGGACAAAAAAGGGGAGTCAAATACCTTAATGAGCATTGGGATTTATTTTTATGAAAAAGGATCTTATAAAGAAGCAAAATCTTTTTTAAATCAGGCACTCAATATAAAAAAAACAATTAAAGAGGATGAGCCCGGAATAAGTAAGACCTACAATAATTTAGGCCTTGTTGCAAAGGCGGAAGGGGATACTGATTTAGCTAATCAGTATTATGAACAGGCGCTTATTTATGCAAGAAAAACAAAAGACAGTTACCTGGAAGCAACAATCATAAATAATATCGGATCTGGGAAGCTTGGACAAAACGAAACAGAATCTTTGGAATTGCTTATGCAGAGTCTTGCAAAAGCAAAAGAATTAGGTTTAAAAAGGCTTATTCTTGCCAATTATGTTAACCTTCAGGATTACTTTGCGCGGAAGGGCAATTATAAAAAGGCATTTGAGTATGCAAAATTTGCCCAAGACCTAAACCAGGAGATGCTAAATGAACAGGTTGCGCAGAAAGTCATAGAACTTCAAACCCAATATGATGCTGAAAAAAAACAGGCAGAAATTGAGTTGTTGCAAAAAGAGGCACAAATACAGGCTTTAAGCCTTTCAAGAAACAGGATGTTTACCTATGCAGGGATAGGGTTTTCGATTATGCTATTGATTATCATTGCCATATTGTATTCCAGGTTTTTATTAAAGCAACGGACCAACAAGCAACTAAAAGAGCTGAACCAAACAAAAGACAGGTTTTTTACAATTATAGCACATGATTTGAAAAATACGCTTAGTGCATTTAAAAACATCTCAGGTTCATTAAGAAAGAAGCTTTTATTGTTATCTCCATCCCAGGTTGAGATGCTTATAGAAAGCCTTGATGAATCAGCCAAATCGCTCAATGAATTGTTTCAGAACCTTTTGCAGTGGTCACAATCACAAACGGGAAGCATTAAGCTCAATCCCTCGGTAGTCAATGTAGAAGATTTTATCCAGTCCCTGCTAAACGCTATTGAACAGGAAAGGGAGATAAAACAAATTGCAATCAAAACAAATATTGAGGAAGGCCTTGAAGTAATTAGTGATCCCAACATCCTGGCGACAGTTACCAGAAACCTTTTATCAAACTCAATAAAGTTTTCGCCACAAGGGAGTGCTATAGAGATAAGTGTGACAAAGCAAAACAGCAATGTGTTGTTTTCAATTAAAGATCAAGGTTCAGGGATTTCAAAGGAAGACATTGGGAAGCTTTTCAGGATAGAAGAGGATGCCAAAAGGATAGGTAATCACGAAAATAAAGGAAGCGGATTAGGCCTTATCATAAGCAAGGAGCTTATAGAACGAGCCGGAGGAAACATAGGAGCAGAAAGCGAAATTGGGTCAGGGAGTAATTTTTATTTTTTAATTCCGCAAAAACCGCAAAATTAATGATTAAAGTTTTTGTTGTAGATGACCACAAGATTGTAAGAGATGGGATCAAAGCCATGCTCGCCGGAAATACAGGTTATAAGTTTGTCGGAGAAAGCGCTGGAGGCTATAAGGCCATCGAGTTGTTAGAGAAAATCCAGGTGGATGTATTAATATTGGATATTAATTTACCAGATGGGTCTGGCCTGGACATCATCCCTGAGATTCTGTCGCGCAATCCGGGGATAAAGATAATTATGCTAACAGCCAATATCGATGAAGAATCAGTTACCTTATCTGTGAAAGCAGGGGCACAGGGATTTCTTCATAAAGATATCTCAGAGGAGGAATTGCTGCTGGCAATAGATACGGTTTTTAGGACAAATGAACCTTTCTTTGGTGAAAAGATTTCTCATATCATTTATAAGAGTTTTGTTTCAAAGACAAGAAACCCACAGGAAAAAGAAAACAAAGCCCATAGCCTTACCCTACGGGAACAAGAGGTGTTGAAACTATTGGCAGATGGCCATAACTGTTCTCAGATTGCTGACCTTCTTTTTATTAGTTCACGTACCGTTGAAACGCATAAAAAGCACCTGATGGAAAAACTTGAACTAAAAAACCTTGCCGACATCGTTAAGTTTGCAATCAGGAATGGAATCACACAATAAAATTTAAAGAATAGATTTTAGCCCGAAAAAAGCCTTCGGTCCTCTGCGATTATCTTTAAAACATTTAGTATATGTTTTTGGATATCAGGTGACATATAATATGGATATGTCATGAAAGGCTACTTAGGGTCTGCTGAAAAACACTTAACAAGCTGGATGTATATCATTTACAATGCCACTTTTTAATTCCAGAAGCATTGATTTATTTCCTTAAGTGCTAATTTGTTTGCATCTTGTTTACGTTAGTCTTTAAGGTATCATCTGCTTCGTTGCCATCGGCTCATAGTATTATTATACAATTTCGCCTTGTCGCCTTGCATCTGATACCTTAAAGACTTTTTCAGCAGACCCTACTTAAATTCTTTGAGAAGGCTTTCATTATGAATTCTAAGGAGGGGATATTCTGTTTATTATAAAACAGGAATATGTTTTTTTCCTTTTTTTAAAACGGAAACCGAGGCAAAAAGCCTATAACCCAATCAGTAAGTTCTCTTATGCAAAATCAGTAATTTCAGGGATGCCCCAATCATCATTCCCCCTATTGATATAAAAGCGCTTTCCATCGTAGCTTTGATTTGTTTTAGCACATTAAGACAAAAGCTTATCAAATTTTAAATGAAAGCTAAGGATACGGTGACTGGCGCTTATCAATCCAGGCAGGAAAAGAGAAATAATAGTGGATTGAAAACATATAAGGAACATTCTGAAAAGGATGTTGCAAAACATGTACCTTCCAAAAGAAAAGAAACCTATTACAAAGAGGAGTATGAAAGATGGATAAAAAGGTTTAATAGTATCAATTCAAAACTTTCAACAAGCAATGATTTGCCGGGCATTCAAAGGGTGGACAGGGAGATAAAAAAATCTGAACAGTTTTTGGCTGGGATAATTAAAGCCAACAGGAACGCACAAATCACAAAAGAACAAATCTGTTTTGAGGAGGATGCCAAACAAAAGCTCCTGCTGTTAAAAGCTGAAAACAACAAACTTATCCAGAATTTTTTTAACACATTGAAATCAAGGCTTCAAAACAGCTTGGAAACCTTTGAAAATGACAGCCTGTGGAGAGAATCCTTAAACATTTTGCCATCATATATCAGATCGGAAAACATGGCTAAATTCTTGTCCCAGGTGAAGAAGGCAAGGATCCTTTTGGACAAAGAATCATACGAAGATTTGGTAAATGTTTATGAAGAACTGAAAAAGAATAATAGCGAAAGGGCCAGGAAAGCTTTATCAAGAAGACAATTAAAACCAGATAAATACATTAAAGATGATTCAAGCCAGATAAAGAAGCAGGCAAAAACAACTGTACTAAAGGCCCACCCCTCCGCCATTATTAAAAGAATCCATATCCTTGATAGGGAGTGGAAAGAAACAATACAACAAAATGATAAAACCAATCCCTCCGGTTATATAAAGAGAAGAGAAATTATGGCACAATTGGCTGCTGAATTAAACAATAGATCCAGACTGTTTACAATTTACCTACATCAGGAGAAAAAGAATGATGGTAATTGGAGACGAATAAAGGGCCATATACTATACTCCGATCCCATCAAGAAAAAAAACATTAACTCCCCGCTCAGTAAAGAAAGTCAAACTTAAAGGAAACAAAAAAACGCAAAAAAAATCAAGACCATGAAAACAAGGATCATTTTTATCTTAATGTTAGCGCTTGCAGGGGTTCATACACAAGGCCAATGGCAACAGCTTCATCCAAGGCCAACGGGCATGTCATATTTAACAGTATGCGCGCTTGAAGGAAACAAGATTATAACAGGAGCAGGCCCCGGAATTTATCTGGGGGAAATGCATGGTTCAGTGTGGTCAAAAACACTGAACACAAGTTATGAGATTTTTGATATGTCATTTGCAAATTCGTTAAATGGAATTGCAGCAGCTGCCGAATCAAGGGTTTTTTATACAAGTGACGGTGGCGCACAATGGACCGAAGTGTTCCTAAATGGATATGCAGACATAAAAGGAGTTTCTTTACTTCCTTCAGGAGTTGGTTTCGCTGTTGGAGAAAATGGAATTTATAAGACAACTGACTTTGGTCAGAACTGGGCAATAATGGAAACTTCTATCAGTGAATACGAATTGTATAGTGTGTTTGCTTTGGATGAGGATCATATTTCTGTTGTGGGCGACCAGGATGTTGTGTTCTTAACAGATGACGGGGGTGCAAACTGGAACTCCTATACATTTTCCCAGATGAATAGGATTAGCTGTGTGTACTTTATTGATGAGGATATTGGCTTTGTTGGGGATGATAAGGGATACCTGATGCGGACAAACAATGGTGGAGAAAGTTGGGAAGAGGTTTTTTATGAAGTTTGGAATTCGATTTATTCTATAAGGTTTGTTACTCCCGAAACAGGTATAGCTACTTCAACAGACCAGATATTAAAAACCACTGATGGGGGCCAAAGCTGGAATGTTATTTCTTTTCCCGAATCAGATAGTTTTTATTCTGTTGCATGGGCAGGAGAAAACACAGTTTATATTGCAGGCACGATGGGTGTATTCAGGTCTTTTGATGCAGGCCTCAACTGGGAAAACCTTAATCAAAGCACAACAAGGAATGGTTTTGCCACTGCTGCATATTATGGAGAAAATACAATACTTGCTTTTAGCAATGCATCAAGCATTATCCGTTCAGAAGACAATGGCTATTCCTGGGAAGAACTTCCTCCTCCTTCTACTGGATATTACCCATATAGAAATGCCTGTGAAGTTAATAATGAAGAAATATTTGTCATAACCTTATCCGGTAAAATCCTCAAGACCATTGATGGGGGTGATAGTTGGGAAATTATTGATCCCGGAATTGTTGCCCAGGGTATAGATATTATTTTTCAGGATTCCCAAACAGGCTTCATTTCACTTGCCGATGGGAATATTTACCGCACCACAGATGGAGGCCAAAACTGGTCAAGCGTTTACACAGGAACCTATAATATAATGAAGATACGCTTTTTTGATTCACAATTAGGGATGGCTGTGGGGGATGCAGGTATAATTCTTAGGACAACCAATGGAGGGCTTAGCTGGGTCGAAATAGCAAATCCAAACACAAACCTTTACAATGACCTGGTCTTTTTAAATCAGGATACGATTTTCGCTATTGGGAAATGGGGCAGGATATACCGCTCGACAGATTCTGGATTAAACTGGCTGCAAATACCTACAGGAAACAATAATGAGTTGGTTTCAATTGTTTTTTTTGATCAAAACACAGCTTATATCACAACAAGTGTATTTGGCACTACCTTAAAAACTACGGACGGGGGAAATACATGGGCTTATGACACTTACCTGGGCTATAATTATTCAAAAGCAATACCAACACCCAATGGTTCTATTCTTGTTGTTGGAGGGTATGGGCATATCTCAATACTGCCTGTTGAAGGAAGCTGGAATACGCCATCCAGCCCGGTTGCTTTGGCAGCCCAATCAATAACAGCAACAGGTTTTACAGCCCATTGGGATGCTTCAGAAGGAGCTAAAAGCTATTTATTGTTTGTGTCAAATGATGGTTTTAATTCCTGTATTGAAGGCTATCACCCTTATAGGATCCAAACAACAGAGGCCACAATTACCGGTCTGGAGCCTAATAAAAGCTATGCTTACAAAGTTATTGCATCAAATGAAGCGGGTAATTCAGCTTTTTCAAATACAATAGATGTCCAAACCCCTCCACTGGGAATTGGGCAGAAAAATGTTTTTAAAGTAAATGTATATCCCAATCCTGCCAAAGAATATATAAGCATAGGGGTCTTTGAAAATGAAAGGGAAGCCTGTGAAATAGCAATAATAAATTATTGTGGTCAGGAATTGGAAACATTCCAGCTCCGGGAAGGAACCCGGGCTATTGATGTTAGAAGTTGGCCGGCAGGGATTTATCTGCTAAAAATAACAGATCAAAAAAATACAATCACCAAAAAGATTGTTGTTCAGTAATAAACACAAATACAGTTTCTAAAAAAAAACAATCATGAAAAACAAAAATCCTTTTAAACGGGCCCGATCAATGATAAAAATCATTTCTGGTTTGTTTGCTACTTCATTTTTATTGCTTTTTGCAAGCCAATCTTCGGCACAAGAGGTGATATCAGCCGGAGGAGGGAGTTTCTCGAATTCAACAGCTAAAATAAGTTTTACTGTTGGAGAAACAGTAGTAGGCACTTTATCTGCCGGAAATCAGATTTTGACCCAGGGTTTTCAGCAAAGCAGGCTTACAATCTTAGGCATTGAAGATAATCCGGAATTGAATATTAGTATTCAGGCTTTTCCCAATCCGGTAATCCAGAAACTCAAAATTCAAATTGGAGGATTTGATGAAGCTGCTTCAATGCATTATTGCCTGTACGACATCAATGGACGCTTAATAGTGCTTCAAAACATTACAGGAGATGAAACAAACATTGACTTTGGAGGGCTTGAACCTGCTGTTTACATGATAAGAATTAATAGTGGGAATCAAGTCTTAAAAACGATTAAAGTATTAAAAGAAAAAAACTAACGCAAAGACAAGAACAAAATGAAACGAATTATAACTTTTCTAACAATAGTAATTGCATCGCTTGGTATTTTAAATGCACAGGCACCTGAGTCATTCAACTATCAGGCAGTAATCAGGGACGCTAATGGAGAGATTGTCGCCAATCAGGATGTTGCATTTAAGTTTTTAATAAACAAAGGTCCGGCAGGAACAGAGACTGTTTATGCAGAAACCCAAAGCGCAACAACAGATGATTTTGGCCTTGTAAATCTAAAAATTGGTGAAGGCAACCACATCATTGGTTATTTCAACGATATTAAATGGGGCGAAAATGAATACATCCTTGCCGTTGAAATTGATATTACAGGAGGCACCAATCACACTCCAATGGGTTCAACTAAATTAATCAGTGTGCCTTATGCCCTGCATGCAAATACTGCAAAAAGCCTGGAATCAAGGAGCATACCTATGAGTATTTTTTCTGCTTTTTTGCCTGATGGTGCAGCCACATTTACAAGTGGATATGGAGTTAACTCAGGGATTTCATTATCTGATGCTGTTATCTCAAAAGTAAACATGAATTTTACTTTACCTCAGGATTACATTCCGGGAAGTGAAATTCATATTCGTTATGTTGTTTCAGCCAATGCAACAGGGATTGTAGGTTTTTTTCCAAACTTTATTAGTGTTTCCCGTGCAGGTGTAGGGTTCATTCAGGGAACAGGAGCAACAACAGGTTTTGTAATCGAAAGCCCTGTATCAATAACAGAGGCCAATAAACCCTATGAAGTTTGGGGTACTATAGTATGTCCTGACAGTAACGAAGAACTTCAACCCGGAGATGGGATTATCTTTGGTGTGTACCGTAATATAACTGATGCCAATACAGGTGTTTTTAAAATTCATGCTGTTGAGATTTTCTATTAAAAAATAGTATATTTTCATTAAGCATTGTAAGGCTTTTCATTCATATATACCACACTTGCCTGCTTCTAAAAAAACAATCAGGCAGGATACATCCCAAAAGCTATGGGATTAAAAAGTGTAGGGAAAGATGAATGAAAGGCCTTTTTATAATTGTTGACCATAATCTAAAAAAAACAATCATTAAAAGGTGAGAGGGGTAAAGGACAATAGTGTAATACGCTAAGGAAACTGCTTATAAAAAATGAAAGAGGGCTGAATCATTCAGCCCTCTTTGTTTTTGCTCCTCCTTCAGGACTTGAACCTGAGACCCTCTGATTAACAGTCAGATGCTCTAACCAACTGAGCTAAGGAGGAGTATATATTATGTTCGTTAAAAAATCGGGGGTTTTTGTTTACCGCCGTATTTCGAGTTGCAAATTTATAGCAAATTTCTTTACCAACAAGCTTTTTTTTAAAAAAATTTTATTGATGAAAAACATTGTTTTCATGGCATTGATTTTATGATAATTACATTTTTTATAAATGCCATGTTTTACTTTCTATTATTGTGTCAACAAGACTTACAGGCCGGAAAATACAAAAATCAAACAACAAATATTTATCAGATTTTTCTTAAAAAATCATTTTTGGAAAATATAAATGGCTTTAAAGAAAGATAACTGACTTTTGAACCAGTATATTAAACAACAAATTCCAATTTATTCCATGTGTTATTTTAGTGAGACTTTTTCAATCCATTTAAAGGTAATGAAAAGAAGAACTGCATGGTAAAGAATACCGATAGTCCAGAAAAGCATAAAATGAAAATTATTGTCAATTACAATGAATGATTTATAAATCCAATAACTTGGAATTATCCCAAACAAATATTCAAAATTGCCCTGGATAAAAAAAGCAGGCAAAGGTAAAACCATTATAAAATTTAGCATTTTGGCCCAGGTCATACCTTCAATTTTGTTTTTTGCCATAAAGGCCGGAATACATGCACTCATGGGTGCTATTGCTGATGCCAGTATTGCCAGTAATGGGGCTTTTAACTCGTTCCCGGTCAACATGCCAGACACCAGGAGCATCATCGTTGAGGCTATTACTCCAAACAAAAAGATTATTGTCATTCGCAATCTGATAATTAACGAAAAAGAAATCGGCAAAATATGCAATGTTTGGATCAGGTTTTCATCTTTCTCATCCAGGATCACAAAACTTATTGCCATACCCGGCATTGCAGCGGATATTAAACAAAAAGCCCCAAGAATCAAAGGCTTATACTGTACTACAATTGGCCACTGATTGGAAAGTAATGGCCACCCGATGAATAATAACGCAGTAATAATTACCGGAACAATTAAAATCATAAACAGGGAAGGATCCCGAAAGATATTCTTAAGGTCGGTTTTAATAATTGTGAAGTATCTTTTCATTATAAAACAGTTTTTGGTGGAGCTAATGGTTTTTAAATATCCAGGTTTTAACCAATTGCGTATGAATTGGATTATTTGTTAATATTGTTTACAAACAACCGTCTGGCAAGCATCCAGGCGAAAAAAGTACAAAGCGGGAGGTAGGCATAAGCGTATATGATTTCCCAGCTTTCATAAACACCCCCTAAAGCGTAGTCAAAGAGTATAAGGGAGGCCTGGGTAGGGAAAATGTACCATATTAACCAATCCGTTAGCTCAAAAAAGTTTAAAAACGGCAAGCAGGCAGGCATAAAAGCAAGAGGGAGTACTAGAACATATTGGTTAAAAGTATTTACTTTTGAAACCCCTGCATAGCCTAAAAAAACAAACAAAAGAGAAGAAAACAAAACAGTCCACACAAAAGGCATCATATTGAAATGAAACCCCTTGGCAGCAATTATCATTGCAACACTACATATCAATGCCAGAAAGGCTAAACAAAGCGCTTTTGACCACAAATATGCATCGGGTGAAACAGGGCTTACCCAGATCGCTTTGATTGTTCCGCTCATTTTTTCAAATAACACCAATACGCCGGTAAACATAAAACCAAGCATTACCGGGTCGGTAAATATTAAAATGATGTACAATACATCAGCCCCTTCCATGGCAAGTAATTTAAATGCAGCAATATATAGTGCCGTAATGATAATAGATATTGTAAGGATATTGTTCCTTGCAATAAGAAGGAAATCAAGTTTTAATAAAGCAGTAAATCTTTTCATGGCTATTTCATTATTGCACAAGCTTATGGCCGGTGGTTTGGATAAAAATGTCCTCAAGGCTTGCTTCTTTTGAATGAAGTGAACGAATATAGTGGGTATTGATTAAATTCAGGAAATCCTGGTTAGCGCCAAGTCCATCCATTGGAAATTCGAGGGAATGAATGCCATTGTTTTCATATTCTACTTGTAGACTGCGTCTTGCATATTTTTGCTTTAAATTCCAGGGTGAATCAATGAGCACCAGTTTGCCACCTGCCATAAATGCCACACGGTCGCACAGCTCATCAGCATCGTGCATATTATGGGTTGTAAGAAAAACTGTTTTCCCCTGTTCCTTAAACTTTAAAATGATGTTTTTTAAAATCCTTGCATTAAGTGGATCCAATCCACTTGTAGGTTCATCAAGAAAAAGAATATCCGGTTTATGTAACATGGCACGAATAAAGTTTAAACGCATTCTCATACCCTTTGAGAACTCCCCAACTTTTTGATTGGCATTGTCTTTCAGACCAACCATTTCGAGTAAGGCCATCGGGTCTTCACATTCTTTATCATAAAAGGATTTGAAGAAATTAAGGTTCTCCAGTGCTGTCAACCTTGAATAATGGTTTGGAAGTTCAAAACCAACACCAATATTCTGAAAGAAAGCAGAGGAACAAGCAGGAGATTTAAAGCCATTAATATGAACAAGCCCTTCATACTTTTTCAATAAACCAATAAGGATTTTTTGGGTAGTGCTTTTTCCTGCCCCACTGGGTCCCAGAAAACCAAATATCTCACCCCTTGAAATATCAAAGTTTAGCTGATCAATAGCTTTTGTCTCAGAGCCTGGATAAGAAAAACAAAGGTTTTGAACTGTTATCATATATTTTACGTTTATACCGACCGACCGGTATGTGTATATTTAAAAAAATTAGATTTCAACTAGGTCACACAAAAAATGAATCATTTGGCGTTCCGTAACAAAGATTGATGCATAGTCTGAAAGCATCACACCATGGAGTTCCACCCCATCCATCATACAACTAATCTGTCGGGCAAAAGCGTTTTCATCAACCGATTGCTTTATTTCCCCTCTCATTTTGGCGTATGAAATCATTCTGACAAAAATCTGGCTTTCATATTCCAGATATGTTTTCATCTTTTCTTTCATGTCCGGCAAATATTGGATGGCCTGGAACAAATACATGAAAAAATTTACTTCAGGTACTTCTCCTCCCGAATAATCAGCAAACGTTTTAAATGCCTGGTCTTTTCCATCAATAATCCGAAGGAGGTTCTCTCTTAAACTTAATTGATCGTCAGGAGAGATATTTATTTTCTCAAACATTCCAAAGAAAAATGTATTCACTGTTTCAGAGAATAATTGCTCCTTACTAACAAAGTAATGATAAAAAGCCCCTTTGCTTAATCCGCTTTCATTCACCAGGCGACTCATTGTAATATCCCTGTAACCCTCTTTAATAAAGAGTTTAAACGCTGTAAAGAGAATATGCTGCCTTGTATCATTCATGTAAACCGACCGTTTGGTATGCAAAGATATGTCTTTTTTGTTTATTTCAATCATACAGATGAAAAAAAATAAGCTTTAGGAATAACCAGGCATCATTTAATATTGAATTTTAATGAGAATAAAATTCTTTTTACTCGTTTTTAGCATCAAGAGGCCTATAAATGCACCTCATCATATAATCACCCGAAGGATATTTTGATTTTTCAACATAAAGTGTTTCGGGAGTAAGTTCAATAAGAAACCATATCTCAGAAATATTCTGAATAAATATTTGCCTGGAATCCTTTTTTGACCAGTAATCATTAATATCAGGGCCAATGGATACTCTTCCATCTTTATAAAATACAGTAGGGGCAGAGAGGTTATAATTCGTCAACTCAGGATTTACATCAATAATATCAGGAATGCCCCAAATGGTGCCGGTAAGGTAATCAATGTTGAATTCAAAATCAGGGCTTTCCTTGCATGAAGCATGGAATAGCATTGAAAGAAACAACAATAGAATGATTTTCTTTGCCATATCCTTTTTATTAACGATCGATGACAATAATTTCAACCCTTCTGTTTTTCTGACGGTTTTCGGGGCTATCATTTGGGGCAATAGGACGAATATCTTCAAAGCCAACACTTTCGATATTCGAAAATCCTTTTTGCATCATATACCTCATAATCTGATTTGCCCTGTCAACAGAAAGTCCTTTGTTGTCAATGGTTTCAACAGCGTCTGAATGTCCGGCAATCTGGATTTTAACATTCGGGTTCTGTCTTAATTGATTGATGATCCTATCAAGTTCAGGATAAGCTTCATCGGGAATATCAGCACTGCCTGATGCAAATTTCAGGGTTTTAAGCTCAAAGCGCGAACCAACGACAATGCTTTCAAGAAGGATGTCCTTTTCAGCATCCTGAATAGTGAGAAGTTGTTCTAAAATCAGTTTATCAGAAAAACTCCAATAACCCTGGGCAGAGACCACAATTGTATAATTGGGCGAAGTAGTAAAGCTTGTAGAATACTTTCCGGTAGTTCGGTCTGAAGCTGTTCTTTCGATTAAAGAATTTCGTGTTTGATCAAAGATTTCAATCTGGGCCCTAATGGGTTGAAGTGTATTTGCATCCTTAACAGTCCCGCTAAGGTTGGTTCTTCCCAATCTTCTTATTTCGGCCTGAAGCTCATTAAATCCAGGGGCAAATTCTATTTGACGCCTGATTTCATCAAAAATAAAATTCACTTCAAACTGTTTAAACCCATTAAGATTTACCCTGTAATTATTTTGTCTTAAGTGAAAATGCTCAGTAAAAATGTTATTAATAGAAACAATATAATTATCAACGCTAGGGACGTACATTTCCCAATAGCCTTTTGAGTCTGTAAGGGTTGATGTTGCACGCCCTTTACTGTCGATGGCTGTAATTTTAATATTACCTACTTCTATCGTACCAATGTTTGATAGTTTGCTACGGTTTAAAACCAATTGACCATAAACCTTATTTCGTTCCAGGAAGGGCATGTATTCTGTGTGGTCATTTTTGTGATGGACAAATATTTCGCTCTTCTCCGGCATAAACTTACCCTGGTCATTTCCAATACTCTCAATAGAAATACGATAAAAGCCTTCGGCAAGGTTTTCATAAGAAACAATGCCATCTGGCCCGGATAACAATTTATTTGTTATTAAAGCAGCTTTATTGTCATAGCTTTTTTCTTCTTCATCAAGCTTAGATGGGTCGATACTTTCAATGCTGACCAGGATATCCCTTACACCTGGTTCATTGTATTCATGGCTGAGGTTGCCATTTAAATCCTTAAATAACTCAACTTTTAAATCGTGGTATTTTATTCTTGGCTGGTTCCAGTCAAAAGTTTTTTGAACCCTTGCTTCAAAATAGGTGTTCGAATATTTATACTTATTTTCTGTTATTAGATCTGTTGTTACCTGATAGCTTAAAGTATTTAAGAAGGAAGCAGTGATGCCATAGTTTAAAAACACATCAAGCTGGTTGTTCAGGTTGAACCTTGTTGTTTTAAAAGAAAAATCATGTAAGAAATTTAGTTTGCTTGAAAAGCGAACGATATCCTTAAAAATAAACTTTTCAAAATAAGGCATTACCCTAACGCTCTGGGCGCCATAATTAAAATACAACTGTGAAATCTCCTGGTTTATTGAATACGGGCCATAAAAGTAATTGAAATATATCCCCCAGAAATTTCTCCTGATATTTATGCTAAACAAACTATTAAACATACTTTTGGACCTCATTGAATTCCTTATGGCAACCTCATTTTGAACAATATCTTCGGGAATTGAATAGCCATCAATAAAAGAATACCCCAATGTCAATGAAGGGTTAAAGAACATATTATGGCTTTCGGTAATCTTTAAACCAAGGTTGATTTTTGCTGAATGACTGCTGAAAGGGTTCTCTCCATCAAAATAGTAATATGAATTCGTTGTTTTTCTTTCATAAATTGGCCCCCCATACAACCACATATTCCCATTGATGTTTTTTCTTACTGTAAGCCCGGCAAGGGAATTTTGGTGATATTTATTTGCCGAAATCCCCGTATTGGTTTCAATCACAGGTTTATAATTTCTGTTATATACGCTTAGTTCATAAAACAAATTATTTTTATCATATGTATTAATGGTTCCGGAAAAGTCATGGCGACCGGAATTTATCCCATAATAGTTTATTGATCCTAATTGTTCCCTGGCCCTGACATTAAAATTCCTGAACTTCCCATTATAGTCAAGATAAAGTCCATATCCAAGCAAAGGATTATCAAGTAATTCATAATCCACCTCGCTAAGGCCAAGATCCACCATCATTCTTTGGTTTTGCCCAACTGAAATAACACCTTTGATGCCTGCAAGGTGTGATTTGTTACGAAGTGAATCATTACGACTATACCCATACCTTGCTGAAATCCTAAAAGGGCTTACCGTTTCAGAAAACTCTCCACCTACAGACATGATAGGCCTGAAAGTATTTTTTCCTCCAGCTATACTTATCCGATAATTGTTTTTAAAAAGATAAGATGTTTCAATACCCCTTCCTAATCCATATTTAAAACCGATACCCCTTACATCGCCCAAAACAAGCCTGAATGAAGGTGAATTATAACCTATCCTCATACGGCTTTGCCTGTAAACATCTTCCATGGTCTTATCGCCATATTTTCTAAAATAAAAAAAGACATCACGGTTTTTTGGAAATAAAACAATTCCTTCAACACCTCCGGTATAATAGGCTTTTTGTTTGCTGAAAATGTTCTGTGCGGCCAGATCAACAACAAGCATCTTCTCAGATATCGGAATATTATATTTGTAATGATTTGTAAGGTGATTAAACCAAAAAGATGAGCCAAACTCTGTTTCCTGGGTTGTGCCTAAAAGGTCAACCCTGTATAAACTACGGTTTTCAACATTATAATCCGTAATAAGCTTTACTGGTATTTTTATCGTGGTATCTGATTTGGCGGGTATAATAACATTCATCAGCATCACATTCTCTTTTTCATTTTCAACAATTACGTTGTTTGTTGATGAGAATTGTAAATAAACCAATTCTGTAATATTCCCTTCATTAATAATTTTAAAAGAGATGTTGCTTTCTCCACTTTGTTGATCAAAATAAGACATCCTCGATATCGGCCTGAAAGACAACTTTGATAATCGAGGAACCTTAACAAAGCAATATGCATTGCAAATATTCTCGCCATCCCTTGAATTTATGGCAGCAATGATTGAATATCCTATCTCCCCTTCTACGCCCTTTGAGGTTGCTGCCCTGACAGGAATTAAAACCGAGTCACCCGGATTGATAAGATAAGACCTTGATTCATCTGCAATTGTTGACCAACCTATTGGAACGCTTAGCTCTACCAAAACCTCCTGCCGTTCGTTACCTTGATTATTAATTATTAATACATTAAAGAATGTAGCATCTGTTTTTATTATAAGGCTTTCTTTTCTAAATCTGGCAGATATTTTTCTTTCATTTCCATTTGTTCCAATAGAGGCCTGAGAAAATCCACTCAGGTAAGTTGCAATAAAACAAGCAATTAATAAATATCTCTTAACAAATCTCATTTTTTCTATTACCCATTAAGGACTTGGCCTGACTTCAAACACCAATATCAGGTTATAATAATCAGGTGGATTGCCAATTAACTCCTTGTTTGTTCCACAACGATAACTAACTTTTATTTTATGGGTTCCATAATCGGCATTTGATAATAAACGTTTTGCCTGGGATTCACCAAATCCCGGAAATTGAGAAGGATCAATGGCTCCACCGGCTGTGCTTTCAACCACTTCCACTTCAAGATAGTCAAGATCAAGCTGATGGTAATCGCCCTGAAAGTAATCATCTTCTGCCCAGAAATACAAATCCCATTTTTTATTGAAATCAGCTGAGTCAACAAAAAAAACATCAAAGCTGGTCCAACCTTCATATTTAATCCCATCGTGATAGTGTTTCATGCTACTCACCACAAAGGGGACACTTCCACCGCTGACTGGCCTGAAACGGATATAAACCTCCTTGCTGCTTTGTGCAAAACAGCATATCGAAACAATACTCAACCAAAGAAAAATAAAAACTCTCCCCAACAAGGACATGTTTAATTGTTTAATACATGAAACGAACATGTTTGCAAATTTAATACTATGGCTTCAACAAGCTCAGCCACCTTAACACTTACAAGCTCTGGAAAGGCGACTGAGCCTCTCGAAGTCACCTTTCTGAATAGCAAACATGGAGTTTCATCCGACCATTAACAAAAATTTTTTTTACGGATGAAAATTAAGAGTAAACAATAATATGGGGCTGGAGAAGCCCCAAACCCCATATTTTAAATTTTCTTGATCAGGGAGTAACAGGTGAAAGGATGAGAAAGATATTGGTAGCATATCTGTCAGCAGCAGCTTGTTGTTCCAATATTGAAGTTGCTGCCATTGTCCCACCAGCAGGTGTAGTGCCGCATTCCCAATGAATGGTAAAATTATTTGTTTCAACGCCACCGGCATTACTTGTTGTTCCATTATATCCAACCAGTATAGTGCCAGGAATGTTGTTTAATCCAAGGGGAGCAGTTGGGTCATCAGCTGGGATATCATAATTGGCAGCAGCAGTAACAGAGGTTACATGATAGCCAATATTGTTTAATGCCAAAGTATTAGGAGTACCAGCATTATCAGTACCAACAAGGGTAGCATCCTCAGTATACATTTCTACATTCCAGTCAACGGATGATGCAACAGTAAAGACTGTATTGTAATTAGAAGAGTTGGAAATTCCATTCTGGTAATCAGAGAGGGTGTTAAAGTTAAATTCAATATTTCCTCCCGATACCACATTTAAGCGAAGTATTGAGTTAAGGGTAACAGATACAGGGATTACTGCACGGTCATCAATCCCCTGGGCAAATGATGTGTTGGCATACATTAAGATACCAAGCAAAGGTAGAATTAAACGTTTCATTTTTTTGATTTTGTTAAACTGGTTTGAAATATCCATTAAAAAAAAGACAATTATCTCTTTCTTCAAGTAAAATTGGGTCTAATTTAAGGATTTTAAAATTATTTGGCACATATTTTTTTACATCTATCAAAAAACAGGAGAAAATACATTGTTTAACCGGTAGTTTTACACGAATTTCCAGTGGAAATCACCAATTATCCCCTATTTTAAATCCGATTATGAGCACATCATCGATTTGGTTTTCCTTTGCTTCCATCCAGCTAAACAAGGTTTCCTTAAGGATTTTTTCCTGTTCGTCTGCTGGAAGCTGATGGATTTTTAACAATAGGTCTTTGAGGTTCTTCAAAAGGAATTTCTTTTGATTTTCTCCCCCAAACTGGTCAATATATCCATCAGAAAAAATATAAAACCAGGTTGGTTTGTCAACCTGTATCAGGTGAGGGGTAAACGTACGTTCTTCTTCTTTTTGGCTTCCTCCAATCGCATACCTGTCGCCTTTAATAACCTGTGCTTCCCCATCCTGAATATAAACAACAGGGTTATTTGCCCCGGAAAACTGTATTGTTTTTGAAGAAATATCAAAAACACATAATGCAGCATCCATGCCGTCCCTGTTATCTGTTTCATCCTGTTTGAGTGCTTTCCTTACTCCTTTATGCAATTCACTCAGGATAAGGTGTGATTGGGTGATTCCCCTTTGGATAATCCCATCAAGCAGGTTATAGCCAATCATTGACATAAAAGCCCCAGGTACACCGTGCCCTGTACAGTCAACTGCAGCAATGACAAACTTATCCCCTTTTAATAACTTAGTGTTTTTCCTGGCTCCTTCCTTAATATCATGAGAATGAACATCGGATAATGAACCATCTTTTGCAATTTCCCTAAACCAATAAAAATCACCACTCACAAGATACAAGGGTTCAAATAGTATAAATGAATCTGAAATGTATTTCCTTAGGGCTTCTTTTGGGGGCAGTAATGATCGTTGAATCTCCCTTGCGTATGAAATACTCTGGGTAATCCTGGTATTCTGCTCTTCAATTTTATCAAAAGCCTCCTGTAGCTCAATGCCCTTTTGTTCAATAACATTGTTCTTCTCTGCAAGTTCTTTATTGGCTCTTTGCTTGGATTTATTGCTCCGGTATAAGACAACTAACAATATCAAACCTAAGGCCAAACCACCCAATACCGAATAGATTATCAAACGTTGAAAATCCTGAAGTGCTTTTTGTTTTTCAATTTCTACTTCTTTAAGCTGTGCCTCTTGTTCCAAAAGCAAAATGTTTTGTTTTTGAAGGCTGTCCAATCGTTTTGCCTGAAGCAAAGAGTCTTCTTTTGCCCTAACAATACTGCTTATTGAATCCTGCTTTTCCTCAAATACCAGTTGTTTTAACTGCATCTCAAGCTCTGTTGCCCTTACTTCTGCCTGCGACTTACGTATCTCTGCCAGGTTCTTTTGTTCCCGTTCCTGATATTCCCCTTTCATACTCTGGGTTGCAAGATACTCTTTAATGGCATTGTACTTCTGCCGATACTCTTCCCCCTTCTTTACATTACCGATATTTGTGTAATTTGATGCAAGTTGGTTATAAATGGATGGAAGAAGTGTTTCAAAGTTCCCTTCCAGTGCAATTTTCATTGCTTCTTCAAGTGAAGTGATGGCTTCCTGATATTCTTTCCCCAATGCAAGGACATAGGATAAATCAACCAGTGCTGATGAAATCCCTTTCTTGTCCCCCATCCTTCTTTTTACCTGTACACCCTTTACGAAGGCTTGTTTGGCATTCCTGACATCTTCCATGTCAAGATAAATCAAACCAATATTGCTATAGATTTTATGTAGGTTTTCAAGATCGTTCTGCTTTTCATATATTGGTATTACCCTGTTAAATGTTTCAATGGCTTTGTCCGGTCGCCCGTTTTCCCAATAAATATAGGTTATCTGGTTTAATGCTGATGCCGCCTTCGATAATTCATTCTTTTGCTCTGCCATCTTATAAAGCTCTTCCAACTGATCAATCTTATCCTGCTTATCTTTACTTATTGGCACGATACGCTGGGACTGTGCATTGATACACATGCCTGTGAGCATTATTAATAACAGCAGTTTTTTAATTATTGACATCTTAAAAAAATTCAAGATATATGATTTTATTTTTGATGACTCAAAAAGACCAATTATTTTTTGCCTATCTACATGAAATTTGCGACAAATGTCTTTTCAAGCCCCGAAATTACAATAATTATCTAAAATCAGGCTAATATTTAAACTTTAATAGTTGTTTTTATATGAGAATATTCCTTCATCTGTTTTGAATTTCATCCCGTTCACAGGAAAAGCTACAGTATCAAGTAATTATTTAGGGTCTGCTGAAAAAGTCTTTAAGGCATCAGATGCGAGGCGACAAGGC
>CAYLYP010000010.1:0-66617 GCA_964387795.1 uncultured Bacteroidales bacterium
GAGTTAAATGCGATATTTAACTCATTTCCGAATTTACCGGACAACAATGATTTTATTTCAATCTTGTTCTGATTGCCAAATTCAGATAATCTCTTTTTAAGTTGTTGTAATTCGTTAAAGTTTATCCAGGTCAAATCATAATCCACTGTGTTATCTTTAGTCTTAATGATTAGTTTGGATGGCTTAATTGTTATCAAAACCATAGATTCAGGTGATAATTGAATTTCATTTTTAAATGCTTTTTTAAGACATATAGAATCATTGGAAAATGAGATATATTTTCGTGCAAACATAAAAACACGCCCTTTAAATCCCTGAAAAATCCAAAGAATCCCAACAAGAAAAATTAAAGAAATTGAATAAAATGAAATATCAAATGAATTTTGTTTAATAAACTTTAATATAGCTATTAAGCTTGTAATTGTAAGAAACAATCCAAATACATAATGAAAAATTCTGGCTTTTTTGCTCAAAATACTATTGTCCTTTGAATCAATTATGAAATCTATGTTGTCCATTTCGCATAGTTTAAGTTAACGAATCATTGCCTTGTTGGTTATCATTGTTACGCACAACCTTATTGCTTTTAATAAAGTTTCCCCCGCAAAAATATCAAAAAACAATTAAAGATAATGTTTTGACAGGAAATGTTTTATATGTTAAAGGAAAAACAGGGAATATCAATATGTTGATCTGGAACAATAGGTTCTTTGTCAGGCACCAGTGTAAATATATCCGAATGTAAAAGAACAAACCTTATCCAATAGGGAATAAAACCCGATTATACATATCCAAGGGGCAAAAACCGGACAGAAGGATGGGCTATTGCAAAAAAAAACAGTACTGAATACTTCCATTACGATAGAACGCCTTTGAAATAGAGGATATAATTCATTCGTAAATAATTTTTTGGTTAAGGTCGGATAGAACTTCATGTTTGCTATTTGCATTGTTTTTTGTGTTTGATTCGCAAACATGTTTGGTATCAAACAGTTATTCCTGTAATATATTGAATTTGTCTGATTTCCAGTTTTTAGGATTGTTTCTAATATAATATACAATGCGATGATATTCGTCATCATTGCGGATTACATGATCGTGAAAACGATCCTGCCATTCCCGCCATTCACCCCATTCCCCCCATTCCCGCCATTCCGCCCGTTCCCACCGATATCCCCAAATCCCCCGGGGAAATTATCCCCATTTTCCCCATTCAAAATCAATACCAAATGAACGTGGTTTGGCATTACAACAAATTCACCCAATTCTACGTTTTTTGTATGGTTTTGAATTTTATACAAAAACACGTCGGCCAAAATACCTATGCCCGACAATTGCATTTTCCCGTTGATGATGTTTCCAAAATACGGTTTGCGATAATGGGTGCAGATGGTAATGAAATACGCACCCGACCAACGATAATCCCAATTCGGGTATCGTGCCGATGAAATACGGTATTTGTTTTGTAATTTATCGGTCATATTGTTTGGGTATTATTGAATTGTTAATATTCGGTATAACCCAATTATTATCATATTGGTGATAATATTCATTGCCTAAATTAAATATATTCAAATTATAAATAAAAATAATTAGTGATATAATCTAAAAAGGATTAGGTATAGATTATTGTCATGAACGCAATTCAATCTTAAATCGTCAATCGTAAATCGTCAATCGCTTAATCTGTATTTTTAATCGTAATTCGTCAATCGTCAATCGTCAATATTAATGACCAACCCCCTCCGGCATTTCATAACCGTAAATCTGTATTTGTAATCGTAATTCGTCAATCGTAAATCGTCAATCGTTATGAGGGGGATGATTTTTATTTGATGGTTTGCTTCCTGAAAATAAATGATTTCCCTGTTATAACGCCTTGTCTGAAAAGCATCATTGCAATCAATGGCAGTAGGGTTCCCAAAACGACAAATATTGAATAATGATATGAGTGGACATAAAAAGTGGTAATTATGTGGTTTGTTACAATATGGAGATACATAATTACCAATGTGTTTTTGCCTAAAAACACTACTGGTCTTGATATTGAATACTTACTGACTGTTGATGAAATGAAGTTTATGGCTAATATAAAAACTATTGGGATTATGATGTCCAATATGACATTGTTAAGCTGCATATACTTGATGTCAAGTCGAAAACTTATGGCACCAAATAATTGCAACAGGACAAACATTGCACAAAGAAAAAGGGAAGTGATACCTACCTCAGGTTTCTTATAGATATACGTAAGAGCCTTCATTTTAAAGCCCAAATAAAAAAAGACAATTGAATATAATACGGAATCGATGCCCCAGTAGATATCTGGTGGCCTGTTTCCATACATCCGTGAAAGGAAATGTGCCCCAAAATAGGAAATTATTACCAATGGGATGGCAATGTGGTCTTTTAGCCTTGTGAGGAAAAACATCAGGATGTTGATGATAAGCAAGACATTAACAAACCAGAAGAACCCAAAAATCCCTTTTGCAAAGCGCCCTCCCGACAGAAAATGAACAATTGTGTCATATAAATAACTAGTGGCCCATATATTTAAGGCATGGCTTGTTTGAAGAAAAGTATAAATGCTTAACAATAGCCCAAAACAAAAATATGGGATCAGGATTTTTTTTAGCTTCAATAACAGGGGTAAGAGCTTTAATTCGTTGCCTCTCCATAAGAGCCCGCTAATAAAGAAGAAAGCCGGCATGTGGAACCAGTATATAAAAAAACTTTGATGAAAGCCGGGGGCATGACCCAGAACAACCAACACAATGAGCAAGCCTTTGGCAAAATCCAATGAAGCATCTCGTTCTTTTGGAACAATAAGTTTATTGTTATCCGGTTCTGTCATTTCCGTCATAGAGGGGAAGCGGCGTATGTTCATCAGTGGTTTTTTTAATGGTTGGATGGGTTTTTCTTAGCGCTTAAAATGGGTTAAGTGCTAAGAACGCAAAGAATATCGCAAAATTAGTTATGGACTAAATGCTGTTGGTTATATTTAACCAGACTTTTATTTTTAGGTTTGTTGGATGAACCGAATATGTTTGCGAATGATACAAAAAAAAAGATTCTCTTGTTTCCCTGTTTGTTCAAGGCAATGGGGGAAGCTTTTGAATTAGTTCTGAGTTTTGTAATAGTAACCAAAAATATTAGAATAAAAACTCTTTATCCTGTTTGGTTTTATTGGTGACCAATGCTTATGGTTCCTGCAATAATAAACATAACGGTCGGTTTGCTTGTCAATGATCAATACATCAGATATCAGATATCTTTCAGTATTTGTAACCGGGATAAAAGTGTATAAGCCACCGGTAAGAACAGTAGCAGCTACACTAACAAAAATTGCAGTCGCAAGTTTTCCCTCAAGGTTTATGGTTTCAAAACCTTCATAAAAGATAATCCCAAAATATCTGCCGTGATGATTTTCTATCATTTTATTAAATGTTTTCCCCAAAGTGATGATTGAAAATGTATTTTCAGATATTTTAGAAAACTTAGGTACCGTATTTATGAAATAGGTCTTCATGCTATCGTCCAGTTCACTTTCAGGGCCTAAAAGGCATGTTTCAAAACTTGTTATTGAAGGTAAGATTTGGGTTAAATGATACTGAAAAACATTGTTTAATGAATCATTTGGTTGTTTTTTCCCATTAACAAGGCAACTAATGGTTCCAATAGGAGGGAAAAAATAAACAGTATCAGGCTTTTGTTTTAAAATCGTATTGTGCATAAAATTCTGGGCGTAAGTCATTTCATGTACCATCAGCATTGAAACTGAAATAAAAAGCAATTTTAGGATTTTCATTATTAAGCATTGATTTTAGTGATATTTGAATTTATAATGCATTCCAAAGCCCACATTTAAAATTCCCCGCAAAAGTATTAAAATAAATGTTTATCGTTCAAATAATCAATGAATGAAAGAGCAAATTAGCGAAAAAGAGAATGAGCGAATTAGCGAATGAGCAAATTAGCAAATTGAAATACAGGATAATTAGCAAATTAGCGAATTAGCGAATTAGCAAATTGAAATACAGGATAATTAGCGAATTAGCGAATTAGCAAATTAGCAAATTGAAATACAGGATAATTAGCGAATTAGCGAATTAGCAAATTAGCAAATTGAAATACAACAATTACAACTGTATGAAGATGAACGCATTTTAAATATCCCCCCCTCCGGCATTTTGAAAACGTACACCTGTATTTAAAATCGTCAATCGTCAATCGTCAATCGTCAATCGTCAATCGTCAATCGTTAATCGTCAATCGTCAATCGTTAATACCATGGTATAGGTTGAGCCGGACTTAAAGCGGTTTTAAAGCGGTTTTAAACCGGGTTTGAGCCGCTTTCAACCCGGCCCAAACCCGGCTCAACACCGCCTCAACCCCGCCTCAACCCCGCCTCAACCCTTAACTTGATATTGCCGGATCAGGTCTTTGAACCCATTTTTTGTTCCACAGATTAACACAAATAAATTTATTTAGCGAATTAGCAAATTGAATACAGGATAATTAGCGAATTAGAGAATGAGCAAATTAGCAAATTGAATACAGGATAATTAGCGAATTAGCGAATTAGCGAATTAGCAAATTGAATACAAAAGCAGTTTTACATCAATGGTAATTGTCATTTTTAAGAGATTTGATGTATTTATAATTTGCTAATTCTCACATTTGCTCATTTGCTAATTATTGCATTTGCATATTTGCTAATTATTGCATTTGCTAATTATTGCATTTGCTGATTTGCTCATTATAATCGTATCTTTGCAAAACAAAACAATTACATACAAATGGATTTTAAAGTAGGCGACAGGGTAAGTTTTTTGAACACTACCGGAGGGGGCGTTGTCACAGAAATTGTGAATGAAAAGATAGTGAAGGTGACCATTGAGGATGGTTTTGAAATCCCCACAATGGTAAATGAAATTGTTAAGCTTCCGGGAAAACTTACCGATATCCCATTAAAGGATAAGTATGAGGAGCGATATGGGTATTCAACACAGGAAGCCGAAGAAGACTTTGTGAAGTTGCATGTGGTGCCCAATAAAAGCGATCAGCGTCCTGAAGGCGTATATGTGGCTTTTGTCCCACAGACGCAGGAGACACCGCTGGTAGGAATGATGGATGTTTATGTGGTGAACCATACGCCCTGGCAGATGATGTTTGCCATTTATACCAACAAGAGCGGAAGCATCAATGGTGAGGAATATGGCTTTGTTGATGCTTATTCGGCCCTTCCCCTTAAAGCGATAGGACGAAGTGAGATTGAGAACTGGTGCAACGGGATGATGCAAACCCTTTGGTTTATGGAAGGCAGATGTAACCCATTACGTCCTGTATCATCCATTCTGGATATAAAACCAATCAAGTTTTATAATGAAGGCTCGTTTGTTCATGAAGGCATCCTACGAAAAAAAGCCATTATGCTTACAGGAGGATTGGTTAAAGATTTGGGTACAGATGTCTTTTCAGGAATAAAAATCAGTAAGGAAGATGCCAGGATGATATCCGAAAAGATGAATTCAGGGCAGGTTGAGAAAAAAGTTTCAGCACCATCATTTCTGGATAAGCATAAGATAGATGAGAAGATTGCCGAGGTTGACCTTCATATCGGGGAGCTTGTTGAAAGCTATGCGGGACTGAGCAATGCAGATATGTTGAAAATCCAGCTTGATTATTTTCATAAATGTTTGGATGCAGCCGTTGCCGAGAAGTTAAGTAAAGTGATATTCATCCATGGGGTAGGGAATGGGGTATTAAAATCGGAAATCCAAAAGCGTTTAAGGAACAGCGAAGGAATGGAATTTTATGATGCTTCTTATGGCCGATATGGATTTGGGGCCACAGAAGTATTTTTATACAGGAACAAATAAAGACAAAAGCAAAAAGTTGGGCTGCCCTGTCGCTGCCTTCAAAGAAGGTAGAGGAAAGTCCGGGCAACACAGAGCGCCATACTTCCTAACGGGAAGCCGTCCTTAGTGCAGTGGGGACGAGGGAAAGTGCCACAGAAAAAAACCGCCCTGCCAGTCAGGGTAAGGGTGAAAATGTGAGGTAAGAGCTCACAATCGATGCAGGTGACTGTGTTGATGGGTAAACCCTATGGGTTGAAAGACCAAATATACCGGGGCTATCAGGGCTGCTCGCCCAATCCCGGAGGGTAGGTCGTTAGAGGCAGGGTGCAAATCCTGTTCCAGATAAATGACAGGGAACTTTTCCATTAGGAAATGTACTTACAGAACCCGGCTTACAGGCCCAACTTGCTGCACTCTTTTATTAATTAGCAAATTAGCGAATTAAAATACAGGGGTAGTGGGATAAATAAATCTTTGTATCTCTCTCCGGTGGCTTTGTATTTATAATTTGCTAATTCTTATATTTTCACATTTGCTAATTTTTTTAATACCAATCCTTTCCCTGTCCCACATCACCGGTCACTTCCGGTGGGATCTCTCACCCCTGCGGCCATTGAATAATAATCCTGCTGTGTTTATAATACCTTTTTCAAAAAGCCTTACCGCAGGGGATTCGAGATGACGTCGCTCAATCATAAAAAAGGGGAAAAAAAGCAGGGGCAGCGAAGCTGCCCCTGCTTTTTTTCCCCTCCCTTTTCCCAGGCAGTCGTCATTTCGATGGAGCAAGGTAGGGTTATAAAAAGACAGTATGGCATTTATTAAACAACAAAAGGCTATTCAATGTCCCTGCGACTGAGAAATCTCATAGATTGCGGCTGGTGATGTTGATTTAATGAGCAAATGAGCAAATTAAAATACAGGGGTAGTGGGATAAATAAATCTTTGTATCTCTCTCCGGTGGCTTTGTATTTATAATTTGCTAATTCTCATATTTTCGCATTTGCTTCTATGTTTTATTGTTTTATTTATGGAGAAATCAAATAAAACAACAAATACTGCGTTATATCACCTGAATGGCAATGATAAGATTGTTTAGCTTTAATCGGTTTAAAAATTTTGTAATTTTAAGCCGCAAAACAACATAAAAAATATGAGCCGAAATTATATTGTAGTTTTTTTCGTGATGCTGATTTGTGGGATGCAGGGCATATTGCAAGCCCAGAAGACCGCAATCTTTGATCAGCCTGAAGCAGATTATCGTACTGCGCTTGAGTTGTTTAACAAGCAAAAATATGCTGCGGCCAGGCAATTGTTCGAACAGGTGATAGAAAAAATTGAAAACCCCCATTCTGATGTAAGGGTAAATGCAACTTATTACAGGGCAGCATGTGCCGTTGAATTATTTCATCCTGATGCTGAAAGCCTTATGGTAGCATTTATTGATCAATACCCTATGCATGCCAAAAGAGGGATGGCATTTTTCCAGATGGGAAACCTTCAGTATCGAAAAAAGAAATATGAAGAATCAGCCCATTGGTATTCGAAGGTTGATCTTTTTGACTTAAGCACGGATGAAAAGGCAGAGTATTATTTCAAGCTTGGCTATTCTTATTTTATGGAGGACAGCTTTGAACTTGCCAAGCGTAATTTTTATGAAATAAAGGACAAATCATCTAAGTTTTATCCTGCAGCTTCTTATTATTACGGACACATCTCTTACCAGGAGGGCAATTATGAAACAGCCCTTATGTATTTTAATACCTTAAAAGAGGACGAGAACTTTGGTCCAATAGTGCCCTATTATATTTCCCATATCCTTTATCTTCAGGGAAAGTATGATGAGTTGCTTGCTTATGCCCCTTCATTGCTTGAGCAGAAGGAGTCAAAAAGGACACCGGAGATAAACAGGTTGATAGGAGAGGCCTATTTTCAAAAAGGGGAATTTGATAAATCCCTAAGCCACCTGGAGGCTTATTTTAAAGAAAACAGTTCAAAGGCAGGCCGAAAGGATTATTATCAGTTGGGCTATGCTTATTATGTTGCAGGCGATTATGCCAAGGCAGTTCCTAACCTTCAAAAGGCAGCAGGTGAGCAGGATACCCTGGGACAGAACGCATCCTACCATCTTGCAGATGCCTATGTGAAGACCAATCAAAAGCTATATGCCCGCAATGCATTTCTGGCCGTATATAAGATGGATTTTGACCCATCCTTAAAACAGGATGCATTGTTCAATTATGCTAAACTGTCGTATGAACTGAGCTATAACCCTTTTAATGAAGCAATCATTGCTTTTCAGAAATACATTAACGATTATCCCGATTCCCCAAGGCTTGGTGAAGCTTATGGCTATCTGATAGACTTGTACCTTACCACAAAAAACTACAAGGATGCTTATGAAAGCCTTGAAAAGGCAGGCTTGAAAGATCAGCGCCTGAAGGAAGCCTATCAAAGGATTGCATTTTACAGAGGTGTAGAGTTGTTCAACAATGGCGATTTCAGCAATGCAGCAGATTTATTTGATAAATCGATAAGCCAGCCTGTGAATGATGGTTTAAAAGCACAGGCTTTATATTGGAAGGGCGAAGCCTTATACAGGATGAACGAGTTTCAGAAATCAATTCAGTCCCAAAACTTGTTTTTGTTAAGTGCAGGGGCTTATAGCCAGCCTTTTTATAACCGGGCACATTATAACATTGGTTATTCATATTTTAAGCTGAAAAACTATCCACAGGCAATCGTATCCTTTAGGAAATTTGTGCTTGACAAACATGAAGATGCAAAGCTTGTCAATGATGCTTATCTGAGGATTGGTGACAGCTATTTCATTACCAAAGAGTATGATAATGCAGTAACATATTATGACCTTGCTATAAAAGCCGGGTTGCTGGATGCAGATTATGCATATTTTCAAAAATCCTTATCACTAGGTGTTACAGGTAAGTTTGAATCAAAAATAGCAAGCCTTTCAAGCCTTTTAAACCATTATCCCCAATCAGCCTATGCTGCTGATGCCAAATATGAGATTGCCAATGCCTATATGGTATTGGACAATAGTGCCAGGGCATTGGATTATTATGACAAGATAGTAAAGGAACACCCAAACAGCAGTTATGTAAAGAGTGCCCAGTTGAAATCAGGGCTTGTTTATTATAACAACAACGAAGACCAGAAGGCATTGGAGATATTCAAAGGAGTTGTAAGCAAGTATCCGGGAACCCCGGAATCGCAGGAAGCACTTGTTACCATTAAAAACATCTATGTTGGGATGGATAGGGTAGATGAGTTTTTTACATATACCCAAAGCATAGGTTTTGCTAATGTATCACAATCACAGCAGGATTCAATTACATATACAGCAGCCGAGAACAGGTATCTGAGTGGGGATTGTGAGAATGCAATTAAAAGCTTTGGCTCATATATCGACAGGTTTCCAAATGGAATTTTTGCAGTGAATGCCAATTTCTATAAGGCAGAATGTGAATACAGGGCAAATATGTTTGAAAAGGCACTGACAGGCTATGAATTTGTAATTTCAGCCCCAAAGTCAAAGTTCACCGAGAACTCTTTATCAAGGGCAGCAGTCATCAATTTTAAGCTGAAAAACTATGATGCCGCATTAAACCAATACAACCAACTGGAACAACAGGCGGAGTTTAAGAACAACCTTATGGAGGCCCGTGCAGGACAGATGCGTTGTAATTATTATCTGATGAGGTATCCGTTGGCAATGGAGAAATCGAGGAAAGTCCTGACGATGGAGAAGGTATCGAACGAAATGAAACAGGAGGCCAATCTCATTATAGGTAAATCAGCTATTGAAACAGATAGTATTGAATTGGCAAAGTTTTCGTTAGAGCAGGTTTCAAAGATCAGTATAAATGAATTTGCAGCCGAGGCCAGATATTATCTTGCACTCATTGAGTTTAAAAAGGGCAATTATAAAAAGAGCGAGGAGCTGATATTTAAGTTCATAAACGAAATGAATGCTTATGATTACTGGCTTGCAAAGACTTTTATCCTGCTGGCAGATAACTATCTGGCAATAGGGAATACATTCCAGGCCAAACATACCCTTCAGAGCATCATAGACAACTATGATGGCCCGGAACTGGGTGAGATAGCAAGGAAAAAGATGGAGGACATCATCAGGATGGAACGTGACCAGGAGCAACAGCGTTCAAAGGAACAGATTGAGGTTGATTTTGGTAAAACCCCCACACCCAATTCTTCGCTTTTTGAATAACAATATTGAGAACCTTATAACAACGAAATATGCAATACAAATTTTGTTTCAGGTTAATGATTATAGTGCTGGTGGTTTTTGTTACAGGAACTACAAAAATCAAGGCACAGGAGGGGATGAACTTTGAAGAGATCAGGGTAATAGCCCCTTATGAACCCACCATCTCGGATGCTTTTAAGATTTTGCATAATCCAGCTATCCCGGATACTATTATCCCTGCCCGTAACCTTGAGTTTAATATCACACCCAGGCTCCATTCAACACATTTTGATGTTGATCCCTTAAACCCTGCACGTATGAAAGGCGAGCCCCTTACAAAGCTTTACAGGGGATTTGTGAAAGGGGGATTGGGCACAGGGATTATGCCTTATGGTGAGGTGTTTTTTTCCAATTTAAGGTCAAATAGTATGATGTACCAGATGAGGGCACAGCACCTTTCATCAGGAAGCAATATTGGAGGATTTGGCAATAGTGCTTTTAGCGATAACCTTATTGAGATTAATGGAAAGAAATTCTTTGAGAAGACCAGCCTGAGCGGGGGATTGTTTTATAAAAGAAATGTGGTACACTATTATGGGTACCAAAGTGATAGCCTTACCTCAAATCCTTTGATAGCCGAGTATCTTGAAAATCTAGGCAAAGATGATATCCGACAAAGATACCAGACTGTTGGGGGACAGATTGGTTTTGGAAGTTCACACCTTGATTCCTCTAAGGTAATGCACAATTCCATCCTAGAGTATTCTTATTCGGATAACCTTGGATTGCCAGATGATTATGGCATAGATCCCGGAAATATAAGGGAGCATTTTTTTGGATATGATGGAAAGATAGGCTTTTTGTTGCCACCAGATCCATTTGGTTTTGCAGAAAAACAATATTTTACCGGGGAAGTAAAAACCCATTTGTATAACCATCATTTCCCATTTGATTCGCTGGCTTATACCACCGGTATTGTGAGCCTGAAACCCCAATTATCATCACAGTATAAGGATTTCAGGTTTACAATAGGCCTTGATATAAGCATTGAAGCTGATACAACAAGCTATATGCACTTTTATCCATTGGCTTATGTTGAAGCTAACCTGATAGATAAGGTTTTAGTAGCTTATGGAGGTATTAAAGGATCATTGGACAGAAATTCGTTCAGGAGCCTGAGCGAAGAAAACCCATTTGTGAATGAAAACCTTAACCTTGGTTTCAGTAACAAAAGGGTAGAATTAAGTGGCGGCTTCAAAGGCTCTGTAAGCTCTTATGTGGCATATAACCTACAGGTAATTAATTCGGTAGTAGATAAATATGCGTTTTTTGTAACAGATACCTCAAGTATCCTGGGGAATGAATATACAACCGTATTTGATAATGTAAATATTTTCCAACTCAGGGGAGAGATATCATCCCAGATACGTGAAAGGTTTAATATACGCCTGTGTGCCGATTATTATAAGTTCACAATGGAAAATGAACTGGAAGCATGGCATCGCCCGCCACTTGAAATTACTTTGGGGGTGATGTATAACATGAGGGATAAGATAATCCTTCGTGCAGATGTTTTTGCAAGGAACTCATCTTATGGGAAAGCTTATGATGATGCTGGCCAGGTAGTGGCCAAAAAGATCCATGGTTTTCATGTGGATGCCAACCTGGGGATAGAATACCGCTATACCAAGAAGCTTGGGGCATTCCTGAACCTGTATAATGTTCAAAACCAATCATATTACCGTTGGCTAAACTATCCGGGTTATAAGTTTAACTTTATGGGTGGTATAAGTTATAGTTTTTAGACAAAAAACAAGCCCAGACAGGCTTTCACCAGATACGATTTTTAACCGTGGAATGTTAATAAAATCCTTGATTTTGTTAATATTCCACGGTTTTTTATCAAGAAAAAATGTTATCTTTGCCAGTTATTAAAAATGACCATTACTCATGACAGAAAATAAAAAAGGCATTGAAGCAGCACAAGCCTATGATGCTACAAGTATCCAGGTATTAGAAGGCCTGGAGGCAGTTAGGAAACGGCCTGCAATGTATATTGGAGATATTGGGAATAAAGGCTTGCACCACCTTGTTTATGAAGTTGTAGATAACTCCATTGATGAGGCAATGGCTGGCTACTGTAATAAGATTGATGTTACAATAAATGAAGACAATTCAGTTACAGTAGTAGATAATGGGAGGGGTATCCCGGTTGACTATCATGAAAAAGAAAAAAGAAGTGCCCTTGAAGTAGTACTAACAGTGCTTCATGCAGGAGGTAAATTTGACAAGGACAGCTATAAAGTATCCGGAGGTTTGCATGGGGTAGGGGTGTCATGTGTCAATGCATTATCCTCTCACTTAAGGGTTAAAGTATATAAAAACGGAAAAATATATGAACAGGAATATCAGATTGGGAAACCTTTATATCCTGTAAAAGAAATTGGGGAAACAGACAAGACAGGTACTGAGGTAAGCTTTTTACCTGATGCATCAATTTTTCAGGTTACAGAGTATAGCTACGAAATCCTTTCATCAAGGTTAAGGGAGCTGGCATTCTTAAATAAGGGTATTTCTCTTACTTTGACAGATAAAAGAGAACTGGATAAGAATGGGAACCCAATGAATGAGACATTCTTTTCAAAAGAGGGTCTTAAAGAGTTTGTGAGTTACCTTGATAATACCAGGGAAAAGCTCATCGAAGAAGCAATATACATGGAGGGTGAAAAGGTTGGTATCCCTGTTGAGGTGAGCATGCAATATAATAGCTCATTTGCCGAAAACGTCCATTCTTATGTAAATAATATCAATACCCATGAAGGAGGTACCCACCTGGCAGGCTTTCGTCGTGGGCTTACCCGTACATTAAAAGCGTATGCTGATAAATCGGGCATGCTTACCAAGCTGAAGTTTGATATTAATGGGGATGATTTCCGTGAAGGATTGACTGCAGTGATATCTGTAAAAGTTCAGGAACCACAGTTTGAAGGTCAGACAAAGACCAAACTAGGCAACAGCGAAGTGGCAGGGGCTGTTGACCAGGCAGTAAGCGAGATGTTGACTAATTATCTTGAGGAACATCCAAAGGAAGCAAAAACGATAGTAAACAAGGTTATCTTAGCTGCTACTGCCCGCCATGCTGCCCGTAAGGCACGTGAACTTGTACAACGTAAGAGCGTCCTTTCTTCAACTGGTTTGCCCGGTAAACTGGCCGATTGCTCTGAAAGAAATGCTGAAAAATGTGAACTCTTTATTGTTGAGGGAGATTCAGCGGGTGGAACAGCCAAGCAAGGCCGTGACAGACGTTTTCAGGCTATTTTGCCTTTAAGGGGGAAAATCCTAAATGTTGAAAAAGCAATGCCCCATAAAATCCTTGATAACGAAGAGATAAAAAATATCTATACCGCCTTGGGGATTACCATTGGAACAGAAGAAGATACAAAAGCATTGAACCTTGATAAACTCCGATACCATAAAGTGGTTATCATGACGGATGCTGATGTTGATGGTAGCCATATCGCGACCCTTATCCTTACTTTCTTCTTTAGGTATATGCGCGAACTGATTGAAAAAGGCTGTGTATATATTGCTACCCCTCCCTTATATCTTATCAAACGGGGTAAAGATGAACGTTATTGCTGGACAGAAGAGGAGCGTAAACTCATAGTTGAAGAGTTTGCAAGAGGAGGTAAAGAAAGTAATGTCCATGTTCAGAGGTATAAAGGTTTGGGAGAGATGAATGCTGAACAGTTGTGGACAACAACAATGAACCCTGAGCTTAGGTTACTACGCCAGGTTGACATAGATAATGCAGCAGAAGCAGATAGGACTTTTTCTATGCTGATGGGCGATGAAGTACCTCCCCGTAGGGAATTTATTGAACGAAATGCAAAATATGCACGTATAGATGCATAGGGCAATAGATAAAAAAAAGAGGGCACTAAGATGCCCTCTTTTTTTTATTCAAGAAGTTCTTTTATCTCATCCATTGAAAGGGATTTAAAAAACTGGCTTTCGGAAATTAAAACACCTGCCAGAAGGCTCTTTCGCTCCTGTAGCTTTAAAATCTTTTCTTCTACCGTATCCAGGGTGATGTATTTATAAGCCATTACGTTTTTCTTCTGCCCGATACGATGTGCCCTGGCAATAGCCTGGTTTTCAACAGCAGGATTAAACCATGGGTCAAGGATAAAAACATAGTCGGCTTCGGTGAGGTTAATTCCTGTTCCACCTGCTTTTATTGAAATAAGAAAGAATTTTGTTTCAGGGTCATTTTGAAACTGGTTGATTTGTTTTAACCTGTCCTCAGGTTTTACACTACCTGTCAACCATGAATACTTTAAACTATAATCGTCCAGAAAGTTGGCAAAAAGCTTCAGGTGTTTAACAAAATTACTGAATATGATAACTTTGTGCCCTTCTTTGTAAAGGTTTTCCATATTCATCACCACATCCATAAACTTCCCTGATTCAAATTCGGCATTTTGGGCATACATTGAAGGATGAGATGCAATAAGCCTTAATTGTGTCAATGCTTTAAATACATGCTGGTATATCGTATTGTTTGGGGCTTTTCCTTCCGTATTGTCAATAATAAAATTCCTGAGCTCAGATTTTTTTTCTTCATATAATGACCTTTGAGCTTCAGTCATTTCACAGAACTGTGTTTGTATTGATAGTTCAGGAAGGTCTTTTGCTACCTGCGATTTGGTGCGCCTTAAGATAAAAGGGGAGATGAGGGTATTAAGTTTTTCGATATGATATGAGCTGTTTTGGCGTTCAATGGGGACAAGGAACTTTTCTTTAAAAAAACTATAGCCTCCCAATAGCTCAGGATTGATGATATTGAACAAGCTCCAGAGATCGGAAAGTGAATTTTCAATGGGTGTGCCTGTAAGTGCAAGTTTATGTTTTGCCTGAATTTGTTTTGCGGCATGAAAACCAATGGAGTCAGGGTTTTTTATTAACTGGCTTTCATCTAAGATCAAATAATGAAATAAAAAAGAGGAAAGGGTATCCACTTCTGATCTTAATGTGCCGTAGGTTGTAATAACCAGGTCGTAATGCTTAAAGTTATGAGGGTTTATTTTCCTTTGTTTGCCATGGAAGATATAGAATTTAAGCTGAGGGGCAAACTTAAGGATTTCGTTTTGCCAGTTAAAAATTAATGAAGTAGGGGCAACAATTAGTGATGTTTGAATTGAGAGAGGGATTTCAACTTTAGCCTCGCTAAATAGGTCAAGCTGTCCGCAAGTTGTATGGTATGTATTCTCCTGCGTGTTTGATATACTATCTTTTATTGATTTTTCTTTTTGGGCAACAAGAATTGCAAGCGTCTGAAGGGTTTTCCCCAATCCCATATCATCGGCAAGGCAACCACCAAATTTGTTTTCATGAAGCAAAGAAAGCCATTGGAAACCCTGATTCTGGTATGGCCTCATGATTTTAATCAATGACTCCGGGGCTTGATTATTGAAATTTTCCGGGTTTTTGATTTTTGAAATAAAACCTTCAAACTGCTTTTCCGAGCTTTCATCAATTTTTTCAAGTATGGAATAATGAAGCTTTCCCACCTGGATTGTATCTTCACCCGTTGGTTTAGAGAACAGTAAAAGGTTGTCATATTTAGAAAACCATTCAGTGGGGATGATAAAAACGCTGTCGTCAGGGAGTTTGTATTCCCTGATATTATTAAGGATATGACGTTTTAATGCAAGAAAAGGGATAGAGAAATCCCCAATCCTGATGACAGCTTTGATGTCAAACCAGTCGGGTTGACTAACCATAGCCAATTGGAGGCTTGGTCTTTCGAACCTGATAAGCGATTCCAGGCTTTGTTCTATTTTAATGCCCTGGTTTAATAAGTCTTCATAATGCTCAATAATCCATTCCAGACTAATAATCCTTTTATCAAGCTCCCCGTTTTTTTCATCCGGAACTTCGATGGCAGGGATATATGCAGAGCCGCTTTTGTTTATTAAACCTATACTAAGGATTTGATCAATAATTATCTTTTCTGCCGGTATGTTCCTTATTACCTTAACAAAACAATAATCATTGTCTGTGATTTGAAGCTTAACCCTGTTGGGTTTTGGGTCATTTGCTAAAAATCGGGTTTGCCCCTGGTATTCAAAACCAAGCACAAAAATATAATCGTTTTGCCAGTCTTTTTCAAGTTTGATAATTGGGACAGGAAGTTCATGGACTTCTTTAAGGTCGAAACCTGTTGCATTTACAGGGAAGTTTTTTACTACTTTCTGGATGAATTTAATAAAGTAATCTTTCTCAGTTCGTTTGGGTATGCTGATGTGTTGTTTCTCAAGGAAAGGCTTGATTTTTTGGCCATTGAAGTTTTCTTCGGGGCTTATATTTTCAAAGCGGATGATAGCATGGTTATGAACCAGGATGCATGGATTGTTGGCAAGGATAACTGTGCCCTCCGACTGAAGGTTTATTGCCTTGTCATTATAAAAGACTTTTAGTGAGTACCTGCTTTCCAGTTCTTCTTTTTCAAAGTAAAATACAGGGTTGCCCCAGCCATTAAGGACAAAAAAAGGTTCTTCTTCAATGCGGGCATGCATATCGCCATGCCGGTGCAAAGGGTAATTGTTTTCAAGAAGGATATCTGTTATTTTTTTTAACCTTGCATCAATGTAAGGGCGTATATGTTTTTCAATAAAATCTTTCTCTAATTCTTTAAAATAATCTTTCGGGGCTTTTTTCTCCTTGCTGAATTTTTTAATCAGGACTTTGTCATCATATTCCTCAATCAGGGAAATTATCTGTCGGGCAAAAGCAGGTATTTCAGGAAAAGTATCATTTAGTTCAAAAGATTTTAGCCTTTTAAAATCATATTGAAATAAGCCAGTATTGGTTACATTAACCTCATAAGCATCAATGAAATAACCCAATACCGGTGAATACGAAAACGTAAAAACCAATTGTGATAATTGTTGACCTTGTTTGTTGCTTATAGGCTCGTATTTCATTGTGAATTTCTAAAACTACAAAAATAGCATGGATTATTATTAAAATCAAACCTGATATTTGTGGTCTTTTTTATTCATTCTTTAATTTTTTTTTATAGTGAACCATTGATAGGAGGGCTCATTTTTTAATGTATTGCCTGAAGAAAAAATCAAATGCAATTGGTTATAAATTAGCCCTTGGGTGATAGAGCATAATGGTTTCGCGAAGGTATTGACGGTCGAGATGGGTATAGATTTCCGTTGTAGTTATTGATTCATGGCCAAGCATATCCTGGACGACCCTGAGGTCGGCACCCCCTTCAACAAGATGCGTGGCAAAGGAATGGCGGAAGGTATGAGGGCTTACTTTTTTTTCTATCCCACAAATCCCAACCTGGTTTTTTATCATTGTAAATATCATGACCCTTGTCAGTTGCCCTCCCCGCCGGTTGAGGAACAGTATATCCTCACATCCTTTTTTAATGGACTGATGGCACCTGACACCATCTAAATACAGGTTTATTGCTTTTATTGCACTTTGTCCGATGGGCACTATACGTTCTTTGTCGCCTTTCCCTATCACCTTAACAAACTCTGTTGTAAAGCTTATCTGGCTTAGTCGTAAATTGACAAGCTCAGTAACCCTGAGCCCACAGCTATATAGGGTTTCAATAATTGCTTTGTTCCTTGTGGATTCAGGCTTACTTAAATCAAAAGATTCAAGAAGATGATCAATCTCTTCCACAGAAAGGACATCAGGCAGCTTTCGGGGAAGCTTTGGGGAATCTAATAGCTCAGCAGGGTTTTTGGTGATAATATCTTCCATGAGCAGGTATTTGAAAAATCCCCTGATCCCTGAAAGGATACGTGCCTGAGAGAGAGGGCTCAGGCCTGACATGGCGATATGGGCCATGAATTCGGACAGGTGAGGGTATGCAATCTGCTCAATAGACAAGCCAGGATAATGTTCCGAAAAGAAAGCATCCATCTTATTAAAATCATCCATATAAGCCTCAATAGAATTTCCGGAAAGAGATTTTTCGAGTTTTAAGTAAAAATGAAAATTTCTTTTGTAATTTTGCAGGCTCATTGGGTTCGCTTTTGTTTCAAAATTAAGAAAAATAGCCCAAATAGTATTTTTGTTGAAAAAAAAGATTACAAAAATGCTTGATTTTTTGGGTAATTAAATATTAATTGTATAATTTTGCAGTCCCAAAAAACGAACAAAATAAAAGATAACGATAATGGCAAAGAAATCAAAAGAAGCACGGGTGCAGGTAATTCTTGAGTGTACAGAGCACAAGACCTCAGGCGTGCCAGGAACTTCAAGGTATATCACTACCAAGAACAAAAAGAACACCCCCGAAAGGCTTGAACTTAAAAAGTACAATCCTATCCTGAGAAAAGTTACCATTCATAAAGAGATTAAATAAATAAGCCATGGCAAAGAAAGTAGTAGCAACACTTAAGACCGGTACCGTTAAAACCTTTGCAAAGGTGATAAAAATGGAACGTTCAGCAAAAACAGGTGCATATTCCTTTAAGGAAACTATTGTTCCTTCTGAAAACGTAAAAGAATTTTTTGAAAAAAAATAAGAATATCTATTATTCTGTTTTCCGGGTCAGGTTTGTTCGGTTCATTTAGAATTGAGCAAATCTGATTTTTTTTAAAGCATTTTCATTACCTTTATCCCCTCAAAAACTGTATCATGGGATTATTTGATATCTTTTCCTCATCCAAAAAAGAGAAGGAAAAAGAAGTATTGGACAAAGGCCTTAGCAAGACCAGGGAAGGCTTCTTTTCACGTCTTTCAAAGGCAGTAGTAGGCAAATCAAAAGTTGACGATGAAGTCCTTGATGAACTTGAAGAAATATTGGTAAGCTCTGATGTGGGTGTTGAGACAACACTCCGTATCATTGAAAGGATTGAAAAACGTGTTGCACAGGATAAATATGTAACTACTTCCGAGCTAAACAAGCTTTTAAAAGAAGAGATTGCCGGGCTCTTATCTGAAAACCCTGTAAATGACTTCTCCAATTATAAGCTGCCTGAAGAAAAGCCTTATGTGATTATGATTGTAGGGGTGAATGGAGTTGGAAAAACAACCACCATAGGGAAACTGGCCCATAAATTCAAGACATCCGGTTTTAAGGTAGTATTGGGAGCAGCAGACACCTTTAGGGCTGCCGCAGTAGATCAGTTAATCATCTGGGCACAGAGGGCTGGCGTCCCTTATGTATCGAAAGGGATGGGTGCCGATCCGGCTGCTGTTGCTTATGAGACCTTGCTTGAAGCTAAAAAGAATGATGCTGATGTTGTTATTATTGATACAGCAGGTCGCTTGCACAATAAGGTGAATTTGATGAATGAGCTCACAAAGGTGAAGAAGGTCATGCAAAAAGTTGTGCCCGGTGCGCCTCATGAAATCCTGCTTGTTCTTGATGGCTCAACAGGGCAGAATGCCTTTGAACAAGCCAGACAATTTACCCTTGCAACAGAAGTTAATGCCCTTGCAATTACCAAACTTGATGGGACTGCAAAAGGCGGGGTAGTAATTGGAGTATCTGACCAGTTTAAGATCCCGGTTAAATATATCGGTGTCGGGGAAGGCATGGATGACCTTCAGGTTTTTGACCGGAAGGAGTTTGTTGAATCTTTGTTCGATAACAAATAATATCAAGGTATTGTTTTAAACCTTTTAAGCCGGATTTATTACCGGCTTTTTTTTAATTTTTGACATGTCAGCACAAAAGAAGAAAATCATAAACGTTATCACATTAGGGTGTTCAAAGAACCTTGTGGATTCAGAAAAAATAATGGGGCAGTTATCCCCTCAGGACTATGAAATCCGCTACGACAGTGAGGATGCCAATGCAGACATTGTCCTGATCAATACCTGTGGCTTTATCAATGATGCCAAACAGGAATCTATTGATACGATCCTTGAGGCACTTGAAGCCAGAAAAAAAGGTCTGGTGTCTAAGGTGATGGTTACAGGTTGCCTTAGCGAACGATATAAAAACGATCTTGCAAAAGAAATGCCTGAAGTGGATGCATATTTTGGTGTCCATGACATGGAAGGGCTTTTAAATAATCTGGGCACTAAATATGATTACAGGGAACAGGAGAAAAGGCTTGTTACCACGCCCTCCCATTACGCTTATCTTAAAATAGCCGAGGGTTGCAACAGGACATGTTCTTTTTGCGCTATCCCAATGATACGTGGCCCTTATGTTTCACAACCCATCGAAAGCCTTGTTAAAGAAGCAAGGATGCTTGTTGCCTCAGGTGCCAAAGAACTTCTTTTAATTGCCCAGGATATTACCTATTACGGACTTGATATTTATAAGAAACCTGCCCTTGCCAGCTTACTGGAAAAGCTTCTTGAGATAGAAGGCCTTGAATGGATCAGGTTACATTATGCCTATCCTACCGGCTTCAGTATGGATGTTATTGATTTGATGGCGCGTGATAAAAGGATATGCCGCTATCTTGATATCCCTTTTCAGCATATCAATGATGGGATTTTAAAATCGATGAGGCGGGGAGTGGATGCACAGGAAACCCTCAGGCTTATTGATGCAGTCCGTTCAAAAGTCCCTGATATTGCTTTACGCACTTCATTAATTGTAGGCTATCCCGGTGAAGGGGTTAAAGAATTTAATGAGTTGATGCGTTTTGTTGAAAAGGTGAAGTTTGAGCGACTTGGCGTTTTTACCTATTCTCCTGAAGAGGATACCCGTGCATTTAAACTTGGCGATACTGTCTCGGACAAGACTAAGAGGAACAGGGCAGATCGGTTAATGGAGCTCCAGTCGAAGATATCATTGGATATAAACCTGGTTAAAGTGGGCAGGGAATTTAAAGTCCTTGTTGACAGGAAAGAAGATGATTTATGGATTGGGCGCACTGAATATGATTCACCTGAAGTGGACAACGAGGTTATCATACAAAAGGTACCTGCCCGATTAAACCTAAAAGGCAAGTTTGTAAATGTTAAAGTGTATGCTGCAAGCGAATTCGACCTGGAAGCCCGTTTGTGCTAATACTTTAATGTTAATCACTTATTTCATTAATTTAGGGCTGTAGCCGATAGCTGAGCGGGATTCTGGTTCTTTGGGAATTCTGCCACTTCTACCTCTACAACCCTGTCTTCATTGATGATTATCTTTACAACTGTTATCAGTTGGTGAAACCCAAATTTACCTGCTGCACCGGGATTGATATGTAACAGATTGTTTTTCTTGTCATTCATCACTTTTAGAATATGTGAATGGCCACATACCATCAGATTGGGCTGATGAAGTCTGATTAGGTTTTTCATTGTTGCTGGATATTTCCCCGGATAGCCCCCTATATGCGTCATTAAAACTTTTAGGCCTTCAACTGTAAAGACCTCTGTTTCTTTGTAAAGCTCTCTCTGGGGGCTTCCATCAATATTCCCATAAACAGCACGCACAGGGCATAAATGTTCAAGTTTTTTTATCACTTCCATGTCCCCAATATCACCGGCATGCCATATCTGGTCGCAAGCTTTAAAAATTTCTTCAAGCCTGGGCAGGAAATAGCCATGTGTATCTGAAAGGATCCCTATTGTTGTCATATAATAATTTTCATGAAATTAAAGGGCATCAGGGCTTTCATCTATTTGTTCCCAGGTCTGTTTCTTTTCAAGAAGGTAATTGAGTTTTTCCAAAAGCTCTGAAATCTGGTTCTCTTTATTCCGGATGGAAGCTTTAAGGGCACCAATCTGGAAACCAAATGCCCCTTCATCATTGGCAACACCTTCAAGATGCGTTGTTTCTTTGCGCTCCTCCAAAGATTTTATCATTGCCAAATCCTTTTCTATTTCTTCCTTAATCTGGCTGATGTGGTATTCAAATTCACCAATCTGGTAATCCGACCTCAGGCGTGTAGTTTCTTTCTTTGTTGCTATATGGGTGTCGATGCGGTTACTTATTGTATCATAAGCTTTGCTTATTTTTTGATACAAGGCTTCACGGTCTTCTTTCCTAAGCTTTAGCCCTTTAAACTCTGCCTGGACTGCTTTTACATAGTCTTTGGCTTTCTTTAGTTCAAGGCTTGACTGGGCCATCTTTGAAGCCTTTTCCACTTTTTCGCTTAGCATCTTATAATTATCAATGGCTTCTTTATGAAGCTCATTATAAAAACTATCCTGTTTGGTCTTCAGGTTTTCAAAAACCTTTTGTATCTCCCCAAACAATACATCACGATGTTCTTTGAGCAGGTCGGTAGCACGTATCTTTTGCTGGGTGTTTTTTAAAAAATCCCAAACAGGATTAAACTCAACAGCCTCATCAACCATCTGTTGCCCAATAAGAATTTGCTCTTTAAGCTCATTTGCGTTTTGCTTTGAGGCGAGCTGGCGCGATTCTTTTTCCTGATCCTTTCTTAAATCAATCCATACAAAGGCATCCTGGATAAGTTTGCTGATTTGTTCGCGGTGGGTTTTAATAAGATTGGCAGATTTTACTTCCTCAAGCAGTTGGAATATCTCATTTTTTGCATGTTGGATGTCCGGGTGTTGTTGTGATAGTTCAACAACTTTATGGGCTTTTTCCAATAGGGAGAGATGGCTTGAAACACTGCTTTCTTCCTGCTCGTTTTGCTGTTGCCCCCTCTTTGATTTAATGCTTTCAAAACCCTCATTCATCAGTTGATGAATTTCTTCCCTTTGATGTTTCAAAAGCTTTAAATCCCTAAGCTTTTGTTGTAACCCGATAAGGCTATCCCAGGCCAGGCGTGTGTCTTCAGCTATTTTGGCATTGGCAACACTGGCTTTTACTTCATCAATAACTTCATAATAGTTGCCAATGGCCTCTGATTCAAAAGTATCCTGTATGTCCTGCCTTAATTGTTGGATTTTAAAAAATCCAGCCTGAACAATATCCTGTAAATCTTTTCTTTGATCGTAGGATAGGTTTGCTTCTTTAATCCTTTGCTGGATGTCAATTAAACTGTCCTTGCCCTCACGGATGTTTTCAACTGTGAGCCTGGATATCACTTTCTCAAGTTCCTTTTTATAACTATTTATCAACGGGTTTTCCTGCATAGCCCTTTTTTGTTTTGTTTTACAAAAATAATCATTATAGCTTATGTTTTGATTAATTCGGCAGATGAGTTATTGAAATGAATGATACATGGCGGTGTATTTTTTGAATAACGACTTTGGTTTTGTTAGTGCTAAATATTAATGAAGGAACAGGGTGAATGGCAATGGCATCAATGCTTTTTTGTTTGGTTGAAATATAGTCTTCACAGTAACAAAGAATTGTTTTATCCCAAAAGAATTTTATTAGAATCAAAAATAAATGGTTTTGTTAAAAAAAAGTGGATGAATAAGATAAAAAACTCCATTTTCGTAAGGATTAATTTGTAACTTAGCCACATCAAGTTTAAGCAATGCATCCATTGATAATGAGATCGATAAGGTGCAAAAGCTTTTTTTTATTTTTGATTAATGGAAAAGATTAAAGTTTTAGACAAATATTTTACCAAGTCAATTGACAGGCTTGAATTGGCAAAGGCAGTTAGTAAAGTTGCCCAAAGTATCAACCATGATTATCAAGGCAAATCACCACTGTTTTTGTGTGTGTTGAATGGTTCTTTTATGTTTGCTTCAGATTTAATGAAGGAAATAGACCTTAATTGTGAAATTTCATTTATTAAGCTTTCGTCCTATCAGGGCACTTCAAGCACAGGTCATGTTAGGACTATCATGGGTTTTAATGAGAACATCGAAGGCAGGGATATCATTGTCCTTGAAGATATTGTTGATACAGGTCATACCATTACACGGCTGTTCCAGAACCTATATGAAATGAAACCTGCCAGTGTGAAGATTGCTACCATGTTGTTTAAACCGGCAGCGCTACAGGTGGATTTGAAACCTGATTATGTAGGTATCGAAATCCCTAATGATTTCATTCTTGGATATGGCCTCGACTATGATGGGTTTGGGCGTAATCTGGCTGACATTTACATTATTACTGAGGAGTAAACTTATTCATTGAAAATAACCAAATCAATGCTTAATCTGATTATTTTTGGCCCGCCAGGCTCTGGAAAAGGAACCCAATCTTCACGGATCGTGGAAAAGTTTAAGCTTATTCACCTTTCTACCGGGGATATCTTTAGGGAAGAAATCCAGAATCAAAGCCCCGTTGGGGTTATTGCCAAAGGATATATTGATAAAGGCTGCCTGGTGCCAGATGAATTGGTCCTGAAAGAACTTTACCGAAGGACATATCGCCACCTTGATGCTAAAGGGATTGTTTTTGATGGTTTTCCACGTACCCTGGTACAGGCTGAAATGCTTGACAAATTATTCAATAAAAAAAATATTCCCATAAGCTTAGTCCTTTCTATTGATGTTGATGAGGATGAACTTACCAAAAGGTTGCTTGGCAGGGCTATGGATAGTGGGCGCTCCGATGATAATGAAAACATCATTAAAAATCGCCTATTGGTTTATAAAAAGCAGACCATGCCACTGATTGATTATTACCAGAAACAGCATAAGCTGTGCTCTATTAAAGGGATGGCGCCTGTGGATGAAGTGTTTGGGAAGATTGCAACAGCAATTCAATCCTTTGAACAAACCCATAAAGTGTTACAGGAAGTTGTTTAACAATAGTATCCCTGGCCTTTTTAAATACAGCTAAGGGTTCTGGTCCTGGAATAAAATATTTAAGGAGTGGATGATAATACAAAAAACAGTATTGTCATTCACTCTTTTTTATAGTTAAAAGCAAATTAAAAGCGTAATTTTGCAAGCGGTAAAAAATCCTTATTTCAATAAGGAATGAACACCTGTTTGGATTGTAAATAGTAATAGCCAATAAAAAATAAGAATGGCAGGTAGCAATTTTGTAGATTACGTAAAGATTTGTTGCAGATCGGGCAATGGAGGTCCCGGTTCAACCCACCTTGCAAGGTTTAAATATGTTCCAAAGGGAGGACCTGATGGAGGGGATGGGGGCCGGGGAGGCGACATCTATCTTAAAGGCAACAGCCAGATGTGGACCTTACTTCACATGAAATATACGAAGCATGTGAGAGCAGGACATGGAGAGAGTGGTGGTGCAGCTGACCGTTCAGGGGCAGCCGGGAAAGATATTATTCTTGATGTTCCGGTGGGCACTATCGCAAGGGATGCCGAGACAGGTGAACAATTGGCTGAAATTACCGAAGATGGCCAAATGGTGGTTATTGTTCCAGGAGGCAGGGGGGGCAAAGGCAATACCTTCTTTAAAACTTCAACGATGCAAACCCCTCGCTTTGCACAACCTGGTGAACCTGGCATTGAACAATGGATTGTCCTTGAGTTGAAAGTATTGGCTGATGTGGGGCTTGTTGGGTTCCCTAATGCTGGAAAGTCAACATTGCTTTCTGTTGTTTCGGCTGCCAAACCTGAAATAGCTGATTATCCTTTTACAACTCTTGTCCCTAACCTTGGTATTGTTAAATACCGCGATTACAAATCTTTTGTGATGGCCGATATCCCAGGGATTATTGAAGGTGCGCATGAAGGCAAAGGCCTTGGATTAAGGTTCCTAAGACATATCGAACGTAATTCAATCCTCCTTTTTATGGTGCCGGCTGATGCAGCTAACATCAAAAAAGAATACGATGTCTTATTAAACGAATTAAAGCAATACAATCCCGAACTCCTGGACAAGGAACGTGTTCTTGCAGTTTCAAAGTGCGACCTTTTGGATGAGGATGGGCTTGCGAAGCTTAAAAAGAAAGCACCTAAAAATATTCCTGTGATCTATATCTCCTCCCATACCCAAATGAATATCGTGGAGCTTAAGGATTTACTTTGGAAACAACTTAACCGCACCGAAGAAGAAGAAAAATGGTAGCCTGGCTTGATCAGATCGACAAAAGTATTTTCTTGTTCCTTAATGGGCTAAACAGCCCATTCTGGGATGTTGTCATGTTTCATATCAGTAAAAAGCTTATCTGGATCCCTTTATATGCTTTTCTGTTATTTATTCTTATCAGGCAATTTAAAATAAAAGCCTTATGGCTCTTCTTATTTGTTATTGCTGCTATTGCCCTGAGCGATCAGGCTTCGGTGCATATTTTTAAAAATGTATTTCAGCGCCTTCGCCCCTGTCATCAGGCCGACCTCATTGGATTGGTTCATACTGTATATGGAAAGTGCGGCGGACAATATGGGTTTGTGTCTTCTCATGCAGCAAATACCTTTGCCCTGGCAGGCTTTTTCTTTTTGCTTTTCAGGAAAAGACTCCCTTATATTGCTTTTGGCCTGGTTGTATGGGCAGTAATTGTGTCATACAGCAGAATTTACCTTGGGGTGCATTTCCCTGGAGATATCCTCTGCGGGGGCATACTGGGATTTGCACTTGGCTCTGCATTGGCTGTGATTGCATTAAGACTGCTGAAAATACCTCCTGAAATCCCTGCTAAGGCTTAAGAATATTGAGATTCTTTGCCCTCAATTCTTTCTGCAACAACTTTATAAACACATACATTGTTCACTGCCGGTGGACTGTAAGGAAACTCTTTCCCTGTATATTTCATCATGACAAGGTTCAATACCTTTACTTTTTCATCAAAATCTTCAACAAATTCAACCTTCCCATATACAAGGGCACTCCTGTATTTCATCCCATAGCTACAGGCAACTTCCTCATTACGAAAAAATAACTGATGATCGGTGCTGAATGCAATACATACATCCGGATGCTCTTTTAGTATCCTTATTTTTTTTCCTTCTGAGGCTGAATGTAAATATACTGTCTGTTGATCGTAAGCAAAGTTAAAAGGCAACACATAGGGTTTATTTGAATGGTCAACCATTCCAATATAACATACATTGCATTTGTCAATTATTGCCTTTACAAGCTCGGGATCTTCAAAGTGTTTGTTTTTCATATAAATTCCTTTTTTATCGTATCAACAAATTTAAATAAAAAATTTAAGAGTAGGTATTATATGGTCAAATGACAGTATATCATAATTAATTACGATATTTGCTAAAAATCACACGCTATGGGAAGAAAATTTATTTTAGTATGCATAGCCGGCCTAAGCCTGTTTGCCTGTACTACCACCAAAAGGCTTAGTACCCAAAATATCCAGTTTATGTATGACCGGCAGTATCAGAACATTTTTCCTGAATACAGGGTTTTCAATGTAAATGATACGATTGCTGATTTGTTTGTCAGAGTAAATGCTGCTGACCTTTTATATGTGCGCTATACCGGCGAATCAACGTATAAAGCAAATTACAAACTAAGCTGGAGGCTTTACTCCGACTTTGATCAGTCTCTACTTATTGATAGTGCAAGCATTGCTTTTTCTGATTCCTTATTCTATGATATGGATGTCTCTCTTGTGGATAATCTAACAATTCCGTTAAAGGAAAAAGGGAAGTTTATCCTTATCATTGAGTTTTGGGATTTAAATCGTAAAAATGTGGTTTCAGATTTCGTCTCGATTAATAACACCCAAAGTTTTAGTGGTGACAACTTCTTATTCTTTGTCTCCGATAGTGTATTGCTGTTTAACTCCTTTATCCCTCCTGCACAAGTTGTTGATATTTTATATCAGAAGCCAGAGACTTTTTCAATGAAAGCTGAATACTATTCACAGGCCTTTGAACTCCCGCCTCCTCCATTTGTTTATGTTCCCGAATCCCAGGTCCCTTTTAAAGTGGATTCTGTTTTAGATGTGAATTTCATTAATGGAAGGGCTAAAGTAAACTTATCTCCCTCGGGATTTTATTATTTTCATCCTGTTGATGACCGTTCTCAGGGTTTTATACTCCACCGTTATCAAAGCGGGTTTCCTTTTCTCCTTCAGGCCGAAGACCTCTTAGGACCTTTGCGTTTTATTACCTCATCATCCGAGTTTAATGAACTGGCAAAAGCAAATAACCTTAAAGAAGCTATTGATGATTTTTGGGTCAAGATTGCAGGGAGCCAAAACAGGGCAACAGAACTTATCGGAACTTTTTATAACAGGGTTCAGGAAGCTAATGTATATTATACTTCTTATAAACCGGGATGGATGACCGACAGGGGTATGGTATTTATTGCAATGGGGCCTCCACATGCTGTTTACAGGACCAATGATACTGAAACGTGGAAGTATTATGAAAACCGTGAAACCATTGCTACAACATTTAGATTTGTAAAAAGGAAGCTTATCTTTTCCAATAATGATTTTGAACTGGAACGCTCAGCTCATTATAAAAATGCCTGGTACCTGGCAGTAGATAACTGGAGAAGATAATTTGATTTTTTTGTTAACATTCAAAAATTTTTTTCGTGAAAGAATCACAATTGGTAATAGGGATCAGGCCACTTATTGAAGCCATACAGAGTGGAAAAGAAATTGACAGGATTTGGGTGCAGAAAGGCCTGAAAGGTGAACTGGCCGGGGAGTTGCTTCAAATGTTACGAAAGCAGAATATCCCTTTTCAATATGTTCCTGTTGAAAAACTTGATGGTATTACACGTAACAACCATCAGGGTGTAATAGCCAGATTGGCAGAGATTGAGTATCAACCCCTGGAGACCCTTGTGCAGCAAGTAATAGAGGAAGGCCGCAACCCACTCATCATGATTCTTGACAGGATCACAGATGTTAGAAATTTTGGGGCTATTGCACGCTCCTGTGAATGTGCAGGTGCCGATGCCATCGTTATTCCTGCCCAGGGAGGGGCAATGATAAATGCTGATGCCATAAAGACAAGTGCAGGAGCCCTCACCAGAATTGCAGTATGTAAGGAAAAAAACCTTATGGAAACCCTTGAGTTCCTCCGTCAATGTGGGTTCTCTGTTGTTGCCTGTACTGAAAAGGGTGATAAGTCAATCTTTGATGTCAACATGGATCAGCCTGTTGCAATAATAATGGGTTCTGAAGAAAACGGAATCTCAAAATCATTACTTTTGTTCGCTGATCAAAAAGCCTACATCCCAATGAAAGGAAGTATCGCCTCACTCAATGTAAGCGTTGCCGCCGGTATTGTATTGTTTGAGTCCGTCAGGCAGCGTAGTAACAGTATTTCTTAAAATATGATTTTCAGATGATGAATATTGATTTGTTTATCCCTTGCTTCATTGAACAGGTATATCCCGAGACTGGGATGAATATGGTAAAAGTCCTTGAAAAGGCAGGTGTTAGTGTAAGTTATAACCCTGAACAGACCTGTTGTGGGCAATTAGCTTTTAACAGTGGCTTTTGGGATCATGCACGTCATGTGGCCGAGAAATTTGTCAGGGACTTTAATACGGGGAATAAAGTTGTAGGGCCTTCCTGCTCATGTATTGGAATGGTGAAAAACTACTACCCTGAATTTTTTCATAATTCAAGCTTGCACCTTGAGTCAAATGCTCTTAGGAAAAACATTTATGAGTTTACTGATTTCCTTGTAAATGTTTTAAAAATAGAAGACTTTGGAGCGGTATTCCCTCACAAAATCACTTACCACGACGCCTGTGCTGCGCTTCGTGAATATGGGTTGAAAGATGAACCTCGCCGTTTACTTTCGCATGTGAAAGGACTGGAGCTGATTGAAATGAACCCTTCTGATGAGTGTTGTGGTTTTGGGGGAACTTTTTCGGTGAAAAATGAACCTATTTCAACTGCTATGGCTGAAAAGAAAATTGGTCATGCCATTGAAACAGGAGCTGAATATATCGCTTCTACCGAGGCTTCCTGCCTCATGCACCTCCAAGGTTATATCGACAAGCACAACCTGCCCATTAAAACAATCCATATCGCAGATATCCTGGCTTCTGAACAATAATAAACCTTTCTTTATTATTATTGTTTCAAGCTTACATTCATATTTAATTTTCATGAAAAAGCCCCTTTATCAGGGGCTTTTTCATGAAAAGATTAATTTTCCAAATGTCCTGCTTTTTTTACATTTATCGCTTTTATGCCCCGCTCATCTTTTTGGACATCGAATATCACTTTGTCGTCATTATCTACCTGTTCAATAAGGTCAGAAAAATGAACAAAAACATCCTTCGAGGTGTTGTCATCTACAATAAATCCATAACCTTTTTTGTGGTTGAAAAATTTAATGGTACCGGTTTCCATAGTATCGAAATTTAAATTGATTGAGAAAAATATAACAAAACAAATTTAGTTTTATTTAACATCTTACAAAATATTTTATTGCTTTTTTTTTAAAATTTCATTGATTCTCAATCAAATGTTATAATGATGTATCAAATTGACAGTAAAAAATAAAAACAATTATGCTAAGATTATGAAAACCAGGTCTTTCCCAATGTGCATGATGCAAATATATTGCTTTTAAAGCTGTAAGCAAGTCCTGAAACAATACATCTGAATTTCATCCCTGACTTGGTACTGACAATACATGCCTATATCATGTTAAGGCTTGAACCGGATTTGAACCGGGTTTGGGCCGGGTTGAACCCGGCTCAAACCCGCCTCAACCCCGGCTCAACCCCGGCTCAACCCCGGCTCAACCCTTACCTTGGTATGATGTTGAAAAGGTAAAAATCATGGTTTGATTTTGGAATGTCATGGAAAACTGAAATGTGGAGTTTACAGAGAATAGGCTTCTGTAATAATAAAAAACGGAAGATGAAAACAATTCATCTTCCGCTTTTTTAAAATAGGGTCAGGCTATAATGCTATTTGATATCCGGGCCAACAGCAACAAGTCTTTCACCTTCAGGGGTGTCAGTAAATGTTTTAAAGTTATCGACAAACTTTTTGGCAAGTTCTTTGGCCTTTTCAGAATATAGCTCCTTATTGCTCCACGAATTGGAAGGGTTCAGGATGCTTGGGTCAACACCATTAACAGAGGTTGGGATGTTTAGGCCAAAAGGCAATAGTTTTTCATATTGTGCCTTTTCAAGCGAGCCATCTAAGATTGCCTTAATGATGTTACGGGTCGATTTAAGGTCGATACGTTTTCCAACGCCATAAGCACCTCCAATCCATCCTGTATTGACAATGTAAGCAGTTGCATTAAATTCGTCCATTTTTTTAGCAAGTTCCCTGGCATATTCAGTAGGGTGTAAAAGTAAGAACGCAGCACCAAAAGCAGCCGAAAAGGTAGGTGAAGGTTCTTTAATCCCTCTTTCTGTTCCTGCAAGTTTAGCTGTATAGCCGCTAAGGAAATAATACATTGCCTGGTCGCGGGTAAGCTTTGCTACGGGAGGAAAAATCCCAAAAGCATCAGCAGTGAGGAAGATGATTTTTTTAGGGTGAGGTCCTTTAGATACAGGGCGTACAATATTCTGGATATGGTTAATAGGATATGAAACCCTGGTGTTTTCTGTTTTAGAGATGTCATCAAAGTCGATGGCGCCTGTTTTTGGATTATAAACAACGTTTTCGAGCAATGCATTTTTGCGGATTGCCTGATAGATATCAGGTTCTTTTTCCTGACTGAGGTTAACGCATTTGGCATAGCATCCCCCTTCAAAATTAAACACCCCTTCGTTGTCCCATCCATGTTCATCATCACCGATGAGGAAGCGGTCGGGGTCAGCGGATAAGGTAGTTTTTCCTGTTCCTGAAAGGCCGAAGAAGATAGCAGTGTCGCCATTTTTGCCCATATTGGCAGAGCAATGCATGGCTGCTATTCCCTGTAGGGGCAGGTAGTAATTCATGATGGAGAAGAATCCTTTTTTTATTTCTCCACCATACCATGAGCCACCCACAACAGCTTCCTTGTCTTTAAGGTTAAAGGCTACATAAACCTCGCTGTTTAGTTTTTGTTCTTTCCAATGGGGGTTAACGGTTTTACAGGCATTGAACATTACAAAATCAGGTTCAAAGGATAAGAGTTCTTCATCGGTAGGCCGGATGAACATATTTTTTACAAAATGTGCCATCCATGCTACTTCGGTGACAATTCTTATTTTTAAGCGTGTATTTGGGTTTGCACCACAAAAGGCATCCATCACATAAAGCTTTTTCCCTTCAAATTGCTTTAAGGATGTTTGTTTGAGGTCATTCCAAACTTCAGGACTGATAGGGTGGTTATCGGAACCTTTTTTACCTTCTTTAGCCCACCAGATGTGGTCTTTTGAGCTTTCTTCCACGACAATGTATTTGTCTTTTGGGGAACGTCCGGTAAAAATGCCGGTGTCAACAGCAACGGCACCCAGGTTTGTAACAAATCCTTTTTCGTAACCCTCAAGATTGGGATTTGTTTCATGTTCAAATAATTCATCAAATGTCAGGTTGTAAAATACCTGTTTCACATTTTTAATTCCGTATCTCGATAAATCCGGAATTTTCAACATTGTTGATGTTGAATTGCTTTGTAATTGCATGATTAAGAATTTTTTTCTTTATGAATTGATTGGCGTGATAGGTCAAAATTATAAAAAATTAACAAGAGAAAACAATAATCCCTGATTTTAATTTTTGTTTACATATTAGTGTTTAAGTTGCTTGTATTTAGTTTGTTATGATTGAAAAAATTTAGGGGATAATGAGAATTAACCTAAAAAAATAGCTGAACAAAAAAAAAGGCTGTCCACTGGACAGCCTTTTTGATACTTGAGGTTTTAAACAAGACCTATTTTTTGTCTTTTTTCTTTTTATCTTTTTTCTCAGCCATTTTTTCCTTAACAGCAGCCTGTGCAGCAGCAAGGCGGGCAATAGGAACGCGGAATGGGGAACAGCTTACATAATCCATACCAACTGTATGGCAGAATTCTACTGAGCTTGGTTCACCACCATGTTCGCCACAGATACCAACTTTGAGTTTCTTACGGGTCTCGCGGCCAAGTTTAACGGCTTTTTTAACAAGTTTACCAACGCCTTCCTGGTCAAGGATCTGGAATGGGTCATGTTTTAAAAGGCCTTTTTCAATATAGATAGGCAGGAAGCGGGCAACATCGTCCCTTGAAAAACCAAAGGTCATTTGTGTAAGGTCATTGGTGCCAAAAGAGAAGAACTCAGCACTTTGAGCAATGTCATCAGCGATAAGAGCTGCACGGGGCACTTCAATCATAGTTCCAACGAGATAGTCGATGCGGTCTTTGCGTTCTTCAAATACTTTTTCAACAGTTTTGCGGACAATATCTTCCTGCATTTTCATTTCAGCAAGAGTACCTGTCAGAGGAATCATAATCTCAGGTAAAGCTTTGATGCCTTTTGCTTTCAGGTTCATTGCAGCTTCAATGATAGCCCTTGCCTGCATTTCTGAAATCTCAGGATAAGTATTTCCTAAACGGCAGCCGCGGTGTCCAAGCATTGGGTTGACTTCGTGCAATGATTCAACTTTACGTTTAACTTCTTCGGCACTGATTCCAAGCTCGTCAGCCATTTCTTTTTGGTTGGCAGTTTCTTGAGGAAGGAATTCATGAAGAGGTGGATCGAGAAGGCGTACAGTAACAGGGAGGTCATGCATAGCTTCAAAAATCCCTTCAAAGTCTTTTCTTTGGATAGGGAGCAGTTTGTCTAAAGCTTTTCTGCGGCCTTTTTCATCATTTGCAAGGATCATTTCCCTCATGGGTTTAATACGGTCGCCTTCAAAGAACATGTGCTCAGTACGGCAAAGGCCAATCCCTTTAGCACCAAATTCGCGTGCAACTTTTGAGTCACGTGGGGTATCTGCATTTGTGCGGACATACATACGTGTATGCTTCTCAGCAAGTTTCATCAGTTTTCCAAAATCTCCGCTAAGTTCAGGGGTTTTGGTAGTGATTTTCCCATCATATACTTTACCTGTTGAGCCATCCAAAGAGATGAAATCACCTTCTTTATAAGTGTGGCCTTCAGCAGTAATAGTTTTTTTCTTATAATCAATAGTAACAGAGCCTGCACCTGAAACGCAGCATTTTCCCATTCCTCTGGCAACAACAGCTGCGTGTGAAGTCATACCGCCACGAGCGGTAAGGATACCTTCGGCAACGTTCATACCCCTAAGGTCTTCGGGAGAGGTTTCAATACGTACTAAAACAACTTTTTTGCCTGATGCAACCCATGTTTCAGCTTCATCAGCATGGAATACAATCTGACCGGTTGCTGCACCCGGAGAAGCAGGTAAGCCTTTTGCAATTACTTTTGCTTTTTTAATCGCATCGCCATCAAAAACAGGGTGTAACAATTCATCCAGTTTATTGGCATCCATGCGGAGCAATGCTTCTTCTTCAGAAATCATGCCTTCGCGGAGCATATCCATTGCGATTTTCACCATAGAAAAGCCTGTACGCTTACCACTACGTGTTTGAAGCATCCATAGTTTGTTTTCCTGGATTGTGAATTCCAGGTCCTGCATATCACGATAGTGTTTTTCGAGCTTTGTTTGTAATTGGTCAAGCTCTTTATATAATGCAGGCATTGCTTCTTCAAGTGAAGGGTATTTTGAAGCTCTTTCTGCTTCAGAGATATTTTGAAGTGCAGCCCAACGTTGAGAACCAATTTTGGTGATTTGTTGAGGGGTACGGATACCTGCAACAACGTCTTCGCCCTGTGCATTGATAAGATATTCGCCGTTGAAGAGGTCTTCACCTGTAGCTGCATCGCGGGTAAAAGCTACCCCTGTTGCTGATGTCTGACCCATATTTCCGAATACCATAGCCTGAACGTTAACTGCTGTGCCCCATTCCTCAGGAATGTTATAAAGCTTACGATAAGTGATGGCGCGTTCGTTCATCCATGAATCGAATACAGCACAAACAGAGCCCCATAGTTGTTCCCATGGATCTTCAGGGAAGTCTTTGCCTGTTTGTTTTTTAACGGCTGCCTTAAAGCGTTTTACGAGTTCTTTTAAATCATCGGTAGTGAGCTCCTGGTCTGTTTTAACGCCTTTTTCCTTTTTGAGGTGGTCCATGATTTCATCAAATGGATCTTCGTCCTCTTTATTCACTGGTTTCATGCCTAAAACAACATCGCCATACATTTGGACAAAACGACGGTATGAGTCCCATACAAAGCGTTCGTTTTTTGTTTTGTCAAGCATCCCTTTCAGGGTTTGCTCGTTAAGTCCCAGGTTTAAAACGGTGTCCATCATACCAGGCATAGAAGCCCTTGCGCCTGAACGAACAGAAAGCAATAAAGGATTTTTAGGATCGCCAAAACCGGCATTCATTTCTTTTTCAACCTTTTTGATATTTGCTTCTACGTCGGCTTTAATAAGCTTAACTGCGTAATCACGACCTTGTTGGTTGTAAACAGTACATACTTCCGTAGTTATTGTTATTCCCGGAGGCACAGGTACGCCAATGTTTACCATTTCGGCCAGGTTTGCGCCTTTACCACCTAAAAGGTTGCGCATACTGGAATCACCATCGGCTTTTTTGCCACCAAAGAAATATACATTCTTGGCTGCTTTGCCCTCTTTTGGGGCTTTCTTTTCTTTCTTTTCTTCTTTCATAGCTAGGTTAAAATGTTTAACAACTTTGCATTCTGAGTTACCAGATCTTTAATTATCTCAATTGGAATTGGAACTAATGCCCATACCTGGTTTTATTGACTGTAATCCCTTTTTAGTGGCAAACAATCTTTGTTTAAAGGCATAAAATCAATATTTCGATTCTTTTGGGCTCCAAAAGCTTACAAATTTACGTATTTTTTATCAGATAGGCTTTTTGCTATTTGAAAATTAAGTTAAGAATTTCAGCTTTTTTATGAGCCTTAAGTTGTTGTAAGTATCATTTTTGATTAAATTTGAATCTTAAAACATCAAAAATAGAACACTATGGACTCAAAAGAAAAAATCATCAATGCCTTTAAGAGTGCCGGTAAACCTTTGCGCCCAGGTGAAGTAGCTGAATTAGCCGGATTGGATAAGACTGAAACAGAGAAACTTATCAAAAAAATGAAGGATGAGGGCACACTTACTTCACCAAAACGTTGTTTTTACGACATCAATAAATAATAACATTTGAAATGCACATTTGTTTTGCCGGGTGATATGATTATTCACCTGGCATTTTTGTTTTATATTGGGGTTGATATTGAAGTTTAGGGTATTATTTTTTGAAATTAATTTTTTTCCCTTTTGTGTTGTATTGGAAAAAATGGTTATTTTTGCGGCTCAAATATGGGGCGTTAGCTCAGTTGGTTTAGAGCACTACCTTGACAGGGTAGGGGTCACTGGTTCGAGTCCCGTACGCCTCACATTCATTAAGCAGTCTGAATAGGGCTGCTTTTTTTGTGTTACAAAAATGATGTTTGTGAGCTTACTTCTATGCGAATGTTTTCAAAAAAAGCTATTTCTTATTTAATTCAATTGATTTTGATTTTTGTTGCCCAGACTTTTATTTAATATTTTTATTGTTGACTATTTCTTATCAATTTGTTAAGATAAATTGTATCCCTGTCTGATTGTTGTAAAATTCTTTTCTGATGATATTTTTTTGGTTATATAATATACTATTTTTGTCAGATTAAAGTTCATATCATAAAGCATTATTCACACTGAAAGATAGGATTGATATATGAAAATTAAACTAAGGAATATTACTGGTGGATTATTGGTGATATCAGGAGCGTTTTTTTCTACCGGGGCCAATTGTCAGGAAGATATAAACAGGTTAAGCCTTGAACAGGTAATTGATATTGCTCGCCAACAATCACCTGATGCCCTGGATGCAAAGCACAGTTTTAGGGGGGACTACTGGGAGTATAAGAGCTATAAAGCTGGTTTGTTGCCAAGCTTGAGCCTTGATGCCACATTGCCAAATTTCAACAGTGGATTTATTGCAGTTACCCAAAATGATGGGACAGTTGTTTTTGCAAGACAAAACAACATGAATTCTTCTGCTGGTTTGTCCCTTACCCAGAATATTGGGTTTACCGGAGGACAGATTTTTGTTTCTTCAGGTTTGCAAAGGATTGATCAGCTTTCAGGCGATAAGTCAACATCATATATGTCAACACCTGTTAGGATTGGTTTTAATCAGCCATTATTCGGATATAATGAAAATAAATGGCAAAAGAAAACAGCCCCTTTAAAATACAAAGCTGCTCTTAGACAGTATGTAATGGATATGGAGAATGTTTCATATGCAGCCACCAGATATTATTTTAATTTGTTGGAGGCTCAGATAAATATTGAAAAAAACACTATCGATTATTGGAACAACGATACCTTATATAAAATTTCTCAGGGAAGGTATAACCTTGGACGGATTGCCGAAAGCGAATTGTTGCAGATGGAACTCAATATGTTGAATTCGGATGCAAGGCTTGAGCAATCGAAGATTGATTATGAATCTGCCTTATTTAGGTTCAGAAGCTATCTGGGATTGGATGCCGGGCAGCGAATAGAGTTGATCCCGCCAATGCAGGCACATAAATTAAAAATTGATGTTCAGAAAGCCCTTGAGCAGGCAAAGCAAAACAGGCCTGAGCTACTTGATTATGAACGCCAGTTGATTGAAGCGGCTTCAAATGTTGCAAGAGTAAGGTCGGATAACAGGTTTAATGCTAATCTTTATGGGGTGTATGGTTTGACCCAGAGTGCCGATTACTTTGATGATGTATATAAAGACCCGATAAATGACCAACAGGTTATGGTAGGGGTTTCAATTCCTATACTTGATTGGGGTGTTGGGCGAGGAAAGGTGAAAATGGCCGAATCAAGCAAAGAGCTTGTTGAAAACGATATTGCTCAAAAGCGTATTGATTTTGAACAGCAGATTTATATGAAAGTCATGGCATTTAATATGCTTGAAAGCCAGTTGAACATAGCCATGAAAGCAGATGAGATTGCACAGAAACGATATGAAGTAAGCCGTCAGAGATACCTTATCGGGCGTATTGATATCCTTGAACTCAATGTTGCCCTTCAGGAAAAAGACACGGCAAAGCAAAGCTATCTGTCAGCTTTAAGGTTATATTGGGAAAGCTATTATGAAATGCGCCAACTAACACTATACGATTTCCTTAATGACCTTCCCCTGGAAGCAATCGTTGAAGATATTTAAAATCATATCAAAAAAAAACCGGGTTGTTTAACCCGGTTTTTTTTAAAAAACTCGTTGGATTAGAACATCAATCCCAGGCTGATTTTTATTGTTGAGATTGTTGCGTCTTGTGGGTAAATACTGATTGCATCTTCATTATATACGGGTCTAAAGCCCTTTTCATAACTTGCCCTTGCTAATAATCCCATAGGAAGGTCAATGCCTAAGCCTACAACTACCGAGATGTCATAAGTGTTATAACCATCAGTTCCGGAAACTTCTTCAGTGCCAGGTAACAATCCTCCAATTACTCCAGCGCCCTCATTAGTGCCTTTGTTATTTATTAAAAATGAAGCCTGGGGGCCGGCAAAGACATTTAATCCCAATGGCCCATATAGTTTTGCTAATACAGGTATTTCAATATAACTGGTAGTATTTGATATTTCAGTTGAGCCTGATATACCCAAAACTTCAAATTGTTCAACTATCGTGTTTGTGTTTTTAGATGTGTAATAAATCCCCGATTCCACACCAAATGAATTCATTTTAAACTCACCTGCAACACCCAACTGAAATCCCATTTTAAGGTTTGCATCTTTAATTTTCTCACCTGAGTAATTTGAAAAGTTTACACCAGCAACAGGTCCAAATTTAAGGTCCTGGGCCTGGCTTACGCCTGCACATAAGATGATTGCAAGGCTTACTGATAGAAAGATTGATTTCATTTTCATGGTATTGATTTTTTTGTTTTTAAACAAAATTTTATCTGTTTTGTTCAACAATTATGCCAGATGGCAATTTATTGATGTACAAATATAAACTTTAATACGTTTATTGAATATTATTGTTTCATAATTCAGGCAAAAAGCGCAGTTCCCTATCAGTGTTTTTTCGTGTCCCGACTTGATGGGCTAATAGGTTTGATGCCATGTTTATGGTTTATATAATTCATATAAATAATCATAAATTTAAGATAAAAGATAAATTAGTTTGTATATTAGTCAATATTTGTTGCTGAGTAAAAGATGATTCACTTAAATTCAAAGCAAATGAAAAAGCTAATGTTGTTGTTGGGGATTGTTTTGACTTTCATTACACCCTTGCAGGCACAGGAAGGCCTGAAAGATGGCACTGTCAGCATTGAGGTTAAGCTGTATCCTGCAAACGAAATCCCCATTGGGATTGACAACCTGAGGACAAGGTATTTTCTGAATGAAAACCTTGCAATAAGGTTAGGACTGTTCTTAGACAGGGAAAAAGATTACTATGAAATGACAAATGATGAGCTGACAACTCCTGTTTCAATGAAACTTACCAATAAGTATTTAATATTTGGTGTTTATCCCGGAGTTGAAATGCACTTTACTGTCGGGGAAAGGTTATCTCCGTATATAGGCGCTGAATTGGGCTATCTTGTAAAGTCTTCAAGCTCATATTATGCCAATCTATATTTTAACGAAGGGGATGAGATGACAAGTGAAGGTGTCTGGCTTTCAGGTTTTGAAGGTTATTTCGGCGGGCAGGAAGCGTATTCTGTCTTTTCTTTAGGGTTGATTGGGGGAACAGATTTTTACATTTATAAAGGGCTTTATATGGGTGTAGAGCTTGGCTTAAGGTACAGTTCTTTTAAGTATAAAGATTGGAAAGTAACAACTGTAATTGATAATGTTGAAACTGTTAATGATTACGAAAAGAACAATACCGAAAAGAACTTTGGTTTTTATGCAGTGGATGCGATCCGCCTTGGATGGAAATTCTAAGTTGATGTCCACTTAGACTGGTTAATTGATTATAAGAGAGACGTTATGTGCTGCTGGCACTGGCGTCTTTTTTTTGGTATCATAGAAAGCTGATGATACAGAATTGTTTGTTTTTTTTATAATAAAAAATGGTCAGTTTTATTATAAGATAGAGTGGTGTTTCAATAGATTTTATGTTTAATTTTGCCCCTCAATAAAAAGCAAAAACAAACAATTTGTTTCTTTGATGCAAAATAGTTTAAGTTCTGTTTGTATCATTTAGTTTAATTAAACTATTTGCATCGCTATGTATAACCCATAAAAAGATTAAAATGAAAAGAATTTTAATTTCTGTTTTCGCAATCATGGCAATGGTTGTATCAGCCAATGCCCAGGATGATTTAAAAGCCGGGTCGGTAAGTATTGAAGTTCAATTCCGCCCTGCAAATGCAACCCCCATTAGCCTGGATAACTTCAGGGCCCGTTATTTTTTAAGCGATAATATGGCAGTAAGACTGGGAGTATTTCTTGATAGTGATAAAGCTACTGATGAACACATGAGTACTGGCAGCCCTGTTGTGACTCAAACTGAAAAACATAAGGTATTTACTTTTGGTGTTTATCCAGGGATTGAAATGCATTTCCCTGTTGGGCAGAGACTTTCTCCCTATGTTGGTGCTGAGCTTGGTTTCACCTCGCGTTCAGCTTCATCTGAAATAACAAATTTTGGATTTATTGAGGGCTTAAACATCTCAACCGAAAATATGCTTTATGGCGGTTCAAATGAAGGATATACTTCTTTTGGGGTTAATGCAATCACCGGTATGGACTTCTATATCTACCGTGGCCTATATATGGGCGTTGAATTGGGACTGGGTTACAGTACTTACAAAGAAAAAGACCGTTCAATGACCGAAGTCAATGGTGGTATCACAAATACTGTTGAAGAAGAAATCAATGCAAGGACAAGTTCATTTGGTTTCAGGACTGAAAACGCGATCCGCCTTGGATGGAAATTCTAAAATATTTTTCCAATAAAAAAGCCGCTGTTGGTATTCCATCAGCGGCTTTTTTTGGGGATGCCCTTATCTTTTATTTTTAAAAAAATCTATTATCATCTGGCTGCATTCATCTTCAAGGATGCCTCCCCTGACCTGGGTTTTGGGATGAAGCAGTGCCTGTCCCCCATATTTCATAAACCCCCTCTTTGGGTCTGGTGCCCCATAGACAATCTCCCCAATCTGAGCCCAGTTTAAAGCACCGGCACACATCACACAGGGTTCTAAACTTACTATTAGCTTACATTCATTTAGGTATTTTCCCCCCAGGAAATTGGCAGCAGCAGTAATAGCCTGCATCTCTGCATGGGCAGTTACATCATTAAGGCGCTCGGTCAAATTATGGGCACGGGCTATAATCTTATTTTTGCAAATAATAATTGCCCCTACAGGCACTTCGTCTGCCTCTAAGGCTTTATTTGCTTCCTTAAGTGCTTCGCGCATCAAATGAATATCATCAAGGAGATTTATTTCCATCCTTATTATTTTAAATTACAAAAATAATGCTTTTGTATCTATGACACCCTAAAATCAGATTTTCAATTTTTATTGAACCATGATTCGGATAATAACCTGAATGCTCAATGCCATGTAATGAGGTTTAGACAAACAATGAATGCTTAATCTGTATTCCGGTTTTTAATATAAAAAGGAAATTCTGCCTGGTTTAATAAAAAGCAATCAAATAAAAAATCAATAATTGTATAATAATTAAAGGTTGACTTAAATAAAATTAAACAAGCATTGAATAAAATTAAAATTATTATTGTTTTTAATTAATTTTTATTTATTTTTGCATCATAAAAAACGAATAAAAAATGAATAAACGATTTCCGAGGTTCTGTCCCTCATGCCAATCGGCCTTGCAGGTTAAAAATCTTGCATGCAGCCATTGTTCCACAAGTGTGGAAGGTGTTTTTGAGCTTCCGGTGCTTGCTTGCCTGAGCGAGGAAGACCAGTTGTTTGTGCTTAATTTTATAAAGAGCAGTGGCAGTTTGAAAGAAATGGCTGGTCAGTTGAAGCTTAGCTATCCAACAGTAAGGAATATGCTGGATGATGTGATTGAACGTATTGTTGCATTAGAAAAAAAACAGGATTATGAACACTAAGAGTAAAATGGCATGGCTTTTAAACCCCTTTTATTTTATTGCCGGGAGCAGGGCCTTGATTTTCGGGATTGTTATCATGGTATTAACAGCCCTAATGGCATATTTTTCAAATACATGGTTTGATGGGGTTCTGGATGCCCATTATGGTGCATCGGCTTCTTTTATGGGGCATTTAATCCTGCTGTTGGCAGGTTTGCTTAGCTTGTGGATTGTGTTCCTTCCTTTGGCAAAAATACTATCTAATTCCAGGATCCGGATTGTTGATATTGCAGGGACGATTGCCCTTGCACGTTTCCCTTTGTTTATTGTTGCTTTTACGGGCTTTTCAAATATCATTCCCAAATTTAACCAATATATAAGCTGGATGATTGGAAAGCAATTGCAGCCGGTTGTTTTTACAGGTTTTGAAATCGTCCATATTGGGTTTCTTTTCCTGATTGTTTTTTTAATGATTGTATGGATGGTAAGCCTTTTATACAATGCCTACCATCTTTCGGCCAATCTGAAAGGTTCCAGGGCTGGTATCTCGTTTGTTTTTGGGATACTGATTGCAGAAGTGATATCAAAGCTGGCCGTGATGTCGTTGATGAAAAACCTCCCGGCATTGTTTTCAATATAAGCAAAAGAAATAAATCAGCTTGTCTGATATTAATGGGGCATGTTTGCGGATGATTCACAGATACATGTGAATGCTGCAAACAAGGAGTTCCATATAATCAATAAACTAAAACAAAAAAAAGATGCAAACAAAAGAAGAAAACAATTTAAAACAGGAAAACTTTTTCGCTGAACACCAAAGGCTTAAACACCCATTCTTTTGGTCTTTTATCCTTTTTGTCTTTTGCCTGACTGTTTATGGATTTGTAATGCAAATCATTCTTGAGAAGCCGGCAGGGATGAACCCTGCACCCGACTGGGTGATGTGGTTCCTGCTGTTTTTTGTGCTGGCACTTGTATCCCTGGCCGTATATTGCCGCCTCGAATTGATGGTTTCCCCCAAAGGTGTTGGTTATCGTTATGCTCCTTTTATAAACAAACGTCGCATCTTAAAATGGGAAGATATCAAAAGTGCAGAGGTTAAAAAATACTCCCCCCTGAAAGAGTTTGGCGGGTGGGGCTTAAGGTTTGGATTTAAAGGTGGAGTAGCCTATTCGGTCCAGGGAAATATGGGCTTGCGCATTGAACTAACCTCCGGGAAAAAAATAGTAATTGGCTGCCATAATGCTGAAGGCCTTAATGCCTATCTTAAAGACCTTAAAGCAAAATATAATATTCAGCCAATTATTTGATAATCATAACTTTTGTTGGTAATAACCGCTTTTTGTTTGCAATTGATAATCACCATTATGAATTGTAGACAGTGAGTGCTATTTGATCACTAAATAAAATTCAATAAGAAATGAACACAGTTTTTTTTAAATCAAAAAAGGGTGTTAACATCATAATACCCGTCGTTTTAATTGCTTTGGTATTTGGATTTCACAAGAATGTGAATGCACAATACATTGATGGGGTAAACCCAATTGCCGGTAAAGTAATTGAATTGTTGAAAACAGCTTCTTCAACCGAACTTTTAGGGATGATGGATGAGAACATGAAAAGCAAAATCCCCGATGGACAGCTTACTGAGCTTTGGTCTGGCCTTCAATCACAGATGGGAGCGTTTCAGGGTATGAGCAAATATATGCTTACCCAATCAGGCGAATTTTCTGTCATTACCCAGATTTGCAAGTTTGAAAAGATGGATCTTGCCTTGCAGTTAAGCTTAAACAAAGATGGCTATATTCAGGGGATGTTTTTTATTCCCCCTCCTGCTGAGAAATTTACTGCTGCCCCTGCTTATGCTGATCCTAAGGCTTTTGTTGAAAAGGAAGTTGTTTTTGATATGGGAGATATTAAATTGCCGGGATATTATACTTATCCGGTTGATAAGAGATCTTTTCCCGTTGTTGTCCTTGTGCATGGTTCAGGGGCGCATGATGCTGATGAAACCATTGGTCCCAATAAAATATTCAGGGATGTGGCCCAAGGCCTTGCCAGCAAGGGAATAGGAGTTGTGCGATATGAAAAAAGAAATAAAAACAATGCCCATACCCTTGATCCGCAAAACATTACCCCCCGTGAAGAGCTCCTTGACGATTTTGGTAAAGTATTAAAAGCAGTGATGTCTTTTGATGGGGTTGATAAAGATCAGCTTTATATGATGGGCCATAGCCTGGGTGGTTATTTTGCCCCTCTGATGGCAAAAGAACATCCGGAGCTCAAAGGTGTTATCGTGATGGCAGGAAATGCCAGCCCGCTTCATAAAATAGTTATGGATCAAATGAGATACCTGATCCCTATGCAGGTAAACGATACCATTGAACAAAGAAAAATAATTGATGGCTATCAAATCCAGTCAGATCGTATCGAATCAGGCGATTACAACCTTGAGGTGCCTCATGAAGAAATGATGCTTTCGCTGAGTGCTGCTTATTGGAAATTTGTAAGCAATTATAATCCGGTAGAAATGATGAATAGCCTGCCCCAAAGGGTATTGGTGGTGCATGGCGAAAGGGATTATCAGGTTCCGGTGAGCGAACATGAAAAATGGAAAAAAGGCCTTGAAGGGAAAAAGAATGCCAGGGTATTGCTCTTTAAAGGCTTAAACCATCCATTTATGTATGGTGACAAACCTTCGGTCCCGGCTGATTATTTCGTTGAAGGCAATGTCTCTGAAGAACTTATAAAAACTGTTGAGTCCTGGATCAGGGAAAAGAAATAAGCCTATTTCCAGCGTGGACATGGTAGGTTCCTGGGCTTTTTCGCTTTAGCTTTTTCTTTCAGTTCAGGGGGAAGAGGTGTTAAAGGCTGGCTCAGGCTAAAACGACCCATGTCAACATCTGTTGGGACTGGAAAGTGTTTTGCCCTGTGGGTGTTGGTATCCTGCAGGGCATTTTTATGTTCTTTTTCTTCTTTGACTTGAGGAACAATAACAGAAGCCTGTCTTTTTTCGAGGTGAATGGCTATGCCATGGAACATCCTTTTTGCCTGGTCGGCTGTTTTCCCTGCTGTTTGATAAATGATTTCCCACTCAATGTTTGTTGAGTTGAGCATGGGGTTGATTTTAAAAAGCTCTTTCAACCGCATGGCAAGGAGGTAGTGGTAGTTTGTTATCCAGTCTTTTTTGTGATATGGGTATTTTGTAAAAATCAAAGAAACCTTTTCAATATTGCGCTTATTGTATTTTAGTGAATCTATGTAAACAGAAGGTATTATCTTAAAACTGGCATATCCATTTTCAAGAAGTATCGTATTTTCATTGATGATATATGGGTTTATTTCTGTTTCAATTAAAGTGAAAGATGATTCAAGCGCCCTTTGGTGTTTTTGGGGATGGTTAAGGGTATCATCCAAAAACATTTTACCATCCACAGTCCCGGGGTCTTTTGAAGGTAATATCACGAAAAACAATAACAGGAATACATTCATGGCCGGGTGGATTGGTGTTGTTGAATTAAAACGTATCAGAAGTGGTTTTGCAAATTGCTTTTTGTCTTAATAAATTTCGTCATTTTTTTTAAATTATTTCTTTTCAAGAGGTTTTTTTTATTAAAAAACAATGTAATATTGAAGTTGAAAATCCTAATGGCATTCTGATACGGGATGAAAAGGGCATGTTTGCGAATGAAATGCAAACGCCAAAAGATCAAAGTGCCGGTTGTTTTCAATAATTGTTACTTTTGCAAAATGGGTTGTCCTGTATTATTGAGTGTTTTGTTTTCCTGCTGCACTGCTTTAGTATTGATTGAATATCATGCTATAATGCCCTTGATTTAGTGTTTCAAAGCTTGTCTTAAATGTAATTTTTATTCGGATGATAAGATATGCAGGAAGGTGGCCGGGATGCCTTATTTGATGTAAAAATTAATTAATCCAATTCTTTTTTAAAGAAGATATGAATATGAAAAAATCAATGTGCTTATTAATGTTTGTATTGTCAACAATGATTGGCATTTCACAGGATCTGGGCCAGGCTGAACGTTCCGCCCTTGATTGTTTAAATGGATATTTACAACAGACCGGCAAGGATTATTCCTATTTTATAAAGTCAGGGGATATTTATCAGGAATTATCAGAAATAGAAGATGTTCCAGGCTTTATGGAAAAGAAAGCAGAGGTAGATGCTGTGTTGGAAATGAGCGGGATATTCAAGGATAATCACATGAATGCAGGATTGCTGAAGAATTGCATGATGGCATCTTATCCCATTGAAGCGCTTCAAAATGACAAAGCATCTTCTTTTTATTATTTATGGGAACACCTTGATTATTTAGAAAAGAACCCTGACATGATGATTGAACTATCACCGATAATTCATATTAATGCCCTGCAATCATTATTGAATGAAGATGATTTTTCAAAGGATTTTTATAGGGTGTTTCAGTTTATTATCGTTCAGGGAATCATTTATGAAAGTGAACATGCAGTAGCCTCATCTGATCTTAATGACAGCGAAAACATCCTGTCAGGGGAAAGTGACAATAATGCTTTTGTGGTTATTGAAGATGACCCTGAAAGCGTAGGTCTTGATGAATTTGTGTTAGTTGAGGAGTCAGCAATGCAAGCTGATAATTCAGATTCAATACATGGGCTTTGTGGTGAAGATATCTTTATTGTAGTTGAAAACATGCCCCAATACCCTGGAGGGGATGAAGCATTGAATTCCTATTTCTGTCTGGAATCGGAGCAATGCAAGGGGAAGGTATATATTCAGTTTGTGGTGGATGTAAATGGAAAAGCCCGCGAACCAAAGATTTTAAGAGGTATAGGGTCTGGTTGTGATCAAAAGGCAATTGAACTTGTTCAGGACATGCAGTTGTGGGTTCCAGGCAAGCAAAGGGGTGAAAATGTTTGTGTATATATCACCAGGCCAGTTCTTTTTTATTAGTAAGAAATTAAGGACAGGCAATACGTTAATGATATAGAAATGCAATTTTTAAGAAAGGGATAATGAGTACCTTCGCGCCAAAATTTTGGTGCCATGGATTTATTTAATGGGAGCAGGGCATTTTTTAGTTCTCGCCCACAACTTCAGAAAGGCGTTTTTATTATTGTTTCCCTATTGTGCATCAGTAGTCTGGTTTCACCACCATTGGCACTGGTGCTGGGCTTTTTGGTAGCTGAGCTTGTTGAAAACCCATTTATGGCTACCACCAAAAAGATGACCACTGTCCTTTTGCAGGTTTCTGTTGTGGGGCTTGGGTTTGGGATGAATATAAATAGCGCATTGCGTGCCGGAAGCGAAGGTTTTATATTTACAATAGTGAGCATTGTCTCTATCATGTTATTGGGTACTTTCCTTACAAAAGCTTTTAAAATTGACAGGGCCATTGGCTATCTGATTTCTTCGGGGACTGCAATATGCGGTGGAAGTGCCATTGCTGCCATATCACCAATTATCAAGGCCAAACCCAATCAAATATCTGTAGCACTGGCAGTGGTATTTATCCTTAATTCAGTTGCCCTGCTTATATTCCCTTATATCGGGCAAGTATTAAACCTTACACAGCAGGAGTTTGGCCTTTGGAGCGCCATTGCCATTCATGATACCAGTTCGGTTGTTGGTGCAGCTAGCAAATATGGGGATGAAGCCCTTCAGGTTGCTACCACTGTAAAGCTTGCACGTGCATTGTGGATTATCCCCTTGTCGTTTGTAACCGTTTTATTGTTTAAAAACAAGGAAACGCGCGTTAAGATACCCTGGTTTATTGCATTTTTTATTGCTGCCATGTGCCTTAATACCTTTGTGCCTTTTGTTCAAACTATTAGTGCACCCATCGTTCTCATTTCAAAAGCAGGCCTCACATTTACCCTCTTTTTGATTGGTACGGGCTTCTCTGTTAAAGTGATAAAAAGCCTGGGTGCAAAACCTTTGATACTGGCGCTGGCCCTTTGGTTCTTTATCTCTATAGTTTCCTTACTGGTAATCATGCGATAAGGATATTTTACCAAAGTGTTCTTTTCTTAAACGGGATTGTTTTAATAAGGTTCAGACCCGTTCTGTTTGCTTTCAAATACTTCTTTTGCAGAATTGAATGTTTAAATGGGGCATCATCTTTTATTGTGCATTTAATGGGATTATAATTGACAAACACCCTGAAATTTCGTACATTAATTGATTACAATGTCCTTCAATACAAAAGGAGGTTTTGGGGATGAAAACAAAATTCCTGTTAGTTGTTTTTCTTTGGGCTGCAAGCCTTGAAATATCGTTTTCGCAGCAAAGCAACAATGATTTGGGTGACATTCCACATGAGCTGTTTATGGATACGGTATTGGCTGATAATCAAAAAAACATAGAGTTCAAACCATGCATTGCCCCTTTTGTTGAGTTGGTGGGTAAGGGATTTATTTCACTGAATCTGGATTACAGGCCAAAAGAACACTATGCATTCAGTTTTGGCATTCAGCCAATGGAAGGCCTCAGCCCCAATATCATGTTTTATTACCTGACAGGTAAGCGGCACAGGATTGAAATCGGAGGGGGCTTAAGTGGGGGATTTTCAAAAAGTGCCAGCCTTGAAGTGGTTCTATTGCATGGGGTGATAGGTTTAAGGTTCCAAAAAAAGAAAGCATTTTTTTTCCGATCAGGTTTCACCCCTTTGTATGTGATATTTTTAAACGACCCGGACCGTGACAATATGTTTTATCCTTTAGCCGGTTTAAGCCTTGGTTATAGCTTTTAAAAGTGACGAAACTAAAAACTTCCAACGGCTTTTGATAATGAAATAATCCTTCAGTGGAAATATTTTCCGGGAATGCCCAATTGACTAGTTCAAGTCAGGGTCATCGCATTATATCCGTATGTTATGGTTTGAATGGCCGTATTCATGGCCTTTAACCACTTGTTGTTCAATTAATCATGTTGGTAAACCATACTATTGGCACCACAAAGATAATTCATGCATGGCTTTAACTTACTTTCAGGAAAACCCGTTGACAAAACCATGACATTTCAATATCATGTTAAGGGTTGAGCCGGGGTTGAGGCGGTGTTGAGCCGGTGTTGAGCCGGGTTTAAAGCGGTTTAAACCCGGCTAAAAACCGCTTTAAAACCGCTTTAACTCCGCTTTAAGTCTTTCCTTGATATGAACCAGATGTGGTTAGGGAAACAGGGGGGAGTTGAAAAGGGAGTCCGAAGGAGGTGCTGGATTCATTGATAATCGAGCCTGATGGGGTGGTGAGATCATGAGAGACTATCACAAATCTGGATTCAATGTGTTTTTGCTGCTATGGGTAATGAAAAGCTTTTGTAAAAACTTTATTGGAATGATGTGTATTTTCATAATTTTGTTGTTCAGCTTGTTTTAAAAAAGGGACAAACCAACCGATGGTGTTTTTAATGCATGTTTAAAAAGGTCAAATAAATGGAACTATTGATATTGTTGATACTGATTTTGATAAATGGCTTTTTTGCGCTATCTGAAATTGCATTGGTATCAAGTAAAAAATCAAGGTTGGAGCAGCGAAGGAGAAGTGGCAGCAAAGGTGCCATAAAAGCATTAAAATTATTGGAGGAATCGGAGAACTTCCTATCGGCTATTCAGGTGGGGATAACTTTAATTGGTATTGTAACAGGTGTTTACGGAGGGATGAATATTGCTGATGATGTTGCCCCATTCTTTCAGCAATTTGAATTGTTAAAGCCATTTGCCAATGAGTTGGCCCTTGTATTAACTATTTTCATAATTACTTATGTGTCAATTGTATTGGGTGAACTGGTTCCAAAAACAATGGCAATGGGCAATCCTGAACCAATAGCCGTAAAGGTAGCCCCAACGATATATTTTGTCAGCAATTTGTTTTATCCATTCGTTAAACTGCTATCCGGTTCAACAAATTTTGTAAATAAGGTGCTTGGGATAAAGAAACCTTCAGAGCACCTTACGGAGGCAGAATTGATGCAGTTAATAAAGATGGCATCCATAGAAGGGGTTATTGAAAAAGAACAAAATGTAATTCATGAGAAGGTTTTTTATTTTTCGGATAAGAAAGCCAAACATCTGATGACGCCCCGTGTGGATGTTGATTGGATTGATATTGACAAATCTGTTGAAGAGATTAAAAGTTTTCTGTTAAAAAGCAATCACAGCAAGATTATATGTTGTAAAGGCGGGCTTGATGATTTTAAAGGTGTTTTAATATCAAAGGATTTTTTCAAGTCGCTGGCTGTTGGTGGCGCTTTTAATATTGAAGATATTATCATGGAACCACTTGTTTTGCCTGAGTCAACAAATGCCCAGAAAGTATTGGAACTCCTGCGGAAAAACAAAATCCATTTTTGTTGTGTAGTTAATGAATATGGAGGTTTTGAAGGGATTATTACCTTACACGATATTTTTGAAAACATTGTAGGACAGATCCCTGATGATGGTGAAGCTTTTGAACCAGAGGTTTTTATCAGGGAAGATAAATCAATACTTGTGAGTGGGGATGCCCCCATTGAAACCTTAAGCGAATTAATACAGGATTTTACAATTGATTTTGAAACAATTGATTATACAACTGTTGCGGGTTTTGTGTTACATTGTATCGGGAAGATACCCCGCATTGGTGACCGGTTTGAATTTTTGGGTTATATGATCGAGGTGGTGGATATTGATAAGAATATTATTGATAAGGTGTTGATTAAAAAGATTTAGCTTGTCAATATTTATTGAAAGAGTTGAAGGGTAGGGGTTATTTATAAAAAAACGGGATATTGTATTGTCTCTGGTTAAAAAATCAAATAGGACTTTTAAGAAGCAAAAGGTTTAAATTTACATCCGTCATTTCTTGGATTCAGAAGGTGAAAGGCATTGGTCTAATGGTAAATGGCATTCTGGATATTATTGGATTTCATAATAAGGAATTAATGTTATATAAGTCAAAAACAAAAAATATGTGAAATATTTTTTGTTTATATTAACTATTTTTATAGCTTTGGTGTGCAATTAATAATATTTATTAACTTTAAAGTCTAATTAATGAAAACATTTGTTTTTAGAATGAGATTCATTCTCTTCTCTTCTCTTCTCTTCTCTTCTCTTCTCTTCTCTTCTCTTCTCTTCTCTAGTTGCGAGAAAGAAAACCCTGCATCGTTTGAGATAAACAATGATGCAATCCTTACCCATGAAGATGCAATTCTTAAGAAAAAATTGCATGAAGCCTCACTAATAATGGTGGAATTAATAAACAAACCTGAAATTTACAAGGAGATTTGTCAGTTGGCATCAGAAAAGCATGATTTTAACGAAGTGTCGTTTAAAAGTCTTGCAAGTTCAGATGAGGTAAAAAGTAATGAAGGTAGTTTTGTTTTTAGTTCATTAAAGCAATCTCTGCAGGAGAAAATTGCAAATGAAAAAAGTTCAGATCCGATTGAGGATTTAATGCAGTATTTAATCGATAATGATTGTTATTTGTATTCACCCTATCCTTTAGAATGGTATCCTGAAGATAAACAGGAATTTACAATTGCTGCGCATCCAATAGACAATGATGAAGAAGGTATTGGTTATTTTAATGGGGAAGAGGTTATTGTTAATGAGGAGTATGCAATTGAAAACCCTGTGTTATTGATTTTACCTGGTTATACTGCTGCATTTGCTCCTGGTGGTGGAGGTACTGGTCCTGCTCCTGGTGGTGGTGGTACTGGTGTTGGTGCTGATCCCATTTATGAAGTTAAGGTTCATAAAGTATGGTGTGATACTAAACCTGGATTATTTGAAGGAGATGTTGAAATGAACTTTTTTAGGGGTACTCCTCATAGTGCAACATCTGGTTCATGGCAAAATCAAATACAGTATAAACATGAAAGAAAGTATATTAAAAAAGCAGAAAAGGATCCAGATTCTCCTGAAGCATGGAAAACTGTTAATGTTCTTTTTGATTCAGATTGGTATCCTCAAAAAGAGCAACAGGTAATTGTTTGTTTTGATTACGACTGGACGTCAAGAGTTAAAAAAATTAAAGGTTCAGTTAAATGGAAAGATATCAACGTTTCAGTTGAGTTTGAACTTGATGAGCAAGAATACAAGGGATTTCTCTTTGGAAAGCTGGAATGGGATAGAGATTATTTTTATAATACTCAAAATAATCCATCTCCCAACGATGAGATGCTTGATGGCTTGGTAGTCAGAAGTCTGGGCAGTGTTAAGTTTACTTGCGAGTCAAGGACAATTCAATAATCTTATTTATTGTTCCTTCGTTGAAAAGGCGGAGGAACAATTTATTATCAAAAAACAAAAAAAATGAAAGAGAAGCTTTTATTTGTGGTTTTTATTTTATTGATGGTTACTCCCGGGTATTGCCTTCAAAAACCAAACACACGTAAATACTTTGTGAGTGTTGGTCGAAGTTTTGATTTTGCTAAAAATAGCATGTACGGCTATCGTGATACAAAGTCGGACAAGATTTCAAGAATGAAAATACCTGGATTTAGTTTTGGTATGAAGTCTGGTTATTGGGGGGGGAGAATAAATTATGAAATATACCGAAACTCTTTTTACCGGCTTGTAATACCAGAAATAGATCAATATGCTCCGGAAATGGCACAGGGATTTTCTCTTGGAGTATTGGGTGAAGTAACACCTTTGAAATTTGGTGGTTTAAGTATTTCAATTATTGGAGGCCCTGTTTACGGTCGGATGAAATATCTTAACAGCATTGATGGATATGCCATTATGGAGAATGGCAGGATTTCCCATTGGCAAAAATATGTAACCCATAACCTTTATGGGTGGGCATTTTGCTTTGGTGGCGAATTTTTATATCAAACAAAAAGGAATGTTTTCTTTTTTACAGGCTTTCGTTTTGATAGTTATAAGGTAAGAGAGGATGAGTATGAAAAAAGAACAAATATGCCATCTGTGATATTGACAAATATAGGTATTGGATACAGTTTTAAATCAAAAAAGTAATCAAATGAAGCGTTTATTAATTTGTTTTTTTATTGTTGGTTCCTTATTGGAACTTCAAGGGCAGGATGTTATTACAAATCAGTCTTCTGACAAGAATCATCTAAGGTTTGGATTGGGATATTTTGGAGATTATTTGTATTTTAATGATGAAGGTTTCCCTCCTCCAGGTCTTTGTTTATGGATTGAAGGCGGAAGGAAGCTAAAAACAGGTTTTTATGTTAATGCAAAGGTTTCATTTGCAATTGTTAGTTCTGAATTTAAGAATAGTAAAAATATAGATGGCCAGAACAGACATACTGTATATACATGTTGGGTTGCAAATTTTTCAAGGCCTTTTTCCCTGGGTAAAGGCCATTACATTGATCCGTCTTTGGGTATGTTATTGAGGTCATGGTGGTCATTTTATCCAAGATTGGAAAATATCCAGGGAGAACAAGTGTTATTAACAGGAAGTGGTACTACGTATGATTTTGGTTTGGATTATACTTTGTCCTACTATTATAAGTTTAATAATGGATTTTATCTTGGTTCTCACTTAGGTGGCTATTATTTGTTTGCACTTGGTCACGAGGGGATTACATTTTCTCCTTTAATAGGAGTGAAATTTTAAATGTAAAAAACGGATGCATATTACTGCATCCGTTATCGTATTTATCTTTTTTTAATAAAAGTGTTCAGTTTGAAAAGTTTCAAATAACATCGAATCTTTGCAATTGAATTCAACCCCTGTTTTTTTTGTGCAGATAATCCAAAGCTTTAATGATTAGTGGTTTGAAAATGAGAATAATATGTGCCCTATTTAGTTTCAGGGTCGCTGTTTTCTTCCTCTTCTGAGTTTTGAGGATTTGACTTTTTCTGTTTGTTTGGGTTTGAAACCTGAATGTTGATGTTTGTTTCGTTCAGGACTTTCCCCAATTCCCTAAAGCTTGATTGGATGTCTCTTGATATTTGTTCCCAATCGGCATTCTCTATATTGATTTCAATTTGTTGGATTTCTTCGTTCGCAATGTTGATGCTGTTTTGAAATTCTTCGCTCTGGAAGAACTCCTGGATAGTTTGTGCTGCGCGTTCGAATTCCTGGCTTGAAACATGGATGGTGCAGTTTGGGTTGGATGGTGTAACTTCTAATTCTTCAAGAGCTTCATTTATTTCGCGTGAAGCTTCCTGCATATCCCTCCTGATTTCAGCATTACGGATTTCATTTCTTATTTCATGCCTTACTTCTCTTCTGGCTTCCCTGATATCCTGTTGTGCTTCGCGATATTCTTCTTCGGTCATTAAGCCTCTCAGTGCTTCAATTGTAGAGCCAGCAATGGAAATTGCAACATCTGCAACGTTTATTGAAAGATCAGTGACAGCAATAACGGATTCAGATAGTGCAATGGCAGCATCATCAATTGCTATTTTTATTTCTTCTTTTTCTTCAGGGGAAAGGTCTTGCCAGGCAACCACTTTGCCATTGTCAAGGGTGATATTTGAACTTTCAAGGTACTGATAGGTTGAATCGGTGTACCAGTGTTGATTGTTACGGGTAATGGTGTCATTGGAAGGGCTGTTTGTTCCCTTTGATGGTTTTGGTGCATTCGAGGTTAATGATGCCTTTGAAAGATTGCTGTTGGAGGAGCCGGTTGGGTATGACAACTCAAATGGTTCCCTTGTGATATGGTTGAATGGGCTTTTGGGGCTGATCCATGCAACTGAAATACAAGCTCCGCAAATGATTATTGCAGCAGCAATTTTCTGACCGGTGTTGGCTTTTACTTGTTTCATAAACATGATGTTTTTGATTCGTGATAACAGATGGTTTTTAGAGTTGGTGGCCGCTAAAGACGGCCTTAGGGTTTTATTGGGTTGGGATGAAATGTTCATAAGTGCCTGTGCATAATTCAGGGGCGCTTCGGTATGGCCAACAACCAATAGGTCAACACAGTTTTCCCTTTCAGCCCTGATGTACCTGCTAATAAGCCAGGTGGCAGGATGGAAGAACAGTATGACTTCAAAGAAGTTTTGAATGAAGTTGATCCAATGGTCGTTGCGTTTGATATGAAACATTTCGTGAAGCAAGAGTGCTTCTGTTTGTTCGGTGCTAAGGCCATTAATCATCCCAAGGGGGATGAGGATAACAGGTTTGATGAAACCCCAGACAGCAGGTGTGCTTATATAAGCACTTTGGATGATTGGGGTCGTAGGCGACAGGCCTGTTTTGCCTAGCAGGGTATTTATCTTATCCAGCCATTGCTGAGGTAATGCCTGGGCATGTTTTTTTGAGAGACGTGAGAAATGAAAGTAGGTAAGTGAGCCTTTGACTGAAAGGAGGACAAGGCCTATTAGGTAAATCCAAAAGATTAATGGGGTATAGGCTTCAATTTGTTTCAACTGAAAAGGGTAGGATTTATTAAGGAGATAATAATCCTGGGAACCGCTTGTTGTAAGTTGTTGGTTTGCCACTTCAATAGAAACAATACGCCCGGCCTGGTGATAGATTTCAAATTGCTGCCAGAAGGTAATCCCGAAAAGGACAGGCAAAGTAAGAAAAGCAGCCACAGAAACTTTATATCTTATAGAAGGGCCTGCATTTTTTAAAAAAGCAATTGTTATTTTCCAAAGGATAAAAACAAGGATGAATTGCCACAGTGCATGAAGCAATGTCCAGCCCAGTGCATTCATCACCGGATGGACCAGATAAGGGGTAATGCTCATAATTCGGGTTTTTCAAATTGTGACAGATAATCTTTAATTTCCTGCAGCTCTTCCCGGGAGGGCTGGTGGCTGTTAAGGGCACCAATAACCATGCGACTGGCTGAACCACTAAAAAGGCCATTGAGCATCTTTTTTAAATAGATGCCCTGGGTCTTTTCCTGACTGATGGTTGGGATATAAACATGTTGGCGTTGGCTTGTATCGCGGCTTAGAATATTTTTTTCGGCCATGATTTGCATCAGCTTTAAAGTGGTGGTGTAACCCACATCTTTGCTTTTTGAGATATAATCATGTACGTCCCTTACTGTTGAAGGGCCTTTTTCCCAGAGTACCTGGAGGATTTCCAGTTCAGCTTCTGTTGGCTGGTATAATTTATCTTTTTCCATATACGAATTGTTTCGTAGGCAAATATAATACGAATTGTTTCGTAATGCAAATTTTTATGCAAAAAAAAATCAGGAATAGAATAAAGAGGAGGGGGAGAAGGATAGAGATATGAACAATAACAGGGGAAACAGAAGGTATGATTGATTAGTTTATGATTGAATCCTTATCTTCTAATGTTGATTTTTCAGCTTCTTTAGGGATGGTATTTGTTTCATTGCACAGGTCAACCCAGTTGTCGATACGGATTGAAATTGTAACATCCCCGGTGAAATGGAGTGTCCTGTTATTAATTTGTTCACAGTTGGTATCAGTTTCGGCAGTTTGCCATGAGCCCCTTGTTATTTTAAACTCAGACGAAGGTTTAATCTCTTTAAGGCTCAGGGAATAAACACCATTTTTATCTTTTGTAAAACGATAATCAGGATTATTGGGTTCCCAGTCATTAAAGTCACCTGAAATAAAGATGGTATCATTGATGGGAGTTTGGGCAGGTATCTGTGTCAGGACAATTTTCACGACGGCTTTATCCTCGTGACGATAGAAATAGCCAACTCCAAGCAATACCAAAAAGAACAGGATAGCAAATGACAGGCGGTTTTCCATGGGGATAGGATTAAAATAATGTCAAAGATAAGGGCAAAAAGTTTAAAATAAAATAAAAAGCCCTGCACATAAAAAAATATGTAACAGGGACTTTCATCAAGCAAGGGAAAAAAATTATCTTATAAAAAGCATTTCGCGATACTTAGGAAGAGGCCACATCTGGTCATCTACAAGGATTTCAAGTTTATCCACATGGTACCTTATTTCATGAAAATAAGGTTTTACCTTAGAACAATATGCTTCAGCTCTTTGGCAGATGTCACTAATTTGATTGGCTTTTTTTCGCTCAGCTATCATAAGCGAGATATTATTACGGATGGCAGCAATATGCTCTGCGATTTTAGAAATGGTATATATCATTGCATCGGCATGTTCACTTCCTGTAACATCAAGTAAGATTTCGCGGATCCCTTTAACGTTTTCGATGAGGATGTTTTGGTATTTTATGGCCGTAGGGATGATGTGGTTGCCTGAAATATCGGCTAAAACCCTTGATTCGATTTGGATTACCTTGGCATAGTTTTCAAGGCGTATTTCATAACGGGCATAAAGCTCTTTGTTTGTAAAAACGCCATTATCTTCAAAAAGCCTGATTGACTTCTCATAGATATATGCTTTAAGGGCTTCGGGAGTGGTTTTAAAGTTTGAAAGACCTCTTTTTTCAGCTTCTTTAACCCATTCTTCGCTATATCCGTTCCCCTCGAAGAGGATATTTGAAGAGCTTTTAATATATGACCTTAATACTTTAAAGATTGCTTCATCCTTATCGAACCCTTTTTCGATGAATGATTCAACTTCAGTTTTAAATTCCCTGAGTTGGTTGGCAAGGATGGTGTTAAGGACAATCATTGCAGGGCCACAATTGGCAGAGGAGCCCACTGCACGGAATTCAAACTTATTCCCTGTAAAGGCCATGGGCGAAGTCCTGTTCCTGTCAGTATTATCTGGGATAATCTGTGGGATTTTCCCTATATTAAGTTTGAGTTCTGTTTTTTCATCCGGGGTCATCTTTTCATCCTTGACCTTATTTACAATTTCTTCCATAATCCGGGTAAGCTGGCTTCCAATAAACATTGAAATGATTGCAGGAGGGGCTTCATTGGCACCCAGACGGTGGTCGTTCCCTGCGTTTGCAATAGCAGCCCTAAGCAGGTCGGCATGTTCATAAACAGATTTAATGATGTTGATGAAGAAAGTGAGGAAGAGGAGGTTGGTTTTGGGAGTATGCCCCGGACTGAGGAGGTTCTTCCCTGTATTGGTGGCCAATGACCAATTGTTATGTTTGCCGGAGCCATTTACACCTTCAAAAGGCTTTTCATGAAACAATACTTTAAAATGGTGTTTGCGGGCTGTTTTTTTCATGACTACCATCACCAATTGGTTATGGTCAACGGCAATATTTGCTTCTTCATAAACGGGAGCAAGCTCAAACTGATTAGGTGCAACTTCGTTATGGCGTGTTTTAACAGGTATTCCTAATTTCCATGCTTCTTCTTCGAATTCTTTCATGAAAGCAGTTACCCTTTGAGGGATAGAACCAAAATAATGGTCTTCAAGTTGTTGCCCTTTTGCAGCAAGGTGGCCTGTAAGTGTCCTGCCTGTGAGCACCAGGTCAGGCCTTGCATAATAAAGAGCCCTGTCGATAAGAAAGTATTCCTGTTCCCAGCCTAATGTTGGGAATACACGGGTGACATTACGATCAAAGTATTGGCATACTTCGGTTGCTATCTTATCTATTGCACTGATGCTTCTGAGCAAGGGCGTTTTGTAATCAAGCGCTTCGCCATTGTAAGATACAAATATCGTAGGGATACAAAGGGTTCCATCCATGATAAAGGCTGGGGAAGAAGGGTCCCAGGCAGAATAGCCCCTGGCTTCAAATGTATTTCTAAGGCCGCCGGATGGGAAACTTGATGCATCTGGCTCCTGTTGGACCAATTGTGCCCCATCAAACTGTTCAATGGAAACATTGGCTTCAAGAGGGGTGAAAAAGGCGTCATGCTTTTCGGCAGTGGAACCTGTAAGAGGTAAAAACCAATGTGAATAATGGGTAGCACCTTTGCTTATTGCCCAGGCTTTCATGGCTGATGCTACCTGATCGGAGATGCGTTTGTCTATCTGCTCGGCTTTCTCCATAGTGCCGCTTAAACTGCGGAACACATCATCAGGGAGATACTCGCGCATTACATTTGGTGAAAAAACATTGCATCCAAAATATTCGGATACTTTGCCATTGGCTCCTTCTTTCTCAAGCTTGGTGCGACTTATGGCTGTTTTTACTGCTTCAAAACGAACATTGCTCATGGGATTGAATTTAGTCATACAAAGATATATACTAAAAATATGATTGCTGCAAAAAATGTGTATTATATTTTCAAAATGGTAAAATAAATGGGGGTTGATATTGGAAAAAGTGATAAAAAATATTTTGATGCTAAAATTCTTGGGGTATCATAAAAAATAATTACAATTCATAAAAATGCAAGTGCGCTGCAATGACTTTTTTATCAACAATGTTTTTTATTAATTATAGGCTGGAAGTTTAGGCTTGCTGTTTTAATAGCACATACGCATTATCTGCTTCCTTGCCATAGGCATATAGTATTATTATACAATTTCGTTTTATATCCTGGCATCTGATACCTTAAGGACTTTTTCAGCAGCCCTTAGTTGATCTACCTGGCTGAGGGCATAGTTCAAGTATGGATTGTGAAAGCTTTCCCATCGCTTTGCAGAACAGGGGCTAATGAAAACAATACAGGCATCAGGGTATTTTCCCTGGCTTGGGCAGCAGTATAATATAAAGGAGTATGGGTATGCGAAACGTAAAGTTTTAAAGCATTCAGATGTTTATCTACAAGTGAGGTATAGGTATGGCAATAGGAAGAAGTCATAAAGAAAGCACCTTGTTGAAGCCTTTCGGAGAGTTCATCGCTTTCTTTTATAGTAGTGGTTTGGGCAGCATCGGCTACTTAAATAACTTTTGTAAAGCCAAGCTGGATAAAAGAATACATGATGCGATCAATGTCTGAACCAAACTGGCTTGCAATGGCTGGTGCAAGTAATGCAATTAAATTCCGCCTTTCATTTTTGTTTCGAAAGGTTTCAACCAGATATAATTTTTCCATGATGGCACCAAAGGGGCATGCAATAAGGCATTTCCCGCAATTGATACATCCAGATGCGTATTCAGGCAGGGCAGGAGATTTGCTAAACTATTATTTAGCAAATCTGTTATTGATATACTGGTGGATAGCAGATGCTGCTTTTCTCCCGGCTCCCATGGCAAGGATAACTGTTGCAGCCCCTGTTACAGCATCACCTCCTGCAAAAACACCTTCACGATGGGTATGGGCAGTTTCTTCATCAATAATTATCCCTCCCCATCGTTCAGCTTTAAGTCCCGGAGTCGTATTAATAATAAGTGGGTTTGGGGAGGTGCCTAAAGACATGATTACCATGTCGCAATCAATGTCAAATTCCGAACCTGGAATTTCTATGGGTTTTCTCCTCCCGCTTTCATCCGGTTCCCCTAAGCCCATTCTGATGCAGCTTATGGCGCTTACCCAGCCATGTTCATTCCCTTTGATTTCTGTTGGATTTGTAAGGAGGACAAACTCAATACCTTCCTCTTTGGCATGATGGACTTCTTCTTTACGGGCAGGCAGCTCTTCTTCGCTACGTCTGTAAACAATGCTTACCCTGGCACCCATTCTAATTGCACATCGGGCTGCATCCATTGCTACGTTGCCACCGCCCACCACAACAACATGCTTCCCTATATAAATCGGGGTATCTGAATCAGTTTCGTAAGCCTGCATCAAATTAGTCCTCGTAAGAAATTCGTTTGCAGCAAGCACTCCGTTAAGATTTTCGCCTTTAATGTTCATGAACTTTGGCAATCCGGCACCTGAACCTACAAAGACAGCACTGAAGCCTTCTTCTTCCAGGAGTTGGTCAATGGAAAGGGTATGTCCAATGATTACATCCGTTTCTATTTTTACCCCAAGCATTTTTAGATTGTTGATTTCATGTCTCACAACTGCCTTTGGGAGCCTGAACTCCGGGATCCCATATTCCAGAACGCCGCCTGGCTTATGAAGAGCTTCAAAGATGCTTACCTCATATCCATTTTTTGCCAGATCGGAGGCACATGCTAGTCCTGCAGGACCTGAACCAATAATTGCTACTTTGAAGCCTTTATCATCTTCCTTATCTGTAAAACAAATATTATTCTCTCTTGACCAGTCTGCTGTGAATCTCTCCAGCTTACCTATTGAAATGGCATCTCCTTTCTTGTTCAAAACACATGCACCTTCACATTGGGATTCCTGTGGACATACTCGCCCACAAACAGCAGGGAGGCTTGAATCCTGGTTGATAATACTGGCTGCCTGGCTGATGTTTCCCAGCTTAATCTGATTGATAAAGCCCGGTATGTCAATATAAACAGGACATGCTTCAACGCAGCGTGGCTTTTTGCAGTTAAGGCAACGCTCAGCTTCAGATGAAGCCTCGGCAAGATTATATCCAAGGCATACTTCCTTAAAGTTGTTTTTCCTGATTTCGGGTGCCTGTTCTCTTACAGCTACACGTTTTAAAATTGCTCCCATTATTTGCTCCTCCCTATTTTGCAGGTATGTTGTTTTTCCACTGTGCCAGTCAGCTTTTCGCTTTCCTGGGTTTTATACATTGATAGCCTGCGGATGGCTTCATCAAAGTTTATCTGATGAGCATCAAACTCAGGTCCGTCAACACAGGTGAAGCGTGTTTTCCCGCCAACGCTCACCCTGCATGCCCCACACATCCCTGTTCCATCAATCATCATGGCATTAAGGCTTGCAATTGTTTTTATCCCAAGTTGCTTTGTAAGTTCAGCAACAAACTTCATCATGATAGTAGGGCCAATGGTTATGGCTAAATCGTATGTGGCACCCATTGCAGTGATTTCCTGTAGTTTATTTGTTACAAGGCCTTTGCTGCCATGGCTTCCGTCATCTGTAACTACCCATAGCTTGTTTGAAATGGAAGTAAGTTCTTTTTCCAGTATGATCATCTCTTTGTTCCTTGCACCAAGGATTACATCGGGTTTACAGCCTATATCATGCAGGAATTTAACCTGAGGATAGATTGGTGCAGCACCCACTCCCCCAGCTATAAATACAATCTTTTTTTTGAGAAGCGTTTCTTTGTCTTCATGAATAAGCTCTGATGCTTTTCCAAGAGGTCCTGCAAAGTTTTCAAAGTGCTCGTTCTCTTCCATGCTGCTAATAAGTCTTGTGCTTGCTCCCAAAGCCTGGATAACGATGGTCACGGTGCCCCTGTCTTTATCAATGTCAGCAATTGTTAATGGAATACGTTCAGCCTTTGAATACGCCCTTACGATTACAAATTGTCCCGGTTGGGCTGCTTTTGCTACTCTGGGGGCTTCCACTTCCATCATTACGATAGCTGGTGCAAGATTGCTTTTTTTAATAATTCTATACATGCTTTTTTTGTTCATGAATGTGTTAAAGGGAAGTTCCCCTTAAGAAACTTTCCGTTTAAGATATTGTTGTATTAGAAATCTACCTGTCGTCTGTAATAGATTGCAGTGAAGAGTTTTTTGAAATCCTCTTTGGTTGTGAGCCTTTGGTTACAACCAGTGCATTCATCCTCAACGGCATTGGTGCTGATCCTGTCAAGGTTTTGCTTGAATAATTCCTCATCTGTACCATATTTTTGTATGTTAAGAGGGATTTGTATTGCCCTGTTCAGTTCAACAAGGAAGTTGATATAAGCATCAACAAGTTCGTCTGTTGTATGGCCTTTTAAGCCCAGGTGACGGGCGATATAGGCCAGTATCTGTTTTGGGGTTTTGTCCAGATTTGACAAAGTGTATTAAATCTGGACAGCAATGTGCTTTTGTAAAGGTGTTTTGGTGTTGATGATCAATGTTTTGAATGTTATTCTTTGTCAGTGTTCTTAATTGTGATTGAATGTTCTATGATCAAAAGGGGAGGGATTTTTAGCTTCCTTACCAATGATACATAGTATTATTATACAGTTTTGCCTTATCGCCTCGTATCTGATACCTTAAAGACTTTTTCAGCAGCTCCTGATTCGTATCATTCGATTTCTTTTTTTTGTTAGAAACGAAAATGATTGCAAATATAATACATTCAATAATGCAAATTGATAACATGGAGTATCATCCGACAATGATTGTAATACTAATTAAGGTTGAAAAGTAAAGGCAATAAGAGAAAAAAAAGAAACCTGAAAGCTCATTTAAAGAATCAGGTTTCGAAATTCAGATCTTCAATAACACCTTATTGAGCAGCAGGAGTGGTTTGAGCTGCAGTGGTATCAGCAGGAGTTTCCTGAGCTGGTGCTGGTGTTTCAGTAGCAGCAGGTTCTTCGGCTGGAGTTTCTTTTGGTGCATTGTTACAAGCAAATAATAAAGACATGCTTGCAAAGATCATAATTGCGAACAATTTTTTCATGTGTTTGATTAATTGATTAATGTGACTTAAAATGCTAAAAAATTTCAGCGTGATAAAAGTATTTATTTTGCTTGATATGCAGTGTACCTGATTGTCTTAATTTATTAACAGGTGTTAATAAAAAAGGCCTTCATGTTTCATGAAAGCCTTTTTTTGCAAAAAGTCTTTTACAATTAACCTTTACGAGTAGGTTTTGATGGCTGTCCTTCTTTTTGTTCTGAGCCTTGGCGGGTAGGTTTAGATTCTTCACCCGGGGTTTGCCTAGAAGGTTTAGTTTCTTCTGGTTTAACTTCAGGAGTTGTAGGTTTAGTACCAGGCTTTTTAACAGTTGTTTTAGCAGCTTCAGCAGCAGCTTCAGCAGCGGCAATACTGTCTAAACGAGCTTGTTCCATAGCAGTAGCTATTGAATCTAAACGAGCCTGTTCCTTAACAGCAGCAATAGAATCTAAACGAGCTTGTTCAGCAGCAGCTTTTTCTTTTGCACTTGGGCCACAAGCAACAATGGTAAATAAACCGGCAACAAATAATACAGCAAAAATTTTTCTCATGGTAATCCTTTTTATTAGTTTTAAAATTACCATACAAAATTATAGTTTTTTTTATGCTCATGAAAGTTTATCCAAAAAAAAAATGTATTTTTGTCATGAATTGTTCATTTTTGAACTTAAATAAATAAATACAGTTTCAACTAAAAAGAAATTAACCATGAAAAAACACCTTTTAAAACTTTTTGCAATTGTAGCTCTTACAGGTTTTGTATTTACTTCTTGCGGTGAAGAAGAAGAAGAAGTTGCAACAGCAGCATCTTTGTCTGGAACTTATGCTGTGTCTGATGTTGTTACTGGAGATGGTGCAGGAACTTATACATATAATGTTACCGTTACTGCTTCTTCAACTGATGAAACAAAAATCCTGATTTCTAACTTTGGTGGTTTCAGCACTCCTATTACTGTTTCCGGGACTGTCAGTAATAATGCAATTACCATTGCTTCACAAACTCCAGCTGAATGGAATGGGATGTCTATATCAGGCACTATTTCAGGCAATGGTACTACTGTTGATATCAACAATATTGGAGTAGTTACATACACTATTAATTATACTGATCAAACTGTTAGTGCAGGTACTGCAACCTATACAAAACAATAGTTTTTTCTGAAAAGATAAAAAAAAGAGGCTCCTTGTGGAGCCTTTTTTTTTACCTTTATTATAACAGTTTCCCCGGCTGTATGTCTTATCTTTGCATTTCATTTTCCAAATTCCATGTATTTAGAATCCTTAAGCCTTATCCAGTTTAAAAATTATCAGGATGCCTCCCTGGCGTTCTGCCCCAGGCTTAATTTTCTTACCGGTCCCAATGGTTCTGGGAAAACAAACCTCATGGATGCTATTTATTACCTTGCTTTTTGCAAGAGTTTTTTTAACCCTGTTGACTCCCAGAATATCCTTAGTGATAAGGATTTTTTCTTTATCCAGGGATTGTTCGCTTATGGGCATGGTCAATATAAAGTAAGTTGTGCTGTAAAAAGGAACCAAAAGAAGGTTTTTAAATTAGATGATAATGAATATGAACGTTTTTCGGATCATATTGGTCTGATACCCCTGGTTTTTATCTCTCCCAACGATACTGTCCTGATACAGGGAGGTAGTGAAGAAAAAAGGAAACTTATTGATAGTGTCATCAGTCAGTGCGATCATCAATTTCTTGAAGCCCTGATGGTTTATAACCGAAATCTTGCCCAAAGGAATGCTTTGCTTAAAAGCTTTGCCGAGAAAAATTTCTTCGATGGTTCGCTCTTGGAGGTGTATGATGATCAGTTAATAGCATCAGGGGAGCTGATCTTTGAGAAAAGAAAAGCATTCCTTTTGGAATATATTCCTGTGTTTAAGGATGTTTATAAACAGTTGAGCATGGGGCATGAGCTTCCTGAGATACAATATGTTTCGCAGCTCCATCAACAGGATTTTAAGCTTTTGTTAAAAGAAACTGTAGGAAAAGACAAAGTCCTTCAATACACAAGCAGTGGCATCCATAAAGATAACCTGGAATTTCAACTGGATGGGATGCCCATTAAGAAATACGGGAGCCAGGGACAGCAGAAGACATTTGCTATCGCTTTAAAACTATCCCAGTTTTATTTTATTAAAAATCACAGGAACTTTAACCCGATTTTGCTTTTTGATGATATCTTTGATAAATTAGACCCTGATCGGGTGAAGCAACTTATTGGACTGGTAAGTGGTGAGGGTTTTGGTCAGGTTTTTATTTCTGATACCCATCCTGAAAGGATTAGTGAATTGTCATCATTTGCTAATTCTGATACAAGGTTTTTTGAAGTAAATCAGGCAAGCATAAACCTAAAAACATCTTAGCTTATGGCAGGTAACAACGAACAGACTTTAAAAGAAGCTCTTGAAGCACTTGTGAAAGCTTATAGGATGGAAGATAAGCTTCAGGAAATTGATATCCAGCATGCATGGGAAAGTGCAATGGGAAAGCTCATTGCAAAGCATACCAAAGAAATCCGCTTTAAAAACGGGCAGCTTTTTGTTGTAATTACTATTCCACCCTTAAAGGAGGAATTGCTTTATACCCGTGAAAAGGTAATTGCCCATCTGAATAAAGAATTGGGCAAGGATTTAATCAGGGAACTCATCATCAAATAATGCTTCTGCATATACCCTCCCTTTTCTTATCCTTGTAATCCTTCCCCTCACTTGTTCTTTTCCGCTTAACCTGGATTCCCATCCTGTTTGCAGGTTTACATGGGCAAGTGTCCCTGATTGCCCGTCGGAGCATACGGCCAAAACATCCTGTGCCCCATCTGCAAATTCATTCTTCTCAATCCTAAGAATATTGAAATAATATTCCTGCCCTTCATTATAATAGGGATGTTCGGGCTCAAGCACCATACATCCCTCCGAAGTCCGTTTGATAACTTTACAGTTGATTGTTGAACCTATCCGGAGATTCGTATATTCTGAATACCACATTGCATTTAGTAAATGCCTGTGCCCCTGATTGTCAATCAGAATAAATGAACTTTTATCTTTTTTTTCAATAAAGAAGGGGTAGGCATTTCCCTCAATCAGATATTCGCTTAAATGAAGCTCGTCTGTCAGCCTTAGGAACAAAACCCCTTTTTTTATCCTGTCAAGCTTGCAGCTTGCAAAGCCCTGGGTAAGGTATTTGTCCAGGTCTGATACTGAAACCAAAACCCTGCAAGGCTTATTTAAAGCATCCAAGAGTTCAAGATAACATTGTTTTTCAATCCCATTGATCCATTCTTCTTTTTTTCCGGTAACAATGAAATCATAATCCAAACCTTCCTTGTAAACAGGATGGTTGGGTTCAAGATAAATCCTTCCGCTACAACTAATTTTATCCACCCTGCAATTGATATGGCTGCCCTGGCTAAATCCATATTCCCTGTATGGCAGTTCGGGCAAAAGGATTTTATATCCAAAAGGATCCTGAAGGATAAAATACTGTTCTGATTCAGATATCCCTGTTCTTTTTAACACAAGGAATTCATATTCACTGCCTTCATTTAGCTTTGCATTTGCAATATGAACTGTTCTTACTTCCGGCGCCATATTGTTGATTAATCTTCAAGTATATT
>CAYLYP010000011.1:0-62197 GCA_964387795.1 uncultured Bacteroidales bacterium
TTTTCAAATACGTTCCATTGAATCCCGAAGGACATTAGCCAAAAACTCCCTTGCCCTGAATAATTGTGCCTTAACAGTTCCCAAAGGAAGGTTCATTTCTTCACAAATCTCTTCGTAAGAAAGTTCTTCGAAATACCTTAATTCGATAAGTTTCCGGTATCTTGGCTTAAGTTTCTCAACTACTTCGCGCAATAGTTTTGCTTTTTGGGTCCTGATCATCCGTTCTTCAGGATCAGGTACTTCAGTAGCAATGTTTTGGACAATTCCCACCTGTTCTTCATCATCAAAAAAGTAATCCTGAGGGGTATCCAACATTTTTTTCTTTTTTCGCATGAAGTCAATGCAATTGTTGGAGGCTATTTTAAAGAGCCAGGTACTAAATGCGAAATCAGGGGTATATTGTTTGATGTTTTTAAAAGCTTTTCCAAATGCTTCAATAGTAAGATCTTCAGCATCATCCGGGTTCCCGGTCATTTTTAACAACATATAGAAGATTGTATCCTTATAATACCCCAAAAGTTCCGCATAAGCCTTTTGGCTTCCATGCTCAACAGCCTGAACCACAAGATTATAATCCCGTTGTGCTTTTTCAGTCAGATTTTGGGTTACTTCCATTTATTTTTTTTTGCCACCAAATTAGAAATGGTGAAAACCGGGTTAAGAAATGCAAATATCAAGTCAAACAGTGGCGAATATAATAATAATTCTTTTTCGTTCATACGATTTGCTGCATAATATATTGAGAAAAAATAACTGACATACTTCAAAAATATAATTCCAATGACATATTCCCACCTAAACAAAGAGATAAGTGCAGCTACAGCAAACACATAAAACAATAGGTTTATCAAGGCTTCAAAGCCAAGAACGAATTTATGGCGGCCTTTATAATAACTCCCTGCTGCCAAATGTCGTTTCTTTTGAAAAAACCATGTCCTAAAACTTTCTTTTGGCTTGCTCTCAGTAAATGAAGCCGTAGCTAATTGTATTGTTGTGTTACTTTTAGTGGCCACCTTATTTATAAACAGGTCATCATCCCCTGATATAACTTTATAATGGGCAGCAAAGCCTCCTGCCTGATAAAACAATTTTTTTGAATACATCAGGTTCCGGCCTACACCCATATATGGTTTCCCGGCCATAGCCCTTGACATATATTTCATTGCAGTTACCAGGGTTTCAAAACGAATCAATTTATTAAGTAAACCACTTTTTTTCTGATAAGCGCCATATCCCAATACAATTTGCTTTTCGGAAGTAAACTGTGACTGCATCAATGAAACCCAATCCTTGCTTAATGGCTTACAATCTGCATCGGTCAAAAGTAATGTATCAAAAGATGCTGATTTAATACCAATAGCCAATGCCAGTTTTTTCCCTTTATAAAAATTGACATTTTCCTTCAGATGAACGACTTTTAGATGGCTATATTTACGTATCAGATCATCAAGTAAAAAAGGGCTTTCATCATCCGAACCATCATTCACAACCACAACTTCAAACTCAGGATAATCCTGGTTTAGGATAAGGGGAAGGTTTTCTTTAAGGTTTTGATATTCGTTTTTTGCACAAATAACAACAGAAACAGCTTTTTTTGTACTGTTACCAACATTTTCTTTCCAAAATGCAAGCCTGATATAAAAAAACCAGTAATAAATCAATTGGAAGAAAACTATTACTGCCAAGCCCCAAAACACCAATTCGTTCAGCACATCAAGTATCATCATATCAAAAAAAGAAAAAATTCACACTGATTAGAGAATAACAAAATTACCTAATCTACGTTAATAGTTCCTATCTTTGCCAAAAATTTACCCAAGAATAAATGAAGTTTTCCATAAAGTCCACAGATAGTGCCACTAAAGCCCGGGCAGGAGTTATTTCAACAGATCATGGTGATATCCAAACACCAATTTTTATGCCTGTTGGAACTGCCGGTACTGTAAAGGCTATCCACCAACGCGACCTTGAACAGGATGTTAATGCCCAGATTATATTAGGCAACACCTACCATCTATATCTTAGGCCAGGCACTGATTTAATTTTCAAAGCAGGAGGCCTTCATAAATTTAATGCATGGAACCACCCGATACTTACCGACAGTGGTGGTTATCAGGTGTATTCACTCTCCGAAGTCCGTAAAATAACAGAAGAAGGGGTTCTTTTTCAATCCCATATTGATGGATCAAGACACTTTTTCTCTCCTGAAAGTGTAATGGATATTCAAAGAAAAATCGGTTCTGATATCATGATGGCATTTGATGAATGCACACCTTACCCCTGCGATTATCCCTATGCCAAAAAATCAATGGAAATGACTCACAGATGGCTTGCAAGGTGTGTAAATCATTTTGATCAGACATCCCCATTATACGGTTATAGCCAAACACTATTCCCCATTGTCCAGGGTAGCACTTACAAAGATCTGCGCGTACAAAGTGCTGAGATGATCGCTTCCTTTGAAAGGGAAGGCAATGCTATTGGTGGGCTTTCAGTAGGTGAGCCCGAAGAAGTCATGTATGAAATAGCCGAGCTTGTTTGTGGTATCCTCCCACAGGACAAACCCCGTTACCTGATGGGTGTGGGCACTCCTGTTAATATTCTGGAAGGGATTGCACTGGGTATTGATATGTTTGATTGCGTAATGCCTACCCGGAATGCACGCAATGGAATGCTTTTTACATCCCAGGGCATAATCAATATCCGAAACCAGAAATGGAAGGATGACCTCTCCCCTATTGATCCAGATGGGGCTTCTTACACCGACACCTTTTATTCAAAAGCTTATTTGCGCCACCTTTTTGTTGCTAAAGAAATGCTTGGCCCAATGATTGCTACCAATCATAACCTTGCATTTTATCTCTGGCTTGTTGGGCAGGCCCGTAAGCATATCATTGATGGGACTTTTTCTCAATGGAAAAACATCATGATCCCCCGTTTGTCAACAAGGCTTTAACAATTATATCCTCTTTTTTAACCTCTTAAGGTCCATGAAGCGTTTAGACTGGTATATCATTAAAAAGTTCCTTGGCACATTCTTTTTTGCCATTTCACTTATCATATTAATCGTTATTGTTTTCGATATATCTGAACATATTGATGACTTTATTGAAAAGAAAGCACCATTAAAGGCCGTCATTTTTGATTTTTACCTAAACTTCATCCCTTATTTTATCAATCTTTTCAGCCCTCTCTTCACCTTTATTGCTGTAATCTTTTTTACTTCACGCCTGGCTTTTAACACTGAGATTATCGCCATGTTAAGCAGCGGAATCAGCTTTAAAAGGATTATGCTGCCTTATTTTATTTCTGCATGTGTTTTAGCTGTCATGAGCTTTTACCTAAGCAACATCCTAATACCTGAAACAAACAGGAAACGAATTGAATTCGAATATGACTACATTAAAAAAAATCGTCCTTCAAAAGACAGAAATATCCATAAACAAATAGAGCCTGGCACATTCATTTATTTGGAATCCTTTAACGATCGGACAAATACAGGCTTCCAGTTTAGCATCGAAAAAATTGAAGAAGGGAAGCTAACCTATAAGCTTATGGCCGGCCTTATCAACTACGACACAATTAAAGGAAGCTGGATTATTGAAAACTACAACGAGCGCTTTATTAATGGATTGGAGGAAAAACTAAAGTATGGACAAAAACTGGATACTGTTTTAAATTTCAAACCCAATGATTTTGCTATGGATATGCGGGAACTGGAAACCATGAACATCTTTGAACTACAGGAATTCATTAACACAGAAAAAGTCCGTGGTTCTGATAATATTGATTATTATCTGGTTGAAAAGCATAAACGTATTGCAAACCCATTCTCTTCTTTCGTCCTAACACTTATAGGATTGGCTTTGTCGAGCAGAAAAGTAAGGGGAGGCATTGGCCTTCATCTGGGTATTGGGATATCATTGAGTTTTGCGTTTATATTATTTATGCAGGTCAGCACTACATTTGCAACCAATGGAAACTTACCGGCTTTTGTTGCAGTATGGATCCCAAATATTCTTTTTGGCATATTGGGGGTTTATCTTTCAAAAAAAGCCCCCAAATAAATCCTCCTATATACTTTTTAAAAAATAATAATACGATTTTTCAATACATACTGTTTGAAAAATCGTATTACTTAAAATCATTTTTACTCCTGAACTTTTTTCTTTTTTGGGACAAAAAAATCTGCAATAAAAAAACCCACCAAAGCCCCATAGAGCATAGTTATATATGGGTTTGAAGTGATTGGGCAGGAACCACTGTTACAACCAATCCGGATATAATAAATATAACCGGCAATTAGCCCGGCTATGATTCCAATGCCCCATATAATCGCTTTTCTGATTAAAGTTTTTTTGTCGGAAAATTGTATTTTCATTCGGAAATATTTTTTTGGTTAGAGTCGGATAGAACACAATGATTGTTATTCACATTAACGTTTGTTTATGGTGAATAAACCTGTCTGTTTCATTGTTTCACTTTATATGGCAGGGGCAGTTTAGTATTATTAAACTGCCCCGTGCCGGATGAATGCTTATATTATTCTTTATCAGGCAGGTTTAACATTAAAGATATCATCCATTGCCTTTACAAATTGATGTTTTGCAAGAGCCCCGGCTGCCATTTGTGGCTGGCCGCTTGATGGAACAAACAAAATAGAAGGGATGCTCCTTATTTGAAATACTGCTGCAAGTTCTTGTTCAGCTTCGGTATCAACCTTATAAATGTCAACTTTCCCCTCAAATTCTTTCGACAACTCCTCCAATACAGGGGCTACCATTTTACAAGGGCCACACCAATCGGCATAAAAATCAATGATTGCTGGTTTACTCCCTTCAAATTTCCATTCCTGGTTTTTATCGTAATCAAAAACCTTTTTCTTAAAAGTATCTACTGTTAGTTTTTCCATTTCTTTAGTCTTTTTAAGGGCATAAGCCCAATGATTAAATGAGTGACAACAAAGTTTGTTTTAATGCCTCCTTTTGTTGGACGCCTACAAAACGTTTTACTTCTTTTCCATCTTTAAAGATGATTAAGGTTGGGATATTGGCGATGCCATATTTCCCGGCAGTGTTTTTATTATAGTCAACATCAAGTTTTGAAATTGTAACCTTATCCCCAATTTCTTTAGCTAGTTCTTCTACGATAGGGCCCTGAACCCGGCATGGAGGACACCATGTAGCCCAGAAGTCAACAAGGACAACCCCTTTTGATATTGTTTGCTGAAAGTTCGCATCCGTTAGGATGATAGCCCCTTCATTTTTTGAGGTTTCTTCTGAATTTCCCGGCTTACTATTGCCCTGGCAGGATGTCAGGCTTAATAAAACCAATGATGATATTGCGAACACCATCACCAAACTGCTTTTATTAAAGAAAGTTTTGACTTTTTTCATTTTTGTTTTTTGATTTTTGTTTTCGGGCTCTCCCCGTTTTTTGATTTATATTTGTTTTTGAATTTCTGCTTCTAAAAAATGTAAGGCTTGCATCCCCTGGAACTCTTTAACAACTTTCCCTTCCTTGAACAAGATGAGTGTTGGCACTCCTGATATCCTGTAAAATGTTGCTGTCGCTTTATTATCATCAACATTAAGCTTTAAAACTTTAAGCTTATTGCCCAAATCACGTCTTAAGTTCTCAAGTATAGGAAGTTGCATCCTACAGGGAGAACACCATTCAGCAATAAAAGCTACAAGTGTTGTTCCTTTTGAAATCTCTTCAAAGAAATCCAAATCAACTGTTTCCCTTATATTATCCAAACTTGCTACCATACATTTTTATTTGCTCTTCTATTAGGCAAAGGCTATGCCAATCTTTTCATGCCAGCATAAATCGTTGATTATCTATCATATAACTTATTACGCCTATGTTAACCCTGGTTAACATAATCCACATTTTGGTTAACACAGCTTAACAATATACCGATTTTAGGTTAACGTTTTTTTCTTTATATTTGATTATTAAATCTACAATAACACATGAGCTTAGCCCACTTACAACAAATCGCTTCTGAAAACCTTTCATCAGGGATTATTATATTTGACCAGGACATGAAAGCTTTATGGAGCAATCCGGCAGCCCTAAAATTAAGTGGTTTAAAAGAAGAACGGAATTGGCATTTGTCAGAACTGGAGAAACTACTTACCAATCCTTCCGACAATCATCAAAACCTTGATTTGAATGCCTGTTTAAACAGCTTGAAAAAAAATGAAACCGTTAATAAAAGTGCAATATTAACAGCTCCGGGAAAACAAGATAAGCTTGTATTCCTTTCGGCCAGCCTGTTAAACATCCCATCCGAAAAAAAACAATACCTTCTGCTCAACATTACAGACATCAGCCAGGAAGTGAGTTGCCGTAGTTATTCAACCAAAAAAACACTTCAAATCAATTCACCACTGGCACGTATTGTGGGGCGCGACCCTCAGATTATCAATATCCACAGAATGGTTGAACTCGCTTCCGACAGTGTGGCCAATATCCTTATCCATGGCGAAAGCGGTACAGGGAAAGAATTAATTGCAGAAGCCATTCACCTTCTCAGTGACCGTAAAGATCAAAACATCGTTAAGGTAAACTGCTCTGCTTTGTCTGAAAGTCTGCTTGAGAGCGAGCTGTTTGGCCACATAAAAGGCTCATTCACTAATGCCATGAAGGATAAAAAGGGGAAATTTGAAGAGGCACATAAAGGCACAATCTTCCTTGATGAAATTGGAGAAATCAGCCATTCCATCCAGGTAAAACTCCTAAGGGTCATCCAGGAAAAAACAATTGAACGCGTGGGCGATAATAAATCCATCAAAGTTGATATGCGTATTATTGCTGCCACCAATAAAGATCTCCGACAACTAGTGGGAGAAGGTAAATTCAGGGAGGATTTATTTTACCGCCTGAATGTCTTTCCCATCAAAACCCTTCCACTCCGTGAACACAAAAATGACATCCCTTTATTATGTGAGCATTTTATCAATAAGTATAACCAACAAACCGGCAAACATATCTTAGGGCTAAGCCAGGATGCATGGCGCATCCTGCTCGATTATTGCTGGCCGGGCAATGTCAGGGAACTGGAAAATGCTATTGAACATGCTTTTGTCCTTTGCCAGGATGAGCTTATTGATGTGTTCGACCTCCCTCAGGAAGTGCGACTGGTTACGCTAAGGGAAGGATTATGTAAAGGACTTGGACAAGCAGGAACCAATACTTATGCCTTTAAACCTGCAGAATTAGGTTATTCAAACCAGCTTTCTTCTGAAACAGAAAAACTTAAAAAACTCCTTGAACGCCATAATGGCAGCCGTACTCAGGCTGCCTCTGAATTAGGCATTAGCAGGGTTGCCCTTTGGAAAAAACTAAAGAAACACGGAATTTCCTGAATCTTTTTTTTTGTATTTTTACTTTCAAATTAAGGCACAATTATTGTTAAACCAAAAACATATAATTTGTCCGGCTGCAAGCTTGGCTTCTTTATTGCTAACAAGCTTCTTCCAGACAGGCACTTTCAAACAATAACCAAAACTTTTATCACATGAAAACATCTTCTTTCATTTTTAAATTACTCTTCCTCCCGGTCTTTTTAATCATGCCTTTATTCTTTAATTCATGTGAATTATTAAATGAGGAAGGTGGGCTGACCGAAGAACAGGTCATTGAAGGACTTAAGGAAGCATTGAAAGTTGGGACTGTAAACACTGTTGCTGAAACAAACCAAACAGACGGATATTTTGGAAATGCACTTATTAAAATACCCTTCCCCCAAGAAGCTGCTACTGCCGAAAATTACATCAGGAACACCCTCAACCTGAACTCAGTTGTTGATGAATTCATCCTTAAACTAAACCGTGCCGCTGAGGATGCATCCATAAAAGCCAAACCAATTTTTGTTGATGCAATTGTGAACATCACAATTACTGATGCCTGGAACATCCTAAAAGGCCAAAACAATGCTGCAACCACTTACCTGCATGATAAAACTTATACCGGCCTTTATAACGCCTTTAAACCTGATATCAATACCTCTCTTTCAAGCGTTGGTGCCGCACAGCTTTGGAACAGCCTCACAACCCAATACAACAATATTGCAAACTACTCCTTTGGCTTATTAGATCCTGTTAATACTGATCTTCCTGACTATGCCACTTCAAAAGCCCTTGATGGCTTATTTAAGCTTATCGAAAAAGAAGAAGAAAAAATCCGAATAGACCCCGCTGCACGTGTTACTGAAATCCTTCAAAAAGTATTTGGGGAATTGGATTAAACCTGAATTTTTGTTTCAATATGACCAAATATTGAATTGTTTACAACCCACATAAAAAAGGGGGCTTTTGAAATCAAAAGCCCCCTTTTTTATTTTTGTGTCAAAACGAATCTCTTTTGATTCATTTTATTATCAGTTTGAATGACGTTAAAACACTCATCATCAATCAATCCCGGCAAAATGCTTCATAAACTGAACCCTCTGATATGCAGCAGGGTTGTCTGATTTCTTATGGCTCATCTTGCCCCTGAACTGATCAATATCTGAATAATTGTGTTTTTGCATCCAGCTTTCCAGTTCAGTTAACATATTATCAATCTGCCCAAAGCCATTCTTATATAATGTTGAACAAATCTGAACTGCTTTCGCTCCTACAAGCAATTGTTTAATTACTCCTTTTCCATCATGGATACCCGTTGAAGCAGCTAAATCACAGTTTACCCTGTCAGCCAGGATAGCAACCCATCTCAACGACACAGCAATTTCCTCAGGATGGCTATAAATATTGGATGGCACTACCTTCATCTTGTCAATATCAATATCAGGTGTGTAGAAACGGTTAAACAGCACAATCCCTTTCACCCCTGTCCAGGATAGTTTTTGCACCATCTGTGCCAATGATGAAAAGTAGGAACTTATTTTTAATGAAATCGGAATCTTTACCTGATCTAATACATTGTTGACAATATCAAAATACATCTTTTCGTTGTCGGCTGAATCATTCTCAAAATCACTTGGCAAAACAAATGCATTCAACTCCAGCCCATCTGCTCCTGCTTCCTCAATTTTCTTCGCAAAAGAAGGCCATTCATTTGCTGTCATACAATTAACACTTGCAATCACAGGGATACTTAGTTTTTTCTTTGCCTCCCTGATCAAATCAAGATACTGCTCAATGGTATGATTTCTGGAATAGTTTTTTATGTAATCTTCTGCTTCACTGTATGAATCGCGCATTTCATCAAAAGTAAAAATCTTACGGATTTCAAATTTTATCTGCTCTTCAAAAAGAGATTTTAATACTACTGCGCCCGCTCCATGCTTTTCAGCCTCTATCAGGTTTTCAATCGTACGTGTCATACCGCTGCTTCCAACGATGATTGGGTTTTTTAATTGCAAACCCATATAGCTTGTTGCAAGATTGACCATAATAAGATGGTTTAATATTTATAAATCCGTTAATACCTTTTGTCTGTAGCTCTTAAAGCATTGAGATAAGACAAATTTACAAATCCATTTTAATAATTATACAATTATTTTAAAATAATCATTTAGTTTTTCTTACTGAACTAATAAAATGACAATTCGCCAATTTCACCAAATCAAATATTAAACAAAACTATTATCCGGGTGCCATTAGTTTTTATTATTTAACTGCATTCCATATTTTAATCAACAAAACAACCTAATTGTGTATCTTTGCATAGATTCAGCAGATTTTAAAAAAATTGACAATGCAAAAAAACACAGTGATTGATCAGTTCTGAAATTGAATCAGGAAAAAATGTCATTTCAAATGACATCTATTTATAACATTTATTGAAAGACCAAAATTGCTTTTTTTGAGTTTCCACAAAACTCACAAACACCAAAATCATGAAAACTTTTAGGAATCAAAGCTTTTAAACCAATGAAATATAAGATCACAAACTATTGATAATCACAACCAATAGGAGAATTTACCTATTTGCGTTTGGGTGATTATCCTTGTATTGACACCTTATTTTATTGAACATTTCAATTTAAAAACCGTATAAATACAGGGGAGCTAAAACCTAAATACCCTGATGGATTTGTTTATTTTAGCTGTTAATTTTATACATAGAAAAAAACAAGGGAATACTCTCAAACCTTGATGACATTTTTTTCCCTTTCTTTGTATTGAAAGTTTTAAAGGCACAATATTTGGAAATAAAAAAGTAAAAACATTTTTACCATGAACACATTAAACAACAAAATAGGAACTATTGATACTGAGGTAAAGGAAATAACTACTAAAATGCCATTCCGAAGCTTAATGGAACCTCTTCTGGTGTTCTTCAACAGGGCTGCTGAGATTGTTTTACCAGGAAAAAACTATCAAATATCTTATAGTGTACCCGGTGGCGTATTTGGTCATTTCATCAATTATACCCCTTCAGACAATGATATAAAAAAGATAAGGGCAGAAATACGTAAACTTATTAAAGACCGCACTCCCTTAACCATTGAAACAGCCGACATCCATAAGCTTGACAATTATTTTAAAACTTATAAAAGGGAAGACATCAACAAACTTTTGATTTCAAAAGGTTACAATGCCTCCATTGAAGGATTAAGGCTCGCCCATATCAATGGCAATGGGGAGATGTTCCTGAATGATGTGAATGCCAATTACGAGAAGCTTGATCTGTTTAACTTTTTTGACTTTCGCGATGGTTTTATGCTTATCGCCGACCCCGCTTTCTTCGAAAGGGTAATGCCCACAAACCTTGAATCAAGCAAGTATTTCAAACGCTTTGATGAAAGTGAAGAAAGCATGAGGCAAATCGGAATTTCAAACATCGATGAGCTCAACCGTATTATAAGAAGTGGCGAATTGCCTGATTTCATAAAAATATCTGAAGCATTCCAGGCTAAAAGGATTGGCCGTATTGCCGATAATATCGTTTCCCACCCAAAAAAACCCAGGTTGATATTTCTTGCAGGGCCTACCTCATCGGGGAAAACTACTTCTGCAAACCGTCTGGCCATTGAACTAAAGGTTATTGGCAAAAAAGTCCTGATTATGTCTTTGGATAATTTTTATCTGCCTCATTCAAAAATCCCTATTGACCCTGAGACTGGCCTTCAGAACTTTGAACTCATTTCGGCCCTTGACCTTGATTTATTCAGGAATACAATTACCGAACTCATGAATGGGAAAGAGGTTTATCTTCCACGATACCATTTTGATGGCAAAGGTGCTACTCCCGAACCCAATCCAACAAAAATTACTGATGATACTTATATTATCGTTGAAGGTATTCATGGATTAAATCCTGAACTTTGGGCGAACACAATGAATATCGAATCTTACAGGCTTTATGTCTCTTGCCTCACTACTTTAAATATTCATGACCATTTACCAATGTCCACATCCGACCACAGGCTTATACGTCGTTTGGTACGTGATAGCCTGTTCAGGGGATATGACTTCAATGAGACCATCAAACGCTGGCCCGATGTCATGGAAAATGAATATCATAGTATCTTCCCATTTCAGGAAAGCGCTCATGCAATCTTCAACTCTGCATTAATATATGAAATAGCGGTGTTTGCACATTACGCACCTGCCATATTAAGGCCTGAACGGGCAGAGAATGAAGCTATCCGCCAACAGGTACTTCGCCTGAACCGGATCCTTTCATTATTCCTCCCTATCGACCCATCCGACATCCCTCCTACTTCTATCCTCAGGGAGTTTATTGGGGGGAGCAGCTTCAAGTATTAGACTTTTCTTTTCTGCCAATAATTCCAACGGCAGCAGCTTAAATCATTCTACCTGATTTTTGCTGCTGCCGTTTTATTTTTAATGAATTACGAACCAAGTGAACCTCTACCTGACGCCAAAAGCCATTTCAGCATACCTCGCATCACCCATGCTTAACAAATTTTTTATTTATTCAAATCGACTGAACAATTATTCCATAATTATCAGATTGCTTATATGCTTTTTTAATAATTTTGTATCTGTCACAAAAGGAAGATATAAATGATTTATCTGCAAAAGAAAAAATTAATTACTATTTTGTTGAATCATTCTCCCTTTAGTGCCACAAAAAAAACTCAGGATATGAATCCTTGCTTTTTCTCAAAAAGAAAATTGGATCATTTTTTTAAAAAGCTATTATAAACTTAAATAATTAACAAAAGAAAGATACAACTACCAACACTACAGAAGCATAATCATTGCAAAAGGATATCTTATCATAAATACTAAAACCTAAGGGTATGGAATTTTTTCAACACATCATCCATGAATTTGAATTGCCCCTTAAAAGCCCTGTACTGGTATTTTCTTTGATTCTCTTCATTATCCTGATATCTCCTATATTATTAAGAAAGCTAAACATACCCGGCATTATCGGTTTAATCCTTTCAGGACTTATTGTAGGCCCTTATGGATTAAAATTAATAGAACACAACTCCGCAATAGATCTTTTTTCAACAATTGGCTTGTTATATATCATGTTTATAGCAGGCTTGAAATTAGACATGAATGAATTCAAATCAAATCGGAACAAGAGTTTGTTATTCGGGGTCTTTACCTTTACTTTCCCTTTGGCTATTGGCTTCCCTGTTTGTTATTATATTTTAGGTTATGATATTAATGCTAGTTTATTAACTGCAAGTATGCTTGCAACACATACCCTGGTTGCTTATCCCATTGTCAGCAAACTTGGTATCTATAAAAATGAAGCTGTTGCAATTACTGTCGGGGGAACCATCTTTACCGATACTGCAGTACTTATGATACTGGCTGTTATTATCGGGAATAGCCAGGGCTCTTTAAACAACGACTTCTGGATCCGCCTGGGGATATCACTAATTGTCTTTTTAGCTTTAATGTTCTGGCTTATCCCGAGGATTGCCAAATGGTTTTTCAGCAAACTGGAAAGCGAAAAGCATTCACATTATATTTTTGTCCTGGCTGTTGTCTTTTTTGCTGCCTTCCTGGCAGAAGTCTCCGGCCTTGAGCCCATAATAGGAGCATTCATTGCAGGGATTGCCCTTAACAAACTCATCCCATCCTCCTCAGCACTGATGAACAGGATTGAGTTTATCGGCAATTCCCTTTTCATCCCGTTTTTCCTTATTAGTGTAGGGATGCTTGTTGATATCAGGGTATTGTTAAATGGCCCTGCAGCGCTTATTGTGGCTGGCACACTCACGGCAGTAGCCCTCTTTGGAAAATGGATTGCAGCTTATCTCACTCGCATCTTATTCAGGTATAGCAAATCACAGGGAAACCTTATTTTTGGGCTTAGCAGTTCTCACGCCGCTGCGACCCTGGCTGTTATACTGGTAGGTTATCAGTCTGGCATTTTAAATGAAGACATCCTGAATGGCACTGTAATACTTATATTGATAAGCTGTATGGTAGCCTCCTTTGTTACTGAGAAAGCAGCAAAAAAAATTGCGCTCGATGCACAGGATGAAACACCAGGGATTATTAGTAAAAATGGATTGGGCACCGAACATATCCTCATCCCTATTGCCAACATCGCGAACATTGAAAAAATGCTCGAATTCTCTATTCTGATTAAAGATAATAAGTCAACAAACCCATTATCAATATTATCTGTAGTATCAAATAATGAAGAAGCCGCTAACAACATTATTAAAACCAGGAACAAGCTCGAAGAACATGTAAACCAGGCAATGGCCAGTGAGACAAAAGTAAGCATCATCACCACCATCGACCACAACCCGGCCAGCGGTATTGTCAGGATTTCAAAAGAGGTAATGGCAAACATTATTGTCATGGGATGGTTTCAAAAATCAGGGATTATTGACAAACTTTTGGGTGAGAAAATTGATAATATCGTTAACAATACAGACAAAACAATTTTTATCTGCCATTTTAAAAAGGATTTATTATTACACAAAAGAATCTTCATGGCAGCCCCTCCCAAAGCTGAGAAAGAAACAGGCTTCGAACAATGGTTTTTTAAAATCATTAAACTTGGACTGGAGTTAAGCACACCCATACATTTTTATGGAAATACAGCTACTCTTGAAGCTATAAGGCTATTATTGAAAAAATCAAAAGCATCAGCACATTTAAAACTCCTTTTATTTGAAGATTGGGACAATTTCACAAGCCTTTCAGCTTTTATTAACCCTGAAGACCTATTTGTCCTGGTTTCTGCCCGAAAAGGCTCTGCTTCATATCTTAAAGAATTTGAAAATCTTCCCTCTAAACTGGAGAAAAACTTCCCTTTCAATAGTCGGCTTGTAATCTTCCCACATCAGTTCAGCCACAACTACTCAAACGAGCAATTTGATGATATCATCCATGAACCCAATCCAAAAGGCATTGAAACAATTCAAAAAATTGGAAAAGGCATTGGAAAAATCTTCAAACAATAAGCATTTAAATACTTACATGCATATTTGGGCATCTGTCACTGTTAAGAAGAAACCAACTATGAGCAGGTTTTAAACTAAATTAAAAGAAGTTGTTTTTCCAAATAATACAAATCAGAATACAAGCTATTTGTTTCAGAACAATCTCAACTGATTTAAAGGACAATGAAAAAAAAAGTATCATTAGTGTTGTCTGGCGGGGGTGCAAGAGGAATGGCACATATTGGGGTAATCGAAGAACTGGAATGCCAGGGTTTTGAAATTAGTGCTGTGGCCGGCACTTCAATGGGTGCCCTTGTTGGAGGTGTTTATGCATTGGGCAAGATCAATGAGTTTAAAAACTGGCTTTTTACCCTTGACAAGAAAAAAGTCTTCAGCCTTGTGGATTTTACTTTAAGCACCCAGGGCCTTGTAAAAGGCGACAAGGTATTAAACAAGATGAAAGATTTTATCCCTGATGCCAACATTGAAGATTTAAAAATCCCTTATACTGCCATTGCTGCTGATATTATCAATAAAGAAGAAGTAGCTTTTACAAAAGGCAGCATCTATGAAGCCATCAGAGCTTCAATTTCAATCCCTACAGTTTTTACCCCTGTTAAGATAAATGGAGGCCTGCTCGTTGATGGTGGGGTATTAAACAATATTCCGGTTAATCATGCAAAACGGATTAAAGGCGATATCCTCATCGTGGTTAATGTAAATGCCAATACACCGGTTGATAAACCATTAATCCCCGAATTGGAAAGAATTGAAAAACAATCCATCTATGAAAACAAGATTAAATATTTCTATAATCGGCTTAAGAAAGTAAGTCCGTTAAGCAAAGCTGACAATATTGGTTATTTTGATTTAATCAGCAAAACAATCAACCTCATGACCTATCATACGAGCCAATTAATGTTGCAACATTACAAACCTGATATCTTAATAAATATATCCAGGGAATCCTGTGGAATATATGATTTCTTTAAAGCAGAAGAATTGGTTGAAATCGGAAGGCATGCTGCAATCAAAAGCCTGGCAGGAAACCCATTAAAATAAAATCAACTTTCATTATAGGCTTCCTGGCCAAAAAATAATATAAAATTCATCCTGAAGGCATGTTTCCATTCAACAATGCCCTTTTATAGTTTAAATCATAAAAAATCCCAACAATTAACAGATGTTGACAATTAAAACTGCCAATGTGGTTTAATACTTGACATTTTTTATTTTCTTTGCGAAAAATTAAAAATAAACCCTATAATAATATCTCACAAATGAAAAAACAACTTCTCTTAATTGCTTTTGCTGCACTGACACCCTTTCTGTCGCAGGCAGGCCCACAAATCATCGGGGGGCAGGGAGCAAAACAGTCTGGCATGACCAATGCAGGAACTTTCTTGACTTTCAATGTAAGCAGTTCTTTTTTCAATCCAGGGGCACTTGGAATGATGCCTACTAATTTCAGCTTTGAAATGGGGGGCAATGGACTGATTGACAATACGCTGTTTAAAAAAGCAGCCCCTTCATCCTATACATCCAAAACAGACAATCCAATTGGAATATCATATTATTTTTACGGAGGGGCAAGGATTGGAGACAACCTCGTGGGAGCAATTGCAATTAACAATCCATTTATCCTTAAAACAAAATGGGAAGACAACTGGATTGGCAGATACCTTGTAAATGACCTCAGTTTCAATGTTACAACAATTCAGCCTACCCTTGCCTATCAGTATAATGATTTAATATCTTTTGGCGCCGGCTATGTTTATGCAATCAGTTCATTTGATTTTAATAAGTCATTGCCCATTGAAGACAACAATACTGAGGGCAGCATGAACATTAACGGAAAAGGTAAATCATCGGGTTTCAATGTCGGGATTTTAGTAAAACCAACTGAGACATTTAGCATTGGGCTTTCATACCGCTCCAAATTAAAGATTGAAATCGAAGATGCAGAAGTAGCTTTTGTTGCTCCTGCTTCATTAAGCGAATACTTCCCGACAGGGAATACTGCCCAAACTTCAATTACCCTGCCTCAAAGCTTAGACCTTGGCATTTCATATCTGGCAGCAGAAAACCTGCTGATAGCTTTGTCTTTAAACTATATTGGCTACAACTCATTTGACAGCATTGCTATTGATTACAAAACAAATACATATTTTGTTAATGATGTCACCAGCACAATGAATTGCTCCAACAAATTAATCCCTCGGATTGTGCTTCAATATCGGGCAAGCGAAATGCTTACAATGCGCCTTGGGGGATATTATGAACCCAGTCCGGCTGATACCTCTTATTTTTCACCTGCAGTAGCATGGCTGGATCAGGTTGCAGTTACAGCAGGATTATCATTGACCCCTCTTGAAGGATTTGACATTGACCTGAGCCTTGTTTACGGAATTGGATCAGAAAAGGAGGCGTCCTATCTGCCCGGACAATTTAGCGGGACGTATAAGTCAAGGTCATTAATGCCAGGAATTGGCATAAGCTATTCATTCTAAGGATTAACAAATCGTATCAACAATTGAAAACACAATAAAGAATATCATGAAACATATAAAATACATCCTTCCCTTATTGGCTGTTATTGTTTTTGCCTGCGAGCCAGAGATGGAAGAGTTTAAACCGGAAGCAGGCCAGGCTGATTTTAGCCGCTATGTGGCTGTAGGAAATTCCATAACAGCAGGCTATGCTGATGGTGCTTTATACCGACAGGGGCAATTATTTTCTTACCCCAATCTGATTGCAGAACAATTGAAGCAAGTGGGCGGGGGAACATTTAAACAGCCTTTGATGTACGACGATCTTGGCATGAGGAATTATATGATTTTAAATGTTGCTGTTCCTGTTGATGAAAAACTGGTATTAGCATATAATATTGATTGCCAGGGCAATAATATACTTAGCCCTGTTCCTGCCACTGGCGCTACCAATCCTGAGAACCAAAGTTCAATTGCTGAAGAAGGCCCTTTTCAAAATATGGGCGTGCCGGGTATCAGGCTTACAGATTTACGACGTCAGGGTATTGGAAGTGTTATTTATAGCTTAGGGAACTTCAACCCCTATTTCTCACGCTTTGCCCAACATGACACATCAAGCGTCCTGGGTGATGTGCTTGCCCAAAACCCAAGCTTCTTTACTTTATGGATTGGGAACAATGATGTCTTAAAATATGCCACTGCCCCCCTTGGTGGCGCTTCAATTACTGCTACCAATGCTTTTGACTTTGAAATAAAGGCTGTCGTTGAAAAGCTTACTCAAAACGGGGCTAAAGGCGTTATCGCTAACATCCCCGATATCACCAGCCTCCCTTTTTTCACAACCATCCACCCTCGATCCCTTTATCTTGAAACCCAACAAGAGGTCGATGAACTTAATGTGCTTTACGCATGGAACCCTGATATCAACTTCTCATTAGGTGATAACAAATTGGTAGTATTTGACCCATCAGTCATTGGGGGTATGCGTCAAATAAAAACAAACGAACTTGTTATGCTTTCGCTCCCTCTTGACTCAATAAAATGTGGGGGATGGGGAGGCAAAGAACCAATTTCACAAAACTATTACCTCTCAGAAGAAAAAATCACAAACATTAAAAATGCTGTTGCTGCTTTCAATGCATCAATCAAAACAGCATCTGAACAATATAATATTGCACTGCTTGATATAAATAAATACCTGTTGGATGCAAAATCAGGAATTATTGTTGATGGCATTCATTTAAACACTGAATTCATTACCGGGGGCTTGTTTTCACTGGATGGGATCCACCTTAGTGCCAGAGGAAATGCAATTGTTGCAAATCTATTTATTGAGGCAATAAATGCAAAATATAATTCACAAATACCACTTGTTAACATAAGCGATTTTCCCGGGATTGTTTATCCATAAAATTAAAGAAGGCTGGTTAATAAACCAGCCTTCTTTATTAAGGTATTATTTGATATTTGGCCCTGGCAACCTCCCTTCGCATGGCATTAAAATGCCACCATTCGGTCTGGATATTAAAAAACCCTGCTTTATACATTACCTTTCGTAAAAGCTGCCTGTTTTTAATATGCTCCGGTTGAAGCAATCCTTTTTCCAGAAGTTCTTTCTCTTTTACCGGCCAGGCAAGTTCCCCCATATAATCAAATGTGGCGCCCATATCAATCTCCTCTCCCATTTCATCCACAATGCCAACATCAACAGCAGCCCCAAAATTATGAAGGCTCCCGTTACGGGGGTTTGACAAAAACTTAACTTTCTCTTTAAGGGGCGCATCAACCATATCCCACATCTTCTGTTGAACCTCAACAGGACGGGCTGCATCAAAAACAACTATTGAATATCCAGGCCTCAACTCAGATAAATACTCACTTGCTTTCACCAACATCATGGCTACTTCAGGCTGAAGGTATGCTCTTTTTAAACCCATGTAAACGTCTTGTCCCAAAAAGTTATCCTCGCTTGCATATTTTAAATCAACATTAATCTGATCGGATAATTGCCCAACATCAACAAGCCCAAGCTTTATCATCCTAATCTCCAATTCCGGCATAGGCTTTCGGTAATCTACAAACACCTCTGACCAGTTTCTCCGCTCAAGTTCAGAGGGATTATACATTACAACAGCCTCATCCCTCCCTGGCAAGCCATTACAAGCCGACAGAAAGATCAACAGTATAAATCCCGGAACAACAAATCTAAATTCCTTCACAATGACAGCATTTTTATTTTTTATTGCTTATGATTAGCCGTTTTATTTATGAAGAAACAGCTTTAATACAAAAATAACAATAAACAAAAAGAAAAAAAATAAGATTAATTCTTTTAATGCCACATTAAGAACCCTAAGCTTTACAATAATTACAAGCTTCTCATTAAGATTTCGGAATCCAAATGGTTATAAAATAGTCAGACAAAACAAACTATATGTAAACACAACCTTTTCATCAGGACCAATCATCTGTTTAATATTAAAAACATATTATGGCTTTAGAAATTTCAACCAAAAAGAATATCTTTGATTCGTTTTGGCAATAAAAGCTTTAAATAACTGCTTATTGTTTCAGAAATAATTAATAACCCCAAAATCAAATAACATCATGACAGGAGAAGACATTCAAATCGGGGCTAAAGTAGAACATCCCCAATTCGGAGCAGGCATCGTAACCGATTTAAGCCTTACCACTTATACTATATTTTTCCTAAACCGGGGCGACAAAGAAATTGCCAGGAGCTTTGAAGGATTAAAACTCCTTGAACCATCAAAAGCAGAAAACACCTCCTCCGGGGGACGAAATTCAATTACCCTTGAAGACCTTGAAAAGGTATTTACAAATGTATTGAAACGATATGCTGATTTCCCTGAGACTATTGAGATGGGCGACAAATGGAAAAAAGGGATGATGATCCTACAACCTGGATATCCCAGTTTAAAAAGCAAAGAAATCCCTATTGAAACCTTTTTCCATAAAATAATTATGGTCAGGGACCGCTTAAGGGTATTGGAACAGCGCATCAATTCAAACGATAAACTTGATGACGAAGAAAAAGTAAATATGCAACAGTATATTACAAAGATTTATGGGAGCCTGACAACTTTTAATGTTTTTTTCAAACATAAATCACAACAGTTTGTTGGGGAAAAAGGTGATGAATAAATAAAAAAAGGGAGCAAGCTCCCTTTTTTATTTTAATCCTCATTATTCATAAATCCCTGATCAGCTATCGCCTTAAGGTATTCTTTTGAAAACAGGACATTGTCCTTTTTACTGTATCTCTTATGTGCAAAAATCTGTGCCAATGTTTCTAACTGGTTCTCAACAAGCAATTGCTTGGTGAGTGGCATTTCCTCCTTTTCACGATAAAGCTCATCAATCATTTCAGGAGAAAAATCCTGATAAGTTTCATGATGTACTACAGCCGCAGCAGGCAACCTGTCAGTCAGCCCCGGATTTTCATCAGGGTAGCCCACTACCAGGGTAGTTACAGGGACCACTCCTTTGGGCAGGTTAAGCGATTCAATAATCTTTCCAGCCTGATATGTGGTAGTGCCAAGATAACAGATTCCCAGTCCAAATGCCTCAGCAGCAACAGCAACATTTTGGGCTGCAAGTAAAGCATCAATGGCCCCGGTAAAAAATGAAAGGAAGTTATCATAGCCAGGCACTGCTTTACGCTGAAGGCACCATTTATTAAACCTGTTAAAATCAGCACAAAAAGTTAACAGGACAGGGGCCTGCTCAACCATCTTTTGTCCAAAATGAAGCTTGCACAGTTCTTTCCGTTTTTCTTCATCTTTGGTAACAATAATGCTGTAAACCTGCATATTGCCGGTGGTGGAAGCACGAATACCCGCTTCAAGAACTGTGTCCAGAATATCTTCAGGTATCGGTGTAGGTTTATATTTTCGAATTGTCTTATGGTTCAACAAATTTTGGATCGCATCCATAGCCAGATGTTTTTTAATTAATAAAGACAAAAATAAGCCTTTTCAGAATAATGATTTTGCCAAAAATATGAAAGTGTTTACTTTGTTTCAAGCAACATCTCGCGAAGCATATTCAGGGCTGCAAAACCTGTTTTGATTATATTGCGTTCACGATTATCCCCAAAAAGGAACAGTTTCTGAACCGTTTTTTCAGGTCCGGCAACGGCCACCCAAACAGTTCCAACAGGTTTATCGGCAGTAGCCCCTCCAGGTCCTGCAATACCTGAAACAGATATCGCATAATCGGCATTAAGGACTTTACGACAATTCTCGGCCATCTTTGAAACAACCTGGCCACTTACTGCTCCCTGTGAGATCAGCAATTCAGGAGAGACCCCAAGGAGTTTTTCCTTTATCTCATTTGAATATGCGATTACCGAGCCGATAAAATATGCAGAACTCCCGGGTACACTTGTCAACCTGTGGGCTATATAACCACCTGTACAGCTTTCGGCAGTTGCAACCCATGCCTTTCGTTCAATCAATAGCTTACCCACCAGGGCTTCCATGGTATCATCATCATAACCCCAGATATATTGAGGGATGATATTTTGAAGCTTCTCTATTTCTGTATTCATCGCCAATTGAAGCGATGGCTTATGCTCCCCGGTACCTGTCAGGCGCAACCGCACCATGCCTGGAGAAGGCAGATAGGCCAGGTGCATATACTGAGGCAATTCGTCCTCCCAGTTGGATATCATATCAGATAAAAATGACTCCCCAATACCGTTCGTAAGAATTGTTTTATGGATAATAAACCTGCCATTTATCATTTGTGATAATTGGGGCAGGACATATTCCTCCATGATATTCTTCATCTCAAAAGGCACGCCCGGCATAGAAACAATGATAGTCCCGTTTTTCTCAAACCACATGCCCGGAGCAGTTCCCAGGGCATTATGGATAACCTTGCAGGAAGCAGGCACCATAGCCTGTCTCATGTTCAACTCGGTCATTTCAAGACCTCGTCTTTTGAACAGCTCTTCAATATTTTCAAGAGTGGGTTGGTGAACCACAAGTTCATCATTAAAAAAACGGGCAAGCGTTGATTTGGTGATATCATCTTTTGTTGGTCCCAAACCACCTGTAATAAGCACAACATCACATTGTGAAACAGCCATTCCCACAGTTTCCAGAATCTGAGATGCCTGGTCCTGAACCGATGTAATCTGAATTGTTTTCACCCCAATACCATCCAGTCGTTGGGCCATCCAGGCAGAATTGGTATCCACAACCTGCCCGATTAACAACTCATCCCCAATAGTGATAATATGCGCTTTCATAGCTAAAAATTTGATGCGAAGTTACACACAAAAAAAAACCACAAGTATCAAAATCTACAATTTTTATTAATCAACACAACACTATTTTTACAAATATCTAATAAACAAAGCATAAGCTATTTTCAATAACACCCTCCATACAAAAAAGTCATAATTTCTTAATACCATGGTCAGGGTTAAAGCGGAGTTAAAGCGGAGTTAAAGCGGGTTTAAACCGGGGTTGAGCCGCTTTCAACCCGGCTCAAACCCGGCTCAACCCCGGCTCAACCCCGGCTCAACCCCGGCTCAACCCTTAACCTGATGTGTTCCGGTTATCATTCGGTAAAGATGTGTTTTCTTAAATATAATGAAAGCCATATCATTTAAGCATCTATCCATTAACTTCAAATACAATCAGTTATAATGAAATGCATTTTTATTAAAGCCACACCATTGGGAAATTGGGTTATTTGGTGTAAATTTGTATATCAGGCCCGCATGCGGGCTTCTGTTTTTAAATAAAGCGTTAAAGAAAATTTAAAGAAACACTATATGACACAGCCAATAAAAGATTCCGAGTTGATTATCAATCCGGATGGAAGTGTTTACCATCTTCATTTACGTCCTGAGAATGTGGCTCCCCTAATCATCGTTGTGGGCGACCAGGATAGGGTTAAAAGCATCTCAAAGCATTTTCAGAACATCGAAATAAAAGCTCAGAACAGAGAATTTGTAACCCATACGGGAACTTTTAATAACAAAAGGCTAACTGTACTTTCAACAGGGATAGGCACCGATAATATCGACATCGTAATCAATGAGCTGGATGCTGCAGTAAATATAGACCTTGAGACAAGGCTCCCAAAATCGGAGCATACAAGTTTACAGATTGTCCGCCTTGGCACCAGCGGGGCGCTACAGCCAGATATTGAAGTAAATTCATTTGTGGCTTCGCGCTATGGTCTTGGATTTGATGGCTTGCTAAACTTTTACAGGGACTGTAACCTGGTTTGTGAGCATGAGATTACTGAGGCATTTATGAAGCATACCTCATGGAACAAACATCTGGCTTATCCTTATGTTGTTAAGAGTTCTGATGAGCTTATCAAAAAGATTTGCTTTGATATGAAACAGGGTATTACAGCCACTGCTCCCGGATTTTATGCCCCACAGGGCCGTCAGCTCCGATTGCCCCTTGCGTTTCCAGACCTGAATGAAAAGGTTGAAAACTTTGAGTTTAAAGGGAACCGGATTACAAATTTTGAAATGGAAACCTCTGCCTTATATGGCCTTGGCGCCCTACTTGGCCACCAGACACTTACCGTATGTGATATTATTGCCAACAGGGTTAATAAAACCTATTCAAAAGATTATAAAAAATCTGTTGAAACACTGATCGAAATAGTCCTCGAAAGATTAACCAGTTAATAACACCCTTATCTTATGGGGAACAGTGATAAAGAAAAAGATATTGCCGCACTTGTAAGCCTGATTGATGACCCCGATCAAAACATCTTTCAACAGGTTTCTGAAAAGCTAATGCTTTTTGGCCCTGATGCAATTCCTTTTCTTGAAAATGCCTGGGATTCATATTTTGAACCCGTTATACAAACAAGGATTGAAAACCTGATTCATAATATCCAGTTTGAGAATATTTGCGTTGAGCTAAATAACTGGTATCTGTTTAATTCAAACAACCTTCTCAAGGGGGCACTGATAATAAACAGGTACCAGTATCCCGACCTGGATGAACAGTTTATTAATCAACAGATTGATAAAATCAGAAAAGAAATATGGCTTGAACTCAATGAAAGACTTACTGCACTTGAGCAAATAAAAGTATTTAATTATATTTTTTATGACCTCAACGGCTTTTCAGGCAATGTAAAAAACTATCACAGTCCTTCAAACTCTTATCTGAACCAGGTTTTTGAAAGCAAAAAAGGAAACCCCTTATCGCTTGGCATCCTTTATAGCCTCATTGCCCAAAACTTAGGCCTCCCTGTTTATGGGGTAAACCTTCCTGAACACTTTGTCCTGGCTTATACCCAAACATCCAAAACATTGATTCAGGGAAATGAAACAAATAATGATGTCCTTTTCTATATCAATGTTTTTAATAAAGGGGCCATCTTTTCGGGAAAGGAAATCCAACAATTTATAATGGACCTAAAGCTTTCGCCCGATCCTGCTTTTTATATGCCCTGTTCAAACATTACCATCATAAGGAGGATGCTAAATAACCTGATATATGCCTATCAAAAGGCTAATCTGCCTGCCAAAGCCCAGGAAATAAAAAAGCTTGCAGATATTATTAAGGAAAAAAATTAACTCATTGATTAGGGTCTGCTGAAAAACACTTAACAAGCAGGATATACATCTATTACAAAGCAACAATTACATACTGCATGTAAGGATTTATTTTCTGAAGCACTAATATGTATGCATCTTGTTTGCGTTAGTCTTTAAGGCATCATCTGCTTCGTTGCCATCGGCTCATAGTATTATTATACAATTTCGCCTTGTCGCCTTGCATATGATACCTTAAAGACTTTTTCAGCAGACCCTAATTAGGGAAGACAGCAGTCAGCTTGTTAAGGCAAGCGTTGAAAAATAATAATACATTCAACAGGGCAGATGATTTAGGGTCTCACAAAAATGCCTGTAAGGGTGTTAAAGATGATTTTAAGGTCAGTGAGAAAACCCATTTTTGAAATATACTCCATATTGAGTTTAAGTTTGGCCGGCATCACTTCATCAATATATGTTTTTTCAGGATTATCAGATAATCCCAGAAGGCGGTTTTCGTCCATATAGGCAATAGAAGCAAGATCAGTAATGCCAGGTTTTACATGAAGTACCCGTAACTGTTCCTCCGAATATAAATCCACATACTTCCTTACTTCGGGCCGGGGACCTACAAGGCTCATTTGACCAGCCAGGACATTAAAAAGCTGCGGGAATTCATCAAGTTTATATTTACGAATAAACAATCCCATGCGGGTAATCCTGTTATCCTTCTCCCCCACTGTAAGCAGTCCTTTTTTATCGGAGCTGGTACGCATGCTCCTAAACTTCCAAATTTTGAAATCCTTCCCGTTTTTACCAACCCTTAGCTGCCGATAGAAAACGCCCCCTCTTGATTCAAAAGCTATGAGCAAACCAATTATAATAAAAAGAGGCAATAGAATTATTATGCCCAGGAAGGACACAACAATATCCATCAATCGTTTAACCGGCATATAAGAACGTTTCTCAGGCATTTTCTCAAGCAATTATTATTCAGATAAACTTCAGGACAGATTTCTTCACGGTTTCAATCACAATCCTGACATTATCATCGGAAAGGTCATAATAGACAGGCAAAGTAATTTCGCGGCTAAAATTGTCATAAGCAACAGGATAGTCTTCAATGCGATATTCATTGTTTTTGTAGTAGCTTAATAATGGTAAAGGAATAAAATGCACATTCACACCCACCTGATTGGATGTAATTTCGTCAATAATCTTATCCCTTATCCCTTCAGTGATATTTTTTACCCTTAGTAAAAAGACATGAAAAGAAGAAGATTTCTCATCGTTGATATAGGGAGGTATCTCAGCCCAATCGCATAAAGAAAAGGCATTCGAATAAGCATCAAAAATTTCCTTACGTCTTTTCAACATATCATCCCTGTATCTCTCAATTTCAACAAGTCCCATAGCAGCCTGGATATCCGTCATATTGCATTTATATCCCGGTTCAACAACATCATATCTCCACCCCCCTGTTTTGGTTTTTGCCAAAGCATCTTTTGTCTGGCCGTGAAGTGATTTCACACATAAGTATTTATAAATAGCATCATTGTCGAATGGGGCAGGCAGGTTTAAACAAATAGCGCCGCCCTCGGCAGTGGTAAGGTTTTTAACAGCATGAAAAGAAAACACAGTAATATCGGCGAGCTTTCCGGTAGCAATCCCATTAACAGAAGCACCAAAAGAATGCGCCGCATCCGAAAGCACCAATATCCTTCCCAGATCAGCCTGTTCCTTTGTTTCAGCATTAAAAAGGGCTTTGGCTTCATCAGATTTGGCAATATCCATGATTGCAGGATAATTACAAGGCCAGCCTCCCAGGTCAACAGGCATTATAGCCTTTGTCCTTGAGGTAATAGCTTGTTTTATAAGGCGTTCATTAATGTTAAAATCTGTCCCCACATCAATCATCACAGGTTTGGCCCCACAATGAACGACAACATTGGCAGTTGCACAATAAGTATAGGCAGGGATAATAACTTCATCCCCGGGCTTAATACCAAACCATTTCAGCATAAGTTCCATCCCCGCTGTAGCAGAGCTAACACATAAAGTAGCAGGATGACCACAAAAGGCAGTAATCTCTTTCTCGAACTTTTTAGTCCTCGGCCCTGTTGTAATCCATCCGGATTGCATGGCAGCACTAACTTCGTCAATGATTTTTTTATCAATACGGGGAGGTGAAAATGGAATCATAGGTTTTATAAAATGATTTGCAAAATTAATCATTTTGGGGTTAAATGCTGAGTATAGCAATTAAGCAGTATCATTATTTTTTGTAAATACCTGGTTTTTTGAGCAAATACCCAACATTGAAAAAAATGGGATAATATACTTAGGGTCTGCTGAAAAAGTCTTTAAGGCATCAGATGTGAGGCGACAAGGCGAAATTGTATACTAATACTATGAGCCGATGGCAACGAAACAGATGATGCCTTAAAGACTAACGCAAACAAGATGCAAACATATTAGCACCAAAGGAAATAAATCCATGCACTCATTATGATAAAATGACATTGTAAATGATATGCATCCTGCTTGTTAAGTGTTTTTCAGCAGACCCTACTTATCAAGGACACTAAAAACAGTCAGTTTTTTAAATGTCCTCATTATCTTACATCAAAGCCATATAATAAAAAAATGTATATCTAAATGTTAGCACTTGATTTTTCAATAAATCTTTATAGCTTTGCAACTCTATTCTTCAAACATAATCAAACAATTTTTCGTCACTTATGTAAGTGATGGTGTCTTGAAAACCTTATAACACAAGAGATTTTCGACACATCATTACAGGGATGGATTTTTTAAAAAACGAGAACAAAAGTATGAAAAAACTATGGGTAATTGCCTTTGGGGGCAATGCACTATTAAGAGGTGACCAGATAGGCACTATTGATGAGCAGGAGCAAAACGTTTACGAGACCTGCGAAAGACTTGTGCCACTCATTAAAGAAGGCCATAACCTTGTAATTGGACATGGAAATGGTCCACAGGTAGGTAATGTCTTACTCCAACATGAAGGAGGCAATAAGCTATTTGGTTTGCCAAAGATGCCTATTGACTTTTGTGTAGCTGAAACCCAAGGGTCAATTGGGTATATGATTGAGCAACAAATGCAAAATGTATTGCGCAAACACGGCATCAAAAGAAATATTGTTTGCCTTGTGACACAAGTCATTGTTGACAAGAATGATCCAGCCTTCCAGAATCCCACCAAACCGGTTGGGCCATTTTACCCCAAAGATGAGGCCGATAAACTGGCAGCAGAAAAGAGCTGGGTATTTAAAGAAGATCCTCGCCAGAGAGGCTGGAGAAGAGTTGTAGCATCACCAAGGCCACTTGAAGTGAACAACTGGGAAGTAGTAGAACGCCTTGCCCGCGAAGGCACCATTGTCATAACTGTTGGAGGGGGCGGCATTCCTGCTTACCGTGCTGATGATGAAAAACTTATTGGCATAGACGCAGTAATTGACAAAGATTTAGCATCAGCCAATTTAGCCGAAAAAATCAAAGCAGATGATTTCTGTATCCTGACAGATGTTCCCAATGTATTTATTAATTTCCGCAAGCCAGATGAACAAAAGCTGGAAACTATAAGCGTTGAAAAGATAAAAGGCTTTCTGGATGCAGGTCATTTCACCGAAGGCAGTATGGCCCCAAAGGTAAGGGCATGTATTCAATTTGTTGAGAAAGGTGGCAAAGAAGCAATTATCACGGAAGCCACCCAGCTTGCCAATAGTAAGGCAGGCACCAGGATAGTTAAATAACAACCGTATTCATAAACCATTAAAAAAATAATTCCTATGGCATTCAATCTCAGAAACCGCAGTTTTTTGAAATTACTTGATTTCACCCCACAGGAGATTAAGTTCATGTTAGACCTTGCTGTTGACTTAAAAAAAGCCAAGTATTCAGGCACTGAGCAACAAAGGTTAAAAGGGAAGAATATCGCATTGATATTTGAGAAAGATTCGACCCGTACCCGTTGTGCTTTTGAAGTAGCAGCACTTGACCAGGGAGCTCATGTTACATATTTAGGCCCTTCAGGCAGCCAGATAGGCAAGAAAGAATCGATGAAAGACACAGCCAGGGTTCTTGGCCGTATGTATGATGGCATCGAATATCGTGGTTATGGCCAGGCAATTGTTGAAGAGCTTGCTAAATATGCAGGTGTTCCTGTTTGGAATGGTCTGACAAATGAGTTCCACCCAACACAGATCCTTGCCGATTTCCTTACCATGATGGAACATTGTGATAAGCCCCTTCATCAGATTTCATTCTGTTATTTAGGCGATGCCCGTAACAATATGGGGAACTCATTAATGGTAGGAGCCGCAAAGATGGGAATGGATTTCCGTTCAGCCGCCCCAAAATCTGTACAACCATCAGAAGAACTTGTAGCACAATGCCGTGAAATAGCAAAAGAAACAGGAGCAAAAATCACCATTACCGAGAATGTAGCCGAAGCAGTTAAAGGGGTTGATTTTCTTTATACAGATGTATGGGTTTCAATGGGCGAGCCTGAAAATGTATGGGAAGAGCGCATTAAACTACTTAAACCATATCAGGTAAATAAGGAAGTTGTAGCCCTTACAGGCAACCCAAAAGTTAAATTCCTTCATTGCCTTCCTGCATTCCATAACAGGGAGACAGTAATAGGCGAACAGATATTCCAGAAATATGGTCTTAATGGGATGGAAGTAACTGAAGATGTATTCGAGAGTGCCCATTCAGTAGTATTTGATGAAGCCGAAAACCGTATGCACACCATAAAAGCTGTTATGGTAGCTACCCTTGGTGCTTAATTATCAATTACAAACTGAGATTATCAGAAAAAAAAACGGCTGCTTTCAAGCAGCCGTTTTTTTTATTGTTTGAAGTAAAATTAAAGGATTTTGCTTAATACAGTGTAGCCCTGAGAACGTCCTTTTTCATCAAAAGTTTCAGTTTTTACGCTACCAATCCCTTTTGAAAAATATTCAACAGATTTTCCTTTAACCCTAATAGGAATACCCATTGTTTTAGTTTCCACATAAGTGTCATAAGTAATTTTATAGCATTCATAAGTTCCGGCAGGAACATTGATTGTTTCTTTTGATTCAACTTTGCGTGAAGTGATTTCAATAATCATATCCATAAAACCGATACCATTGTTCATCACTGTCATTTTCATCCTAGCATCAGGTAAAGTACTACCAACAACCAAAGCATTGGGCAATTCCATATCAGAGCCTTCAATAACAACATCCATTCCTTCAAAACCTGCCATGCTCTGAGGATTAATCATTGATTTCATATCTATCATAATGGTAGTTCCATTACATTTGATTGAGTATTCGCTCTCGTTAACCAATTTGCCTTTCTGGTCCATTGCCCGGCTCATCATTGTAGCAACAACAAATCCATCTACATTGTCAATTTTTTTCACAATAGTTTCATTGCTTCCGGTAAGCTTGTCCTTGGCGCTAAAACTTTGATATTGCATCCCTTTATTCAGTTGAAAAGGCATGTAATAATCACAGTTTTGACCCATTACAGATATAGAGCCAATGATGACCAACAGAAATAATGCTATTTTTTTCATATTTTAAAACTTTAGTTGATTATTAATTCATCGAAAATGGTTCCATCAAAGGTAAAATATTTTCATTAAAAAATTGTTTATCTTTGACAAGACCGTTTTTTACAATAAAAAAACCATGTTATGATTGAACAATCAGAATTAGTACTTCCCCCAATGCCAAAAGGCTTCCATCTTATCACAGATAAAATATTAGCTAATATTGGGAAACTTCCCGAAACAGGGATAATAAATATATTTCTGCACCACACTTCAGCCGGCCTGGTTATTAGTGAAAACGCTGACCCTACGGTTAGAAAAGATCTTAATACAATATTTGACGACCTGGCACCAGAGAACTGTCCTGAATATACGCATACCCTGGAGGGGGCCGATGATATGCCAGCCCACATCAAATCTGCGCTTACAGGTGTTTCTGTTACTATTCCAATTTTACATTCAAAACTTAAATTAGGGACATGGCAGGGAATATATCTTTGTGAATTCCGCAATCTGGGCGGCCCAAGAAAAATGACAATAAGCATTTTCTCTTAAGCCTGTTTGAATAAACCTAACAATATATAATACACATTTTAGGGTGAAATTGTTATTTAATTGATTCCCGATTAATTGAATAAGTTTTTTAATCGTGGCATACATACGAAGTCATTTCTTGACGAAAATGCACTAATAATTGAGATTATCAAAAGAATAAAAATCTAAAAAGTAGTATTTATTATAGCATAAAAGAACACGGCCAAATCTTTATTTAGAATTATTCTTGATAATAAGAGTAATTTGAAGTAAATTTGTAAAGAAAAAAAACAAATCAACAAAGGCCATGTCGGACACAATATATAAGACCTACGAGCTGAAAGTCACCGGGATGAGTTGCACCAATTGTGCATTGGGGATCAAAAAAGCTCTTGAGAAGGATGGTTTTCTGAATGTGGAAACAAATTTTGCATCAGATGATGTAAAATTTGATGCTGTAAAAGAAGATTTGTTACCACTTGCAGTAAAGAAAATTGAATCATTAGGATACAAAGTACATATTGAATCAAACAAGCAAGATGGGGATAAAAGGACTTTTTTCGATATTGAAAAGAAGTTTTATATAAGCCTGATATTTACAATCCCGCTCATCCTTTCAATGTTTGTGCCCATACCATTGCTTCATGAAGCCTGGTTTCAGCTAATACTAACAATACCTGTATTTATCATAGGGAGCCTTCATTTTGGGAGGAGTGCAGTGATGTCATTAAAATCGGGCGTAAGCAACATGGATGTGCTCATCACCCTGGGAAGTTCTGCTGCGTTTGTTTATAGCCTGATAGGGACTATCAGCAGGATGGGGCATTCATATATGTTTTATGAAACAACAGCAAGCATTATCACCATTGTATTATTGGGCAACCTCCTTGAACACCGTTCTGTAAAAAGGACTACCAATGCCATTGATGAGTTAACAAGGCTTCAAAAGAAAAAAGCCCGCAGGATAAAAATGAACCTGATGAATATGCAGGAGGTGATAGAAGAAGTAGAAACCTCAAAGCTTTCAAAAGGAGACAGGTTACTTGTTAACACAGGAGACCAGATCCCGATTGACGGCCAGATTATTTGGGGGACAGCAAACATTGATGAATCAATGATTTCGGGTGAAAGCATCCCTGTTGATAAATTATCTGGCGATGCAGTTGTTGGAGGGACAACATTGATCCATGGCACAATAAAAATAAAAGTAACAGCAACAGGCAAAGACACTGTATTAAGCCAGATCATCGAAATGGTAAAGAAAGCCCAGCAGGATAAGCCCAGGCTACAAAACCTTGCTGATAAGATCAGCACCTATTTTGTACCAATTGTTGTAGGGCTTTCACTCATAACACTGACCCTGAGCCTGTGGGTATTTAATATCCCTTTTCAGGATTCATTGATGAGGGCTATTGCCGTGCTGGTCATAGCCTGCCCCTGTGCCTTAGGGTTAGCAATTCCAACAGCCGTTGTTGTTGGATTGGGAAAATCAGCCAAATCGGGAATACTGTTAAAAGGGGGAAGCGCATTTGATAAAATCAGTCAGATAGAAAAAATTGTATTTGACAAGACAGGAACCCTAACAAATGGAAATTTCAAAATAAAAAACATCAGCTCTTTTATTGAAAATGAAGAACACCTTAGTTCTGTTGTATTCAGCCTCGAAAAACACAGCTCACATCCCATTGCAAAATCATTAACAGACGAATTAAAAGATTCCATACCTATTGAACTCAAACACATTGAAGAACAAAAGGGACTGGGTATTGAGGGCAAGGATGCTGAAGAAAATGTTTATAAAGCAGGCTCATATAATATTGCCCGCCATCTCACTGATGATGCAAACCATAATTTATATATAATAAAAAATGATCAACTTATTGGCTGGATAGATATTGAAGACGAGATAAAGCCTGAGGCCAAACAAACCATTGCCTGGCTAAAATCAAAAGGCATAGAGACTATTTTACTGAGTGGAGATAAAGAATATCGTTGTCAGGAGTTGGCATCCCGTTTAGAAATTGATACTGTATATTCGGAGAAACTTCCACATCAAAAGTTGGAAATCATAGAGTCATTAAGCAAAGACAAAAAAGTGGCAATGGTTGGAGATGGTATTAATGACTCGCCTGCCCTTGCAAAAGCTTTCCTTGGTATATCAATGAGCAATGCTACCCAGGTAGCAGTAAATTCAGCCGAACTCATTCTTCTAAAGGGCAATCTGGCATTATTGCAAAAAGCTTTCCTAATAGCAAAGCACACCCAATCAACAATAAAACAAAACCTTTTCTGGGCCTTTTTTTATAATATAATGGCAATCCCTTTAGCAATGACAGGCTACTTAAGCCCAATGGTAGCAGCATTTACAATGGCATTCTCTGATCTTGTTGTAGTATTTAACAGTCTTAGATTAAAAATCAGGAAGATTTAGGATTTTTGTTTGAAAATAAGATTCGTAAAGCCCAAACATGTTTTTATCATGTTTGGGCTTTACGTTTTTTATAAAAACCTTGACCAGCTTACAAATAAGGTAATTTTATATTGCTTTTTATCAGGTAATTATACCTGATAAACTCCGTTTTTTCCGTAGAAATCAACCCCAAAATCAGGTTATTTCACCCATTTACAGATAGTTACATTTTGTCATAATTTTACTTGCGAAACAGCTTATTATATATGTTCTTTTTACCATTCTATCTCTTTTCTGCAAATTTTTCTGACAAATAAGCGTTTTCACCCCTGTTAAATCAAGGGATTTAAAAAAAAGTATCCACTAATAAAAAAGATAATGAAGAAAGCATTTCTACCCTTATTCCTCATCTTGCTCTCTTTCAGTCTAAATGCACAGGAAATTCCTGAGCGCATTGTCCGTCTTGCATGTGATTATGCAGACGATTATGATTTCAAAAAAAATCCTTCCCTTATTGAAGAGGCTTTTCAGAAAACAATCAACCAATCCATTGAGGATTATATGAACGACCCATTCACAGATAAGTCCGGTCTCTTTGCAAGCCCGGAAGGTCTTGACTCGCTAAGGACAATAGCCAGTGAAAAACTCATGTTGACTTGCCCCAGGCTAAGATATGCTTCAATATCACATAAGCAAAAAAAATATTACACAGAAAGCCCCATCCTTGAAGCCAACAAAGCCTATGAAAAAGCAGAACTGATGTTTGTCCATAGAGATTTCAAAGGTGCCATAAAAGAGTACAACAAAGCAATAAAGTCAGACCCCTCCTTTGTTATGGCACACGACAAACTAAGCCTTTGTTACCTATATAACCAGGACTATAAAAAAGCAGCACAGGCATCAGTTAAATCCCTTGAAATATTTAAGGAAGGTTTTAAAGCACTCCTTAACGCAGGTGATGCTTATTATGGTTTACAAAATGCAGGGGAATCGAATAAGTATTATTCGATACTAACCCAATTATATCCTGAAGAAGCCGAAGGTTATTTTGGTCTTGCCAAAGTGGCAGCAGCCACTTCCGATTGGGAGGTTGCTTTCAACAATGCATCAAAAGCCCATGGTATTTTTCAGAAAAAAGGAAATCCAATGTTTAGGGAATCACAAAGTTTGCTTGATTATATTGCAAGAGAAAAAACCGCAAATCCCCTTGTAAGAGATTAAAGAGAATCTCATTCAGGCAAATAAAAATTTCCTTTTCTGCTCCTCTTCTTCATTTTTCAAGCCGGGAATTATATTTCCGGCTTTTTTGTTGGCCTTCAAATGAAAAACCAACATATAATCAAGATAAAAACCTGTTTGGAACCATCAAAAAAAACCACAATAAGCAGGATTTATATCAATTAAAATACAAAATCACAATATTTTTTGCATGGATTGGTTTTCGCCATCTGTATATTGTTTTGTTTAAAAATAAAGCAATATATCCTTCCATGACATTGGCTAAAAATATAAATATTCAATTTCATTTTATTGCCTTGAATATGAAATCATAAGGGCTTTTTCAGCAAGCCCAAAAAAGGGGAAAAACAATGTGTCATTAATATATAAATCTGATATTCTGCATAATAATAAAGAATAAAATTATTTAGTCAGGCATAGACACAAATTGACAAAAGGAGTGCTTATCTTTGCAAAAAAAAATAGATGAATACGCTTACTCCCCAGATAATAGAAGAAAAGCTAAAAAATATTGCCACAAATCATCCTGCAGAAATATTAGACAGTGATTCAGACATCAATCCTGCCATGATGTTTATGCTTGTATATGATCAGATGTATTATACACGGGCATTCCCGTTCAGGATAAAAGTAAAAAAGTTTATAAAAGCGCTTGAAGAAAAAGAAGGGCTCACTCCTTCCCATTATGCCTCGATGGAGCTTTTTAATATGAGGAAATATGAGGCAGGGCAACCACCGCGCCCCTCAAGATATATAATCCTGCTCCCTGATAACATCCTTGTAATGATCCATCACAAAGCGCTTACATTGTATTATGGAAGGCAAACCAGCAAAGAACGGATAACCGAATTGGCAGATCTTGCAGGTCAGCATAGGCGCAAAGACAAAAAGCACAATAAAAATCATTTCTTTATGGTTTCAAAAGGTGATTTTATGTCTGGCTTTGAATTAAAATCCTTCGAGATTCAAAAGACCAATATCAACCTGGAAGAACATTATAATGATGATTTCTTACCAGTTCACCAAACGATAGCTGATTTCATCAACAAAAAGAACACCAATGGCCTGGTATTGCTGCACGGGAAATTTGGGACAGGAAAAACCACATATATCCGACATTTGATTTCAGAAAGCAAAAGAAGAATAATATATCTGCCATTGCACCTGATGAGTTTTTTAAGCGACCCGGATTTCCTTCCTTTCATTTCTGACTATAAAGACAGTGTGTTGGTCCTGGAGGATTGTGAAGACATTTTAAAGCCAAGGTCTTATACAGAACAAACAAACCATTCCTTAGTCAATCTGTTAAACCTTGGTGATGGATTACTAAGTGATGCATTATCCATTAAGGTAATCTGTACCTTCAACGCCCAACTGAAAGATATCGACCAGGCAATATTAAGGAAAGGCCGTCTTGTAGCACGATATGAGTTTGACACTTTGTCGGAACATAAAACAAAGTCATTGCTTGAAAAGCAGGGATTTGAAATAACCCAGCCACAAAGCCTTTCATTGGCAGAGATTTATAATTATAGTTCGCCTGATTATAATCTGTCACAATCAGGTCGAAGATTAGGCTTTGGACACTAGAGGAGGCTCCAAGATGGAAATTACAAGTTTTCAAAACCCCAGGATAAAACAAATAACAAGGCTTCAGGGCAATGCAAAAGAACGTCGTGAAACTGGCTTGTTTATTATTGAAGGCAGGCGTGAAATAAGTCTGGCACAACAAAGCGGACTTGAAGCATCGGGTCTTTTTCTTTGTCCAGGTATTTATAAAGAAGACCCGGATTATAAAATATCATTCCGGCATGTTGACCTCTTTGAAGTTCCCGAACTAATATATGATAAAATAGCATACCGTTCCGGTGTTGAGGGAATAATAGGGATTTTTAAAAAACCTGATCAATCGCCTACAAGGTTTATTATGGCCGAAAATCCCTTATTCCTGGTATTAGAAAAGGTTGAAAAACCTGGTAATCTGGGAGCAATATTTCGCACTGCAGATGCAGCAAATGTTTCCGGCATCATTATATGTGATCCTGTATGCGACCTTTACAATCCCAATACAATAAGGGCATCATTGGGCTGTGTGTTTACAGTCCCATCTTTGGTGAGTTCAACGCATCAAGTCATCAGCCTGCTACAAAACCACAATATTCAAATACTGGCATCAACACCATCGGCCACGAATCATTATTTTGATTTTGATTATACAAAACCGAGCGCAATCATCATGGGCGCAGAAGACACAGGACTAAGCGAGCCCTGGTTAAAGAGCGGATCAAAACTCATTAAAATACCCATGAATGGCCGTATTGACTCTTTGAATGTGAGTGTTGCAACGGCTATACTGACCTTTGAAGCTGTAAAACAGCGTTTAGGACAACAATAAGCTTATTCTAAATTAAAAAAAATTCTTTCAGACAATTGTTTTTATTGTATTATTATTTTTTTTCATATTGTTGAAAATATTTCTCATACAGTCTTTTTATCGTTTCAACTTATTATTACCTTAGCACTGTCAAATCCCATTTTTCTATTAACAAAAAAACATAATACTAATGATATGGGCATTTCTTTGCCATATTCAAAAGTTATAAAACTTGTTACCTTACCCAAAGCTCACATCGAACACATATGGATACATCATTCACAATAAATAATACCGATAAGGTTGACAACCCAAATAGAAAGCAAGTCATTTCACAGCGTTTAATAAGCTTTTCAAACGAATTTACAAAGACTATCATTATTTTAATGGTTTTTCTGTTTCTTCCTTTAATATCAGGCTCACAGGAAAGCATACCCGATTTATTAAGAAAGTACAACTCCCATGAACACGACACCATACGGATTAATGCTTTATTGGATATTGGCATGGTTTATGAAAAAAACAACAATCCTGATTCTGCAAAACTCTATTTTAAAGAAGCTGAAAAGTTCTCTTTAAAATCCCTGACCAACACCAAACAAAAGAGGGAAGAAATCGAAGAGCTCCAACTTCTTTCATGTCGTTCCCAGAGATATCTTGCACTTTTATACCGAAATACAGGCAATCAAAATGAGTCTATTGAGACATTTAAAAAAGTAATTCAAAGATATGAGACCTTGCTAAAAAGCATTCGAAAAAGCAGGTTAGATTATACAAAAAGCGAATTATCAAAAACATACAATAATCTGGGCACTGCTTATTTGTCCGTTGGCAATTATCTGGCTTCAATAGAAAGCCATAACAAATCCCATGAATTAAAACTTGAGATTGGAGACATAAAAGGTGCAGGTATAAGCTTGGTTAACATTGGGAATGTGCATTTCTATCAAGGTAATCTTGATGAAGCCAATAAAAGTTATTTTGAGGCCTTGGATGTTTTAAATAAAACCAATGAATATAAGGAGATTTCGACAACCCAAACAAGCATAGGGAACGTATATTTTCAGCAAGGCAACTATGAGGAGGCATTAAAGTATTATCTTGAATCATTGAAAATAGAAGAAGAGCACAATAATAAAAGTGGCCTTTCAAGAAGCTATATCAGTGTAGGGAATGTTCATTATCAATTGGGCAATATGAACCAAAGTCTGTATTATTATAAGCAGGCCTATGTCATAAAAAAGGAAATTGGAGACAATAAGGGGGAAGCTGGGTGCCTAAATAACATTGGAAATATTTATCGTTTTCAAAAAGACTTTCATAAAGCAGCAGAAACGTATCTGGAAGCCCAAAAGATATATGAAAAATTAAATGATTCACGCGGGCTTACAGAAACCTATACAAACCTTGGGCTTGCTTTTTTTGAACAAGGCCTTAATTCAGAAGCTGAAGAATACTTTAATAAGGCACTAATTCTGGCTGAAAACAACCAGAATCAAAGTATGGTTACCAACATCCTTGCTAACCTTGCCGGTTTGTACAATAAACAAAAAAAGTATGATCTGGCAATCAATACTGCTATCAGAAGCATTGAGATTGCAAAAGAGCTTGGCATCATTAAGGAGATACGCAATGCTTACAACCATCTTTCATTTTCTTATGAAAAAAAGGGGGACTTTAAACAAGCGCTTGAAAAGCATAAGTCATTTAAAGAATTCAATGATTCTTTAATGAACAGTGAAAAACATGAGCAAATAACCAGGATGGAGGCAATCTATCAATCAGAAAAGAAACAAAACCAGATAGAATTATTTATCAAAGAAAAAGAGCTTCAGGACATCACAATAACAAGGCAAAAAGTCATACTGTCCATTATCGCTGCAAGTTTGATAATTGTATCTATACTGTCATTTGTGCTCTTTAGGTTTTACCAGCATAAAAAGAAAATTGCCAATGAGTTACTTGAGAAAAACCGATTGATTACTGACCAGAAAATACAGATTACAAATGGGATTAGATATGCGAGTCGGATCCAGAATGCGATACTCCCTTCATTAGATATGGTAAAACAACTCCTGCCCGAACATTTTATCCTGTTTATGCCCAAAGATATTGTTAGTGGTGACTTTTACTGGATTACCCAAAGAAACAACAAGGTAATTGTTGCTGTAGCGGATTGCACCGGACATGGTGTATCAGGAGCTTTTATGAGCATGTTGGGAATATCATTTCTTATTCAGATTGTTACTATTGAAAACACTATCGAATCAGATAAAATCCTTTCCAGGTTAAAGAACTATTTTAATAGTGCATTGTATCCTGAAGGCATAAAAACAGAACAAAAAGACGGGATGGAAATTGCCATTGCAATAATAGATCCTGAAGATATGATTGCTGAATACTCAGGAGCCAACAGCCCACTCTTAATGGTCAGAAATGGAGAAATTATCGAATACGAACCAAACAAGACAGCAATTGGCACCTTCAAAAATGACAATGGAACCTTTAAGCGCCATTTCATTGACCTAAAAAAGAATGATGCATTATATTTCTTTTCAGATGGTTTCATCAGCCAGTTTGGAGGCGCTAACGGCCAGATGTTTATGTCAAAGCCTTTCAGGCAATTGCTAATAAACATCCATGATAAACCTGCTGAAGAACAAAAACAAATCCTTTACAAAACCCATCTTGAATGGCGGGGAAATAATGAACAAATCGATGACATCCTTGTATTAGGAATAAAAATCTAATCATTATCACCAAAAAGCTTAATAGCAAAAAAGGGAAAACAAAAAAAATTGTTTTCCCTTTTTAATTGCATTTATCTTTTTTCAAGCACCCTGTTTATTGTTTTGTCGTCCCGCTAAATCAATCTTTCCTTCTTTCAAGTTCCTTAACAATCAAGCTTAATTCCCTTCCTGACTGACCTTCAACCGAGGTGTTTTCCTGTGCCCTTCTGATAAGATAAGGAATAACCTTTTTTACCGGGCCATAAGGCACATATTTGGCTACATTATAACCTAAAGAAGCAAGATTGAAACTAATATGGTCACTCATCCCAAGCAATTGTGAGAAATACACCCCTGATGTTGCAGGGGTTAGATTCAAGTCCCTCATTTTTAAAACAGCTTTCATACAGCTAATTTCATTATGTGTTGCAATACAAACAGCAAGTAAGTCATTGTTTTCTAATGCCACAACAACGCCATTATCAAAAGCATCATCCGTATGGTTTTTGTTCTCAAACACAGGTATCTGATAGTTGGATTTCTTAGCCCTGAGGATTTCTTTTTCCCAATAAGCGCCCCTAACAAACTTTATCCCGGGAAAAAAACCAAGGCTTTTTGCCTCACGAATCAGATTTTTCAACCAATCAAGCCTGTCAATCCGATACATCTGCAAAGTATTAAAGACAATTGCTTTTTCTCTGTTATATTTTTTCATCATTTGAACAACCAGCGAATCAATAGCACCCTGAATCCAGGATTCTTCGGCATCCACCATAACAGGGATTCCAAGCATAGCAGCAGTTGAAAATATTTCTTCAAGTCGTTGTTTCAGTTTTACATAATCTGATTGATCCTTAACAGAAAGCATTTCTCCGGAACTAAGTTTTTCCAATAATGAAAAGCTTGCAATGCCCGTCATTTTGAAAACAGCAAAAGGCGAATAATTGTTTTTTGATGCTGCTTCAATTGTTTGTAAGATATGATTTTTTGTAGCCTCAAAATCCTCCTCCTTCTCACTGCCTTCAGCTGAATAATCAAGTATTGACTTAACATTATTATTGAACAAAATTTTTGCGGTTGACTGGCATTCTTCAATGTTTTCACCTCCACAAAAATGTTTAAATATTGTAGGTTTCAAAATCCAGTTTACAGGAAAGTGCATCATATTTGCAAGCCTTAAAGCCCTTTCACCAGCTTTAACTAAAAACGGGCTCCCAACCAGACTGAACATAATATGCATCCTCCTTAATTCTTTAAGGCTCCGGTGTCGAAAAGCAAGTTTTGTATTGTTAAAATCAGGAAGGCTAATGGTTTCTAGATTTGTCATAATAAATATTTTATTTTTATAACAAATAAAACCAAGCGATGTTTAAAAAAAACAGGAAAGTTTTCCAGGTAAAGCAGAAAAGAATAAATTAAATCCTTTCAGAAAGGTTTAATGGGTCAACAACCGATCTAAAAAAACCATGTTTAATAATAGCAGAAGGTAGCACACTGAGAACAGGGATTGTTGAGGCATGAATAATTTCCTGGGCAGTCCTGCCTAAGAAATACTCATTAGCTTTATGTTCCTGCTGGGTCATTACAATAATCAAATCACAGCCCAGGAGCATGCTATGATCCAGAATAACTCTTGCAGCAGAAGATGAGTCATTTTTCACAAGATTGGTAGTACAAGTCAATCCATTTTTCTCAAGAGCCTTTTTAACCTGGTTCATCTGCACCTGTTTTAACAGCTTACCAACCGCATTTTCGTTTTCAAGAACAGATAAAATGTGCATTGTTGACTGGAAAAAACTCCCAAACTCGATTGCTTTTTGAACCTGTTTCTTTGTTTGTTTTGTGAAATCAAGGGGGAGAAGGATATTCTTGAAACCGGAATAAGGCCTAAAGCCTTTTGTAATAAAAACAGGACAAGGAGCCTGGCTGATTACATTATAAGCATTACTGCCCAGAAAACCCTTCCGGCGGATATTAGCCTGGCTGGCATGGCCCATAACAATCATTAAAGAATCAAGTTCACGGGCAGTATAAAGTATTTTTTCGTAAACTTTGCCTTTTTCAACAATAAATGATACTTCAACATCAAAGCGGGAAGCAATATCACGTGAAAGTTTTTCAACTTCATCAAATCGTTGCCTTACCCTATCCATATACCTGTTAAGGTTTTCCTCAGATGAAAACAGACGGCTAAAGAGACCAACCTGTTCCATAACACAGAGCAGGGTGATTGGAGCATCGAACAATCTGGCTATCATACATGCCTGTTCAACACCATACTCCGAAGGCTCCTCAAAATCAACTGCAACTAAAATCCCAGGTCCCTTTTCCATATCGTTAAGCTTTATTTTAAGGAACAATTACATGGCTTTCATGCGTTAAAAGTAAGGAAAAAAAAATGCAAAAAAAAGATTAGTTCCACTTATTTTCCAATCCGTTCCAGGTATAATTATCCAGATAGTCCATAGCATCTTCCGGAGAATGAGCAAAATGATACAAAGCCCTGAAAGCAGGTCTTGCAAATTCATTAAGGTAAAGGTGCTCAAAGAAATCGTTTAATGGGTCATAAAAACCCTCTGTATTTAAAAAAACAATAGGTTTTTGATGGTATTGTAGTTGCTTATGGGTTATGATTTCCGAAACTTCTTCAAGAGTCCCGAATCCACCGGGCAAAGCAATAAAAGCATCTGCTTTTTTTTCCATTGTAGCTTTTCGTTGTCTCATGTCTTCAGTAATGATAATTTCATCAGCCTGAAGATTGCATATTCCCCTATCATAAATAAGCTGGGGAATAACACCAATGACCTGTCCGCCAAATATTTTTGTAGTCCTTGCCACCTCTCCCATTAAGCCAATATTTGTGCCACCGTACACCAAAGTCTTACCCTGTTGCCCAATAATCTGGCCTAAATCCCTGGCAGCAGCCTTATATCCTTCTTTCAAACGCTCGCTTGAAGCACAATACACACAAATATTATTCATAAATTATTCTGAGATTTGCCAGCTCATAAATTACTATATTAACAATACAATTTTTTAAAAAAATAAGGATGTCTTTTTTTTAAATTATCATTTTCATCATCTTCTTAAGATGTCAAACACATCAAAATAAAGATTTCCTTTAAACTCATAGCCCGGGGTAATTGTAATGACAGGCATTTCAGCTTTATCAATAATCTCGCTTGCATTTGAGCCCATAAAAAAATCTCTAAAATCGCGTTCTTCCTGTGTCATTATCATCATCAGATCCATGCTATTGTTGTCGGCATAGTCAATAATATTTTTATATACAGGGTTATCATTTTTTGGGATTATAATGGCAGAGCATTCCAAACCTTCTTTTTCAATGGCAGCCTTTACCTGTTTCATCTCAGCCTGAATCAACAACTTTTGGATCCTCCTGTTTGATTCAAGAACCGAAACCAATCGAATATGAGAATTAAAATACTTACCAATTTCAATGGCCATGGATACTTTTTTTGCGATACGTTTTGTAAAATCCAAAGGGATCATGATGTTTTTATATCCTGCACCAAAGCTTTTTTTCTTTACCACCATAATTGGAACCTTTGTCCCGGTAATGACTTTAAAGGCATAGCTCCCAACAATATGTTGAATGCCCATTTTACCATGTGTGCCCATCACAATCATATTGGCCCCAATTGAATCGGCTGTGTCCCCAATAGCCGTAAAGATACTACCCGCTACCGTCAAATGTTCAGCGTTAACCGAATAGGTTTCCTTTATTCTTCGTTCTATTGCAATGAGTTTATCTGTCACAGCCTGCTCAACTGAATCTGAAAGGCTGTGGGTTTTTTCAGTATCGCGGTTTATAACATGAAGCAATACAACTTTTCCGCCTGACAGTAAAACCATATTAACAGCATGGTCAACGGCAAAATCAGCAACCTCGGTAAAATCTACCGGGACCAGGATAATAGCATTCTTTTGAAGAGCCATAAATTTTATTTTGTAATGATAGAAATGGATACAAAATTTGTACGCATAAATTTATAAATAATCCAACATCTTTGGTTTAGGTATTCCACTATTTTTTATTTTTTTTAAATAATCATCGTCAGCAAAGGCATAATGAGCTTATTCAATCAATTAGCTATTTCGATGAAAAAGGTTTTATTTGAAAGCAGGACAAATGAATGTATAATTAATTTTTTTTGAGTATTTCTTAATCAGTCATTTTATGAATAAAGCATTTTAATTCAAATTCTTTGGTGTCCGGTTTATAAAAAAAGACAATCATAAAGGTGAAATCAGCCATCAAATATTATAAAGCCTGCCCTGCCATGTATCCCGTTCAATAAATCTTTTCTCTATCTTTTGCAAAACCTGATCAGCCCTGCCGGCATTCCATCTGGGACCAACATTATATTCCGGGGGAACTTCCCCGCTAAATCGTTCAATAGCGATATCCGGGTTCAGGTGCTCGGCAATATCTATTACCAGATCAACATATTCATGAAAATCAAAAAACTGAAAATAATCAGGCTTTTCATGATAGATGTTCTCAAAACGTGTTCCCTTAACAATCTGAAGCTGATGAAATTTTATACTTTGAATAGGAAGCGCTGATAAAACATCCGTTTGTTCAATCATCATATCCCTGCTTTCACCAGGCAGGCCCAATATCATATGAACACCTGTATGAAGGCCTCTTTTGGCAGTCATTTCAATTGCCACTTTTGAACAATTAAAGTCATGCCCCCGGTTAACAATTTGAAGCGTCTTATCATAGATACTTTCAACCCCATATTCAACAGACACAAAAGTTTTTTTTGAAAGTTCTGCCAGATAGTCCAGTTTTTCTTCATCTACACAATCTGGCCGTGTTCCGATAATAATACCAACAACCTCAGGATAGGACAATGCCTCTGAATACTTTTCCTGCAAATAATCTATCGAACCATAAGTATTGCTATAAGCCTGGAAATAAGCAAGGAATTTGCTGGTGCCTTTGTATCTCTTTTTTAAAAATTCAATACCTTCTTCAAGTTGTTGTTTTACTCCTTTTTCAGGATGACAATAGGAAGGATTAAAACCCTGGTTATTACAAAATGCACATCCCCCATACCCTATTGAACCATCACGGTTTGGGCATGAAAATCCAACATTCAGGCTTACTTTTTGAACCCTCATGCCAAACTCCTTTTCTGAAAATAACGACCAGGAATGAAACCTGCGATGGTTGCCCCATGGATAAATGTCCATATTATTATATTAAATACTTCTTGAACTTTATTCGTGCAAATTTAGCCTTAATTATTACTGTCTTCCTAAAAAAATCATTTAGCATTGTACTTATCTGCTATTGATGTGAATCATTTCATTTTAAATACCTTACACATCCAATTAACTTTCCTGGAAGTCATTAAAAGATAATCGTTATAATTATTTGTAAAAAAATATCTGGATATATTTTGTCATGTTAACATTGTTAACTATATTTGCACTGTTAATTATTTGCAACAATGCTAATATTTAAAATTCATGAGCACAAATAAAGAATTACAGGAGCAACGTATGAAGTCATACTTTGTACAGGCCACGAAAGAGATTATCAAAGCCGAAGGTATTAAAGCAGTAAGTGTAAGAAACATAGCCAGTCAGGCCGGGTATTCGTATGCAACCTTATACAACTATTTCAGGGATGCCAAGGATTTGATATTTGAGTGTGTAAAAGAGTTTCAGGAAGAAATCGGAGCATATATCAATACACACAAAGAAGGGAAAAAAGCCGGAAAGGAAGGCATAGAAGCTGTATATACAGGGTTCATAAACTATTTTATTGAATATCCCGGTATTTTTGAATTGTTTTATCTCGAAAAGATGTCGGATATAAGCACTAAGCCTGAGGTTTCAGAGATAATTGCACAAATGCCAGGCAACTTTGCAAAAGAAGAATGGGATTATTGCATAACAAAACAAAAGCTCACACCTCAACAGGCAGCTCAGGTTTGCAGCCAGTTAAACCTGATTTCGATCGGATTATTGATTTGTTTCCTCAACAGAAGATATCCGGGTGATTATAAGGAATTTCAAAAAACTGTAAAGCAACAGCTTAAGCTGATTTTAGACTCACTTTATTAAACAAAAAAATAAGATACAGGGTGCAAAAAGCTGTATCTTATTTTTTTTCAAACAGTCTTACATCAAGCAATAAAATAAAAATCAATTCATTAATAGGTCTTCACAGTGTTTTTTAGTACAGAGAAATCAAATTCGTTGGAAAGCTGAAGGGTATTTTTAATGATTTGTTTGACTTTATCTGGCTTACAATCGCAATGAACCTCAATTTTCGCTATAGTAGTACCGTTAAATCCGAAATACCTCATACGTGTATTATATTCAGTTTTTCCGGTTGGGCCTGATATTTCATTGATACAATCTTTGATGCTTGCAATAACCCAAATTGTTCCACCCATAAATTCTTCCTCTGTAGCATCATCCAGCTTGAAATTCTCTTTTTCTTGTTCAATGCCATTAAGATCGCTGTGCATTTTAAGCATCATCTTTCCAGTTTCATCATTAGTGTTAAACCACATATAATCCATTGAAAGCCCGTTGGAAGAAATTGATTCACTCGTGCAGGCATCGGTATCCAGGATATCAGCAGAGATAGAAACTTTAACATACGATTCAATCCCCATGATTACACCTGAATTTTTTGATACGGATTCGGTGATATAATCCCAAGGCACAAGATTTTTAACTTCAGGTGCAACCTGACATAAGCACACATGGTTGCCAATCATCGTTACTGCTATTGTAAGGATTGACTTTTGAAAAAGGGAAAGCTTCATTTGATGTGATTTTTAGCGCAGCATTACAAACACCACATAATTGTTTTAATCTAAACATTTTGAACTAAAATCCAAATATAAATATAATTCATCTAAAGCATTAAAGCAAGGAAAGAAAAATAAAACTAAATATAAATCTGTAACTATTTACTCATACCTGATAGCATCCACCGGATGAAGTGCAATAGCCTTTCGGGACTGCCACCAGACAGTGATTGTTGCCACAAAAAGAACGATTGCCAAGGGGACAATAAATATAATTATATTTAATTCAATCCTTAAAGCAAAGCCCTCAAGCCAACGCTGTAGAAACCAGCCTCCAACAGGCAATGCAACACATGAAGCAATAACCCATAAAATCAGGTAAGCAGAAAACAACATCCGAAATATTGAGGCATCTGAAGCCCCCAAGACTTTACGTATCCCGATTTCTTTACGTTTTTGCTCAATATGCCAGGCCGAAAGGCCCATCAAGCCCATCAAGGTAATTAATAATGCCAGTATTGAAAACAATCCAAAAACAGTCCCGAAACGCTGCTCCTGTTTAAATTGCTCATTATAATAATCTTTTAAGAAGAAGGCTTCAACGGGATTATCAGGGAACCACTTCTCATAAGCACTCTTTATCAATGGCAATGCCCTTTCAGGAGAAGTTGTTCCAATGTTAAAAGTATAAAAACCTTTATTGCGCAGTGGTAGTTTAAAAATCTGTGGTTCAAGTGCTTCCTTTGGTGTTAACTGATAAAAATCACGAACAACCCCACTGATGGTTTTAACCTCATTTTCAAAGACAAGCTTTGTCCCAACTGCTTCATCAGCCGATTTACATCCCATCCACCATACGGCATACTCATTAATAAGCAATAGTTCGGCATCTTTTTCAGGATTACCAGTAAAGCCTTCTCCTGCAATAATTTTAATACCAAAAACATCAAAAAAATCTTTATCAACTTCAGTTACCCTGTAGTTTTTTCCACTGGTATAGTTATCCCCGTATCGATAAACCCCGCCACGGTTATACATATTAGGGAGACCAGGTATAACAGATGAAAAGCACAGCCCCTTGATTTCACTCTGCCCTTTAAAATGATTTTTAAAAGAAACAGCCCTGGAGGCATAAATTGAATCTGTAACCAATGGTGCTTTCACAACCATCATTCCATCAAGCTGAAACCCAAGCTCATGTCCTGATATGAATTTATATTGTCGATAAACGCCCACCGTAGCAACCAATAACAAGATTGATATTATAAACTGAAATCCGACAAGCATTTTTTTTGTTGTTGCCCCCCTGCTTTTTCCGCCAACACTACCTTTTAGGATACCTAACAGATTTGACGATGAAATTCTTACAACAGAATATATCCCGGCAGAAAAAGTCCCGACGACTAAAGCAATACCAATCATAGCATAAAACCAGCCCTGCTGCCAAAGACTAAGCCCTTCGGGCAAAGCTGCAAATGGGAAGAAAAACAAGGATGATATTTCATAGATTGCCAATGCCAGCAATATTGCCAATGTATTTATTACTGCTGATTCAATTAATAGTTGACTAAACAGTCTGCCATTTGAAGCTCCGCTTACTTTTCTCATGCCTAACTCCTTAAGCCTTTGAATAGCAGCAATTGTTGAAAGGTTAAAGAAATTAGCCCAGGCAATGATAAGAATAAACCAGGCTATGATTTCAAGAAAATCAACCGAAGCTTTATCTCCATTTGGTTCTATTTCATGCATCAAATGGGATCCAAGATGTATCCCTGTCAGGGGCTGAAGTTTAAACCCCATATCTATTCCACCCTCACTGAGGGCTTCCCCATAATTATCATTCACATATCCGGCAATCCCATCCTCAATTTTTAAGGGATCACTGCCTTCCTTTAAAGAAATATAGGTGTAAAAACCACTGTATAACCATCCTGAAGTAAATATTTCAGGGCTTTGCTGCACCCAGGTCTGGAGCGAAATAAATATGTCCGACTTAAAATGCATATTTGGCAATGGGTCTGAATACACTGCCACTACTTCCAATGGGGTCTTTTTATTCCAATATACCACTTTCCCAATGGGGTCGGCATCCATAAAATATTTCCGGGCTACTGATTCTGATAATGCAATCTTAGCCGGAAAGTCAAAATTGTTTTTAATATCCCCTTTAAGGATATCATAGCCTAGCATTTCAAACAAAGGAGCTTCTCCATAGAAAACACGGTTTTCATCAAAACTACGTCCTTCATAAAAAAATACGCCCTCTACTTTGTATGCCCTCCCCATTGATGCTACCTCAGGAAAAGTCTCCCTGATTGCAGGCCCTATCACTGGTGTTGCAGAGGCAAAACTTACCTTTTCACCCACATCAGACCACCGTGAATACTGAACCCTATATACATTTTTACTTAATTCAGAATGCCTGTCATAGCTCCTATTGAAGCTAACATATTGGGTTATCATCATGCAGGAGGCAAGACCGATTGAAAGACCAAAAATATTCAGGGCAGAAAAACCTTTGCGCTTAAAAATACTCCGTACTGCCAGTTTTATATAATAATACAACATAGATATCACTTTTATTTCAACAATTCAAACCAGATGCCAATTGAAATAAATAATTAAATTACAGAACATTAACATTTAACCAATTAAAAAAAATTAATTAAACTATGTCCGAACATGCACAAACGTTGTTCAATAACGGACAATGAAAGTTTAAACAATCTTTCAAATACTGTAATATCAAAGGAGCTTCATTTGTATTAACGAACCATATTTTTTAAACTACAATCAAAAAATCAAAATGTATTTTGGCAATCAATCAAATATGAATTATTCAAACTAATAAGAAGCAAAAAGCCTTTCTAATGAAATTCTATTCTTCCAGATAATATCATAAAAAAAAGGCAACAATACCATTGCCTTCTTTCCATTATATATTAAAAAGATAATGCAGAGAACACCAATTGTGCTATCTCAATAACAGTTTTTGGCCTATTGATGGTTCTTCGCCAGGTATCATTTTATTGAGTTTATAAATGTATTTTGTTTTAACGGCATACACCTGTGAGATAGAATAAACATTCTCTCCTGGCTGGACAATATGATATGGGGCTTTTGCTTTACGGCGTTTTGGCTGGATATAAAGCGTTTGGCCTTCTTTTATTGACCCGGAACTTAATTCCAGCTCGTTATATTTGATAAACTGCCATTTCGCCATTCCCATCTCTTCAGCAAGCTTTTCAATGGTATCGCCTCTACGAGCAACAATATATTTGACCCTGTTATTGATAAATATCTCACGGGGGCCGGGCATAGGTATCATACCAAATTCACTTCGGACTGATTGGCTGGAAGATGTTGCAGAAAATCCATCATCAGACCTTTGTCCATTAGATTTATTAGCCTTTGAACTTTCATTTTCAGCCTCTAAAGGGCCAACTTTATCCAGTTCAAAAAGCTTATTCTCTTCAATGGTCTTTATCAATAGCTGCGGATACTTGGGATTGGTAGCATAACCCGCCTGTTTTAGCCCATTCGCCCATGCCTTATAATCACGCGGATCAAGCTGAAAAAGAAATGCATACCTCTCACGGGACTTTAGGAATTCTGAATGGTCACGGAAAGACTGACCAGGATCAGCATACTTCCTAAAACACTCATCCTTGGCATCATCATCTTTATGAAAAGTAGGTCCTTCCCAGCCGTTATGACATTTAATCCCAAAATGGTTATTTGCCTCCATTGCAAGGTCAGAATTTCCAAAGCCTGATTCCAGGATACCCTGAGCCATCTTAATACTGGCAGGAATCCCGGTACGGTGCATCTCCTCAATGGCAATCCATTTATATGTTTCAATATATTGTGATACTGAATATTTTTCTTGTGCCTTAAGGTTAAAGCCCATAAGTACACATAAAAGGCTCATTAAAAGCAGTTTTCGCATATACATCAGTTTTCAGTTTACGTTTTGTTGTAAATTCCTGTTTACAAAAATAGCTTTTTTTAGCATCTTTGCATATTAAAACCCAACAGAAGAATGTTAATAGAAAAATACTTCCCTAATTTAAGCCAGGAGCAAAAGTCAGGATTTGAAGAGCTCATCCCATTATACACCTATTGGAATGAAAGGATTAATGTCATTTCAAGGAAGGATATAGAAAACCTTGAAATCCATCACATCCTTCATTCACTGGCCATAGCCCGTTTTATAAGCTTCAAGCCGGGAGCACAAATACTTGATGTGGGAACTGGTGGAGGATTCCCGGGTATCCCTCTTGCTATCATGTTTCCCGAAACCCAATTTCATCTTGTTGACAGTATCGGAAAGAAAATTAAAGTTGTTAATGAAATCTGTCAGGTTTTACAATTAAAAAATGTAAGTTCAGCCCATTCACGTGCGGAAGACATCAAAGAGAAATATGATTTTGTGGTAAGCCGTGCCGTTACTACCTTGCCCCAGATTTCAGCATGGATAAAAGGGAAATTCAAGCCCCTCAACAACCACGCTATCCCAAATGGAATGATATACCTTAAAGGAGGAGATATTGAGGAAGAAATAAAAGAGTTAAAGCATTTCAGCCATCAGATTGTCCCAATAACTGATTATTTCAGTGAAACATTCTTTGAAACAAAGAAAGTTGTTTATCTGGCAATGAACAAAGAGTAGCAGGCTAAGCGAACAATAATAACAATTTATAAGAAAGAGCTATTGTTTTTGGCTTATTATCATTGTAGATTGAAAAAAAATCGTTTATTTCGCCATGTCAAAAAAAAAGATACAACAATATAAAAAGGAGGAATTATGTCAGAACAAAAAAAATTCGTGCCTTTTATCTCTGCGGAGACCAATATGGCCGAGTTCACCTTTAAAGCCTTACTAATAGGGTTGGTGATGTGCGTGATATTAGGGGCTGCCAATGCTTATTTGGGCCTGAAAGCCGGGATGACAATTGCTGCTACTTATCCGGCGGCAGTTATTGGAATGGCAATCTTAAGGGCTGTTAAGGGCAGCATACTTGAAGAGAACATGGCCAGGACTGTTGGTTCCATTGGGGAATCAGTAGCAGCAGGTGCTATATTTACCCTGCCGGCATTTTTTATTGCGGGGATATGGCCTGAGTTTTATACTCCTGGCAACTATGCAGTATCGGCATTAATAATGATTGTTGGTGGTATTTTAGGTATTTTGTTTGTTGCACTGCTCCGTCGTATCATGGTTGAAGATACCGAGTTACCTTTCCCTGAATCTGTTGCTGCAAGTGAAATCCACAAAGCAGGTCAGAGTGGTACAGGGGGCAGTAAATATTTATTTCTGGCAATGATTGGTGGTGCGTTAATCAAATCATTGGGAGAATTGAAGTTTTTTGCCACAGCATGGTCTAAGTTTATCGTATTTGTAAAACAAACAATCCCTGGCAGTAGTTTTATAGGGGAAGGCGGTTTATTGCTCAACTCTCCAAAAATAAGCCCTGCTTATATGGGTGTGGGATATATCATAGGACCCAAACTTGCTTCTCTGGCTTTTGGAGGAGGTTTACTTGCATGGGGATTATTAACACCCATCATTCAGTATTTTATTACTCCCAATTATCCAGGAGATGGTGGTGCAACAGCAATGGAAGTATGGCAACGCATCGTTAGGCCTATCGCTATTGGCGGAATGCTTGTCGGGGCTACGTATACACTTTACAGGATGCGTAAGAGCTTATTTACAGGGATCAGCCGTTCGATAAGTGATGTAAAAAAAGCTGCTGCCGGTGCAGGGGTTACTGTTGAAAGAACAGAAAGGGACCTTAAATTCACATGGATACTTATTGGTTTAGCCCTTGTGGCAATAGCTACTTTCTCAATTACTTTTTTCATCTTCCATACTTCAATACTCATTGCCTTTGTGGCTGCCACAGTGATGATAATCCTGGCATTTTTCTTTGCTGCCGTATCAGGTTATCTTGTGGGTATCATGGGTTCAAGTAACAATCCTATATCAGGATTAACATTAACAGCCCTGGTTGTTACAGCTATTATCCTTGCAGCCCTTGGGGCAACAGGACAGGAAGGGGTAGCTGCGGTCTTAGGTGTTGCTGCCATTGTTTGTGTTTCTGCTGCTGTAGCTGGTGAGATGCTTCAGGATTTAAAAGTTGGCCATATCCTTGGCGGGACACCATGGAAAATGCAGGTAGGGGATATTATCGGGGTTGTGATAGCAAGTGCTGTTTTGTTTATCCCATTGTTTATCCTTCACGAAGGTGATGTGGCTACAGGAATACGCGAAGGCTATCAGGGAGGCTTTGGGAGCAAGGAATTGCCTGCCCCACAGGCAAGCCTTATGGCTATGCTTTCACAAGGTATTGTTGGAGGAGATATGACCTGGCCCCTTATAATTGTTGGAATGCTTATGGGCCTTGCATTGATACTGATCCAGGCCGGGAGCCCTATGCTCATCAGCGTTGGGATGTACCTGCCTTTCGGAACCGTATTTGCTATCTTTGTAGGCGGGCTTATTAAAGGGATCCTTGATATGATTGGTAAAAAACGCAAACTCAATGAAGGACAAAAAACAAGGGTTGAAAACACGGGAGTATTGCTTGCTGCCGGCTTTATTGCCGGTGAAGCCCTTATTGGACTTTTGTTCGCAGGCTTTGCTTTTGCAGAACTCGAACTCTTTTCGTTCTTTAAAAACCCTCCATTCAGCATCGCTTCTGTGATTGTTGTTTTGGTTGCCCTTGTGTTGATATTTGTCCCATTGAAGACTGCTGGCAAACCAGATGACCCTGCAACACCATCGGCAGGCGGCCATTAAAAAAATAATTATTTCAATAACGGATTGATAGCCGGGCAATACTTCGGCTATCAATCCGTTAATCCTTCAAACCAACCGTTGATTATGCTTAAAAACCAGAGCTTTTTTAAAAGAAGAAAAATACTCAAAAGTGCGAACTTCCTTGAACTACATCCCATTGTCAGATATCAGTGGGAACATACAGAAGAAGGGCTTGTAAATGTTTTAATCCCTAAATTCGAGGAGAAATTCTGGTACTTCCTTGTTCCTGCCCGACATTTAAAGAAAAACTTCAACCTTAACCTTGATGAACTTGGCTCTGCAACCTGGAAACTAATGGATGGGACCAAAAACGTTGATGAGATATGTCAGGAACTCAGCCTGCACTTCCATGAGAAAATACACCCTGCCCACGAAAGGGTAACAAAATATATGTCGCAGTTATACCAACGCGACCTGATAACTTTTAATGAAATCCTTAAAAAATAAATAAAATGAGTAATGTATTAAGTTCTTTGGAACCTAAAGCCGTTTGGCGCATTTTTGAACAAATATGCAATATCCCCCACCCTTCAAAAAAGGAAAAAGCTATTGCTGAATACGTTGTTAAGTTTGGTAAAGACCTGGGTCTTGAAACCCTTACAGATCCAATTGGAAACGTATTGATCCGCAAGCCTGCTTCCCCGGGTATGGAAAACCGTCAGACCATTATCCTGCAGGGACACCTTGATATGGTTCCCCAAAAAAATAATGATACTGCACATGATTTTGAAAAAGATCCTATCAAACCTTTTATTGATGGCGAATGGGTAAAAGCAAAAGGAACAACCCTCGGTGCTGATAATGGTATTGGTTCTGCTGCTGCCATGGCTGTTCTGGAAGATAAAAGCCTTGTTCATGGCCCTATCGAATGCCTTTTCACTATTGATGAAGAAACCGGCATGACTGGTGCTTTCAACCTTAAGGCAGGATTTTTAAAAGGTGACATCCTGATGAACCTTGACTCTGAAGATGAAGGCGAATTGTATATCGGATGCGCTGGTGGCATGGACACCACTGTGGAATTTAAATATAAAGAAGAAGCTATTCCAGCCGGATCAGAAGCTTTCAGGATTGATGTTAAAGGATTAAAAGGTGGCCACTCAGGTATTGATATTATCCTTGGCCGTGGCAATGCCAATAAACTTATCAATCGCATACTATGGCATGGCTTCCGCGAACATAAACTAAGACTGGCATCTATTGAAGGCGGTAGCCTTAGAAATGCCATTCCACGTGAAGCTATTGCAATCACCACATTGCCAAAAGAAGAAACAGCAAAATTTAAAAAATGTTTCGATAAGCTTGTTGCCGAAATACTTAACGAGTATAAAAGCGTTGAGCCTGATATGGCAATAACAATGAGCAATACAAACATGCCTGCATTTGTAATGGATGCCAAAACCACACGTAACCTTCTGAACAGCATTTATGCATGCCCTAATGGAGTAAGCCGTATGGTAGCCGATATGCCAGGTGTTGTTGAAACAAGTAACAACCTTGCAATTGTAAAATCAGATAAAGGTGTTATCCAGATAGCTGCCTTACAACGCTCAAGTGTTGATTCAGCAAAAGAAGAACTGGGACAGATGATACGTTCTGTTTTTGAAATGGCCAATGCAGATATGATTGAACATTCAGGTTCTTACCCCGGTTGGAAGCCCAACGTAGATTCTCCAATCTTAAAGGCGATGACAGAAGGCTATAAAGCTAAATTCGGAAAAACCCCTGAAGTGAAAGTAATTCATGCCGGCCTTGAGTGCGGTATCATTGGAGGTGTTTATCCTAACCTGGATATGATATCCTTTGGCCCTACCATTCGTCATCCCCACTCACCTGATGAGAAAGTAAATATTAAAACTGTAGGCTTATTTTATGATTTTCTATTAGAGACATTAAAAAATGCACCTCTGAAAAATCATGCCTAAAGCTTTATTTATCAAAGAAAACAGCCGGTTTTAATTACCCGGCTGTTTTTTTTCAAAAAAAATTATAAGGCTCCTTTTGCTTTTTTTGAAAATAAGCCTATCTTTGCAGTCCCAAAAATACGGGGATATATTTCTGTATTAATGGAAACAGTCCGAATTGCATGTTTGGGGTAAATAAGCAAAACGGAAATTAAGTATCTGAGTGGTTTTTGAATTTATAACAGCTAATTTTTCAGAGTAATGAAAAGAACATATCAACCTTCAGTAAGAAAAAGGAAGAACAAACACGGATTTCGTAAGAGAATGGCTACTGCTAATGGCCGTAGGGTATTGGCTTCCAGAAGGGCAAAAGGAAGAAAAAGACTAACCGTTTCTGACGAAAAAACTCACAAATAGAGTTTCATATCAGTACGTTTTTTTTTATTTGTGTTTTGTTCCTTCATCTTTTTCTGATGATCAAGAACAAGCATATGTCCTGAAAAAATATTTTGACCTCAAAAGGCAACAAAAGGAAGAAGCATCCTGCTTTCTTCCTTTTGTTTTTGTTTTTTTAACCCTCAATGGCTCCAAAAACATCTGTATTGCTTTTGCTTTTTGTTTAAATTTGTAATTCACTTACTTAGTTAATGTCATGTTGGAAATCATTGGTACTTTCATTTTAATTTACCTCCTCTTCAGGTTGTTTGCATATTATATCCTACCCGTTTTGTTGCGTTGGTTTGTTAAAAGGACACAGAAAAAGTTCTATCAACAATATCAAGGTTTCAATCCTGAAAGCAAATCTTCAGGCCCATCCTATCAGAACACCGAAAAAAAACACAGCCAGAAAACGCTTGATGATATTGGAGAATATGTTGATTTTGAAGAAATCAAGGAGTAATATTCTTTCCTGATCAGATATTTTATCATTATTTTTATTCATAAATCCTTTAATGAATTTCCTTTTTTTTTATTAAAACCATTCTCTCTTCCCTAAATGCTTATTTGCCATTTGGAAAAAATATTTGGCAAAAGGGATAAAATTAAGCACCTTGAAGGTTTAAATTTTTGAATTACCTCAATTCATTTGTTATTTTTGTAGCCTGTTTTTGTTGTCATGCAGTAATTGCTTAACAGACAATAAAAACTGAACATATTATGTTTTTCCTGATTCATATCTTTCACAGGATCAGCTTATAACACAAAAGCATCAAAAATGAACACTTCTACCCTTAAAAAAGCACTACCCTATCTGGGAATCATTGCACTCTTCCTTGTATTGACATTATCATATCTGAATCCCCTGCTTGAGGGCAAAAGGATATTTCAGTCGGATATCATGCAGTTTAAAGGCATGTCGGAAGAAATTAATAATTACCGTGAAGAAACCGGGAAGGAAGCTCTTTGGACAAATGCTATGTTTGGGGGCATGCCGGCTTACCAGATTTCTGTTGTGCATAAACACAATCTTAACTATTACCTGCACAAAGCCCTTACTTTAGGGCTACCCCACCCTGCTGATAAAGTTTTCTTATATTTCATAGGGTTCTTTGTCCTGATGCTGGTTTTAGGTGCTTCACCCTGGGTGGCTGCTGCGGGCTCCATTGCCTTTGCGTTTTCTTCCTATCACTTTATAATCCTTGAAGCCGGACATAATACAAAAGCTTTGGCTATTGCATACATGGCTCCCGTCCTTGCGGGTATCATACTCACGATAAAAGGCCGGTATCTCTGGGGAGGAATACTTGCTACTATTGCCCTTGGCCTTGAACTTCAGGCCAACCACCTTCAGATTACCTATTACCTTGCTTTATTTGTTCTTATTTATGGCCTCTTTGAGCTGTATTACGCCTTCGTTGAAAAAAGAGCTACCTCTTTCTTTAAATCTGTTGGCGTTTTAATAATTGCAGCAATTCTGGCTGTTGGTATGAACTTTACCAACTTTTATACGACCCTGGAATATACCCCTTATACAATGAGAGGGCCTTCTGAATTAAAAACCGATGATGCAGATCAAACAAAAGGACTTGAAAAAGGCTATATTACCCAATGGAGCTATGGCAAATCAGAAACATTATCGCTCTTAATACCCAATGTGAAAGGTGGGGCTACCGGTGCCCTTGGGAATAATGAAACAGCCATGAAAGCTGTGGATCAGTTTAAAAATGAAGTAGCCCAACAGAATCACTATTGGGGTGACCAGCCATTTACTTCTGGTCCTGTCTATGCTGGTGCCATTGTAATGCTCTTTTTCATTATTGGATTATTAGTTATTAAACACCGATATAAATGGATAATCCTCACTGCTGTTATTTTATCATTCTTCCTCGCCTGGGGAAAAAATATGATGTGGCTCACTGACTTTTTCCTGAAAGTCATGCCTGCTTATGATAAATTCCGTGCTGTTTCTATGACTTTGGTTATTGCTGAATTGGCAATCCCAATCCTGGCAATGATTACATTTAAGGAAATCTTCGAAAAACCTGATATTTTTAAAGAGAAACGTAAACCTCTGCTTATCGGTTTTGGGATTACTGCCGGGATTACTCTCTTATTGGCACTCATCCCTGATGTATTCTTCAACTTCATGAGCCAGGCTGAGACAGATGGCTTAACTTCACAAAAACAAAGCAATCCCGAATATGCAAGCCAGATAAATGCCTTTATGGCCAGTATTGAATCAGCACGTAAAGCCATATTCAAGGCTGATGCATGGCGAAGCTTACTTTATATCTTATCAGCAGGTCTCATTACATGGTTGTTTGCTATAAAAAAAATAAACAAACCAATTTTCATTGGCTTATTTATAGCCCTCCTGTTGCTCGATATGTGGCCGGTGAACAAAAGATACCTTAACGGTGAAAACTTCGTTTCTAAACGCCAGATAGAACGTCCATTTGCCCCTTCCCAGGCCGACCAACAGATCATGGCTGACCCTGATCCTTACTACAGGGTTTATAACTTAAGCGTTAACACATTTAACGATGCCACAACATCTTATTTCCATAAATCCATTGGGGGTTATCATGGTGCCAAGTTCCAAAGATACCAGGACCTGATCAATGAGCACCTTACAAAGAACAATATGGCTGTTGTTAATATGCTCAACACCAAATACATTATCGAACCTGATGAAAACCGCCAGCCACAAGCATTAAGAAATCCTGGAGCGCTTGGAAATGCATGGTTTGTTCAGGAGATTAAATGGGTTGATAGCCCACGGCAGGAAATTGATGCCCTCAACGGTTTCAATCCTGCAACTACAGCTGTCATTGATAAACGTTTCAAAAATATTAATGGTATTGAATCATTTAGCTTTGATTCGCTTGCCACCATCAAGCTTAACACCTACAAACCAAATGAACTGGTATATAGCTCATCTTCAAAACAGGAAGGCCTGGTTGTTTTCTCTGATATTTATTACGATAAAGGCTGGAATGCTTATATTGATGGTGTTAAAACCCCTCATTTCAGGGTCAATTATATCCTAAGGGGACTTAGGGTCCCTCAGGGCTCCCATGAAATTGCATTCCGCTTTGAACCCCGCTCCTATCATATTGGTGAAACTATTTCATTGATATGTAGCATCCTGGTTTTAGCAACTATTGGGGCTGGCCTATTTATAAGTTTTAAGGAAAAAAGAAAAATAAAGGCAGCTAAAGCCTGATTCAAACAATAATATGTTAAACAGGGCTTGGTTGTTCTAGTGAACAATCAAGCCCTTTATTAAAATTTCCGTGGACAGCAATTCAGTTTTATGGATAACCTATTACTGGCCTCCTTCCGGTGGCCCGGGTGTTCAACGTTCGGTCAAATTTGTACGTTACTTACCCAATCATGGGATACAACCCATCATACTAACTGTTGACCCCCAAAAAGCATCCTATCCATTTTTTGATAATACTCTTTTAGATGAAATACCTTCGGGAACAAAGGTATTTCACAGTTCTACCTTCGAACCCCTTTCCCTTTATGCCAGACTGGCTGGTGGAAAAATCCCTCAACCCGGATTTGCTAATGAAACAAAACCTGGCCTTGCACAAAAAATATCAAGGTTTATAAGGGGAAATTTCTTCATCCCTGATGCCCGGATTGGATGGAACCGCTTTGCTATAAAAAAAGCCAGGGAAATCATTAAAAACGAAAACATCAAAGCAGTCGTTACCTCATCCCCCCCTCACTCCAGTCAACTCATCGGACTTGAACTTAAAAAGAGGTTCAAGCTCCCGTGGATAGCTGATATGCGTGATCCCTGGACAGATATCTACTACTATTCCCAGTTTTATCATACAAAATGGGCTGCCAACAAAGATGCCCGCTATGAAAAAGAAGTCCTCGAAAATGCTGATGCGGTAATTGTTGTCAGTGAATCCATAAAAAAGCTTTTCTGTAAAAAATCACCTCTTATCAATCCTGATAAGATCCATGTAATCCCAAACGGATTTGATGAGAACGACTTTAAAACAATCCCTGAACAAAATTCAGACCTAACAGAAAAGACATTTAACATCATTTATACAGGTACTATGTCTGGTACCTATCCCTATGATTTATGGCTCCCTGCACTTGAAAAGCTGGCAGAAACCCTAAAACCAGCTTCCCTGCACCTACACTTTGCCGGGCATATCGGTGAACATATCAGGATTGCCATTTCAAAAAGCAAGCTGGCTGATTGTATTGATTATTATGGTTATCTCGACCATAATAGATCTGTTTCGTTGCTCACAAGGGCTGATGCACTTCTTCTTGTTATTCCCCAGGTAAATAACAATGAAGGGATACTTACCGGAAAACTCTTTGAATATCTGGCAGCAGGGAAACCTGTCTTTTGTGTTGGCCCCCAAAATGGTGATGCAGCTCAGATTATTGAATCCTGCGAAAGTGGAAAGACATTTGGCTATTCACAAAAAGAAGAAGCAATAGAATGGCTGGGCTTATTATTTGCTCAATGGAAAGATCATGCACCATTATCAGCAGGAAACAATACCGTAAACACCTATTCAAGGCAATCTCAGGCAAAAAACCTTGCAGGATTAATCAAAAATTTGATTTAAAATGCTTTTTTCATAAAATTCTTCTGGCGCAACGCCTTAAGATTTGTTTTATTTGATAAACAGATTTGTCACAATAAAAAAAGCCCTGCATTGATTTTAAATTTCCTGTGAACTCCCTACCAAGGGGTTTTCAAGCCTGAGACTTTTATAAACATCACGCATGCCCTCCTCATTATTTGACAACACTATCATCGTATCATTTGCCTCGATAACAGTATTCCCATTGGGTGTAATAAATCCCCCATCCCGACGGATTAATGCTATGATAGAAGATTTTGGGAATAGCAAATCCACAACTTTCTTTTTTACAGGATGCGAACCCTCAGGGACATAAATCTCAACCATTGACGACTTCCCACTATCTGTCAAAAATGCCTCAACTGCCGATTGCCTCCTTACTTTTTGGGGAAGGGCAACGTGAAGCCATTTTGCAACAATCCCCAATGAAGTCCCCTGTAATACCAAAGAGGTTAAAGAAACAAAGAATACAATATTAAAGATTATCCCTGCCTTATCGATGCCAGCTATCAAAGGATAAGTAGCAAATACGATGGGCACAGCGCCCTTTAAACCAACCCATGAGATATAAAACCGCCTTCTTAATTTCATTTTAAAAAACATAAGGCTGAGAAATACACTCACAGGACGGGCAACAAATATTAAAAAAGCAGATATCAACAACCCTACTCCTGCCAATGGCCACACCTGTGATGGGAATACCAATAAACCCAATACCAGGAATAGGATAATCTGCATGAGCCATGCAAAACCATCAAAAGCTTTTATCAAGGCTTTTTTGTGCATTAAAACCTGGTTTCCCAGATATAAAGCACAAAGATAAACTGCAAGGAAGCCATTTCCACCAACAAAATCTGTTGCTGAAAACGTAATAAACATAAGTGCTATAGCCAATACAGGATAGAGGCCTTCTGCATCAAGCTGTATTTTATTTATAATATGCTTGCTTATTCGCCCAAACACATAACCGGCCATTGCACCAATAATCATTTGCCAGAAAAACATCAATATAACTGACCCTAAACCCGCTGATGGGTTGGTAACAAGGCTTAAAAATGCTATTGTCAACACATAAGCCATAGGATCGTTGCTCCCGCTTTCAAACTCAAGCGTAGGCCTCAGATTGCTTTTCAATGCAAGGCTCCTCGACCTTAGGATTGAAAACACTGCTGCAGCATCAGTCGAAGACACAATAGCTCCCAGTAACAAACCCTCATAAAGCGAAAAATCAGTTATCCACCATACAAAAACCCCTAAGGTTACGGCAGTTAACAAAACGCCAAGGGTAGATAATGAAAACCCCTGCCAGAATACAGGTTTTATGGTGCCCCAATCTGTATCCATTCCGCCGGAAAACAAGATAAAATTTAATGATACGATACCAATAAACTGGGCAATCCTGGGATTATCAAACTGAATTCCAAGAATACCATCCGAACCGGCAAGCATCCCTATTACCAAAAATAAAATAAGTGTAGGAATCCCAAACCTAAATGATGCCTTTCCTGCAATAATACTTATCAACAGTAATAATGACCCAACCAATAAAAAATTCTCAATTGTAATGTTCATCTGTAAATAATTTATTGTTTATGGGCAAATGGTGCTTCATGTTTGCTATTTTAGAAAGGTGACTGAGCCTGTTGAAGTCACCTTTTCAGGGCTTGCAGGTGCTTCGGTGGCTGAGCTTGCAGGTGCGTTGGTGGCTTCGGTAAGCTCAGGCTCCGTAATTAATTCGCAAACATGTTCGTTTCACCCGTTAATATATATGATGCGATATTTCCAAATATACCAATTATTGATAAAAATCAATTGTTTATTAATCAATCTTATGTTTTTTTTTGAGATTATTTAACCCTGTTCCTTTCAATTATCAATGATATAATTCATCACGAAACTACGGTCATTTGAAATTCTGCAATGTGAGCAAAAAATCAGGTTTATATGACAATAATTATTTTCCTGATTTCTATTGAACTTGCTCATTCGCTATTTTGCATTCAGTTCAAAACCGGGAAAGGTTTAGTGCATTTAAAATCCCTTTAAAAACATATTTTGGCAATAACAAGTTAAGGGTTGAGCCGGGGTTGAGCCGGGGTTGAGCCGGGGTTGAGCCGGGTTTGGGCCGGGTTGAAAGCGGTTCAACCCCGGTTTAAAACCGCTTTAAAACCGCTTTAAGTCCGGCTCAACCTATACCATGGTATTAACGATTTACGATTATGAGATTTACGATCTACGATTTGGGACTTACGATTTTAAATACAGGTGTACGTTTTCAAAATGCCGGAGGGGGGGATTGAATATTCCGGTTAAACTGAGCCACCGATTCCGGACTAAACTGAGCCACTTTTG
>CAYLYP010000012.1:0-61889 GCA_964387795.1 uncultured Bacteroidales bacterium
ATAGTATGCATTAATACCGGCTTGTTGTTAAGCAATAAAAACTGCTTTGGGATTGAGGATTTCATCCTGCTTCCCGACCCTCCTGCCGTTATTAATGCATACTTATCCATCATGGTTTGTCCTATTGGTTTATTATAGGATCAACATGGCATCGCCATAAGAAAAGAAACGGTATTTCTCTTTTACTGCTTCTTTGTATGCTTTGTGAAGAAGGTCGAAACCTGAGAAGGCCGATACCATCATCATCAGGGTTGATTGTGGGAGATGTAAGTTGGTAACCATTGAAGTAGCCACACTGAAATCGTAAGGAGGATAAATGAATTTGTTGGTCCATCCGTCATAAGGCTTGATCATGCCGTTGATGGATACAGCGGTTTCAAGTCCTCTCATCACAGTAGTGCCAACAGCACAGACATTGGTTTTAAGTTCCTTGGCCTGGTTGATGATACGGGTAGCTTTTTCAGAAATGACAACCTGCTCTGAGTCCATTTTATGTTTGCTAAGGTCTTCCACGTCAACACTACGGAAGTTGCCCAAGCCGGCATGAAGGGTAATTTCGGCAAATTCAACGCCCCTGAGTTCAAGTCGTTTCACCAGTTCACGGCTGAAATGCATCCCGGCAGTAGGTGCAGCAACGGCACCCTCATGCTTTGCAAATACTGTCTGATATCTGTCTTTATCTTCAGGTTCAACCGGCCTTTTAATTTGTTTTGGAAGGGGTGTTTCACCAAGGCTTTCAATGGTTTTTTTGAACTCATCATAAGAGCCTTCAAACAGGAACCTTAAAGTCCTGCCCCTTGAAGTTGTATTATCAATAACCTCAGCAACAAGGTTATCATCGTCGCCAAAGTAAAGTTTATTGCCAATACGGATTTTTCGTGCCGGGTCAACAAGTACGTCCCAAAGGCGAGCTTCCCTGTTTAATTCACGGAGCAGGAATACTTCAATTTTAGCACCTGTTTTTTCTTTAGTGCCATAAAGGCGTGCAGGAAAAACCTTGGTATTGTTTACCACCATTACGTCTTTATCGCCAAAATAATCAAGGATGTCTTTAAACGATTTGTGTTCAATTTCCTCTGTTTTGCGGTGCACCACCATCAGGCGTGCTTCATCTCTATTGTCGGAGGGACGGTCGGCAATGAGTTCGATGGGTAAGTTAAATTTGAAATCCGATAGCTTCATTGTAAGGTGGGATTTAATTGTTGTTGGATCAGGGAAAAACCTTTTTCGCCTGAAAATAAGGGATGCAAAGATAACAAGCCAAGGGGGGGCTTGTCAATCATTTTGTTGTTTTTTTTTAATAAAAAAACACAATATTAGGGTTTATCAGGGTTTATAAGCTATTAAAATTGAATAATAAAAAAAACACAGATGGCTGTGTTTTGTGATTTTTATTGAAAAAACAGTATTTATGTCCGATTATGAAGGCATAGGATTATCGTTATCAGTTACTGCTAATCCTTCTTCCTGACGGCGTACAAGGAATTCAAATTCTTCGGGTGTGAATGCCTGCCTGACATCGAAGGAGCCAATTCTGGTCCTGCGTAAAGCAGATAAATACGCCCCTGATTTTAATGCTTTTCCAAAGTCACGGGCAATACTTCTGATGTAAGTCCCTTTGGAGCAGACAATCCTGAAATCTACTTCAGGTAATTCAATCCGGGTAATTTCGAATTCAGTAATTGTGATGCGGTGGGTGTTAAGCTTAATATCACTTCCTTGTCGGGCCAGTTCATAGGCTCTTTTCCCATCAATTTTTTTTGCTGAAAACAGGGGTGCTTCCTGATCCGATTCACCCAGAAAAGATTTTGCAGTTTCATCAATCAGTTCAGGTGTGATATGGTCAATAGGGAGGAATGTGTCAGGTTGGGTTTCAAGGTCGGATGAAGCAGTAGAAGCGCCCAGGATAAACGTTCCGGTATATTCTTTTTCACTTGCCTGAAACTGTTCAATTTTTTTTGTAAAAGGGCCAGTACATAAAATCAGGAGCCCTGAAGCAAGAGGATCAAGGGTTCCTGCATGGCCGATTTTAGTTTTTTTTAATCCCAGCCTGTATTTTATAATGCTTTTTACTTTGTTGACAATGTCAAATGAAGTCCATTCGAGGGGCTTATCCAAAAGGATTACCTCTCCCTGTTCGAAGGAGAAAAAGTTTGTGTTTTCCTTGTCTGTCATAAGATTTTGTTACAGCAGTCCGGCAATGATAGCAACGATGCCAGCCAGGGCTACGTAGATAGCGAAATAAGAAATCTTCCCTTTCTTCACAAGCCTGAGCATCCATGAGCAGGCAAGCAATCCGGATACAAAAGCAGCAATAAAACCTACTAACATAGGCATACCTTCTGATTGTAAAGCAGCAGGGTTTTCAAAGAGGTCAAGGGTTTTAAGAAATGTGGCCCCAATGATGGGGATTAAAACCATAAGGAAAGAGAAGCGGGTTGCCTTTTCACGATCAATGCCCAGGAGCAATGAAGTAGATATTGTTGCACCACTGCGTGAAATCCCGGGAAGGATAGCAATGGTTTGTGCAATCCCAACAATGATTGCTTCAAAGAAACCTATTTCTTTTTTCTGTTTTGGGGCATATCTGGTTGTGAAAAGCAAGAGTGCCGTGATGAGCAACATACATCCAACAAGTAATATCTTTCCTGAAAACAGGGCTTCAATCTGTTCTTCAAAGAGCAGGCCAACGATGGCTGTTGGAATTGCTGAAACCAATAACAGGGAAACAAATTTTGTTTCATCGTTCCATTTAAAGGCAAAAAGACCACGGATAAGTGCCAGGATGTCTTTTCTAAAAACCACAAGGATACTAAGCACTGTTGCTCCATGAACGATAACAGAAAATGTAAGGTTATCTGCATTCTGGACGTTCAGGATGGCTTTTCCCAATTCAAGATGTCCGCTACTGCTTACAGGCAGAAATTCAGTAAGGCCTTGCACCAAGCCCAGTATAATAGCTTCTAAGATGCTCACTTTAGGTATTGTTTGAAATTAAAAATCACTCTCTCCTGAAAGGGGGAACAAGGATTTAAAAAAAACAGGACAGGTATCTTATTGTTCTTTGGTTTTTTCCTTTTTCTTTTTCAGAATGGCATAAAACTGAACAGCAAATCCAGCCAATACCAGTATCGGTGCCAGGGTAAGCCTGCGGAAACTAAAAAGCTCATTGCTGAATTCATTGGGATTGTCTGATCCGCCCCCTATCATCAGGATAAAGCCCAGGGCAATAAGGCCTAGGCCAATCAGCACCCATCTGTAATTGCTTTTTGAGAATAGAAGTTCGTTTTCGGGGTTTTTGTCCATGATATTATTTTTTAGTAGTAGTACAAACTATCTGTTTTAATTTTTAAATATTTCTTAACTGCAAACCATGTTGAGATCCAGGAGATAATCATCCCAAAAATGATAACACCCCCAAAGATGCTTAGATAAAGGAAAACATCCTGAAAATCAATAAGTTCTGGCATTGATTTTTGTGCAAAATACAAGGTGAGCATGAGCAATATGATTGCAAGGGCTGAGCCTGCTATGCCCTGCACTACCCCCTGTGTTACAAAAGGCCTGCGGATAAAGGATTGTGTTGCCCCTACCAATTGCATGCTCTTGATCAAAAAACGACGTGCAAAAACACTCAACCTTATGGTATTGTTGATTAATGAAAAAGAGATGATGAGCAGGAACAAACAAAAGACCATTAATACCAATCCAATACGTTTTACATTTTCATTCACCAGGTGAACCAATGATTTGGGATAATAGACTTCCTGTACCAGATTGTTTTTCAAAAGTTCTTTCTCAAATATCTGTAAACTGTCGGGATTTGCATATTGGGCATTCAATTTTACCTCAATGGATGGGGATAAGGGATTATAGCCCAAAAAGCTTACAAAATCCTCCCCTAAGTCTTCCATCAGGATTTGTGCAGCCTTATCCTTTGAAATATATTCTGTTGACTTTACATGAACCGATGCATCAAGTGTCTTTTGGATATATATGACATCTGCTTCCCTGGCCGTTTCTGTTAGTATTACCGAAAAACCTATGTTTTCCTTTACATAATCAGAAAGTTTTTTTGCATGAAAAACAACAAGGCCAAGCAGTCCAAGCACATACAACACCAGTGATATGCTCACCACTGTTGATATGTAGGATGTCCTTAAGCGCCTCCCGATAGAGGCATCTTCATGCTTCGACATAATTGCTGTGTTTTTCAGGATGCTAAATTAATAAAAATTCTTCGTATTCATTTTTTTTCATTTTATACTTAACGGGTTTTAACAACCTATATTCTTTTATGCTTTGTATTTTTAGTGTTCTTAACCAATTTGCATGGTACCAATACCCAAATAATAATACATTTTTAAACCCTGTCCGCTTGATTTGATTTTTGTATGCTTATTGCAAATACCCATTTCCATATCACTTTAAAAAACAATAAAAAAATATAATTTATAAAAATAATACCTGTGTTTGGCTATGAATATTTGTCAATTATTTGTAAATTGCTGTAAACAATAGTTTTTGTTTTTTGTTCAATAAATGATGGGATTGATTTTTTGAAGATGGACTACTAAGGGGGATGTTTGAATTGAGGGGAGTACATAAAATTTGATTTTTACATCCGGATAAAAAGCAATTGATTTTTAAATGGTTTTTCTTCCGGCATTTTTCATAAACCTTTAAACTATTTCATGATGAACAAGTCAACAGCAAAAACAGTTTTAGGATTTGCAATAGGTGCAGCCGCCGGTGTTGCACTGGGCATCCTGTTTGCACCCGATAAGGGTTCTGAAACACGAAAAAAAATGAAAAACAAAGCGGTCAACTTAAAAGATGATTTTGTTCACTCAGTGAACGAGAAAATCGATGACCTGAAAGAGCATTTTTCTCATGCCCAGAAGGATGGTGCTGTATAAGGCAACCAATATTGATTTGATTCAGGGCATGTTTAAAAACGGATCATGCTTTATGCCTTTTTATCATCCTGTAATTATGAAAGCTTTTTTATGGCTGGGGATATAAAAACTATGTGCATGAAGCAAAAACATTAAATCTATGGAGAAAAAATCTATTTTTTCGCATCTTGATAATGCAGGAAGTAACTTTCTGGATTATGTTAAGGCCCGGATTGAGCTTCTGGGCCTTACTTCTTTTGAAATAGCCGCAAAGTTTCTCAACAACCTCCTGGCTTCTGTTTTCTTTGTGTCACTACTGATGATTGGTTTGATTTTCCTGGCTATTGCCCTTGCAATGTATCTTGGGAGCCTGATAGGGAACACTGAGGCCGGTCTGGCTGTCATGGGTGCATTGTTTTTATTGGCAGCTCTTTATGTTTTCATAAAGCGTAAAAAAATATTCCAGAAATATGTAATCCGTGAAATGGCTGATATCGTATTTGAAGAAAGCAGGAAACAAAGAGATAATGAAGATTAATACTTTGAGATATGGTTGATTATTCAAAAATCAGGAGTTTTGAAGATATACGTTTTCAAAAAGAAAAGCTCCGAAACAGATATAAGCTTGCAGAAGTTAAACTGGATGGGGATATCTCTGAATTAAAAGGCTTTTTTTCCCCTTCATATTGGTGGTCATATCTGAACCAACGTTACCAGTTTGGGCTCCAAATCCTAAATGCCCTAAGTGGCGGCCTTTCTTTTTTTAAAAAAGGGAACCGTAAGAAGAAAAAAAAGGTTCCTGAAAACCCTGATTAGGATTACAATAGCGTAGGGAGGTATTACATTGGTTTGTTGTATATGCCCATTCCCTGGAACACCCTATAAATGGTAAATGAGATAAAAGGGTGGGGATAATTTCGTATAGTTTAATATTACCGCCACTAAAGCGGCTAATCCTACAAGCAGATATTTGGTTTATGTTTCATCCGTTAATAATTTGTTGGTTAAGGTAGGATGGAACTCCATGTTTGATATTTAAACTCTGTATTTCAATTTGCTCATTTGCTCATTTGCTCATTTGCTAATTCGCTCATTTGTATTCAATTCGCTCATTTGCTCATTTGCTAATTTGCTAATTTGCTCATTTATATTCAATTAGCTCATTTGCTAATTTAATTTTTCCATGGGTATGAACCTGATGTTAAACACTACGATTTCAGGTTTGTTGCCAATACGAACAGGAGGTCCCCAGGTGCCAAATCCATTTGAAACATAAAGGTGCATCCCGTCAATCCATGAGTAACCATAGCTCACAGGGAAAATGAGGGATGTGATGTAGTTAAGCGGCCATATCTGTCCGTGGTGTGTGTGCCCCGACATCTGTAGATTAATACCCAGGGAGGCATTTTTCTCGGGATGGTAGGGTTGGTGGTCGAGCAGGAAGACAGGTAATTCAGGATCAAGGTTGGATAAGAGTTGTTCGAGTGGCTTTCTGGCTTTACCCCCAAAACGTTCGCTTTGAAGGTCATCCCGCCCTATAAGGTAAAAGCTGTTATTTATCTTAACCACTGAATCCCTTAAGATGCTAATACCGTTTTTACTGAGATATTCAACTGCCTTTTCGGCCCCTCCTATGTATTCATGGTTGCCTGTGATGCCATAAACACCATAAGGCGCATTCAATCTTTTCAGGTATGCACCTGCATTGTTACGGATAACAGGCTTTAGGTCTTCATCCACAACGTCCCCGGCCATCACTATGATATCAGGGGCGATATGGTTTAATGTTTCAACAAGCTTGGTAAGCCTGCGTGGGCCAATGATTGTTCCCAGATGGATATCCGATACCATTGCCATCCTTACAACACCTTCTTTCGCATTAGCTGTCGGGATTTCAAGATCAATGTTTCTTGTTCGTGGGAACAGGGTGTTGATGTGGCCGGCAAGCACAAGCAATATCACAGAGCCTCCTACAAAAAACATCAGCTTTTGACGAAATCCTCCTGGCTGTGCATTCCATGTTTCGGGGAAAAAGGGGAAAGCCCAGTTTGCAAGCCTTACCAAATCGATGGCTAAAATTACCAGCAGGATATAAAACATGATGGCCAGCCAGAATGAACCTGCCCAGACAAAGACATCAGTAATCAGGGACTGGTTGTATCTTTCAAGGATACGTCCTGCCACAAAGGATAGGGACAGAAACAAAAATACCCCAATGAACCAGGGCCTGACTTTCGAATCAGGGGGAAGGCTGTTGATTCCTCTTGAATAAATATAAAAATTCACCAATCCGTATATGCTTAATACGATGGCATAAAAAATTACAAATGCTGATACCTTCATGTTCCAAATTTATTTTAAGCCAAACAACAAGTATGCTATTTTGTTTGCTGTTTGATGGTTAAAAATGTCATAATTCAAATTCAACTTGTTTCCTGGTGTTTGAAACTGGTATTAAATCTGTTTTAGATATCCTTCGGGGATCCCTGAAACAGATTGTTCAAACATAAGCTTTTTATTCATGCCTTTTGCAGAATATAAAAACCTGATTTATCTTTGTCGGGCTTCAACAATTTCCCTGAAACAAACAGGGGCTTTGTAGTCTAACCAAAAATGTATTGAAAATCAACCCAACAAATATCATAAAAAATGGATCGCGGACAGTCATTAAAGCTTCTCAAACAATACATAAAAAATGATAAAATGATTGCACATTGCATTGCAAGCGAGGCAGTGTTGATGGCAATGGCAAATCGCCTGGGTGCCAACCCTGATAAATGGGGGCTTGCAGGTTTATTGCATGATATTGATGTTGAAATCACAAATGCTGATATGCTTACCCATGGCATGGAGGCAGTTCAAATACTAAGGGAAAACAATATTGATGAGGAAGTCATTGAGGCTATTATGCTGCATAATGAAGACGCGTCCCATCATACACCGCGATCCACTACCTTCCATTATGCATTGGCAGCCGGAGAAACAATTACAGGATTGATATTTGCATCAGCGCTTGTAATCCCTTCTAAAAAGATTGCTGATGTAAAGGCAAAGTCTGTTGCGAAAAGGATGAAGGAAAAAGCCTTTGCTGCTTCCGTGAAACGTGAAAACATCATGGAATGTGAAAAGGCAGGTGTGCCCCTTGATGAGTTTATCGAACTGTCATTGGATGCCCTTAGTAAGGTTTCCGGGGAGATTGGCTTCTAAACTACTTTTCGGTTTCTTTGGGCATTAACAATCCCATATAATCTTTTGAAGTAACTGCTTCAATAGCTTTTTGCAAGGCATCATCATACTGGTGCAATGTGGGGTAAAAAGCATCGTTCCCAAAGATATTCCTGCCTATATAGGCTTTCATTTGCATTTTAATCAGGCTCCCCGATGTTTTTATACCTTCATTGTCTGGTTGTACTCCAGCTTTTTTTGCGTAAGCAACAAATTCATTAAAGATAGCATCGGTAATCCTGAAGTTTTTGGTATATCTTACCGCATCCTTATATTCTTTGATAGCAGCCCTATGGGTGTCGGTATAATCAAATGCAAATTGATAGATAAGGCCCCTGTTGATGAGCTCATTAAAGTATTCTGAGCGTTCTGCCTTTTGAAGTGGCACAAAGACATCGGGCATGATGCCACCACCTCCATAAACAGTTCGGCCTGATACTGTTGTATATTTCAAACTATCATTAAAGTGGATGCTATCGGCATTTTCTAACTGACCGTCAAAATACCTTTCCATGAATTCGGAATAGTATTTTTCAATATCATTGTCATAAGGTTTTTGAATACAACGGCCTGAGGGGGTATAATATCTTGCTACGGTAAGCCTTAGGGCAGAGCCATCAAGCAACTGTATCTGTTCCTGGACCAATCCTTTACCAAAAGAACGGCGCCCAACAATAAGGCCACGGTCATTGTCCTGTATTGCACCTGCAACAATCTCACTTGCCGAAGCACTCCACTCATCAATAAGCACAGCTACAGGCAGATCCTGAAAAACACCGTTTCGCCTTGCATAAGCATAGTTCTTGGGTCGCTTCCGCCCATCGGTATAAACGATGAGTTTTTTAGGCTCAAGGAGTTCATCAGAGATATTTATGGCAGCATCAAGGTATCCGCCCCCATTGCCCCTTAAGTCAATTACCAGATTTTCCATACCTTCATTCTGAAGCTTCTCTACTGCTTCAACAAACTCCTCGTGTGTGGTAGCTGAGAAACGACTTAATTTAATATATCCGGTTTTTCCATCAACCATATAGGCAATATCAAGACTATGTGATGGGATCTTGTCCCTGATGATTGTAAAGTCCAACAAATCTTCTTTGCCCCTGCGGTAAACAGACAGGGCCACTTTGGTGCCTTTTTTCCCTTTCAGGAGTTTCATCACTTCGCTGGTGCCAATATTAACCCCTGCGACAAGTGAATCATCTACTTTAACAATACGGTCGCCGGCCAATATACCTACCTTTTCCGAAGGCCCGCCCACAATAGGATTGACAACCACAATGGTGTCCCTTTGAATATTAAATTCAACACCAATCCCGTCAAAACTCCCTTCCAGCGGCTCGTTCATTGACTTGAACTCAACTGCTGAAATGTAATTTGAATGCGGGTCCAGGGTTTGAAGCATACTTACTATGGTTTCTTCAATAAGCTCATCCTTGTTTACACTATCTACATACGACTCGTTGATATAATTAATAATATCATTGAGCTTATCATAATTGTCAAACTTAATGGATAAAAAGCTTCTGTTGTTTTGCCCGGAACCCCTCTTTTGAAAAAAGCTTAACCTGGCTCCTATAAACATGCCTGCTACAAGCATGAGGGCTAACAAAATAGGGAGATATATTATTAGACGGCTTTTTGTGCCATTTGTGTTGGGTTCCTGGACCATATCTGAAAAAACGAAAAATCTTTATTAATTAGGGAAACTAAGCAAAATTACATAGAAAAAAATCAGAATCTATGTTTTTTTTACTTCTGTAAACAAATATTTTTTTCAATGATTGATTAGATCTCCATGTTTGCTGTTTTTATTGGTGTTTGTGCCTGATATGCAAACCTGATAAATTATTATAGTGATAACGATAATGCTTATATTTTTTGTGAAAATCAGGATTTATGAAGCTGGAAATGTGTTTTGCACCTGTCAAGGTAATACAATACTGCCTTGTCTTCGGGGTAAGATTCACTTAGCTTGTTGAAAATGTTAAAGGATTCCCAGACAAGGCCTTTATGATAGTTTTGTGCAGCCGTTTCGAAGGCATTCAGGTATTCAGGTTGAATATAGCTTTTTGATTGTTTTGAACTGTCGATGATTTCATAGATATTTATTTCTTCCGATTTCCCTTTAATAAAAGTCCTGTCTAGAAAGCGGCATTTGAAGGTATGAGGTTTTTGGAGGGCATCAAGCATCTGTTGCGAAACAATAATATCGGCACCATAAACCTTTGTAAGCCCTTCAAGCCTTGAACTCAGGTTAACGGCATCAGCAATAACGGTGCTGTCCATCCTGAAGTCATCGCCAATGGTGCCAAGCATAGATATTCCACAATGAATCCCTGAGCCAAGCTGTATTTCAGGTTTATCCTGCATGCGCATCCTTTTGTTAAATGCTATAACAACTTTTTGCAATTCCATTGCACAATTCAGCGCATCTTCGGGGCTGTCGGGGAACAAGGCCATTACACCATCGCCAAGATATTTATCAATAAAGCCATTATGTTTCCTTACCACTGGCCCTGCATCTTTCAAAAATCCATTCAGGAACTCAAATAGCAGGTGAGGGGGCAGTTTTTCCGAAATGCTTACAAACGACCTTATATCTGCAAACATAATGCTCAATTGCTTTAGGACTGCTTCCCCCAGGGTCACATCCGTTATCCGTTCTTTATTTAATAGCTTTAAAAACTCCAGGGGCACAAACCTTGAATACGACTCAGTAAGTTTTATCAGTTCTTCATTTGCGTTTTTTATGGCTTCCGTTTGCTTGCGCCTCTTTCTGTCAGCTGGCGATTCAACAGCATATAAAGCAAAAAAGGCTATCAGGTTTGAAAACTCAACCATCATTTCTACTCGTGCTGTCAAAATCATAAATAGTGCTATCTCGAAGTTCCAACTGATAGCGGTAAACATAAAAGCGGCATGTCCCCCAAAATACCATGCTGCTACAATAGCAAGTGTAATAAACGACCCAAATAAAATGCCATCAAACATGTCAAGGAGGTAGGTTTCCCCCTCAATCTGGATTTGATATGCAGGCAAGCTGACAATGCTTAGGAACTGCATCCTGTGAAACATAATCAGCAACAGCAGCACCAGTAATATTATTGCAGCTAAAAAATACCATTTATCTGAGAATAGTTTTCTTAACAGTGCTTTTAACGTAATCATTTATTTTTATTTGAAGCAAATTTTAATAAAAAAACAACATGAAACCAATTTATTTTTAAAAAATAACGGCCTTTACTATTTAATTGCTTAAAAGTATTTTTGCATTATTTTGTCTGCAATAATCATTTTTAAAAAATGGTTTTTTTACTTGTCATTTTATCAACATATAATATGCGACAACATGTATTGGGTTTTTTGAATGTGTTTTTTTGTCTGTTTTTATTGAATTTTGATAAAATATAACTCGGATTAGTTGTTAAACAAATAATATCTAATCCAAAAAAACAGTCTTTAATGCCATCTAAAGCAACTTATTTATTAATTGTTAAAAAAGTAGCTTGAAAAATCCTTTTTTATCCACAGATTACACAAATGAAACGGATGCACACAAATTGAAAATCGTCAATCGTCAATGGCAAAATCGTAAATTTTTAATACCATAGTATAGGTTGAGCCGGACTTAAAGCGGAGTTAAAGCGGTTTTAAAGCGGGTTTGAGCCGCTTTCAACCCGGTTCAAACCCGCCTCAAACCCGCCTCAACCCCGGCTCAACCCCGGCTCAACCATGAAGATGTCATTATTTTGATAAATAATGGCCATGACCATAGCTTTGGGGTAAAGGGGTAAAGTTCTAATTGAAATTCAATAAACAAAACGAAATGGTTTGAATGGGATTTTTTCAAAAAATGATAAGCTAAAAGGAAGGGCCATGCATGTTAATAAAAAAAATCAATTAGATTAAATTTGGTAATATTTGATGATATTGTTTAAATTTGTTTTTGTAAAAAGAGCTGGTTTAGCGAATTAATTTTAAAAGTCCGGCTTTTGTTTCTTTGAATTGGGGATTAGAACCAGGTGAAAACATGGCATTGGGCGAAGTGATATTAAAATAATTTAATAATCAATCCCTGTGGCTTCGGCAACTGAGCCTGTCGAAAAAGGTGACTGAGCTTGTCGAAGTCACCGTTCTAAATAAGTTCAATCCGGGCATAAAACACTGTTACACATGAAAAGCATCCTATTTTTAGTATTAAGTTTGGTAGTTTTTAATGGGTATTCGCAAAAGCCTGAAAAGGTACATGTAATTACTCATAACAGGACAAGCATAAACACGGATATGTCAACAGGGACTAAGAGTTTCCTGTCGTGGGGTGTGTTTCCTGCTACGGGTGTTGAATATCGGAAAGTGATGATGCGGGTAACGCTTGCCCATCCTGATACGATGCCCATTGCCCATTGGGATTATCTGGATTTTATCAATGTGAAAAGGGTAGGGGGTGTTCATGGTTCAAGTTTTGATGTAGAACTGGGGCGTATGCTAACACCTTATGGGAGCAGCTTTACGACAGACTGGGCTTATACCTGGGAAGTTGATATAACTGATTTTTCGCTATTGCTAAGGGATAGTGTTGAGATTGAATATGTACATACGGGCTACGAACCATCAACCCTCGGCTGGGCATTAACAGTTGACTTTGAAATCACAAAAGGCCCTGCAGCAGCAGAGGCCATTGCAATAGATGAGTTATATAAAGGCAGGTTTCCTTATGGGAACCCGGGCGACCCAATTGAGAATTACCTAAAGCCTGTAGAAGTAAAATTTTATCAGGGAGCAGGTTTTGGGCGTATCCGCATCCAGCATACAGGGCATGGATATGATAAGCCAACGGGATGCAGTGAGTTTTGCAGCCGGTGGAGGAAAGTTAAGTTTGATGGTAAGATAGTGGATCACAGGGATATGTGGAAGGATTGTGGTTCAAACCCATTATACCCTCAGGGAGGCACATGGTTGTTCGACAGGGCATATTGGTGCCCCGGTGACTTACAGCAGCCTGATCTCATAGATATAAAGGCCTCAAAGGGCAGTCATAAGGTTATTATTGAAATGGAACCTCATGAAGCTGAAGAAAACTTTGATGCTAAGGAGGCTATTACTGCTTATTTCATTCAGTATAAACAGGCACGCAATAAGGAAGATGTTTCACTTGAGAGAATAGAAGTTCCGAGCGACCTGAAAGCGTATTCAAGGATGAACCCGGCAGGCTTTAATCCTGTCATTGTGTTCCGTAACCTTGGGAGTGAAACCTTAAGCGGACTTACAATCAGATATGGCACTAAGGGTTTCAAAAAGTCAACATACAAATGGACAGGTTCGTTGGCGTTTAATGAATATGCAACAGTGGTGCTTCCCGGAGAGATAGATTTTGTTGAAGGGAAGAACAGTTTTGAAGTATCCTTGTTACAGCCCAATGGGAAAAGGGATGCATGGGATTATGACAATAGTTTAAGCTCGGAATTTACAGCACCCAGGCAGTTGCCCCTAAGCTTTGTGGTCCATTATAAGACCAATAACAAGCCTTCGGACAATCATCTTTTTATTGTTAACAGCAAGGGGGATATCCTTTATGAAAGGAAAGCTGCTGAATGTCTTCCAAATACGCTATATCAGGATACAGTTGTTTTAAGTCCGGGCAGGTATGCATTTGAAATGACCGATACTGCCGGTGATGGTCTTGAGTTCTGGGCAATTCCCGAGAACGGTTATGGTTACATCCGATTGTTGAATATGAAAAAATCAATCATCCATCATTTTATAAGTGATTGTGGTGGGGGGCAGTTTCTGTCATTTGTAGCAAGTGAGAGTGCAAAGCCTGATACAAGTGTGACACAGAATGCATTTTTTCTTTATCCGCGCCGGACAAAGGATTTTATTGATTTGGATGCCTTTTTGGAAAACAATTCAAAGCTTGATGTGCGTTTTTTGTCGGATGGTGTAGTTGTCAAAAGCCATGAATATCCTGGATTTAAAGAAGGCACCATAAGGTTTGACATCACAGATTTGCCGCAGGGGCGCTATATTGTAGAAATATATTCAAACGAAAAGCTTGTATATAAAAACAGGATCAACAGGGATTGACAGATTTGCAGATATTCAATACCTGAGAGATAATGCGCATCAGGCGTAAAAAGTGCCAGTAAAGAATGATTGAAAAAGCACCGCTCGTTTAATGTAAAGATTTCCAAATAAAAAAGAAAGAGATGAAAAAGCTTTTGAGTTTGATTGTATGCTTATATGGCATACAACTTTATGCACAAAATCCCGGAGATGTAAACATCATCCCGGTACCTGTTTCGATGCAGCTAACTGGTACTTCATTTAAAATTGATAAAAATACAAGCTTAAGTTTTGATATATCGAATGAAGAATTAAGGCAACTGGCAGCTTATTTTCAGTTAACTATCAAGGAGATTTCAGGTTTAAAACCTGAATATGAAGAAAAGAAGGATAACAGTATTTCGTTTGCGATTGTTGATGACAACAGGCTTGGAGAAGAAGGCTATGAACTTGTTTCAGGTACATCTTCAGTGCAGATCAGGGCGAATAGCGGCAAAGGGATTTTTTATGGGATGCAAAGCCTTTTCCAGGTATTGCCTTCAGTAAGGACAAATGCACCATTGCTTGTACCGGGTATGATTATTGTTGATTACCCAAGGTTTGCCTGGCGAGGGATGCACCTTGATGTGAGCCGTCATTTTTTTCCTCCCGAAATGGTAAAGAGGTATATTGACCTGCTTGCTTTGTATAAGATGAATACGTTTCACTGGCACCTGGTTGATGATTCAGGTTGGCGCATTGAAATCAAGCGTTATCCAAAGCTGACCGATGTAGGGGCGTGGAGGGTTGACAGGAATGATAAGCCCTGGGGGTCAAGGGAGCCGGCCAAAGAAGGAGAGACCCCAACTTATGGGGGTTATTATACCCAGGAGCAAATAAAAGAGATTGTAAAGTATGCCCAATTAAGGAATATAACAATCGTTCCGGAGATAGAGATGCCAGGTCATTCGGTAGCAGCCTTGGCTGCTTATCCAGAGCTAAGTTGTTCGGGGAAGCCACAGTTTGTAAATACAGGTGGCAAATATCCAGAGGGTGTACAATCAAGTTTCTGTATAGGGAAAGAGGAGAGTATTATATTCCTTCAGAATGTTTTGGAAGAGGTAATGGCGTTATTCCCATCTACATTTATACATGTAGGGGGTGATGAGGTTGATAAATCACACTGGAAAAACTGTGAGTTGTGCCAGCAAAGGATAAAAGCAGAAAAGCTTAAAGATGAGAATGAGTTACAGAGCTATTTGATACAACGGATGGAGCGCTTCCTTTCATCAAAGGGACGCAGGTTGATAGGCTGGGACGAAATCCTTGAAGGAGGCCTTGCCCCAGGGGCAACAGTGATGAGTTGGAGAGGCGAAGCTGGTGGTATTGCAGCAGCCAGGATGAAACATGATGTGGTAATGACCCCCGGGCATCCCTGTTATTTTGACTATTATCAGGCCGGGCCTGAAGGAGAACCATTATCAATAGGAGGAATGAATACTCTAAAGAATGTTTATGATTATGAACCAATCCCTAAGGACCTTGAGAAAGAGTATCATAAGTATGTGCTAGGTGCACAGGCAAATATCTGGGCAGAATATATCCAGACATCTGATCATCTTGAATATATGCTTTTACCCCGTCTGGCTGCACTGGCAGAAGTAGTCTGGTCCCCATCTTCAATCAGGGATTGGGAAGATTTTAACAGGCGACTGAAGGCATGGCATTTCAGGATGTATGACTTTAAAGGGCTGCGATATGGGAAAGGGAATACAAGGGTTGAGATAGTCCCGCTTTCAAAAGACGGGCGTTTATATGTATCTTTAAAAACCGAGCTTATTGGTGGAGAGATTGTATATTCATTAGATGGTAGCATGCCTTCAGTAAATGCAGCAAAGTATCATTCCCCGATAGAAATCACAACCACATCACGGCTTCATGCTTCGGTGGTAAAAGATGGGGCAGTATTGGGGCTTGTGCCATCCACACAGGATTTTACAATCCATAAGGCAAGCGGTTCAAATGTTACTTATGAAAACCCTGTGAGCAATTATTATATGGCTGATGGGCCTAATTCAATAACCGACGGGGTTAGGGGCACCTTAAGGGTAAACAAGTATTGGCATGGCTTCAGCGGAAAAGATATGATTGCCATTATTGATATGGGCAGTGAAAAAGAGATTGGCAGCCTGGGAATAGGTTTTCTTCAAAAACAGGTTGATTGGATATTTCTTCCCTCATCAGTAAAGTTTGAAATCTCGAAGGATGGAAGGAATTATGAGTTGGTGGATTTGGTTGCCAATCCATTGAAAGCGGGCGATAATGGAGATAAAGTTGTTGATTATACAAAACAGTTTTCAAAGAAGAAAGCAAGGTATATCAAAGTCACAGCCATTAATTTTGGAAACTGCCCAAAAGGGCATCCTGGTGAAGGCCATCCAACATGGTTGTTTGTTGATGAAGTCATTGTTGAATGATTTTAAAACAAAAAAAGAATGAAGTAGTAATCAAACAAAAGGGCTGTTTTATAAGAGCAAACAGCATTGGGAATACAAAAAACAGAGAAATGTCGTTCCATCTGACCATAAAAAACCGTTAAAGAGATGAAGAAGATCCCTGCCCTACTGATATTAATCATGCTTGCCATAATGTTTTCAACACAAGGCTGCAAACAGAAGCCAAAGCATACATTTGTGATATCGAACAATGATTTTCTGTTGGATGGCAAGCCCATAAAGTTTTTCTCTGGCGAAGTTCACCCGTCGCGTATCCCAAAGGAATACTGGCAGGATAGGTTGCAAATGATACATGCAATGGGAATGAATGCGATAAGCATTTATATGTTTTGGAATATCCATGAGCCTTATCCGGGGAATTATCATTTTGAAGGAGAAGCAGACATAGCAGAATTTATCAGGCTTGCACAGGAAGAAGGATTGTGGGTGATGCTAAGGCCAAGCCCTTATGTATGTGCTGAATGGGAGTTTGGGGGCTATCCGTGGTGGTTGCTCAAAGAGGATAGTTTAAAAGTGAGGAGCAAGGATCCCCGTTTTATAAGTGCGTACAGGAATTATGTCATGGAACTTGGTAAACATCTTGCCCCATTACAGGTTCAAAATGGAGGGCCAATTATCATGGTGCAGATAGAGAATGAGTATGGTTTTTATGGCAATGATAAAGAGTATATGGCCATTAACCGCGATATCTTTCGGGAAGCGGGTTTTGTATGTGAGTTGTTTACCTGTGATCCGCCCTATACCATAGATGCCGGACATCTTCCAGGGGTTTATGCAGCCGTTAATGGTGGATTGAAGCCAAAGGATGCGATAGAAACGCAAAACAGGATTAATGGCGGGGGACCCTATTTCATCTCTGAATGGTATCCGGCATGGTTTGATGTCTGGGGCAAGAAACACAATACCTCTCCTGTTGAAAATTTCACTTCTTACCTTGATTCAATATTCTATTACAGGATTTCCCTGAATATGTATATGGCCCATGGGGGTTCAAACTTCGGCTTTATGAATGGGGCAAACTATGATACCTATATGCCATATCAGTCGCAGACCCAGAGCTATGATTATGATGCACCTATCAATGAGGCAGGCAACGCCACAGCCAAGTATTATGCATATCGGGAATTGGTTAAAAAATATGCACCTGAAGGATATGAAATCCCTGATGTACCGGAAGCCAAAAAGGCGATAGCTGTTAGCCCGTTTAAGCTGGAACAAATAGCTCGTATCGAATCACAGAAGCCAACAGTGATACATTCAGAGAGGCCTTTGAGTTTTGAAGACATTAATCAGGGTTATGGATATGTATTGTATGAAGCTAAAGTATTGGCAGGTGAAGGTTGGCTTAAGGTAAATGAGCTACGTGACTATGCAATTGTTTTGCAGGACGGGAAGCGTGTTGGGCTCTTAGATCGAAGGAAAGGGCTTGACTCCCTGTTTTTGGCTGTGCCTAAAGGAGGGGCCAGGATATCCATATTTGTTGAGAACCTGGGAAGGATAAACTTTGGGACATTTCTGACTGACAACAGAAAGGGGATAACAGAATCCGTTTATTTTAATGATGATGAAGTCCTTAATTGGGAAATATACGGGTATCCATTCCTGAATCCTGAAGCTTATATATTTGAAGAGGAAGGGGTTCAGTCCGGGCAGGTGTATGAATGGCCTGTTTTAAGGAAGGGATATTTTGAACTCAATGAATTAGGTGATACCTATCTTGATATGGGCCAGTTTGGCAAAGGCAGTGTATGGGTAAATGGGCACCATATAGGAAGGTATTGGCAGGTAGGACCCCAGCAGACGCTTTATATTCCTGCTCCCTGGCTTAAAAAGGGCAGGAATGAAGTTATTGTATTTGAGATGCTCAAAACCTGGCAGACAGAGATTAAAGGAGTTGATAAGCCGGTTCTCGATCAGTTAAATGAAGAACTCTTTGTAGGTCCTACTGCTGTTCAGCAAATCCAATATTAGTATGGATCAATAATGTTGGCGGAAAATTCGGATACATAATTGCACCAGGTAAACATGATGGCCATTTGAACCATAAACATAAAGTAACACTAAGGATGTTTAATAAAACAGCACATCAGGCTTTATTTTTCCAAATAAGCTTATTATTGGTTGGTATATGCATGCTAACCGCATGTAGGCAGGGGCCTAAATATGAGAAAAGACTTGTTTTTGAAGCAGGAGACAGCCTTGAAAACAAGATTTTTAAAGCAGCACATGTGATACCAACCCCACAGCAGCTTGCATGGCAGAATTTAGAGATGACAGCTTTTGTTCATTTTGGGATAAATACTTTTACAGGACGTGAATGGGGTGATGGGACTGAATCACCTGCTTTATTTAATCCAACTGAAATGAATGCAGGGCAATGGGTGCAATCTTTAAAAGACGGGGGCTTTAAAATGGTAATTATCACGGCAAAGCACCATGATGGCTTTTGCCTGTGGCCAACTTCAACTACAAAGCATTCAGTAGCATCCTCGGCATGGAAAAACGGGAAAGGGGATGTGGTAAAGGAATTAAAGAATGCCTGCGATTCGTTGGGTATGAAGTTTGGGGTATATCTGTCACCCTGGGACAGGAATGCAGCATGTTATGGAGATTCACCGGAATACAATAAATTTTTCAGGCAACAGCTCACCGAATTGCTTACAAATTATGGGAAGGTAGATGAGGTATGGTTTGATGGGGCATGTGCAGAAGGACCTAATGGGAAGAAACAGGAATATGACTGGGCATCCTATTATGAACTGATCCACAGGCTTCAACCAGAAGCTGTTATTGCTGTAAAAGGTGAGGATGTACGTTGGGTGGGCACTGAAACCGGCTATGGAAGGCCAACAGAGTGGAGTGTTACGACACTGGCACCAGGAGGGACTGCAGAGATGCAGGCAATTAATAAAAGAATGGGCATTGATGAGATGTCAAAAGACCTGGGAAGCAGGGAACTCATACAAAAATCAGGACAGCTTTTTTGGTATCCGGCAGAAGTGGATGTTTCAATCAGACCGGGGTGGTTTTATCATCCGAAGGATGACGAAAAGATAAAATCCTTGCCGCACCTGGTAGATATATATTTTAACTCAGTGGGGATGAATGCGGTATTACTTCTTAATGTTCCCCCTGATCAACGAGGCCTTATCCATCAGGCAGATGTAGAGAGGCTTAAGGAGTTTAAAGCATGGATAGACGAAAGCTTTTCAGAAAACCTTCTTGCAAATGCTAAGGTTGACAAAGGGGAAGCAAGGAAGCTCATTGATAATAATGCAGATACTTATTGGGAAGCAGATGAAATACCATCAAGCCTTGTGTTCACACTTGATAAAGAATGTATTATTGATATTGTTGAATTGCAGGAGTTTATAAGTAAGGGGCAAAGGGTTGAGTCATTCAGGGTAGAGGCTATGGAAGATGGCCAATGGAAAGAAGTTGCAAGTGGTACAACAATAGGATATAGAAGGCTTGTTAGAACAGCTCCTGTAAAAACAAGGATGCTAAGGCTAACGATTACAGGCTCAAGGTATCATGCATTGATATCCAGGTTTGCGGCCTATAAATCCAAGGAGTTATTGTCAGAACCTGTTATAAGCAGGAATAAAGAAGGCATGGTGAGCATCACGTCTGAAATAGCTTTCCCGACCCTTGTTTATACAACAGATGGTTCAGAACCTACACAGGAATCGCATTTATATTCAGATCCCTTTTCCTTTCCGGGAAAAGGAACAGTTAAGGCTAAGGCATATATCAATAATTTTAGCAGTGCAAGCAGTGTTGTAAGTGAAACTTTTGATATATGTCCTGCACGATGGACAGTACTTGCATCAGAAGAAGGGCATCCTGCCTTTCCTGCGGCTCAGGCTATTGATGGGGATTTAAAAACAATGTGGCATACAGCCTGGGAAGGGGAGCTTAAAAATCAAGCATTCAGCATTGCAGTTGATATGGGGGAAGCACTAAGTCTTAAAGGGTTTTCATATAATCCCCGTCAGGATGGGAGTTTTAGTGGTACTGTGCTAAGGTATTCGTTTTTAATAAGTGACGATGGGGTAAAATGGGTTCCTGTGATCAGTAATGCATTATTTGACAATATGGTAAATAATCCTTCAAAAAGGGAAGTATTGTTTTCCTGGCCTGTAAAAGCAAGGTATTTTAAGTTTGTCAGCCATGAAGGCATTTTTAATGAAAAATGGGTTTCGGTGGGAGAACTTGGGGTAATCACCTGAGCTTAAAAAACATTTATAGATGAACAAAACAATTTGGAAAATCAGCTATACAGTTTGTGTTATATGCATTTTTGCTTTTTGCTTTCAGGCAAAAGGTCAGGGGGCAATAACATTTATCCAAAAAAAAATTCCACTTATTGCAGGAAGGAATAATCCCGGAGTTATAGAGATTCGTCCGGACACTTCAAATCATTCTGGATTTAAACATCTGGAATATATAGAAGTGTTTTTTGATTTTAAAGGGGGAACAAACTTTCTTGAAGAATTGAGTATTAGGGGTGGCCATGGGAACGAAGAAGTTGTTTTGGAAGGAGATATCATTGCGAGGGCAAAAGTGGCCTCAGTGGTCGTTAAATTAAGCTTGGAGGATATAAAAGAACCCATTGTAAACAGATTATATATTGATTTTAAGTGTAGGGAAGGTATAGCGCTTGAAAGCAGCTTTTTAATAAAAGAAGTAAGGCTGGTTTTTAAAGATGGTGAAGAGGAAAGTTTTCAGCCGGATAAGGGGTTTAGGTACAGACCTGCTCTAATGCTTCGGGAAGCTGGGCAGGATAATTGCCATACTTATAGGATCCCGGGCATCATAACAACGCGCTTAGGAACTTTAATAGCTGTATATGATAACAGGTACAACAACAGCAAAGACCTTCAGGGAGACATAGATATTGGGATGAGCCGTAGCACAGATGGGGGGCAAAGTTGGGAGCCCATGAAGGTTATTATTGATATGGGAGAAAGGGGTGGGTTAGCTGAATCGCTAAATGGAGCAGGCGACCCCTGTGTTTTATATGATCCATTTACCCATACAATATGGGTGGCAGCACTTTGGATGAGTGGTTCTTCGCCCGATAAGATGCTATGGTGGGATTCAAAACCCGGAATGGAACCAGAGGAGACAGGACAGTTTGTTATTGTAAAAAGTGAGGATGATGGTTTAAGCTGGTCAGAACCCATTAGTATTACCCCACAAATAAAAGACCCGTCATGGCAGTTGTTATTGGCAGGACCCGGACGTGGGCTTACACTTAAGAATGGAACTATTATCTTTCCAGCCCAGTTTAAAAAAGACAATGGCACTAAAGCGATTGATGGTGGACAATACACCTGCCATTCAACAATTGTTTATAGTCTGGACAAAGGATTAAGCTGGCATATAGGTAATGGTGCAAAGCCCAATACAACAGAAGCCCAGTTGGTAGAACTCTCAGATGGATCTATTATGCTAAATATGAGGGATGACATGAACAGGATAAACAAGGATGATAAAAATGGAAGGGCAGTATCTGTTTCAAATGATTTGGGTAAAACATGGATGCCACATATTTCATCCAATACATCATTGCCAGAGCCAAATTGTATGGCAAGCATCATATCTTCAGATATAATAATAGAAGGGACACCCCGGCTATGCCTGTTTTTTTCAAATCCTGATAGTAAGGACCAAAGGATTAACATGAGCATTAAAGCCAGTGTAGATGAAGGAAAAAGCTGGCCACAGGAGTATCATGTGCTGCTTAATGAAGAGCAGGGATTTGGATACTCATGCCTTACAATGATAAATGAAAATACAATTGGAATTGTATATGAAGGCAAAAGTTCACTTTATTTTCAAAAAGTGCCGGTTGAAGATATACTTGGAAAAAGATCTTTACCACATTAAAAAGGCGTATAGGAGGATGGGGATTTATGAGAAAGGTATTTAATGTTATTGGGACTATCTTTTTGCTGATATTCTTAATTGGTATAAGTATTAAAGCTGGAGCACAGGAATCCTTAAAGATATGGTATGATGCTCCTGCTCAAAGCTGGATGAATGAAGCCCTGCCAATTGGGAACGGGTATATGGGAGTCATGTTTTTTGGGGGAATAGAAGAAGAACGTTTGCAGTTTTCAGAGGAGTCGTTATGGACAGGGGGACCAGGATCAGGAAGTGAATATAATTTTGGTATAAGGGAAGGGGCTTATCAGTTTTTGCCTGAGATAAGGGCATTATTAAAGAAAGGGGACAAGGACAAAGCTTATTTGCTAACGGAAAAATACCTGAGTGGGATTATTCATCCGAGGGCAGGAAATGATTTTGGGGATTATGGTGCGCAGCAATGCATGGGTGATATCTTCGTCAAATGTACTCATGAGGGATTGATCAGCAATTATAAGCGGGAGTTGGATTTAAGCACAGGCATGGGAAGCGTTTCATATACAGCAGGAAACGTTTTATATAAAAGGACTTATTTCGGATGTTATCCATCCAGGGCAATGGTTTATCATTTTAGTAATGATGCAAAAGCAGGTGCATCATACCAGATTAAATTAACTACTCCCCATCCTGTTGACAGCATTGTTTTTAAAAAATCAGTCCTTCATTGCTATGCCCATTTGGAAGATAATGGCCAAAAGTTTGTTACCTCTTTAATTGTAGATACAGATGGACGGGTTTTTTATAAAGACAGCCTGTTGCATATTGATAAAGCCAGTGTGTTGACGATTAAACATATTGCCCATACAGATTATAATAACAATTTTCCAGAATATCACAATCAGGGTTTCCTGAAGGAAGCTGAATCTCATTCAGGATTTATTCAGAGAGAGGATTTTGAAAGCCTTAAACAAACCCATCTGGATGATTATTGCCCTCTTTTTAACAGGCTTGGGCTTGAGTTGAAAGGTATCTCAAGAGATGATGTTCCAACAGATGAACGGATAAAAAACTATCATTCAGGGCAGGAAGATATGGGCCTGGAAGTGTTGTTTTTTCAGTATGCCCGATATCTGATGCTATCGGCATCGCGGCCAGGAACCATGCCCATGCACCTTCAGGGAAAATGGAACCATAGTACAAGGCCACCCTGGGCATGCGATTATCATACAAACATTAATTTGCAGATGCTTTATTGGCCGGCAGAGGTTTTAAACCTTTCCGAATGCCACCTTCCACTGTTTGATTATATGAAAGGGCTAATGGAGCCAGGCCGTAAAGCAGCTTCTGCATTTTTTGGTGCAAGGGGTTGGATTGTTAATACAATGAACAATGCTTATGGATATACCTCTCCGGGATGGGGATTGCCCTGGGGTTATTTCCCTGCAGGTGCTGCATGGTTGTGCAGGCACGCATGGGAGCATTTTCTCTTTACACAGGACAGCTTGTTCCTCAAAGATGTTGCATTCCCTATGATGAATGAGGCATCGCTGTTTTGGAAGGATTACCTTACTGAAGACAGCCTTGGTTTTTTAGTTTCTGTGCCATCTTTTTCTCCTGAGCATGGAGGCATTTCATCAGGTGCATCAATGGATCATCAGATAGTATGGGATTTGTTTAATAATTGTTATCAGGCAGCTGAGACATTAGATTTACCTGAAAGCCAAAAGGCAGAATATCATAATCTTTGCTCGAAAATATGCCCATTAAGGATAGGTCGCTGGGGGCAGTTACAGGAGTGGGTTGAAGATATTGATGATCCCCAAAACAAGCACAGGCATGTCTCTCATTTATATGCCTTATATCCCGGGAACCAGATTTTTATTGATGGGAATCAGGATTATAAAACTGCTGCATTAAAAAGCCTTGAAGCAAGGGGGATGGAAGGAACCGGCTGGTCGTATGCCTGGAAGATGAATTTATATGCGCGACTGGGCAAAGGGGGGGAGGCATATTCGTTGCTCAGGCATTTGCTACAACCAATTATAAATGGAGATGAAGATATGGGTCGTGGAGGTGTTTATTCCAACCTGCTTTGTGCGCACCCTCCTTTCCAATTGGATGGGAATATGGGTGGGGCAGCAGGAATGGCTGAAATGCTTTTGCAATCGAATAATGATACTTTGCTTCTTCTTCCGGCACTCCCTTCTAAGTGGCAGGAAGGTAAGCTAAAAGGTTTTAAAGCCAGGGGAGGTTTTGAAATAGGTTTTTCGTGGAGTGATGGAAATGTTGTATCCGGGGAGATAAGAGGTATGCCCGGCATGCAAGGGTATTGCAAAGCCGGGAATACTGTGTTTTCATTTGTTATCCCTGAAACAGGTATATTTATATTTTAACACCATGAACGAGTTGAATATAAAGCCATTGTGGCTTGCGAATATGGATATGGGACAGGTCTCATTGGCACTTGACAGTCATATCCATAATACAATAAAAACAATCAACTGGGCTGCTTATCCTTATTTACCTGATGTAAAGTTTGCAATGGCGTATGACAAAGATTATCTGTATATAAAGTTTTATGTAAAAGAGCATCATGCAAGAGCAGTAACTAAATACAGTAACGGACCTGTTTGGGAAGACAGTTGTTGTGAGTTTTTTTGTTCATTTGATGAAAGCGGGTATTATAATCTTGAGACCAATTGTGTGGGGGTTCAACTCTTGGGATGGCATCCTGAAGGGGCATCAGGTCAGAAGGCATCAGAGGAAATTATTAAAACAATACAAAAGAATTCAAGTCTGGGGCATGAGGTTCCCTTATCAGTAAAGGGAAATGTGGAATGGCAGCTTGTGATTTGCATCCCCTCAAAAGCCTTTTTTAAGCATCCTGGATTGCGGTTTGAGAAAGGAATGAATATCAGGGCTAATTTTTACAAGTGTGGAGACAAAACAGATATACCCCATTTTGTTTCATGGAATCCTATTGTTAGTCCTAAGCCTGACTTTCACCGACCTGAGTGCTTTGGCCTGGTAAGGTTTTTATAGTTGAATTGTGTTTTAAAGCGTATTGATGAATTACATGAACAGTAATCATTTAAAAATGAATAGGAATGCAATTCAAAAAAACATGCATCATATTTTAAAGAATGTCACTATTTCTGATAATTCAGAAGCCATGCTTTTAAGGTTTTCTGCACTTTCATGAAGACTTGAGGCATTAGAGGCATTATGTTGCGCCTTTTCGTTCAATTGCATGATGGCAGAGTTTACCTGTTCAGAGCCAGAACTTTGTTCCATGCTGGCAGCAGTTATTTCCTGAACGAGCTTCATTGTTGAATCAACATCAGGCATGATTTGATTAATCATCCCTGTGGATTCTTTTGTGATTTTAGTTGTTGAAGTAGTAGAACCAACAATTTCACCAGCAGCAACCTTGCTCCTTTCAGCAAGTTTTCTGACCTCAGCAGCCACAACAGCGAAGCCTTTTCCCTGTTCACCTGCACGGGCAGCTTCTACGGCAGCGTTTAATGCCAGTATATTTGTTTGGACTGAAATATCATTGATGATCTTAATCTTTTCATTTATTGATTCTATTGCCTTCATGCTTGTATCAGAGCTTTCGGCTACCTTTTTCATGTTTTCAGCCACCTTTACCGAAAGGGATTCCGTATTCCTTGAGTTATCGGTATTCGATTGGATGTTGGATACCATTTCTTCCATCGAAGATGAGATTTCTTCAATAGAAGCAGCCTGGACATTTGCACTGTCAAGAATGATTTCGGATGCATTAGAGATTGTCTGGCTTTCGTTTTTCAACATTTCTACTCCCTGCTGGATTTCAGAGATTACTTTGTTTAATCCTTCTGTCAGTGTTTTAACTGCTGTAGAGATTGTTCCTATTTCATCATGTCTTTCAGTATCTTCTTTGTCAACTTTTATCCTTAAATCGCCTTTTGCTACAGTTTCCAATTTTCCGGTTACTGAGCGCAATGGGCGTAAAAGCTTACCGGAGTATGCCAGCAGAAAGCCTGTTAATATAATACCAATAGCAGTAGCCAGGGCCAAAGGATATTGATCCGAAAACTTACTTGCTATGTTTGTGTTAACAGTTATGAATAAAACGTTTGTTACCCATAACATCCCAATCTTAAAGAAAACAGATCCTTTGAAATAGTATCTTAAGATTAAGTAAGCAACAGGTATTCCAATTACAAAGGATGGCAGTAGTTTTAAAAGACCCATTAACATGATGCTTTATTTTTAATGTGAAGTGTATTTATTTGTTTAAATCCACTGTAAATTGCGATAAAAAACAAATTTATGGAAGAAAAATGACCATTCCAAATTTATTTATTACTTATAGGTGGTTGATAGACAATAATATATGATTAATTCGATATTTAAATCAAACTAATAAGTTTTTATTCTTTCCTGATATATTCAGATTAATGGGATTACAACAATAAAAAAAAGTAAAATGAAGGATAATGTTCAATGGAAACAGGTTTTTAAGCGAAGGGCTTATCAAACCTTTTTTCGTAGGCATTGTTTTTTTTAAGGTTGCTGTCCCAATAGAAGTTAGTAAACCCTAATAAAGAAAATATACGGTTAGAGAATCTTCTGGCAGGTGATAAATGTAAAGGTTTTGCCAGCTCTGCTTTAATCTTTGGAGAGAATTCATTGTTCAGGGCAAAATGATAACCAAGTTCATAAAACTTGTTATAAAGCTTGTTTGTCATGACAGGTGGCATGATTTGAATGCCTTCAACGCCACCTTTAATGATTGTTCCAAGGTAATGAAAGCCCATCCTTTTACAGAACTTTTCAAGATATCTTTCGAGGGCTTTTGATTGAAATGATTCGGGGAAGCCTGATTGAACAATAAATCCAATCCTTTTGCCCGGGTCTTTACAGTTGTTATAAACGTTTTCCAGGAAGAATTTTACTATGCCAGGCATACAATCTGTGTATAAAGGCATTATAACAATAGCTGTTTCAGCCTGCTGAAAAGCTTTTACAAATTCATCGATATGATTGGTAATTGCAAGATAAAAGACAGGCACTTCTTCAAGGCATACGGAAGAATAGCCTTTTAAAAACTGTTCGGTAAGCAATGTGGAATTGCTTTTTTTTGCACGGGGCGATCCGTTAAATATGGCAATTTTCATCCGTTAATGATTTTTGTTGTTTAATCCTGGATGGAATTCAATTCAGGCAAATTCTATTTGTTTTTTGGTTTATTAGCAAACATGCCGGGATTATTAATAAAATCTACGTCTTTAAGGTCATTGGCCAATAAAGAAAACACCAAACGGCTATGCAGGTTGATAGCAAGTCTTTTGTAGATATTGTTTATGATTTCAATATCTTCAGGATCGGTATCAGCTTCTTTAGAGAGCAAAACACCAAAATCCGGATATTTGTCATATCTTTTTCTGTGATGACATTCTTTGTTTATGATTTGAATATAGGGATGGATCAAAACAATGAGCCTGTCTGTAATCTTTTTTAAGGCCGAACTTGTAAAACCTGCCATAACAGGTGATGCAAAAATCACAAGATCAGAATGGACAAATGAGTAAAAGATTTCTTCTGCCCCGTCTTTTATGATACAACTTCCAGGGGTTTTCCACCAGCAACTCCAACAGCCAGTGCAGTATTGAAGGTTCATCTTGTTTAAATGAAAAATACGCACTTCATTATCTTTTTGCAACAAATCTGTTATTCGATTGAGGTGCAAAGAAAATGAATCTCCATCAGGTGCCATATTGCCATCCAACACCAGGATTTTTTTTTGTGGCTTCATAATACCCGTATTTTCTTTAGTCTTTTGGACAGAAAGCAAATTTAGGTATATTATTCGTTTTTTCTTATAAAAAACACCGCTATTCGTTATTTCTGTTTTCGATATTGCATTGGGTTGACAAAGATGAATGAAAAATTTTCAAAATCCATTTGAACCATAATCAGGTTATGTTGTTAATGATAATGAATCTAAATTGAATTAAACATGGAAAACAAAGAAGCAACAAATAAGTACCCGGTATTGGATATTATAAAGAAACGTTGGAGCCCACGAGCTTTTTCACCAAAGCCTGTAGAAAAAGAAAAGCTTCAATCAATGATTGAAGCAGCACGTTGGTCCCCCTCTGCTTTTAATGGTCAGCCCTGGAGATTTATTGTAGGGATAAAGGGAAAAGGAAAGACCTATGAAAAGATTAGGGAGAGTATGGTAGATTTTAACCAGATATGGAGCATCACTGCACCTGTTTTGATTGTAGCAGTTGGCAAGAAAGTGGTTGATGCAAATAATAAGCCCAATGATTCCTGGCAGTATGATATAGGCCAGAGTATGGCGTATTTAACAATGCAGGCAATGGATATGGGGCTTTATGCACATCAGATGACAGGATTGTCAAGAGAAAAGCTTGCTGAGCTTTTTAATGTGCCTGAAACTTATGAGCCATTTAGTGTCATAGCAGTAGGTTATATTGGGGATGCAGCTCAGTTGCCGGAAGACTTTCAGAAAATGGAAAGGGCAGAGAGGTCGAGACTGCCATATAACGAACTTGTTTTTGAAGAGCGTTTTGGGCAATCAAGTGATTTGTTTTAATCCGTTTCTTTAGTATTAAACAATAAAAAACAGGAACTGCCGGGAAGTGAACTCCCGGCAGTTCCTGTTTTTTATTACATGAGAAAGATCAGATCATTTTCAGCATTTCTTTAACGATGTTTTCAGCCCCTTCAGCAATCTGAACAATGTTGGCATTAAGCATATAGCAGGGGGTTGAAAGCAGTTTGTTTTCCTGGTCAACAATTACCTGGCCATGATGGGTTGCTTCATGTTTTGCCCCCAAACGTTCTATGGCCTGGGAAGTGCCGGATTGCTCGCCTACGGTAAGTTTTCCTTTTCCAAGGGCTTTTGCCAGTAAGACAGGAGAAACACATAGGGCTGCAATGGGTTTCCCGGCTTCATGGGTTGTTTTGATGGCTTCATGCACTTCGGGGTTTATTTTGCAGGCATAGCCATCAAAAGCAAAAGTGCAAAGGTTTTTTGCAGCACCAAAACCACCAGGGAAAAGCAATCCATCAAAGTCTTTAACATCATATTTGCTTAAGGGCTTAATATGCCCTCTTGCAATACGTGCAGCTTCAACAAGTACATTTCGTTTTTCGTCCATCTCTTTTCCGGTCAGGTGATTGATTACATGATACTGATCCATGTCTGGGGCAAATATTTCATATTCGGCACCAAGTTTTTTAATTGCATATAAAGACATTGTAGCTTCATGGATTTCAGCACCATCCAAAACACCGCATCCGGCTAATACAACTGCTATTTTTTTCATGATACATCTTTTAGGTTTTATTGACTGGCTTATATTTTGTCAGGTAGGGTTTCCTACAAATTTAATAATTTGTTCGTGCTTTTAAAAGCAAAAGTTGATTGTAAAAGGACGCTTATTGATATTTTCGTTTACTTTTTTGGGTTAAATGCTTCTTGAAGAAAAGTCATTTGTGCCTGGTATGAAATCTTTTAAGATTGTTTTCCCGGGTTTCTTTTTGGTAAACTCAGGCGTTTTTTACTTTTATTTATAAAAGAAAGGTTTACTTTTACACAGCTAAATTTTTGTTTATTAAATCATTTAAAACTTTAATATGAAAAAACAGGGATTATTAAAAGCGTTTGTTTTTGCTGCGCTGAATGTTCTTCTTGTAAGTGCAGTTTTGGCTCAGGGGATAAGGGATTATAAAAGTGTCCCGGGCGATCCATTAAATGTTCGGATTTATGAATTGGAAAATGGATTAAAAGTCTATCTGTCGGTATATAAGAATGCACCTCGTATTCAAACTGCCATAGCAGTGAAAACAGGTAGTAAAAATGATCCGTCAGATAATACAGGGCTATCCCATTATCTTGAACACCTTATGTTTAAAGGGACAGATAAATATGGTACTTTAGATTGGGAAAAGGAAAAATTTTATCTGGATCAGATTGAAGCTCTATATGAAAAACATCGTACGCTGACAAATCCTGAAGAGCGTGCTGCTGTTTATAAGTTAATAGACTCTTTGTCGTATGAAGCATCAAAGTATGCCATCCCAAATGAATACGATAAGATTGTTGCTTCATTGGGCGCTAAGGGGACCAATGCTTATACAAGTGTTGAACAAACTGTTTATATAAATGATATTCCTTCAAACCAGCTTGACAAGTGGCTTACCCTTGAATCAGAAAGGTTTCGCAACCCGATATTCAGGTTGTTCCATACAGAACTTGAAACAGTTTATGAAGAGAAAAACATGAGCCTCGATAATGATTCCAGAAAGATATGGGATGCATTGTTTGCTTCTCTTTATCCTACCCATACCTATGGAACACAAACAACGCTTGGTTTGCAGGAACACTTAAAAAATCCTTCGCTTACAACAATCCGTAATTATTTCAATGAGAAATATGTGCCCAATAACATGGCTATCATCATGTCGGGTGATTTTAATCCTGATGAAGCCATCATGCTTATTGATAAACATTTTGGTAAATTGCCAAGAGCTAAAGACCCACAATTCGTTCCTGCTGTTGAGAAGCCTATCGAAAAGCCAATCATAAAAGAGGTGTTTGGCCCTGATGCTGAAAACATGTACCTTGCCTTCAGACTGCCAGGTGCAGCTTCAGTCGAGCAGGATGTATTGCAAATGATGTCAAGCGTTCTTTATAATGGAACTGCCGGGCTTATAGACCTGTCTATCAATCAGGCACAAAAAACACTGGGAGCCAGTGCTTTTGTTTATACTAAAAAGGATTATTCCAGCCATATTTTTTCTGCCAAACCTAAGCAGGGACAGAGCCTTGAAGAACTAACCACCTTGCTGTTAGAACAAATTGAAAGGGTTAAAAAGGGTGATTTCCCGGATTGGCTTTTAAAGGCAATCATTAACGAAATGAAAACCCGTCAGGTAAGGATGTACGAAAATAACAGCCAAAGGAATTCGGCTATGATAAGTGCATTTATCCTTGATATTCCCTGGGAAGATGAAGTAACTTCCTTTGAAAGGCTTGAAAAGATTACCAAGAGTGATATTGTTGCTTTTGCAAACAAGTATTATTCTAACAATTATGTTGTTGTTTATAAAAGGAAAGGTGTTGATAATAATATTATAAAGGTAGAAAAGCCTCAGATTACACCTGTTGTAATTAATCGCGATCAGCAAAGCGACTTTTTTACCAGCCTGAATAATATTCCAGTTGAGCCGGTAAGCCCTGTTTTCCTTGATTATAACAAAGACATCCGCATTACTTCAATAAGAGAAGACCTGCCTCTGTATTACAAGCAAAATGAAGAGAATAAAACTTTTACTTTGTATTATGTCTTTGACATGGGCAAGAACCATGACCCAAAACTTGCTCTTGCCATTGATTATTTAAAGTATCTTGGAACCAGCCGCTACACACCTGTTCAGGTGAAAGAGGAATTGTATAAAATAGGCTGTTCGTTTAATGTGTTCTCAAGTGATGACCAGGTTTATGTATCATTATTTGGGTTGAGCGAAAACCTTTTTGAAGGCATTAAGTTTTTTGAACATCTGATGAGTGATGCCATTGCAAATCCTCAGGCATTGGAAAACATGAAGAAGGATATTTTAAAGAAAAGGGCTGACAGCAAGCTGAATAAGAGCAATATCCTTTGGGGTGGGATGTTTAACTATGGGATTTATGGCCCCAACTCTTCATTCACAAACATCATTTCGGAAGAAGAACTGATGAAAGTTACTCCTGAGGACTTGATTTCACTGATCCATAAACTTAATACTTACCAGCATAAGGTTGTATTTTATGGGACGCATTCAGAAAAAGAAATCATTGATATTCTCCTTGCCAATCACAGGATACCTAAAAGCCTGAAAGCACTGCCCCAGGAAGTGAAGTTTGAAGAGCTAAACCCAACAGAGAATACTGTTTACATTGTGGATTATAACATGACCCAGGTCGAAATCCTTATGGTAGCCAAATCGCAGGCTTATGCCCCTGAACAGATGCCTGTGATGAACCTTTTCAACGAATATTTTGGAAGTGGCATGTCATCGGTTGTATTCCAGGAACTAAGGGAAGCAAAAGGTCTTGCCTATACAGCTTATGCTGCTTATAGCACACCTTCCCGCCCCGACAGGAGCCACTATATCTATTCATTTATTGGCACACAAAACGACAAACTTCCTGAAGCAATGGCAGGTATGAAGAATCTTTTGGATAAGATGCCTGTTTCAGAAAAGAGTTTTAATACAGCCAAAGATGCCATTATTGAACGCCTTCGCACAGAAAGGATCACCAAAACATCCATTCTTTTCAATTATCTGAATGCCCAAAAGATGGGACTGGATCATGATCTCCGTATGGATGTTTACAATACTGTTCCTAAGCTTAATTTTGATGATTTAAAGAAATTCCAGGATGAGCATGTTGCTAACAAGGCATTTACTGTATTGGTATTAGGGAAGAAAGACCAATTGGATCTTGAGACCTTATCAAAATATGGTAAGATTAAGTTCTTAAGCCTTGAAGAAATATTTGGATATTAATGGTCAATTGAATGAAAAAGAAAAAGCCCGCTAAAGCGGGCTTTTTTTATATGGAATTGGGGCAATAAATAGAATATCAACCGCCACTTCCTGAAAAGCTTGATGTTTGTTTAAATGTTGATTTTGAATCAATACTTAATACAGGCACAGGAGAATGATTGATAAGTTTCTGGCTGTCATTTCCCAAATAATATCCAAGTCCTGATGAATCCATGTCCTTCATGGCAACGATGAGGTCAGCATCGATCAATTTCGCATGTTCAGTGCATGCTTCACAAATATCTTTATTTTCAACTATATCTGTTTTAAATGGGACTTTAAATGCATTATAGTGATCAGTGATCTGGCCGATGAATTGTCTTACTTTTAAACGAAACTCTTCAAAGCCTGAACTATAAATTCCAAGCATCACAATTTCTGCATTAAAAAGCAATGCCATTTCGCCTGCAAGGGTAACTTTTTGGCGGGTAACAATAGAATGGTCTATGGGAAGGAGGATTTTTTTGATGTCCCTGTTAACATCAAACATTTCCCTTATGGTAATTATGGGGCACTGAACAGTTGATACCAAACGGAAGGCATTGCTTCCAATCCAGAATTCTTCAAAGCCAGAAACACCATGTGTGCCTGCTACAACCAAATAAGAATCCATGTATTTGGCCTGAGCTGCTATTTCTTTATAGATTTTCCCTTCCCGGATTGTATAGTCGATTTTTCCATTAAGCTCAGGGGAATATGATTCCACAAGGTTCTCAAACCTGCTTTTTGCTTCAACAAGATGTTGGGCTTGAGTATCCGGATAAACTGAACCAGCAGAGCCTGGTTTGTTCACATAGATCATCGTAACAGAAGCATCTAAGGTTTTGGCCATTCTGACTGAATACTTTAAAGCATTAATGGAACAGTCTGAGAAATCAATGGCAACGAGGATTTTTTTCATAACATCGCTTTTATGAGTGGGTAAGAAATCATCTAAAGAGCAAAATAAAACCCGGAATGGGATAAGCACAAAAGAAAAAAATTACCTGGGACATCAGGCTTATGCTTCCACAACGGGATTGTTGCTAAATTAGTTAAAAAATATTAATACTCCTATTAAAACTAAAAATATTTTTACAAGGCAAAACAATAATCATTGCAAATAATATGATTACCGGTAGTGGATGAGTTGTATAAGTATTCTATTAACTTTGCATAGAGAAAAGGAAAAAAGATGAATAAAAACCTTGATGCAGATGCATCTCGCTTGAGTGCTGCCGAGAAAGAATTTGAGAGGGCGCTCAGGCCTGGTTCATTTGAGAGTTTTAGTGGGCAGGCACAGGTGGTTGAAAACCTGAAAGTTTTTGTAGGGGCAGCCCGCCAAAGGGGCGAGTCCTTAGACCATGTTTTATTACATGGCCCTCCCGGATTGGGAAAGACTACTCTGGCCCATATCATTGCCAACGAGATGGGAGTGGGCATTAAAGTTACCTCAGGTCCTGTATTGGATAAACCTGGAGACCTGGCAGGCTTGCTTACCAACCTTGAAGAAAACGATGTTTTGTTTATTGATGAAATCCATCGTTTATCCCCTGTTGTGGAAGAGTATTTGTATTCTGCAATGGAGGATTATAAAATTGATATTATGATTGAAACAGGGCCTAATGCCCGAAGCATCCAGATATCCCTTAGCCCATTCACCCTGATAGGTGCTACTACCAGAAGTGGATTGCTTACCTCACCCTTAAGGGCTCGTTTTGGGATTAATTCCAGGTTAAGTTATTATGATACTGCCTTATTAACGAAGATTATTAAGCGCTCTGCTTCATTGATCCAAATTCCTATTAAGGACGATGCTGCTGTTGAAATTGCTGGCCGTAGCCGTGGAACCCCCAGGATAGCTAATGCTTTGCTGCGAAGGGTCAGGGATTTTGCTCAGGTAAAGGGTAACGGGACTATCGACCTGCCCATCGCTTTATATGCTTTGGAAGCCTTGCATGTTGATGCCCATGGCCTTGATGAGATGGACAATAAGATACTACTTACAATCATCGACAAGTTTAAAGGGGGACCTGTTGGCCTAACTACAATTGCTACTGCAGTGGGAGAAGACCCTGGGACCATTGAAGAAGTTTATGAACCTTTTCTTATTCAGGAAGGTTACCTGATGCGCACCCCCAGGGGGCGTGAAGCTACTGATATGGCATTTAAACATCTGGGAAGGAACAGGTTTTCTGCTCAGGGCACTTTGTTCGAATGAGAGATGTCAGCCAATAATGACATACACAAACTCTCGGTTCAAATCAAAAGGGATGCAGCTCATTTTGGTTTTGATGCTTGTGGTATCGCACAGGTAAAACCAATGGATTTTCATATCCAAAAGCTTAGGAAATGGCTTGATGGCAATAGGCATGGTGATATGGATTATATGGAAAAAAATATCCATATCAGGAGCAATCCTGCCTTGCTTGTAGATAATGCCAAGTCTGTAATTGTATGCCTACTAAATTACTACCAACCCAATTGGCCCCCTGAAGCAGCAAATTACAAAATATCTTCTTATGCCATTGGCGATGATTACCACCATATCGTAAAGGAAAAACTAAAAGCCTTATTGGATGAAATCAGGAAACATAACCCTGCTATCCAGGCAAGGATATTTACTGACTCAGCTCCAGTAATGGAAAGGGCATGGGCTGTTGAAGCAGGGCTGGGATGGATTGGTAATAACTCATCCCTTATCGTCCCCCAAAAAGGGAGTTGGTTCTTTATCGGCGAGATTATAACTGATATTGAACTTGAATATGATCATGCATTTGAAAAGGACTTTTGTGGTTCTTGCAGACGGTGTATCGAATCCTGTCCGACAAAAGCTATCCTGTCCGACAAAACAATTGATGCCACAAGATGTATCTCATATTTAACAATCGAATCAAAATCCAACATCCCAGAAGCACTTAGGAAAAACACCTGTGGATGGATATTTGGATGTGATATCTGTCAGATGGTTTGCCCCTGGAACAGGTTTGCAAAGCCTTCAACAGCTTTTCCACCAAACCCTGCGCTTATTGGTTTGGATGATAATTCTTTGGAGAATTTATCCAGGGAGGATTTCACCAACTTATTCCCCAGGAAAAAGTCTGCTGTCGCAAGAACAGGATTTGATAAACTTATGGATAATATCTCAGCAGCTAAAAAAGAAATGGGGGAAAACTAATTTTTGTTAATCAAAGGCGCATTGACAGTAAAAAAGGCTATTCGCAATGAATTAACAAAACTTGGAAATACTGCGATTTTTGATTGACAAGTTGATGCTTTATTCTCTCTATAAATGTTCATAATAATCAATAAGATAGGTCTCGCATTTTGATGTACATTCCTTTCAAATCCCTAAGTGGTTTATTAATAGTTAAGCCATTCAAAATTATTAATTTCGCTTAATAGTTCTTTCTGTTTGTTTGCATTTCCTTATTTATTTTAAATTGAATGCAAAAAACAAATGATAGATATTAATGGCATCTATTTCTTTCCTATTATGTGAAGTGACAAATGAGTTCTCTGTATTATTCGTTTTTGACTTAACAAATTCATTCTCACAAAAAGCTTCTTTTTTACACATGGATTCCAATGAAGAACAAATGCTCTTAATGTCACCATTTATAATAAATCCCATCATGCCAGCGTGAGTTTCATTTTTAGAGTATTCTTTGTCAATGAAACGTTTTAATCCTTTGTCAATATATTGAGAGCTAGCATTTTTTAACCTTTTACATTCAATAATAAATTCTATTCCGGAAATAGCAAAAGACAAATCAGTTCTTCCTAAATCGTCTTCATTTTTAAAGACCCATCTTTCCCAGTTAACAAAAAGAATATTCCTATTTATTAATCCTTTGAGCAAAGGACTATCAAAGAAGAAATCATTAATAAACCGATCTCTAATATCATTTTCTTTCCCAATATTTTTATTTATGCGATTGTATGTGTCGTTAATTGATTTAATGAAAAGGTTTTCAATCAAATCTTGTTTTGATTTGTATCCTAAGGCTCCTAATGCAAACTGTATGAATTGATTTTTTTTATTCATTTATATCAGGAAGCTTTGTGAACAATAAATCGATTTCTTCTTTGGCATCTTTAAAAGCCTGACGTTTTGTCCAATCTTTAAACTGGTTACTTTTTATAAGGTAGAAGTGGGTTGGTTCATAAAGTTTTATCTTTTCTTCTTTCAACAGTTTGTCTGTTTCACTGAGTTGTTTGGTTTTTACAAATTGCAATACTTGCAGTGTATTATCCTGTTCAAGTTTTTTGCCTGAGGCTTTTTCTACTATTGAAATTTTAATAATCGCACCAATATTTTGGGAAATAGAATAAGATGCATTTAAGGTATGATTACCAGAGAGAATAAGTTCAAAAGATTCTTTGAATGCTTCAAAATAAGTCTGTATATCTCTTGGCTGAACATATTTCAATTTGTCGTTTGCTCGTTCAACTTTTACTTGATAGAATTCGTTGATGATTTCTTTTTCGTAATCGGTTAATTCGTAAAGATTGTAAATCTTTTCATCAACCATATATTGAAAATTAATGAGATTTTCATTTGAAATTTCTGAAAAATCTAACTTTTCAAATTCATGTATATCACAAATAGGAAGTTCTTCAATATCTTTAGTTCTTAATGCAGCCCATTTTTCATCACCTTTGCCCCATTGACCAGATGCATGGTTTAAATAAAAACCAATTAGTGAAGAATTGAAAAGCAAATTATATTTATTATAATCCTCAACATGTTGGCCTGCTTTTCTAATTTTTGCAAAAACAATGTTATCCTTATAGACTATTCCTTTTGGTACAATTGTAGCTTTTAAACGAACAGAATCTCTTTTTAATGGTCGTCTCGCTATAGCAATAGAGTCTGTTTCGAAAATGGAATCCCTCTTATTTCTAAAGACCTGATTCCAATTAAACCTTTTGAGTTGTTGAATTCTATATTTTTTGAAACAATCTATATCTAACCAATCTCTCCAAATTGGGGTGCCAGGTAATTCACCTCCTTTTTTTGGTTCAAAACCTCTACCACTCTCAACGGTTATGTTAGAATCTTTCTTCCCTTTAATTTTCTCAACTAGATTTAGTGCATCAATATTTCCATTAACAAGGACTTTCCAAATTAAATCATTAACAATGAACTTTGATTTATCAACTAAAAATGATTCATTACTTGTATATTGAATTATCTCAAAATGTTCTGCTATAGATGTCAGCTTTGGGGAAATGTAGTTAATCTTGTAATCAGAATCATCTGAATTTGGCTTAAATATAGCTATGGCACATGGCTCACTAGCCCCTATTTCAATATTTACCTTTGCAGAATTAAAAGTTTTCTTTTTAAAAAGTATTTTATTGTAATCAGATAATTCAAAGAAAGTTTCAAGTTTATTCTTTGAAATAAACTCTTTTCTAAAATTAATGGTTTTATCATTAAGAAAAATTGAGTTTTTTACTATCATAACAATAGTTGTATCTGTTTTTTGCCATCGCTCAATTCTTCTTAAAAAAGCCTGTGACCGTTCGTAATCTGCTACTGTATTATATTCAGGGTATGCTCCAGACTTATTGTCAATTGCTTCTCTTTCTGCAATGTGTTCTTCTTTTTCATCAGTAGGTACTGATCCCCATGGTGGGTTAGAGACAATAAAATCGAATTTCTTCCCTTCAAAAACATAATCTATTAATGTATTTGCGCGTATTAACGTACTTCCAATAAGACTTGGAAGGATTGGGTATGAGTTTTCAATCTTGTTACGGATAAATTCAGATGGTTCATCTTCAAGCAATGCTAGATATAAACTAAAGGCAGAAATTTGCAATGCATCACTGTCAACATCCACACCCCACAATTGTTTTTGTAAAATTAGTTTCTTTTCATCATATGATAACTTGCTTTTACCTGCCCTTCTTGCTTGAGCATCCCTTAATATTTTGAAGCTTTCAACAAGAAAAGCAGCAGATCCCACTGCAGGATCAAAAACAGTAAGATATGGGTTCTCATCAGCTTTTTGTTTCAAACTTTGAGATAGCATGAAGTTTACAACAAAGGAAGGCGTATAATAGACCCCCTTCCCTTTTTTTGTGTTATCATTTAAAAAAGCCTCATAAACATGGCTAATGAGCTGAATGGGAATATTATCAAATTGATAAGGGAACAATGAGCCCTGTCCACTTTGATAGTCAGTTGAAAAAAACAAATGCAATTTATCTAAAAAATCCCCACTGATATCTTCAATCCTTAAACTGTTTCCTCCAAAAACATCTCCATTGATTTTGCATACTTCTCCAAACGCAGAGATTAGTCTATTAACAGATTTGCTTGCTAATATTTCTGATAAATAATTGGATTTGAAAATTCCCCTGTCTTCTAAATATTTTACAAATAAACACCTTAAAATAACCAAATGAACAATCTTCTCATTTCCATTAACCAGCATATCATTTCTCAAGGAGATAAGATTCAATAGCAAATCTTTATCAACCTCTTGCTTTTTGCGTTGTTTCTGTTGGATATAATGAAAAAAATATGAAGAATCTATATAGCTCTTTGAAATTATATCAATGTTAATATCCCCAAACCCATCAGAATTAACTCCATAATCAAAAGTCGCAATACTTTGAATTATGCTATTTTGGGGTTTCTTTTTACAATCAATAATGAAAGTTTTATTTTCCCCTACCGCAACAAAAGCATTATCGCTGTTTTTATTCCATAATCGAAGATGATATTTAAATATATCCTCATTATCTTCTATGAGAATATACTTTGTTGATGGTATGGAAGTATTTGGAGCATAATTAAAGATATTATCGTTTAAAAAAACTGATAATTCACTATCAGTGAATCCTAAGTTTATCAAGTATTTACGAAAAATATCTTTAGTCATTTCTTTTCTTTCAAAGGTAATCTGATAATTCTTTCCCTAAAATGGCTTAAATGCTTTTGTTTTCAAATTTGCTTGTTGCTATGAACGCATACGTTGGGATTCTAATCAATGTTTCCCTCACAAATATATCAAAAAAGCGATTATATGATGGTGTTTTATAGAAAATGTTTAAATGTTTTTAGGGAAATAGGGGAAATATTAGTAGGATCTATCCCCGCTGTTTTGGGTATTGAATCTTTTGTTTTTACTCAGCAATGCTTAGTACATTCTTCCCTTTGCTTTGTTGGGGATATATTTTAAATTGCCAATTAAAACCCAGTATGCTGTCCAATAGGGATTAGTTAAAGCCATGCATTTTCCCATAATAAATTTGCAGGGTCTTGTTGACCATATTTAGCCTTGCTTATTGTAAACTATTGCTCTTTATTTGTTTAGTAGTCCGGACAGCCATATTCTTCGTCCATCAAACATTCGTTTACTTCATCCTTATCAAAAAATGTTGGGTCAAATTCACGCCCCAACCATTCGAGGCTATCATTATATTCTTCATGATCCGGTTGTTTTAATATTTCACGCAAGTTCGCATATCCATAGGCCCCCCCACAATCTTCTGGCGGGCAATTCATTTTACCTGTTAAGCAAACCGGGTACTTTATGTTATTATCAACCGGAAGGATCTTTTCCAATATGATATCATGTTCCCAGCCATCGCCGAAATCATATTCATATAAAATTTTATCTTTTTCTTTCTTCAGAAAAGAAGATACACGTAACTTTTTCTTTTTATAATCAACATTGTCCATATCCTCCCAAAAATCATCGTCCGGCTGTTCGACTGAATAAAAGACGTCAATAAATATAAACTGATGCAGGTGAAAATTACTCCAACCCATTGTCGTTTGAATAATCTTATGAAGATCAGACAACAGCAAATCTTATGGGATCAATACCCTTCTCCAAACCTTGGGTTTAACTTCCTTGAGGGCAATTTGAATTTGATAAATCTTGGTTTTCATGTTTTTCTTCAATTATAGTAAAGCCGATGAATTTTTCAGTTGTCTAAAATTAAATACAGCCTTAGTGATTTTATTCACTGTTTTTCCTTCACAAATATATCAAAAATGCAACAATTTGATGTTTTACAGATAATGTTTTGGGCTTTTGCAGTATGGCTTTACTGAATATAAGGCTACTTACTTTCGGTTAGTAAGATTGTGGCTTATATGAGTTTTTGCGATTGCATATTGTTAGTGGCCCTGTAATATTGTGCCAGTTATTTGTATGCCATGTTAAAAAAATCCTTGAGCTTTTCCTTGTCTTTAACTTGATAATGACCCTCTGAACAATCTTTAATTACTTTAGGTAAAACATCAAAAAGTTCTTCAAGGGCATTCTCTGATCCTGTTACCAAGCTATAAAAACTTGCCCCGTCTATTTCACGGATATGTTCATTTAATGGACATTTCTCCCCTTTTTCTTTGTCTGATGGGGTAAATGCTTTATTATACCTTTCTGCTTTTTTGGGGACAATTGCAACATAATAGGCAGTGTAACCTTTATAAATACTTGACTTTGGGCTAATTTGTTTATCTAAGGAATAGTACAAATCAGATAACTTACCACCCGATATCGTATTATACTTATTCTTAATCTCGGCAATAATTTTATTCTCATCTGATAGTAAGTCAATAATATTTCCAACTCCTTTATTGGTCCAACTCTTAGAATACCCTAAAATGTTCTGGTGAAAATCCCCAATATGGTTTTGTAAGGTTTTTTGTGCTTGCCTTGTTGTTTCACTTTTAAGCCATGTATCGTAATCAATATCAAATCCATACATTTCAAAAAGAGCTGCAAAGGGGTCGATTACATTTTTACTAAAATCATTGGAAGCTGCATTTTTTGCGTCTTGTGCAATTGAAAGCAAATGATTGACTTCTTTTTTAAGGTCTGCATCAGAAATCCATTTTAATAATTGCATAGCTTATCCTTTTTATAGACTATTAAGCCATAAAAATAAACATTATTTTCAACCATGAACATTCTTCCTGCTGTTATTTCGGAAAGATTTTATTTAAAAACCGTATAATTGACAACCCAACTTCTTTGGCAAAGTTTACAGGCACTGCATTTCCGATTTGTTTGTATTGGTGTGATATTGAGCCTGAAAAATCCCAATCATCAGGAAAAGTTTGGATCCTTGCGTATTCCCGAACAGTAAATGGCCTTGTTTCTTCAGGATGGCACCGTTCGGTTTGCTTTTGGGCAGGACTGCATGTTAATGTCAAACTGGGTTCTGACCAACTCATTCGCCTTGCCATACCTGTTTTACCGCCCCCTAAATAAAAACTTCCACCCATGTATTTTTTCTGTAAGTCAATTGGCAGGTCTCTCCAATACCCCCCCTCAGGGACCAATTCCAAAACATCCTTTTTGCTTTTTGGATATTTAGTACCTGCAGACTCAGGCACATCGCAATTATATAACTCACCTTTCTTTAAAGCATCTTTTAGGGTATAAACTTTCTTAAAGGGTTTTGGAAATTCGTATAAATGTTGGTTTAAATCCTTTCTTATCCCTACTATTAATACCCTTTCCCTTTTCTGTGGCACTTTGTAGAATATTGTTTTAAAAATCCTTGGTGTAATAACGTTATAACCAATCTCGTCAAGTATCGAAATCATACCTTCTATCGTCCTGCCGTTATCATGTGTCAATAAACCCCTGACATTTTCACCAATACAAATTGCAGGCATTGTTTCCTGTACTACCCTTGCAAACTCGTAAAACAAAGTGCCCCTTGCATCATTGAGCCCTAGTTTTTTACCTGCATAACTAAAAGCCTGGCACGGAAACCCTCCTGTAACAAGATCTACTTTGCCTTTAAAATCAGTGAACGAAACGTTTCTAACATCATCCTCAATAACATTCCAGTCAGGCCGGTTTTTTCTTAATGTTTCACAGGCCCAATGGTCAAATTCATTTAGTGCCAAGCATTTTAGCCCAGCTTCTTCCAATCCAACTGCCAATCCACCTGCACCTGCAAACAACTCTATTGAGTTGAAATCCCGGTTGGGTTTTATTTCTTTTTCAGTTTCTGTTGGGGTAAATAAGAAGTCAAGACTATCAAATATCTTCAATTGGTCTTTATGGTAAACCCTATAGTTGCTCATTGGCTCGCGGACTGCTGTTAGCTTCCCATTTCTATCCCAACGACGTAAGGTTTCTTTGCTTACTGATAGCATATCTGCTACTTCTGCTATTGTATAATACTTCTCCATTTTATAACCACCTTAATCAACATTACACATGGTTACAAATATAGTTTTATTTTTTACCTTTTTTGATGTAATATGCAGAATAAAATTTTAATTTTAAATATGAAAAAGTATCCTGAAAATCATATTGTTGTGCCAAGGTTCAATGAGGCAAACGGCTTTTATACAACAAAACAAAGGTCTGAATTGATGGGAAAAATAAAATCCCGGAATACAAAACCAGAGATTAAACTCAAAAAAGCATTATGGAACCTTGGTTTTAGGTACAGGAAGAATTATAAGGATCTTCCCGGATGCCCTGATATTGTTTTTATTAAGCACAAATTGGCAATATTTGTTGACGGGGAATTTTGGCATGGTTATAATTGGCCTGAAAAGAATGCCAAAATCAAAACAAACAGGGATTTTTGGATCCCCAAAATTGAAAGGAATATCCAGCGGGATGAACAAATCAACCAACTTCTCATGGATATGGGTTGGAATGTAATCCGCTTTTGGGAACATGAAATAAAAAAGGATTTTAATAATTGCATTGAAAAGATAGCAAGTTATTTACAGGAAAGTCGATCAAAGCCGAATTCCCTTGAATAATATATTGTAACTGTATTTCTTTTCTGAAAAGCCAAAAGTAAAATATCCTGTCTTTAATGTCCTTAAATATTATACAATACAGTTTACCAAAAGCAATAATTCCATTCTGCATTTTTAGTCCAGACCTGACATTTTCCCAACTCTAAGTGACCAAAGAAAATTGATGGGGTATGATGTGCTAGTTTTATAACACTATTTTTTTAGTTGTTTGTTAACTTAAGTGATTCCTGCCCATATCTTTCTCCGGTATTAGGGTATTTGTCAATTATGTTTTCAATTTCAGATATATCGTCAGTTGTCAAATCGACATCAACAGCTTTAGCATTTAACTCAAGGTATTTTCTTCTTTTAGTGCCTGGAATAGGGATTATATCATCTCCTTGTGAAAGCACCCATGCTAATGCAAGTTGTGAAGTTGTTAATCCTTTGTCGTTTGCAAAACCTGATAATTCTTTCACCAATTGTTTGTTGTTTTCAAGATGTTCTCCTTGAAACCTTGGCAAGCTTAAGCGAATATCTGATATTTGATTGATATCAAAATTTTCGGTAAACATTCCCCTTCCTAAAGGTGAAAAAGGGACTAATGACATTCTGTATTTCCTGAGTGTTGGTAAAATTTCTTTCTCAATATCCCTGCTTAACAATGAAAACTCACTTTGTAAGGCTGCTATTGGATGTATTGCATTTGCACGTTCAATAGATTTGGCAGAAGCTTCAGAAACCCCTATATATCTTATTTTACCCTCTTTCACCAATTCACTCATAGCCCCAATTGTTTCTTCAACAGGGATTTTGGGATCTATACGATGTGCGTAGTATAAATCAATACAATCGGTTCCTAATCTTTGCAAACTTAACTCAATAGCTTGTCGCATCCATTTTGGTGAACCATCGAATTCACTGGCAAAATGATTCCCATTTTGCTTATATTTAAATCCAAATTTTGTTGCAATAAAAACTTTGTCCCTATTAGGTTTCAGTACTTTTGAAATTAACTTTTCGTTTTCCCCTCCACCGTAAAAATCAGCTGTATCCCAAAAATTTATCCCTAAATCCAGGGCTTTGTGCAAGGTTGCAATGCTTTCCTCGTCATTTCTATCCCCATACCCGTGGGACATTCCCATGCAGCCCAATCCTATGGCTGAAACATTTTCTGATGTTTGTCCTAAAACTCTGTACTTCATGTTATTATTCTTAATAAATCTAAGCGGTTTATATAACAAAACTACTGCCTGTCTTTGTGTTTAGTCCTGCTTTCCATACAAAAGTATCCAAAAAGCGATGAACAATAATGTTTTGTGAGTTTTTATTTGTAAAAAACATAAGCAATTTGAAATATTACCATTCTCGACGTTGAACCTTGAAATTTTTCCGATGTATCACTTTGTATTCATCTTTTTCACCAGGATATCCTTAAAACATTTTGGATCTGTATTAAATTACAGGCCAAATGATTCTCCCCGTTCCATAAAACAATGATTTCAATTGTAATTCGTAATTCGTCAATCGTAAATATTGATGACCAATTCCCTCCGCCCCCTGAAAGGGGGAACTTCTTATACCCTCATGTTTTCAGGTAAACTACCAATTTTTTTCCTGATTAAGAGTTATCTGTTTTGTAAACCCACTGCCTGGCTCCCCCTACTAGGGGCTTGGGGGGTATTGTATGAAGATGAACGCATTTTCAATATTCCCCCCTCTGTCATTTTAAAAGCGTAAATCTGTATTTATAATCGTATTTCGTCGATCGTAAATCGTCAATAACTTTATACCTTCTCCACTACTTCTCCAGTACTTTCTTGGACGATACTGAACCTGATAAGACCTTGGTATATCCTTGGTAATACCGTGACCTATCCATGATATTGAAAACCAGTCTATTAAATGATTTTTGTTAACATTAGATAACATAAATTTAACATACGTTAACAACAGTGTTGGCGCAACACATAGATTGACAGAAGGTTGTAAATATCGCTATATGTTAACAAATGTAAAATGATTTTTCTTTGGTACATAAAAAACTCACGATTCTGCCAAATTGATACTTTAAAATCTTTTAAAATTACTGATGCAAAGGGATTACAAGCTGTTTGCAATAGTCATTGCACAGCCAACAGAACTACAATGAATTGAAGACGAATGCGCTGTATTGGCAAGTGGTTCCAGACCAGATGTTTTGGTGAAAATTATTTGCCGTAATTTTTCAATCCATCTTAAAGTTAAAAAATGTGAGGGATAATATCAGGGCCGGAGTGTCCTGATAAGGCTGTCTGCAACCCATTCCTTACGGCTGGAAATGAAATTGCTATAGTCAGTTGCACTAAATTTGTTTTTATCCATTATCAGTGATTTAATTGCAAATGGAAAAAGGATCAGGGAAATCATATCCACAAAGAAATGTGAAGGTTCTATATTCCTGATGTTTCCCATGGAGGCTTCTGCCTTTAATTGTTTTATAAAACTATCAGTTGAGTATAAGTTACTGATGTTTTTAACATGCATGATTGTATCGGGGTTTCGATGGAGTATTGAAATAAAAAATGAAACCAGTAAAGGATTTGCCACCATGATGTCGATATAGGCACCTACATATTGCTGAATTTTATCAAATATGGGGAGGTCAGAATTGAGGATTTTGGCAAGGTTGGCGGTGTTTTTTTTAATGAGCACCGAAAAGACTGTTTCAAACAAGTTTTCTTTGCTCCTGAAATAATAATTCATCAGGGCCAGGTTGATGTTTGCTTTTGCTGCTATTTCCCTGACACTGGTGCGGTCAACTCCTTTTTCAAGAAATAATTCTGTTGCTGCATCAAAAATTTTGCGCTCAGTATTTTTATTTTTTGTCATATAAAGCATATTTAATTTTCAAATGTATTAGAAAAGTGTGTTTTATACAAATTTTTAAACGCTCCTTCAAAAATATTTTTTAATATTTTCTTTATGGGGCGACAAAAGACCTCTATGATAAATGAAAGGAAGTAGATGAGAGGAAGAAACATTGACATAAATCAGTATGATTTCTATATATAAAACAATAGTATTGTATCTTTAAATGAGCGAAATAGCTTATTAGTCCATACATTAAAAAAAATATTTGTTTTACTGCAGCAAAAGTGAAAAGTTGAGCGTAATGTATAATATAAGCCGGTTTGTTGATTTTCAGAATCGTGAACAAAACAAAACATTTCAAAATGAAAAAGCTTCAATTCTTAGTATTGCTATCAGGACTGATGTTTTTTGCAGGTTCCTGTAAAAAGGAAAAAGAGCCTGAGAAAAAGATCAATTTATCAAATGACGAGATGCTGATGGTTGGAAGCTCAAATACATTTGGCTTTGATCTTTTCCGGTATATTGAACAGAACAATGAAAGCCAGGAAAACATCATGGTATCGCCTTTAAGTATAGATTATGCGCTATTCATGGCCTATAACGGTGCCAAAGGAGAAACCAAAGAGCAGATGAAATCTGTGCTTCATACAACAGGGCTAAGTGATGAGCAGTTTAACCAAAACAACCTGAACATCATGAATGCATTAATGAACGTTGACCCTCTTGTTCAGATGAAGATTGCCAATTCGATCTGGCATGATAAGGATTTTAATGTGTTGAGCCGTTTTATCCAGGTCAACCAGACTTTTTATAAAGCTATTGTTGAGTCACTTGATTTTTCTGATCCCCAATCTGTTCAGATTATCAACAATTGGGTATCGGAGCAAACAAACGGGAAAATTCCAGCGATTATTGATGCAATTCCTGATGATGCAGTATTGTATTTAATCAATGCCATTTATTTCAAAGGTCAATGGAAATACCAGTTTGATGAAACGCTAACAATGCCCCGTACATTTTACAAGCAGGATGGGACACAAAGCAACCCGGAGACAATGGTGTCACAGGCAGCATTTAGATATTATGAGAACGAAAAGTTTGAAGCAGTTGAACTGCCTTACGGGCAGGGTAATTATTCGATGGTGGTGCTGCTCCCTAAAACAAGCTCTAACCCATCAGAAGTCATATCGCTTATGAATTCACAGAATTGGGATTCATGGATTGAGGGAATGGTTGAACAGGAAAGTGTTGTTGTGTATCTTCCCAGGTTCACTTTTTCTTATGAAATGTTGCTCAACAGCACTTTGCAGGGATTGGGGATGACAAATGCTTTTAACCCCGAAATCGCTGATTTTTCAGGAATTACCACCCAGATGGAAATATTTATTTCAAGGGTAATTCACAAGACCTTTGTTGAGGTAAATGAGCAGGGTACTGAGGCTGCTGCTGTTACTGCAATTGAATTTTATAATACAAGTACTGGTCCCGATGAGCCTGAACCAAAGTATTTTTATGTTGACAGGCCCTTTGTTTTTGTCATCAGGGAACGCGATACGAATGCCGTGCTTTTTGCAGGTAAAGTGATGGAACCATAACACAATAATTAAGAATAACAACCAAACGCCATGAGAACACCCTATAATTTTTTGATTTCTATTGTAGCGCTCATCATCGCTATAAGTGTGAATTCTTGTAAGGACAAGTCTTATGAGATTATCACCTATAAGAAAAACGTCCCTGTTTATATGTCTTATGAAGACTTCAGGGATAGTTTTAAAAAGACCTCGCCTCAGGAAATACGTCAGGCAGGTAAAATCTATTTCAAGGACAATTATCTGTTTGTCAATGAGGTGAACAAAGGGATCCATGTGATAGACAATGCCAATCCTTCGAGTCCCCAGATTGTTGCTTTTTATGAAATACTTGGGAATGTTGACATTGCCATCCGTGGGAATATCCTTTATGCAGACAGTTATATCGACCTTGTGATGATAGAAATTTCAGATGTCCTTAACCCTGTGGAAATTGCGAGGGTGAACAACGCCTTCCCTGAAATCTACCCTCCCTATGAATTTGGTTATTTTCAGAGCGATATAGATGTTTCAAAAGGGATTATAGTGGATTGGAATGTTGAAACTGTAACAGAGGAGGTTGAGACAGGTTCTTCAAGATGGTTTACAGGTTTATACAAGGGGGATTATGAGATGGTAGATGACATAGCCAATGGCGGTGAGACCACTGGTATTGCAGGCTCTATGGCCAGGTTCTCAATTTACCAGGATTATCTTTATGCCATCAACCGGATGACAAGCCTGAAGTCATTTAATATTTCAGACCCGCTACAGGTATCTGTTTCAGATAGTATAAACATCCCCAGGACTATTGAGACCCTGTTTTATTCAAACGGTCATTTATTCATTGGAAGTACTTCGGGAATGCTGATTTACAGTCTTGCAAACCCTTCACATCCTGCACATGTTTCAACATTTGAACATATTACAAGCTGTGACCCTGTTGTTGTTCAGGACGACTATGCCTTTGTTACACTTCGTTCAGGGAATGAGTGTGATGGCTATACAAACCAGTTGGATGTAATTGACATTAGCAACCTTTCGTATCCAACGCTGGTAAAAACACATCCAATGTACAACCCACATGGTTTAGGTATTGATGGGGATGTGATATTTATCTGTGATGGTGATCAGGGTTTAAAAATCTTTGATGCAAGCGATCCTTATCAGATTAGCGACAATATGCTTGCACAGTTTCCAGACATCAATGCTTTTGATGTAATCCCCTACAATAACATCCTGATGCTCATCAGCAGTGAAGGGGTTTATCAGTACGATTATTCTGATTTGCAGAATATTGTTCAGTTGAGTTTTCTTCCAATTGGAAATAATAATTAAACACCGGTAATACAATGACTGTTCTCTCCATGAAAAAAATGTCCAGGAATTTTTTGATTCCCCTAATCATCCTGAGCGGGTGCCTGATTCATTTCAATGCTTTTTCTCAAAACACAGAAGAAATCATTGTCTTTAAAAATGGCACCCGTATTACCGGGACCTTAATGGGCACCACCCATCCCGATTCTATTGCTGTATTGACCTGTGAGCCTGTAATAAGGGTTTTTGGCAGGGACCAGATTGTTGAAACAATGCCGGAATTAAAGAAAGGCAACAACAAAAGGGCTTTCGAACATGAGCAGGGAATAGTTATCGGCCTTGACGGAGGAGCTCTCTATGGTTTTGATACTGATTGGGACCCAATGATAGGCGGGGCATTAAGATTGAGCATTGGATATGCTTTTAATAATCACATGGAAGCCGGCTTGCTAACAGGTGTTGAAGGTATTGGAGGCCCTTTGGCCCCTTTTCAGGCGTATTATTCTTATATATTGCCTTTAAGAGAGTCTGCATTTATAACTACATTAAATGCCGGTTACGCAATGCCCCTTATTCAACAGGATGATGACTGGCACGATACCAACAATATGGGAGGTGTTGCCCTGGGACTTGAAGTTGGCATTATCAGGCCTTCAGGATTTTTTATCTCTACTGGTTATCGTTTTCAAAGGATTAGGATTGATGAAAAATGGGAGCCCTGGTATTATGCTGAGAACAATAGTTTCATTCTTGACGGAACAAATGAAAACACAAGGACTACCATCAATTTGATGCAACGGTTTGTTTTCAGGATTGGTTTTCGTTTTAACTGATTTTCAACGTGAAACAGGCAAAAAAAATCGTAATTTTGAGATGTTCAATTCATAACCTGTTTCTGGGTTTTTTAAAAAATGAAGATTAGGGCGCTGATAAAAAAACATAGCGAGGAGGAAATCATCAATGGTTGCCAAAAGGGCCTGGATAAATACCGGGAGATGCTCTATAAGCAATATTATGGGTTCGGTATGTCGGTTTGTTTGCGCTACACTGCAAATAGGGAGGATGCCACAGAACTTTTGAACGACAGCTTTATGAAAGTATTTCAGAACATAGAAAGCTATCAGGCTGATAAGCCATTCAAGGCATGGTTTAGAAGGATTATGGTAAACACCTGCATCTCGTTCTTCAGGTCAAATATCAACAAACAACAATTTTATCATATAGAAGGAGAGGTTGAAGAAGGCAATGACGTAAGTTGTTTGCCGGCTTCAAACCTCGAAGCAAAAGATATTCTTTTGTTGTTGAACAGCCTTCCCGATCATTTTCGGCTTGTGTTTAACCTGTATGAAGTAGAAGGTTTTTCGCATGAGGAAATTGGTGCGATGATGGATATCTCGCCGGGTACCTCAAGGAGCAACCTGTCAAGGGCTAAAAAGATGCTGCGTTCCTTGTATTCAAAGCAGTTTGGGGTTCAATTAAACTGCGGTGCCACAATTCAATAGTGATCAGATTAAAGTGTTATAAAGCCTTTAACATAAAAAATAGCAAGAGGTAAAAAATGAATGATTTTGATAATGTTTTTTCTGAAAGGGTAAGGGAGGTATTTGATACTTACCGGGAAGACTGCCCGGCAGGTGCCTGGGAATCCTTTTCCGAGAAAACGAATCATAAGAAGAGAGGTTTTTTTGTTTGGTCGCGCCTTGGCTGGGCTGCAACCATTGCATTGGTTATTTCTGTTTCTTCTGTTGCTGTCTGGTATAGCCAGTATTCAGATAATGGCGGGGGAAGCAATGTTGTGAAAAATGAAGGCCGGTTAAACAATCAAGCAGCCAATGATGGAAAAGGCAGTAAATTGGCATCTCAAGCAGATGTTTCACCGGTAGATAAAGGGTCTTCAGCCTTTGTTGAAATGCCTGTTATTAAAGAAGAGACACCAGTGCTTGAAGAAAAGACATTGATTGTAGCGGAAGTGTCGGTAGCTTCTGAGGATCCTAAATCAACCAATCACACAGAAGGCCAAAGAGCTGGTGTTGTTCAGGAGGATGTTGAAAAGGAAGACCCTGTAGCTGAAGTTATTGATTCAAAACCGGAAGACAATCATACAGAACAAAAGGCCCGGATTGAAATACCGGATGATTTCATTAAAAGCCATCTGGAGATGAACGAAGCAACAGTTGAGGAACCATCAGTTGTAAAGAAGCATTATTTTGATCTGGGTATGGTATTGTCATCAATGATTGCCTATAATGGAGGTTCAATCTCCGACAGGCCAGGTATTGCCGGGGGAGTATTATCGCAGTATAACATATCTGATAAAATTGGGGTCGGAAGCGGAATTATCGTTTCGCATCACCAATATCAGATGGCAGGCTTATTTCTGTATAAGTCAGACTTGGATGAAGAAATGGATAACCTGACTTATGGAAATAGTTATGTTACCGAATCGAATGAGGATTTTTCAATTACAGCAATAGATATCCCATTGAATTTTACATTTAAGCCAGGCACAAGAAAAGACAAGGGAATCTTTTTTACTATGGGCGTTTCTTCTTTTGTGTATCTTGACGAAAGATATTCATCCCAAATGACAGAGGTCACCAATAACCCTGTTTATAATAACGAAACAGGTGATTACACTTCTGTTTATACTGTAGAGTCCTATCCAGTTGAAGAAAACCACAAAGCTTTAAGCCGTTTTGATTTTGCAAAGCAACTTAATTTATCTTTCGGATATCTTATTAACTTTGACGCAGGAAGTTTGGCGATTGAGCCGTATATAAAATTGCCATTGGCACCTATGACCCATAAGGATCTTTTAATGGGTTATGGCGGGATTGGCTTAGTTTTTAAACCTCATTTTTTAAAAAATAAAAAGAAAGATTAAAATCCTTAATTGTTGCCAATAATGCATTGTTTTATTAAAAACCCTTTTGCACCCATGAGAAAAATTTATTTGCTTTTCATTGTGTTTCCTTTAATGTTATCAGGCTGTTTCGACCTTTCAGACGACCAGGATATTGAATCAGATATTAATGTTAAGATGTGGGAATCTGTTGATAGCACACAGCGTGTTTTTAAGCTTCTATGTTATACTGATGATATTTATTCCTGTGTAAATTATACCATTGGGACCAGCATTGAAAAAAACAATGGGATCACAACAATAAAGTTCAAAGGGATATATACCCCTTCCTTATGCCTGACAGCAAATGGCCCTGCAACATCAACAGTTACAATTGGTGAAGCAACAGATAGCGTAATTAATTTGGTTGTAAATATTGAAGGGGCTGAAAGCATTGGTAAAGTCAGGGTAACTGATACAACCTTTGTAGCTGATTTTTCGACATTAAAAGATCTGAAATTTGTATATAATGAACTTCATCGCCTCCCTGAAAACACAATATGGGGCATGGTAGGCTATTATGCAGAAGTCACCTCCGCATTGGTTGAATCTTTTAAGGATTCACTGCAATATTATGGCTCAACTGAATTATTGCTGGGCAAGGGACAATATGGATATTTTGAAATAGACTCAACCCATGCCGTTGTTGTTCCCTCAAATCATGGTTTTGATTATGCAAGCACTTTTATATATCATTATGAAGGGGCATCGTCAGTATTAGGCAAGATGATGAGCAATTTTAACACTTTGCATGGGAGTAAGATGAAAATAATCTTATATACTTCAAAGGGGGAAGTCCTTAAGAGTTATCCTTATTGATAATTTTCAATGCCTCCAGTTTATCCGCCTTAAGTTGTTCGGTAAGCGCATCAAGGCCCGAGAAACGTTTTTCGTCACGTATCCTCTCAATAAAATGAATTGTAACAGGCTGGTGATAGAGATTGCCATCGAAGGAGATGATATGTGCTTCGATAGAAACGGTATCAAGGTTTAGGGTAGGGCGAACCCCAATATTAAGCATTCCTGGAAATAATTGACCTTTAATTTCAACTTTAACGGCATAAACCCCTAAGGCAGGCAATACTTTTGATTTGCAGTCGGATTCAATGTTTGCCGTAGGAAAACCAATTGTATTTCCAATCTGGTTCCCTTTAATGACTTTTCCGCTTATTGCATAGGGACAAGCAAGTGCATCATAAGCTTTTTTAACTTCCCCGTTTTCAATAAGTTTGATAATATTTGCCGAGAAAACAGGATCCGGGAGTATAATTTCTTCAATAATGATATTTTTCTGATGAAAATACCCGTAATCGGATAATAATTCACTGCACCTAAGCGTTCCTTCCGGATAATCCATGATATCAGGGACAATGATTTTTCTGACAGTGGGGCAGGCTTCAAGTGCTTCCTTCATCAGTTTTTGGACGAATGATAAGTTTCTATTTTCAGGAACAGGGATAAAGTGCGTATAAAAATCATTAATTCGGGAAAAAGAATTTCTTTTTTCAGTTTCAGTTTGGAGAATTTTTGATGAAGGATTATTATAATGATTTGATGAAGGGAGAAAGACCAAAAGTAATGTTTTTCCATGCTGTGATTTAAGCGAATTGAGAAAAAAACGGTGTGAGGAGTGAAATCCGTCGAACCACCCAAAGCTAATATTTTCAATGCTTTGGCACTCAGCATCGGGGATATTTAAAGTGAATTGCATTTGTTTTAAATGTTTTGATAAAAATACAAAAAACACGGTAATTGTCAGCCAAGCTTTTTGTTATCTTGCAGTGCTTAAATATCGAAGAAGAAAATCATTTTGTTGACATAAAAATTATTTGAGCAGTAAAAATAGTTAAATGAAGACATGGATTTAAAAAAGTTGTAAATTCGTGGTTTCATAGAGCTTTCAAAACATCAGTTTTATATTAAAGCATTAAACGTATGGTCAGTACAATAGGAAAAATATCTCAGGTAATTGGGCCTGTGATTGATGTCACCTTTGAAAACACCGAAAAGCTACCCAATATTTTTGATGCGCTGGAGATACATACAGATGATGGTAGGAAAATCATTTGTGAATGTCAGCAGCACATGGGTGAAGATACCATCAGGGCAGTGTCCATGGATGCTACCGATGGATTGCGCAGGGGTATGGAAGTAAAAGCAAGCGGGGGGCCAATAACAGTTCCTGCAGGTGAGGAAGTGAGGGGAAGGCTTTTTAACGTGGTTGGTGAAGCTATTGACGGGATGCCGGAGGTAAAGGTAGCGAAGCGTTATCCGATACACCGCGATCCGCCAAAATTTGACCAGTTAAAAACCGAAACAGAGATCCTTTTCACAGGGATAAAGGTTATCGACCTTCTGGAGCCTTATTTAAAAGGAGGTAAGATTGGCTTGTTCGGTGGGGCAGGTGTAGGGAAAACGGTGCTTATTATGGAGCTGATCAATAATATTGCAAAAGGATATCAGGGCACCAGTGTATTTGCGGGTGTTGGTGAACGAACCCGTGAGGGGAATGACCTTCTCAGGGAGATGATCGAATCAGGAGTAATAAGATATGGTAAGGATTTCAGGGAATCCATGGAAAAGGGGAATTGGGATTTGTCATTAGTAAATCCTGAAGAACTTGGGAAATCACAGGCAGCGCTGATATTTGGACAGATGAATGAGCCTCCCGGAGCAAGGGCCCGAGTAGCTTTAAGCGGTCTTGCCATTGCAGAGTATTTTCGTGATGGTGATGAGTCAACAGGAGGATCAGATATTTTGTTCTTTATTGACAACATCTTCCGTTTTACCCAGGCAGGTTCAGAGGTATCAGCTCTATTAGGCCGTATGCCCAGTGCTGTTGGATATCAACCAACCCTGGCATCAGAAATGGGCATCATGCAGGAACGTATTACCTCGACCAAAAGAGGTTCAATCACTTCGGTGCAGGCAGTATATGTCCCTGCCGATGACCTTACAGACCCGGCTCCTGCAACCACATTCTCGCACCTTGATGCAACCACTGTACTGAGCCGTAAAATTGTTGAGCTTGGTATTTATCCATCTGTGGACCCACTTGATTCAACTTCAAGGATCCTTTCACCAGACATAGTTGGTGACCTGCATTATAATACCGCCCAGAGGGTTAAGATGCTCCTTCAGCGTTATCAGGAACTTCAGGATATCATTGCCATCCTTGGGATGGAAGAGCTATCGGAAGATGATAAGCTTGTTGTTGCACGAGCCCGCAGGGTTCAAAGGTTCCTGTCGCAACCATTCTTTATGGCCGAACAGTTTACAGGGATGCCTGGTGCAATGGTTCCTATTGATGATACGATCAAAGGTTTTAACATGATTATGGACGGCAAAGTGGATGAATATCCTGAAACAGCGTTCAACCTTGTAGGTACCATTGAAGAAGCCGTAGAAAAAGGCAAGAAAATGCTTGATGACTCTGTTAAAAAATAATAGCTATGAGCATGCAACTGGATATTATTTCTCCCGAAAGGTGTCTTTATTCAGGCGAAGTGGCCCTAATCCAGCTTCCCGGCCTGATGGGTTCTTTTGAAATCCTGAACCTTCATGCCCCATTAATTGCCTTGTTGGTTAAAGGCCGGGTGAAAATCATTGACCAGGCCCGCAATAAGCTTTTTATTGAAATTAATGGAGGGGTCGTAGAGGTATTTAATGATAAGATTAAAGTCCTGACTGAATAATCTATTTTTGACTAAATGATTAAAAGCTGTAGTTTTGTAAAAAAGCTACAGCTTTTTTATGCAGATGGGTTGAAATTCAATATACATGGTTTTAAATTTTTGTTGGATGCCTATAAGCTTAAAAATAATTTTTTCTGCTTTTTAAGCAGTTTGAACAAATCAAGTTAAGGATTACTAAGCAAAAAAAGGACGATTGGTCGTTTTTATTATGTCCCGATTTAAAATTGCTTTTCGTATCTTTGCGAAAATTCAAAAATAAAAATGCAAAAAAGGTGGGTTATAAAAGAAGCCGGTGATGAACGAAAGGTAAAAAGCCTTGCCGAAGCTTTGAATGTGGATCATCATATTGCCAACCTTTTAGTCCAGAAGGGTGTTTCCACATTTGAAGAAGCAAGGGTTTTTTTCAGGCCTTCTCTTAGCGACCTGCATGATCCTTTTCTGATGTTAAACATGGATAAAGCCATTGAACGCATCGAAAAGGCCTTTACAAACAAAGAGAAAATCCTTGTTTATGGGGATTATGATGTGGATGGCACTACTGCCGTTGCCCTTGTTTACAGTTTTATCAGGAGGTTTTATAAAGGTTTCTGTGATTATTATATTCCTGACAGGTATAAGGAAGGTTATGGGATATCTATTGAAGGAATAGATTATGCCCATAAGAACAATTTCAGCCTGGTGATTGCGCTTGATTGCGGGATCAAGGCCTGTGAACAGGTTAAATATGCCAGCTCGCTTGGTATCGATTTTATTATTTGTGACCATCACAGGCCTGGGAGTGAAATACCTGAAGCTTACGCTGTTCTGGATCCCAAACAATCAAATTGTCCATATCCCTACAAAGAACTGAGTGGATGTGGATTGGGTTTTAAACTTGCCCAGGCTTATTATACAAGGCATAATCTTGCCATTGAAGAACTTGATGAATTCCTCGATCTTGTAGCTGTGAGCATAGCTGCTGATATTGTTCCCATTGATGGAGAAAACAGGACACTGGCATATTTTGGTTTAAAGAAACTTAATCTAAGGCCACGCCATGGTCTTGAATCAATATTGCTTTATAGCGGAATAACAAGAACAAACCCTCCGGAGGAAGTTACAGTTTTTAATCGTGAACTTACCATCAGCGACCTTGTGTTCCTTATAGGTCCACGTATCAATGCAGCAGGAAGGATTGATAATGGGCGCAATGCAGTAAAGCTTCTAATATCTGCCAATGATGAAGCTTCAGTGAGACTGGGAGAGATTATCAACAATCAAAACCTTGAGCGAAGGCAATTAGATGCAGATATCACACGCCAGGCATTGGAAATGATAGCCAATAGTGATGATCACCAGAAAGCAAAAACAACAGTTGTGTTTAACCCATCATGGCATAAAGGGGTTATAGGTATAGTTGCTTCAAGGCTAACCGAATCGTATTACAGGCCAACAATTGTGCTTACAGAATCCAATGGGCTTATAACAGGTTCAGCAAGAAGTGTAAAGGATTTCGATATCTATGATGCTATTGATGCCTGTAGTGATTTGCTGGAACATTTTGGCGGGCATAAATATGCTGCGGGCTTATCTCTTAAGTCAGAGAATTTAGGTCTTTTTCAGGAGAAATTTGAATCAATTGTTGCATCAACAATAACAGACCAGATGCTTGTTCCTGAAATTGAAATTGATTCAAAGATTGAACTCACAGATATCTCCCCAAAATTTTTCAGGATACTAAAACAATTTGCCCCTTATGGTCCGGGTAACATGGCTCCGGTATTTATTACCGGAGGGCTTGTGGATAGAGGGTTTGCAAAGATTGTGGGGAACAATCACCTGAAAATGAACCTTACTTACCCCGGTGTTACAAACCTTGATTTTAATGCCATTGCATTTCAACAGGGGGAGTATTATGAAAAGGTTTTAAAAGGCGAACCCTTTTATATTGCATATCATATCGAAGAGAATGAGTGGAATGGAAATACAAGCCTTCAGCTCAACATTAAGGATATGAAATTTGAAGATTTTTAATTTTGCAACAGGCCTGATTTGTGTTGGCCAAATAAACAAACAACTGGAATTATTTTAATATGGAAACTGTAGTCAGTGGCATCCGTTCGACCGGTAATTTACATCTGGGCAATTACTTTGGGGCTTTGCAGAATTTTTTAAGCATGCAGCACCAGCATCATTGCTTGTTTTTTATTGCTGATTATCACTCTCTTACCACACACCCTACCCCTGCTGACCTTCATAACAATGTGAAGCAGGTACTTGTTGAATATCTTGCAGCAGGATTGGACCCGGAAGTGGCTACCTTATACATCCAAAGCAATGTGCCCGAAGTGGCTGAGCTTTATTTGCTCCTTGGCATGAATGCTTATATGGGTGAGCTTGAAAGATGTACAACCTTCAAGGAAAAAGCAAGGAAACAACCTGAAAATATTAATGCAGGGCTATTGACATACCCAGTCCTGATGGCTGCTGATATCCTATTGCACAGGGCTACAAAAGTGCCTGTTGGTAAAGACCAGGAGCAACACCTTGAAATGGCCAGGACATTTGCCAATAGGTTTAACCGTATGTATAAAGTAGATTTCTTCCCGGAACCCTATGCTTATAACTTTGGAAAAGAACTGATAAAGATTCCCGGGCTTGATGGAAGCACCAAGATGGGAAAATCTGAAGGTGAAGGTAATGCTATCTTCCTTGCCGATGCCCCTGAAGTTATTCGTAAGAAGGTGATGAGGGCAGTATCAGACTCAGGTCCTACAGAACCTAATCAGCCTAAGCCCCAGGCAATAGAGAACCTGTTCAGCCTGATGAAGGTCTTAAGTGAGCCATCAACACTGGCACATTTTGAAGAAGCCTACAATGCTTGTACAATCCGTTATGGGGATATGAAAAAACAATTGGCCGAAGATGTGATAAAGTTTACAAGCCCTTTAAGGGAGCGTATCCTTGACATCTCAAACAATACCGATTATTTGCGCAAAGTAGAAAAAACCGGAACTGAAAAAGCCCGTGCAAGTGCTGTTGATACTGTTAAAAAGGTGAGGGAAATAATAGGCTTTAAGTCATTTTGATGAGCAATATTTGTGTTTCTTAGGATTTTTCTTAGCCGAAAGGCTGATTTAAAATAGCTTGTTTTTTATCAGGCATAAAACAATTTCATAAAATCCCTGTTTTTGATTTTAAACCTTTGACGATAAACAATAAAACACACCCTTCACTATGAAACCTTTAAAAAGCTTTACAGGTTTTGCAAGCTGGTTGATGCGTATCTCAGTTTTGCTTATTGTTTTTGCAGCTTTTTTTAATACCTTCATGGCTTTTAATATCAAAGAGCTTTCTTTCTATATTGCAGCCGGATTTGTTGTATTTGGATTGCTTCTCTTTATCGGGGGCTTTATGGGCAAACCTACACTTACCGTGCTTTCTGGCCTTGTCATCCTGCTGCTTTCTGCTTTGCAGGCTTACTGGGCATTTAATGGAATCAACATCAGCTTTGCCCATTGGATCATGTTAGCCTCTGTTGGTTTGTTCTTTCTTGCTTCAGGAAATAAAAATTAAGTCAACGTCTTATTCTCTTTAATGCCTACAAACCTCTCAACTGAAATAATAAAGGAAAAAGTAATCCTTGTTGGTGCAATAAGCGGTCGCCAGACCGAAGTGATGGTCAACGAATATCTTGATGAGCTTGCATTCCTGGTAGATACAGCAGGAGGGGAAGTGCTTGCACGCTTTACCCAAAAGCTTGATAAGCCCGACCCCCGCTCTTTTATTGGTAGCGGTAAGTTGGAAGAAATAAGTATGTATGTAAAGGCAGAGGAAATAGATCTTGTGGTTTTTGATGATGAGTTAAGCCCTTCACAACACAGAAACATTGAAAAAGCACTTGGTTGCAGGATTATTGACCGCTCCAACCTTATCCTTGACATCTTTGCCAAACGGGCAAGGACTGCCCATGCAAAAACGCAGGTAGAGCTTGCACAATATGAATATCTTTTGCCCCGACTGGTGGGTATGTGGTCTCACCTTGAGAAACAAAGAGGAGGTATTGGTATGAGGGGTCCTGGTGAAAAGGAGATAGAGACTGACCGTCGGATCATCCGCGAAAAGATTGCCCTTCTAAAGGAGAAGCTTCGCCAGATAGATAAACAAATGGCGACGCAACGCTCAAACAGGGGTTCCCTTGTAAGGGTGGCTCTGGTAGGCTATACCAATGTTGGCAAGTCAACACTTATGAACCTGCTAAGCAAATCGGAGGTATTTGCAGAAGATAAGCTTTTTGCTACCCTGGATACCACTGTTCGAAAGGTGGTTGTTGGCAATCTTCCTTTTTTGCTAAGTGACACCGTTGGATTTATCCGAAAGCTGCCCCATCATCTTATTGAGTCATTCAAATCTACATTGGATGAAGTCCGTGAATCGGATATCCTGATCCATGTAGTTGATATATCACATCCAAATTTTGAGGATCAGATAGCTGTTGTCAGACAAACCCTCAATGAGATATGTAAGGAAGAAAAGCCTGTGATCATGGTCTTTAATAAAATTGACAATTATACCTTTATCGAAAAGGAAGCAGACGACCTAACACCCAGGACTAAAGAAAACCTGAGCCTTCAGGATTTAATGAATACATGGATGGCACAGGAAAACAGCCCATGTATCTTTATCTCGGCCAAAAGGAAAATAAATGTTGAAGAACTGAGGAGCCTTATGTATGAAACTGTTAAGGAAATTCATAAAGCAAGGTATCCATTTGATAATTTTTTGTTCTAGAAGGTTTTTATAAATTGCGCAATGGAAAGCATATCGGCAGTAATAATTACCTATAACGAGGAAAAAAACATTGAGCGTTGCCTGAGTTCCTTAAAAGGCATTGCTGATGAGATTATTGTTGTCGATTCTTTCTCTACTGACCAGACAAAAAGCATCTGCCTGAAAAATGGGGCACGCTTTGTAGAGCATGTTTTTGAAGGTCATATACAACAAAAAAACTTTGCACTTTCCCTTGCAAACAGTTCTTTCATCCTATCTCTTGATGCAGATGAAGCCCTTGATGAAACCCTGATAAACAATATTCGGAAGATTAAACAGAACCCGGAAGCAGATGTTTATTCCATGAACCGCCTTACGAATTATTGCGGGAAGTGGATATATCATTGTGGATGGTATCCCGATCGGAAAGTCAGGTTGATACGCAAAGGCTTTGCTCTTTGGGGAGGTGTAAACCCACACGATGAATTAAAATATAAAGAAGGTGCAATAAAAGGGCATCTTGAGGGAAATATCCTTCATTACTCCTATTCAAGTATTCATCAGCATATACAACAGGCAAATCATTTCTCAGGCATCAATGCCAACGAATGGTTTGAAAAAGGCAAAAAAGTAAGTTTGATGAAAGTCATCTTTTCTCCCTGGATACGATTTATAAGAGATTACATAGTATGGGGAGGTTTTCTTGATGGCTATTATGGTTTGGTAATCTGTAGGATTTCTGCACATGCAGCATTTCTGAAATATATAAAAATACGTGAATTATGGAAGCAGCACTCCCAAAGCTCAGGTTTCCCAAAGGCAACCTGATCATAAGCCGTACGGATGCTATCGGTGATGTGATACTCACCCTTCCATTGGCATCTTATTTAAAATCATTGGAGCC
>CAYLYP010000013.1:0-54407 GCA_964387795.1 uncultured Bacteroidales bacterium
TTCACTTTACCAACAGTGAAGAAGTAAATTCTCTTAGATATGGGATTCAGGCAAGGATAGGATATAGCGATTATAACCTGTTTGCATATTATGCACTCAATCCATTGTTTAAAGAAGGAAAAGGACCGGAGATGTTCCCTATAAGCGTTGGCTTATCATATACCCCCTTTTAAAAGGGCCTGATGATAGTTAAAATCATAACCAAAACGCCTGCAATATACCCTGCATAGACCTGCATGGAATTGTGGGCGTTTAGTTTTATTCTGGCAAAACCCAACAAGCCAGATGCCAATATCAAACAGGAAATTAATAAAAATAAGTTACTCTGTAAGAGCAGGGAAGTAGAGATTACAGCACCTGTAAGCCCTCCAAAAGAAGCCATGTGGATGCTTATTTTCCAAAAAAGGCTGATAAAAAAGCAAAGTATGATTAGCAGGGTGCCACCTCCAATAAAATAATAAAACAACACAGGCAGGTTTAGTTGTCTTAAAAGATAAAATGTAAGATAAAAGAGAATAGCAGATAATAAAATGGGGTATGCCCTATCCTGCCGCTCGTCAAGATAAAGTGAACCAATCACCTTAAGCTTCTTTAATAACACAATAATCAAAACAGGGGCCACAGCAGTATTCAGGAACACAAGCAACAAAGTAAGCCTTTGCAATGACCCTGGGACAGAATAAGAGATATAGCTGTTTATGTTAAACAGGATAAAAGTCCCTAGTGTTGGAACAAGCAGTGGATGAAAAACAGTAGAGAACAATCGGGCAAGAAACTTTTCCATTTGGGGTAATATTTATAATTCCTTTCGCAAGCGTGCTACAGGGATATTAAGTTGTTCACGGTATTTAGCAATTGTCCTGCGAGCGATATTATAGCCTTTTTCATTAAGGATATCAGCAAGCTCTTCATCAGTAAGGGGTTTGCGTTTATCTTCGCCTGAGATACAATCTTTAAGGATTTTCTTTACTTCACGGGTAGAAACCTCCTCACCGGAATCTGTCTGCATAGATTCAGAAAAGAAGGTCTTTAATAAAAATGTCCCAAAGGGAGTTTGAACATATTTGCTATTAGCTACCCTGGAGATTGTAGAGATATCCAATTGTACCATATCAGCTATATCTTTAAGGATCATTGGCCGCAATTTTGTTTCATCGCCAGAAATAAAGTATTCTTTCTGATAATTCATAATTGCGCTCATGGTAACAATCAGGGTATGTTGTCTTTGCTTAATGGCATCAATAAACCAACGAGCGCCATCAAGTTTTTGTTTCACAAACAGGATTGCTTCCTTCTGCCTTGCATCCGAATTGCCTTTGCTATCGGCAAGCGTCTCAAGCATTTCAGAGTAGTTCCTGTTGATACGCAGTTCAGGGGCATTCCTGGAATTCAGGCTAAGTTCAAGCTCCCCGTCATTGTGGGTAATAATAAAATCAGGAACGATATACGCAGTAATCCTTGCAGGTTCACTAACACTATTTCCCGGTTTCGGATTAAGTTTCAATACTTCATCAATAGCTGCCTTAAGCTGGTCATCCGTAAGGTCATGCTTCTTCTGGATTTTATCAAAATGCTTTTTTGTGAAGTCATTAAAATTCTTTTCAAGTAAAAGACGGGCATTGATGATTGCCTCTGTTTGGGGCAATTTACGCTTCAGTTGTAAGATTAAACATTCCTGAAGGTCCCTTGCACCTACTCCGGGGGGATCAAGTTCCTGAACAGTCCTTAACAGGCCCAAAACCTCTTTAAAGTTTGTTTCAATGTTTTGCGAAAAAGCAAGGTCATCAATTAAGGAATGCAGGTCTCTTTGAAGGTATCCTGCATCATCAAGGTTCCCAATAATATTTGAGGCAATTAGGTGTTCATGTTCAGTCAGCACTTTAAGTCCCAATTGTGATAATAAAGACTCCTGAAATGTCAAACCGGTAGAGAAGGGTATTTCTTTACGTTCATCATCTGCACTGCTATTATTAGCATTCAGCTTATAAGCAGGGATTTCATCCTCATCAATATAATCAGTAATATCAAACTCATCATTAGGGTCTGACTTTATTTCATCATCATTTCCATCTATATCTCCATACTCGTCATCAAAATCATCATCCTGTGATTCCTGATCACCTTCAAGAAGCTCATCTTCGCTTCCCTCTTCAAGTGCAGGGTTCTCTTCAATCTCCTGTTTGATGCGTTGTTCAAGCATCATCGTGGGCACCTGAAGCAGTTTCATAAGTTGAATCTGCTGAGGTGATAACTTTTGAAGAAGTTTCTGCTGTAATTTTTGATTTAACATACTTAAAACAAATTCATTTTTTCAAAACCAAAACCTTCAACAAAATAAGAATAATTGTTGAAATTATCTATACGAATCTTTACTGTCTTTTATCCGAAGAAAACCCTTCTGTTTTTTATCTGACAAAACTCTTTACCTGCTATTTGTTTTATTTGAAACATTTATAAACATAACAGGCTGATCAAATCCATGCTTTTAAACACAAAAAGGCCAACACCAAAAATAATGCCGACCTTTGTAAAAAACAAATTATCAATTAGAATTCTGCGTTCTGGGGTGTTCTTGGGAAAGGTATCACATCCCTAATGTTGGCCATCCCGGTGATAAACAACATAAGCCTTTCAAAACCAAGCCCAAAACCACTATGAGGGGCTGAGCCAAACTTACGGGTTTCTAAATACCACCACACATCTTTTGAATGAATACCTACCTCATTAATCCTTTGGTTAAGTAATTCAAGGCTCTCTTCCCTTTGTGAACCACCAATAATTTCACCAATTCGGGGGAATAAAACATCCATTGCCCTTACGGTTTTCCCATCTGCATTTTGTTTCATATAAAATGCCTTGATTTCCTTAGGATAATCGGTAAGGATTACCGGTTTTTTAAAGTGTTTTTCAACAAGGAACCTCTCATGTTCCGACTGTAAATCAATACCCCAGCTTACAGGGAAATCAAATTTATGGCCACTTTGAATCAATATCTCAACTGCCTTTGTATAGCTTAAGCGTTCAAAATTATTCTGGATTACAAAATTCAACCTTTCAATGAGTTCAGGGTCATACATCTTTTGTAAAAATTCAAGGTCATCTAAACAGGTATCAAGGATATACCTGATTAAGGATTTCAGGAAATCCTCAGCCAGATCCATGTTATCAGTAATATCAAAGAAAGCCATTTCAGGCTCGATCATCCAGAATTCAGCAAGGTGGCGTGTTGTATTAGAGTTTTCGGCCCTGAAGGTAGGTCCAAAAGTATAAATCTTTGACAATGCAAGTGCAGCCAGTTCGCCTTCAAGCTGACCACTAACAGTCAGATTGGTTTCCTTACCAAAGAAATCCTGGGTATAATCAATTTTTCCCTGCTCATCACGAGGAAGCTTGTTCAAATCCAAGGTAGTTACTTTAAACATTGCCCCTGCCCCTTCAGCATCGCTCCCTGTGATAATGGGGGTATGGATGTAATAAAATCCATGATCATTAAAATATTTATGGATTGCAAAGGCAAGGTTATGACGAATACGAAGCACCGCACCAAAGGTATTTGTCCGTGGACGTAAGTGGGCAATCTCGCGTAAGAACTCTAATGAATGGCCTTTCTTTTGTAATGGGTAGGTTTCAGGATCTGCTTCCCCATATACTTCTATCCCTGTGGCTTGTATCTCAACTGTCTGTCCCTGACCTTCTGATTTAACAAGCTTTCCATCAACGCTTAAACATGCCCCGGTATTGATTTTTTTAAGCAAGGCTTCATCAAAACCTGAATTATCAACAACAATCTGAATATTATGAATTATTGAGCCATCGTTCAATGCAATAAAGGATACATTTTTATTGCCCCGGCGGGTCCTTACCCATCCCTTAATATTTACTGTGCTTCCTATTGAAGCCTGTCCTGACAAAAGACTTTTAACTGTTGAACGTTTAATGTTTTCCATTCTTTAATGAAATTAATTGTTTTTTTCCTGATGGCATTTTTTCAAGGCACAAAGTTACCTATTTTTAAGTATTTGAACAATCTATCCGACATTTTAAAAAAATCTGATTAGTTGTAAAAATCATTTTTTGTATTTTTACCCACTTTGAAATTGATTTTTTTCATAGCACCTAATTCATTAATCTTTTCTTAAAAAAGGCTCATAATAATTCTTACCCGGCTCATTAAAAATCATTATGTGCATTGAGATAAATGTTTTTTTGCGGATATTTGTTTTTATCAAAGGTCTGGCATTAAAGTATTATTTTTAATGGCCATGCTTAATGAAGCCTTAACCCGAAAGAAAGATGCCTTTAATAAATTTAAAAGAATAATAATTACCCCAAAAACCAAAGCATAACAACATCATGTTTAAAAAAATCCCTCACACCTATGTTATTGTATTTTTCATCATAGTCATTGCTGCACTATTAACCTGGTTGCTCCCTGCCGGGAAGTATGTCCCTTCAACCAGGCTTGTTGACGGCAAGGAAGTTAAAGAAATGAGGTTTTATTATGAAGATGATATCCCTCAGGAACATAAACCCCAAAAAGCCTTTGAAAAACAAAGCTGGCAGGTCTTTAGTGCCTTATATAAAGGTTTTGTGAAACAATCGGGGATTATTGTTTTCATCTTAATGATTGGTGGGGCTTTTTGGATCATGAACCAGACAAAAGCTATTGACATGGGAATACTTGCTTTCCTCGGTTTTACATTAAAATTTGAAAAAAGCCTCGGCATAAGGAAAAGCCATGTTGACAATCTGATAATCGTCTTAATCATGCTGCTTTTTAGTTTATTTGGCGCTGTGTTTGGCATGAGCGAAGAAACCATTGCTTTTACACTCATCCTTGTACCATTGGCTATTAGCATGGGATATGACTCCATTACGGGGGTGTGTATGGTCTATATCGCTGCACATATCGGATTTGCAGGTGCTGTTTTAAACCCATTTACAATTGGCATTGCACAGGGCTTATCTGACATTCCTCTTTTCAGTGGAATAGAATACAGGATTTTTTGTTGGTTCATTATCAATATTGTTGGGATATTTATTGTTTTACGTTATGTAAAAAAGATACGAAAAGACCCTTCTTTATCGCCTGTATATAAAGAAGATGAATATTGGCGCAAAAAAGAAACAGTTCAAACAGAAGCAATAACAAATACATCATCCAAAAGTGCCTGGTTTGTTCATGTCATCATTTCTGCTGCCCTCATTGTGTTTACAATCCTCCACCCATATACTACAATAAAAATAGGCAACAGTTCAGCCACCCTGCCTTTAAACATCATCCTTACCCCTCTTTTCATTCTAACAGGCATCATATCAATCAGGCGGTCGGTTCATCTTTACATTTTGTCATTACTTGCATTTACAATCGTTTATCTCATCATGGGTGTTATGGGATATGGCTGGTATATCATGGAGATAGCTACCCTGTTCTTCGTTCTGGGCATTGCCTCCGGATTGGCATTTAACAAATCAGCAAGCGATCTTGCAAGAGAGTTTTTGGATGGCGCAAAGGATATATTATCAGCAGCAGTTATTGTTGGACTTGCAGGCGGGATAATAATAATTCTCGAAGATGGTGGTGTTATCGATACCATTTTATATGGATTGTCAAAAACAATGCGCGATATTGGCGATGTGGCGTCTGTGGGGGCTATGTATATGATCCAAACGCTCATTAATATTGTTATACCTAGTGGAAGCGCCAAGGCGGCCATCACCATGCCTATTATGGCACCATTCTCCGACCTCATTGGAATATCACGCCAGTCTACTGTCATGGCCTTCCAGTTTGGGGATGGTTTTACCAATATGATAACCCCAACTTCCGGGGTACTTATAGCTGTATTGGGTGTGGCCCGTATTCCTTATAATAAGTGGTTCAAATGGGTGCTCCCTTTAATTATTACGTTGATCATACTGGGTTTCCTTTTATTAATCCCTACAGTAACAATGCAACTAAACGGCTTCTGATCCCATACATGTATCGGATATAAAAAATGGCGCCCAGAATTAACTGGCCGCCATTTTTTATGATAAAATTAAATTTTAAAAACCTTACTGGATTTCTATTACAAGATATTTTGAAGAAGACCAGAATTTATTATAATCAGAAATTGCCAATTTGTAAAGGTTCCCCTCCCCGGTGAGTGTATAAGAAGTTGAAGGGTGAGAAGTAACAAGTTTTGGTTTTTTGCCACTAATGGTAATCTCCTTTGTTTTGGTGATATCAATTTTTGTAAAATATGAAGTATTCATATCGCTTGCCATTTTATTGGTGCGACCAATTCCTAGAAAACCTCCTGTGCGGGAAATAATATTTTCTTTAATCAACTCCTTACGGGTCCCGAAAACATACCAGCCTGTATTAATCTCAGAGACTTTCTGGGATATTACTTCTTCCTGACGGCTGGCATGTCTCCTTAAGGTATCAACTTCGCTTGTCAAAGCTCCAACCATGATGTTCATCTCTGCCAACTGACTACGTAGCTGCTCAATTTCAATTTCCTTTTCCTCAAGCTGGCTGGTTAACCTTTCAATAATTTGATCAAGCTCTGCAATCCTCAGATTGCTGTTTTTAATGTTTTTGTTTAATCGGGCAACAAGATTGCGGTTTTGCTCCATTAAATCTGCAATCAATTGCATATCTTCAGTAATACGCACTTTAACATCTTCACTTCTTTCTCCATTTGCACCTGCATCTTTTGAAATAATCTTCTCTTGTGCTTTGATGGTTTCCAGATTAGATTCTATCTCATTCAATGTGGCAAAATAATCTGTAAAAACAGAGTCTTTTTGATTTATTGTTTGCTGAAGCATTTGATTTTCATCCCTTAGTTTCTGTACTTCTTCATCTACAGCGGGATTTTTACAGGCAACAAAAGAGGCTGCCATGATAAAAAAAACAAGAATTTTATTGTTCATGATATTCATTTTTTAGGATTTTGCTCAACTGGGTTTTTGTTTTGACCTGCAAAGGTAATAAAAAAGGTTTTGCTGTTTAATGATAAATATTTTAAAACAAAAGAATCATTATTCACACCCTATTGCTATAAAGATAGAACCGGTGACCTTCGCAGGCAACCGGCTCATGGAAACAAAAAGGGAAATTATAAAGGGAATAGTTCTGGAGCTTACCTCAATCAATCATTACAACAAGGTATTTTGAAGCGCTCCAGAATTTTTTTGGGTCTTTAATGACCAGATTGTTTAAATTTTCAGTTCCTGAATAGGTGATTTCATAAGAATCAGTTGGATGGGTAGTTACCATACGGGGATTTTTCCCGGTAATCTGAAGGGTTTTAACCTTACTAACATCCAGGCGGGTGAAATACTCCTGGTTAAAATCAGCTTTTACTTTATCAGTTTTGCCAATTCCAATAAAACCACCTTCTCTTGTAATAATATTTTGCTCTCTCAGTTCTTTTCTTGTTCCGTAAACATACCATGCAGCGTTTATTTCTTCAGTCTTTTGTTCAATAACTTCAGACTTAACCCTGCTTTCTTCTGCTAATAAATTAATAGAAGAAGTAAGTTCTTCAACCTTAATATTCAACTTTGCCAGTTCATCCTTCAATACTCCGATTTCTATATCTCTCTGTTCAATTTCTTTAGTAAGACGCTCAATCATTTTATCCATTTCTTCTATCCGAAGGTTTGAATTTTTAAGGCTTTTATTTAATGAAGCAATGGTCTGTTTGTTCTTTTCCATTAATTCATTGATCATCCTGAGGTCTTCATTTATCTTGTCTTCCCTCTCAGGAGTCTCCACCCCCTGCGATTCTTTAGAAATGATGTTCTGGCGTGATTTAATTTCAGATAAGTTTTCTTCAATTTGGTTTAATGATGCAAAATAGTCATTTATCATTGAATCCCTTTTCTGAAGCTCAACTTCCAACTGAGCGTTGTCAGTCTGCATTTGTTTTATCTCTTCCTGGTTGCAAGCGCTTAATGCAAAAATTGCAAGCACTACCAAGCTTAATCCAATATTCTTCATTATCCTATTCATTTTAATCTTTTGATTTTTCTTTTGATGTTGTTTTCTTAGAAGAAAAAATCATGCCTAAATAACTCAATCCCCTTTTGCGCCTGTTTTAGCAGTGCTAACTTATTGATTGTTTAACACTTATGAATATTTAAAAAACAAAACTTAATGGTTCTACTGGGTTTTTTTCCCATATTTTGAGTAAATCTTCCCCAAAATTTGTAGAAAGGATTCCTCAATTATGGTTCAAATCTTAATACAAGATAAGCATAACTTCCATATAATTAGCATAAAAATTAAAAACATTACCATAAATTCCACATTAGGCAGTATTTTTGCATCATATTATATATATTCAGGAAAAAATTATTGATATCATGGTCGTTCAGGAAAAAATAAAAAAATTAAGGATACGAACTAAGCTCATCATTGGGTTTATGTTGATTATTATCCTTTCTACAGGATTAGGCTTAATGGTTTTTCTGAACCTAAAAAAAATATCCAATATCTCACATTCTTTATCTAACCCTAATGAAAGGCTTATCCGCCTTAACCACATTTTAAAAGATATCTCTGAAGCCGAAAGCACCCTTAGGACATATTCACTTACCCGGGATGAAAACCTGCTTTCCTCCTATTTTCGCAATATATATCTTATTAATAGCAAAGTGGATACTTTAAAGCAACTCTCAGGAAATGAAGACCAAAAGGAAAGCATTGAAAAGGTAGCCAAATTGCTAAACCAAAAGATAAAGCTCCTTGATGAACTCATTACCCTTAAGAGCCAGGACAAAACTTCATCTTTTTATGATCAGGCCATCGACAGGCTTAGCGAAGCTTCTGCCGATTCATCATTATTAAAAAAAGAAATCAGGACAACAATATCTAAATCCGACCCTGCTGATTCCAATAATATATATAATGAAGAGCCACCTTTTGCTGAAGAAGATAATGTCAAATTCTGGGGCCGTGTAAAACGCTTTTTCTCTAAAAAAGAAAAAATAAAGGAAAAACCTGTAGAACCTAAATCCCCTGAATTAATTACTACCACCGATACAACTATCATCTTCTTCGCAGAAACTGACAGCTTAATTGGCAATGTAAAAAAAATACTTACTGATGTCAAATCCCAGGCTGACGAACAATCAAAAATACTTAGCAGGCAGGAAACAGAACTCCTCATTAAGGACAAGAACATCATGGATAAAATCAGGAATATAATTGTCCAGATGGAGCAGGAAGAGCAGGTGGCTGCAACAAAATATGCAAGCACATCAAGCAGGATCGTAGAACAAACCACTCAGATTATTTTCTGGTTTATTATGGGTGCAATGATAATCCTTATAGTAACCACCTGGTTGATAAGCCGCGATGTAACACGAAGCAATTATATAAGGGAAAGGCTTGAAAATGAAAAGGATAAAGCCCAGGAACTTGTTAAGGCCCGCGAATTGTTCCTTGCAAATATGAGCCATGAAATCCGCACTCCCCTGGGTGCAATCATTGGATTTTCTGAACAACTTCAACAAACAGAAGGGCTAAACCCTAAACAAAGGTCATTTTCAAATGCCCTGGTGAAAGCTTCTACCCATTTGCTCCATACTGTAAACGAAATCCTTGATTTCTCTAAAATTGAAGCGGGAAAGATTGCAATTGAAGAAATGCCTTTTAACCTCAAAAGCATCGTTTTAGAAGTCTATCAAACACTAAAAATCAATGCTGATGAAAAGAAAATCGGTTTCAAATACCTGCTTAAAGGGAATACCGATATTATGCTTATAAGCGATGCTTTTCGTATCAAACAGGTCTTGATAAACCTTGTAAACAATGCAGTAAAATTTACCGATGAGGGCTACGTAAGGCTTGTTTGCGAAATACTTGAAGAAAGCCAGGAAAACTGCAAAGTACAGTTTTTGATAGAAGATACAGGAATAGGGATCTCAAAAGAAAACCAGGATCATATCTTTGAGGAATTTACCCAGGCCGATTATTCTACAACCCGAAAATACGGGGGCACCGGGCTTGGTCTTACTATCAGCCGCAAAATCACCAAACTGCTGGGTGGCGAAATAAAGCTCTCAAGCCAGATGGGGAAAGGCACTGTTTTTACTGTACTGTTTACTTTTCCTAAAACGCAACTCCCAAGCCAGGCCACAATAAGAGAAACCTCCCCGCTCCGTACCATGAGCCTTAGAGGCAAAAGAATCCTTGTGGTCGATGATGAAGAGCTGAACAGGATATTACTCCAGACAATTTTTGAAAAATGGGACGCAAAACCAGTATTAGCAAGTAGTGGCGCCCAAGCACTTGAACACCTCAAAAACTCAAACTTCGATATTGTCATCACCGACATCCAAATGCCCCTGATGAGCGGCTATGATTTGACCCAACAAATCAGGAACCACGATAACCCTTCTGTATCAGCTTTGCCTGTTCTTGCCCTTACGGCAAATATCCTTAAACAGGAAGCCCATAAAATGAAAGATTGCGGAATGGATGACTACCTCCTGAAACCATTTGATGAAAAAAGCCTTGTTGAAAAAACAATATCATTATTAAACCCATGCGGACTGCCATTGGAAGACAAAGAAAATGAACAGGAAAATGTTAATCAAATAAAGCCTGAAAGCCAAACTGAAAACCAATTGTTCAAACTTGACCGCCTGCTTCAGTTCACTTCCGAAAATCATGATGCTATGGTGTTAGTCCTCAAGACATTCATCTCCGATACAAATAATAATATTACCCAGTTAGAAGAATTAAAGACAAAGGGTGATTATAAAGGGCTTGCAAACCTTGCCCATAAAATGTTGAATATGTTCAGAATGCTTTCTATCCAGGCAGCAATCCCCCATCTTGAAAAACTTGAATCATTTCGTGAACAGGCAATTGATGAGCAAATTGCAATTGTTTGCATTAACCAAATCAAACAAGTATCAAAAGGCGTTGTTCAGGATATTACCAATGAACTTAATGCCCATATCGCCAATTCCAACAATAATGCCCCTGAAGTTTAATCCAGGGTAATGTCAAACTGTTTTAATTTATTATATAGGGTTTTCCTGTCAATCCCTAACATCTGGGCAGCTTTCGACTTATTATATTTAACTTTTTCAAGCGTAATAAGAATCATCTCCTTCTCTGTCTTGTCGGTAAGCGCCTTCAGGCCTTCCTCAGCCATATCTTCGCTTGCAGCCTGCTCTGGCTGGATAAGGATTTCTGATGGCAGTGATGCTGTCTGAACAAATCCTGAACGTGTTAATAATACAGACCTTTTTATAACATTCTTTAGCTCACGGATGTTCCCTGGCCATGAATATCTCAGAAAGACATCCATAACATTATCAGAAAAGCCTTCAATATCCTTACCTAATTCCTCATTAGCTTTCTGAAGAAAATACGAAGCAAAGATCCTTATATCTTCTTTTCGTTGTCTTAAGGGCACCACATGCAACAGAAACTCATTAATCCTGTGATATAAATCTTCCCTGAAATTACCTTTCTGGACAGCCTGCATCAAATCTTCATTGGTGGCAGTAATCAACCTTACATCAACATCAATATCCTTGTTACTCCCAATCCTTCTTATTTTTCGCTCCTGAATGGCCCGTAAAAGCTTTATCTGCACCTCATAAGAAAGGTTCCCTATCTCGTCCAAAAACAAAGTTCCCCCGTTTGCAGCTTCAAATTGACCAATTTTATCACCAATAGCTCCGGTAAATGACCCTTTCAGATGGCCAAAAAATTCACTGCCGGCAAGTTCATTTGACAATGCCCCACAATCAATTGCCACAAAAGGTTTCTTGTCCCTGAGACTCTTATTATGGATAAAACGTGCAATATACTCTTTGCCTGTCCCACTCTCCCCCTGTATGATTACCGACATATTGGTCGGTGCTACCAAATCAGCATACTCATTTATCCTCCTGGCATCAAGGCTTGTCCCTTCAACAAACTCAAATCCTTCATGCTTGCTTGACAAAACCTGGGTTCCAACTGAAACATGACCTTCTGGCACTTCAGCTGATACCTTTCGCAAGGCACCCTGGATATTCATCAGTATTTCGTCCGGGTTAACAGGCTTGGTCACATATTCATAAGCCCCCATCTTTATGGCCTTTACCGCCATCCTGATATCTGCATAAGCAGTCATCAATATAACCGAAACCTGGGGATTGATTTGTTTAACTTCTGTCAATATTTCAAGGCCATTTTTTTCAGGAAGCCTGTAATCTGTCAATACAACATCATATTTCTTTTCCTTGAATAAGCGTATCGCTTCAGATGCCGAAAATGCTTCCTGTGCCTGAAAACCTTTCTTCTCAAGAAAAGCCTTCAACATAATGCAAAACGAAAGATCATCGTCAACTATTAATATCTTCGCCATATTTGTTTCCTTTTTATAAAAGGGATGCCTTAATTTTCTCCTCCGGAAAAATACACATAATTTCCTTTATATGTAATAATCCAATGATTTGTCTAATAAAACGGGATAATTTTTTTATTTACCTATTTTATTGCCTGCCACAAAAATACACAAATATTGTATTTAATTGTTTTAACAAACTATTAAATATCCCTCTTGTAAACTATTCAGGTATTCCAGGCTTTGTTGGGGGGCTTCCGAAATAGCCTCTTTAGTATCATGCTCAAGACAACAAGAAGAAATTAAATAGGGTCTGCTGAAAAACACTTAACAAGCAGAATGAATACCATTAAAAATGTCATTTTTTAATATCGGATACATGGATTTATTTCCTTAAGTGCTAATATGTTTGCATCTTGTTTTCGTTAGTCTTTAAGGCATCATCTGCTTCGTTGCCATCGGCTCATAGTATTATTATACAATTTCGCCTTGTCGCCTCGCATCTGATGCCTTAAAGACTTTTTCAGCAGACCCTAAATAAGAAAAAAATGATAAACAAGAAGTAACAACCATATATCACAGTCATAGTTAAAGCGGGTTTAAAGCGGGTTTAAAGCGGGTTTGAACCGGGTTGAACCCGACTCAACCCCGGCTCAACCCCGACTCAACCCTTAAGTTGACCTCTTTTTGTTCTTTTGATAATGAGGAAAACATTTTTAAGGGACAATCCGGGAATTCTTAATATATATGTCTGTTTTTAAAGGCAATACATCCCTGTTTTAAAAGATGGTGTCCGGAAATAGTTTAAGAAATAAAAACCAAAATAATTCTACAGTCCTATTGTGTTTTTTAGCAGGCAATGCATTTATTACAGTTTCATTAAGTTAACACGACTTTTATTAAAAAAAACATCAAATTGTCTTTTAATAAACCAAATTCTATTTTAAAACCCTGATTTTTTTTAGCTTAAAAATAACATTTTCCTAACAAGTTAAAAGGAAAATGATTAGATTTGATATAGAAAGCCAACCGCAAAAAAAAACCGCTTTGCAATCCGGGCCTCAAGCCTGTTACGCTGTCAATAAAGCCACTCACTTTAATACGGAGAATAAAAAAGATGCTAAAAATCTTTCATCCTTCACACAAGATTGCAGGCATCCTGCTTTCATTGCTCACTGGCATATTGCTTTCACTCTCATGGCCTGGAAGGGGTTTCCCTTTATTATTACTGGTTGCCTTTATTCCATTGATGATAATCGAACAGTATTTATTTGAACACCCGAAAGAAAAAAGTTCATTTCTAATACTGTTTTATGCATGGCTGGCATTTCTTGTTTTCAACTTCGCCACAACATGGTGGATATGGAATGCCACTAAAGTGGGAATGGTTGTTGGGCTTACCATGAATAGCTTTTTAATGGCTTTTGTTTTTTGGTTGTTCCATGTCACCAAACGCGTTTTTGCTTCACGCCCTTCCAGTATTTCTATTATTATCTACTGGCTCGCTTATGAATATGCACTTACTTTTTGGGACTTGAACTGGGTCTGGCTCAACATGGGCAATGCTTTTGGCAACTGGCCGGAACTCGTTCAATGGTATGAATTCACTGGTTCAGAAAGCGGGAGCCTTTGGGTATTATCTGTGAATGTTTTGCTATTCCATCAGATAAAAAACCGAAAGAAAGAGATAGGCCTCAGGATACGAAATATCAAATGGGCTTTGGTAAGCATCGTTGCCATAGTGCCAATAATCATATCTGTCTGGATGTATTTAAAACCAGAACCCAATGCCCCAACGCTGGCAGTAGCTGTTATCCAACCTGCAGAAAACCCGCATAAGAATCTGGAAACTCCTGAGGAATTAATTGGAAGGATCAATAAACTGGATTTTTTAATGGAACAGGGGGCTAAAAAGGGGGCTAAGTTGGTGATAGCACCTGAAGGCTCATGGCCACAAACAGTATGGCTGAATTCAGGAAGCCTGAGGGTTCCGTTAGCTCGTTTATATGAGTTTTCGTTAAAGCATGATTCTGTTGATTTAATTATGGGCATGATGTCTGCTTATATATACAGAAATAAAGAAGAAATCACCAGCACTGCCAGGCCTTATAACAAAACAGGATATTATTATGATTATTACAATTCGGCATTGTTATTAACTTCCGGGCTTAATACATCCACCTATCATAAATCGATACTTGTGCCCGGAGTAGAAAAAATGCCCTTTTATAAACATCTTCATTTTCTGAAACCTGTCTTTTATCATTTTGGAGGCACCATAGGGAGTATGGGTGTTATGAAAGACCCTATAGTGTTTCACATCCAGGATTCAACCATCATAACAGCCCCATTAATATGCTACGAATCCGTTTTCAGTTCCTTTGTTAGAAAACAGGTTAAAAAACAAGCGCAATTTATCTCTCTTATAACAAATGACGGTTGGTGGGGCATAAGTCCCGGGTTCAGGCAGCACCTGGCTTATGGAAGGCTTCGCGCCATTGAAACAAGAAGGTATATTGCAAGGGCTGCTTTTAATGGCAATTCAGCAATCATTAATACCAAAGGCGACATCCTTCAAAAAATAGAATATGATGTTACTGACGTCATAAATGCCGACATAAAGCTTTATAAACATGAAACGTTTTTTGTAAAATATGGCGATTTTGTTGGGTCAACTGCCATATGGTCTGCATTTTTCCTTATTGTTTATGTTGCTTCACAGGCATTCCTGAAACACAAACAAAAACAAATCAAATTGCATTAGTCAAAAGCGGCATTTAAAAGATGTTCTTTTTCAAAAAAACTACACATATTGGTTATTGCTTCATGCACTGAATAAAACTTATAGTCTATTGCTTTAATGATTTTTTCATTGGAATAGCTGTGCCTGCTCATTGATGATTGAATCGTTTCTTTTGTGATGGCAGCTTTCTTACCTGAAAGCTTTGATGCCAGCCAGGCGCTCCTCCATGCAAGGGCTCCCATAAAAGCAGTGGTTTTAAGAAAGGGCTTTTTTGAACCACTTTCTATTGCAATATAATTAAGCATCTCCTTAAAAGGCAGGTTTTCAGAATTCAATAAAAACCTTTGGTTAACAATCTGGCTCTCCATCAATAGTGTCATTACCCTTGCAACATCCCTCACATCTACAAAGCCACCGATACCTTCAGTATAAAAAGGCAGGCCTTTCTTTATGCTTTTATATAGCTGACCACTTGACTTATCCTTATCAAAAGGGCCAATAATAACAGAAGGGTTTACGATTACTGCATTCAAGCCCTCTTCGGTGCCCCTCCATATTTCACGTTCTGCACCAAACTTACTTAATGAATATGCTGAACCGGATTTCTCACTGGTCCACAAAGTATCTTCATCTATCATAAGCCCATCGGTTGCATGACCCAGGGCAGCAATACTACTTGAAAAAGCAATTTTTTGAATACCCTTTTCAAGGCAGGCATTTACAATGTTGGCAGTCCCTTCCACATTGTGTTTCAATAAGGCCTGACGATCAGCCTCATCAAAAGAGACCATCCCTGCACAATGATACACTTTCTCCACATTATCAAGTGCATCAACAATTGAGTAATAGTCAAGTGCATCCATGTCAACCCATGAAACCATGCCCCAAAGCTGAGCAGCCTGCTGAGGATGGTAAAAGGCAAACAACTTCTTAACAGCATCAAGTTTGCTGCTTTTCCTTTTTGCCGCTTTAACACTAAAGCCTTTATTTACAAGCTCAAGCAATACATGCGAGCCTAATAAGCCTGTGGCACCTGTTACTAATATCATATTACAAAGTAAATAATAAATAATTGAAGTTTTGAATTTCAAGCCATCAATTGACTAAAATGTCTCATACAAAACCTCTTCTGTTTTGTTGCAATCAACCCATAGAATTGCTGTTCAATCACTCCTTTTCACCTCGCACCTTTGATCTTAAAGACTATTTCAAAAAAAACTGAATCCCCTCCCTTTACAGCTGTGATAATATTCAGGATAATATTGTAAAAAATTCAAATTCTCTTTCTTTCAAATCTTCAACACAAAACAAAAGCATCTTATCCTTGCAGGATTGTCAAATTATCCAGGCAAGTGCTTTGTTTAAAAAAAACCAATAATAAATATGGGACATAAACATCAAATACAATTATCTTTGCAACAATTGAATAAAACCCTTTTGTAAAGACAAAGACTATTATATGAACTTTGTAGAAGAACTACGCTGGCGGGGCATGATACATGATATGATGCCCGGGACTGAAGAACAACTCCGGAAAGAAATGACTGCGGCCTATGTGGGCATTGACCCTACTGCCGATTCATTGCATATTGGCCATTTGGTTTCAATAATGATGTTAAAACACCTGCAGCGTTGCGGACATAAACCCATTGCACTTGTTGGGGGTGCTACCGGAATGATTGGTGATCCATCAGGAAAGTCTGAAGAAAGAAATCTTTTATCAGAAGAAACACTCCGCCATAATGTTGAGTGTATAAAAACCCAATTAAAAAAATTCCTTGACTTCGAAACAGGCGAAAACAAAGCCATCCTTGTTAATAATTATGACTGGATGAAAGAGTTTTCATTCCTTGGCTTCCTCAGGGAAGTTGGAAAACATCTGACCGTCAATTATATGATGGCAAAAGATTCGGTAAAAAAGAGGCTCGAAACAGGGATTTCATTTACTGAGTTCACTTACCAATTGGTACAGGGATATGATTTTCTTCATTTATACGAGCAGCATCAATGCAAATTGCAAATGGGTGGCTCAGACCAATGGGGCAACATTACCACCGGCTCGGAACTTATCCGCAGAAAGCTTGGCCAGGAAGCCTTTGCCCTTACCTGTCCGCTAATTACTAAAGCCGATGGGGGCAAATTTGGAAAAACTGAAGCCGGAAACATCTGGCTTGATGCACGATATACTTCTCCATATAAGTTTTATCAGTTTTGGTTAAACTGCTCAGACGAAGATTCTGAAAGATATATCAAAATCTTCACACTTTTATCAAAAGAAGAAGTTGAAGCATTAATAGCAGAACAACAGCAAGCCCCTCACCTCAGGCCTTTGCAAAAAGCCCTTGCGAAAGATGTAACAATAAGGGTTCATGGTGAAACAGAATATATTCAGGCAGTTGAAGCCTCTGATATCCTCTTTGGTAAAGGCACCACAGAAACCTTAAAAAAGCTCCCCGAAGAAACCCTTCTTAGTGTTTTTGAAGGTGTGCCCCAGGTAGAGCTTTCACGCCAGGAAATTGAAAACGGATTGAATATTGTTGATTTCCTTTCAGAAAAGACATCAGTAATGTCAAGTAAGAGTGAAGCCCGTCGCAGCCTCAAAGAAGGCAGCGTGAGCATCAATAAGGTTAAGGTAGGCGAAGACTATGTTGTTTCGCCCAACGACACCATTGATAACAGATATATTCTGGCTCAGAAAGGGAAAAAGAATTATTACCTGATAAAACTTATCTAAAAACAACATCTGATAAATAAAAAAGCTGCCCTCTTCAAGGGCAGCTTTTTTATTTATATCATCCTGCATTCTTCATCAAAACTATTCGATGGGAGGAAAACCAATCCTGTCAACAACAATAAAGGCCGATGGATATTCACCAATTATCTCTTTCAAAAAACGATTTGCATCTATACGGCTTCTGAAATCGCCAATCCTTACTTTATAATAAGGCTCATCATAAAACAGATAAGAGTTAACAGATGGGAAACGCCCGGCGAATTCAGCCCTTACGCGACTCGCCCGTATTTTAGACTGGTTTCCTGAATCAAAATAAATCTGTATCCTAAATCCTGAAATCCCATTGTGCTTTTCATTTAAGGCAATATGTTCATTCACAAGCATACGGATTTTATCATCAGCTATTACTTCACCCGAACCCTTTTGGCTTTGAGCAAAAACACACATTGAGCTTAATAAAAGAACAAAAAAAATAATACTTCTCATATTCCACAATGATTTTTTACAAATGTAAGGAATCAAAAGATTCACTAAGTAAAAAAAAACAAAAAAAGGCCTCCTTGTTTTTTCGGAGGCCTGAAAAAAATATGATCCATAAAAGACCTATTAATAAGCCCTTGCGAACAAAACCCTTTGAGATGAGGGATTTCCGGTCAGGATACATTTCCCTTCTTCCTGAGGGTTATCAAGAGGGATACACCTGATTGTAGCTTTTGTCAATTCTTTTATTTTTTCTTCTGTTTCAGTAGTGCCATCCCAATGAGCCAGAACAAAACCAGGTTTGTTGTCAAGGATATCAACAAACTCATCCCATGAATCAGCTTTGCGGATGCTTGCATCCCTGAAACGAAGTGCTTTGTTGAAGAGGTCACTTTGAATCTGCTCGAGTAAAGCAGGGATTTGAACTGACAGTTCATCGATATTAATAAAACTCTTTGTGAGATTATCCCTTCTGGCAACCTCAGCGGTTCCCTGTTCCAGATCCCTGGGCCCGATTGCAATACGCACAGGGACACCTTTAAATTCGTATTCGTTAAACTTCCAGCCGGGTTTAAGGTTATCGCGGCCATCATATTTAACAGAAATGCCTTTTTCCCTAAGTTTTGCAACAATGCCTTCGGCTACAGTGTTAATCTGGTTTAATTGTTCTTCGTTTTTATAAACAGGAATAATCACCACCTGAATAGGCGCAAGTTTTGGAGGCAAAACAAGACCATTGTCATCAGAATGGGCCATAATCAAAGCACCGATCAAACGGGTTGACACACCCCATGAAGTAGCCCAAACATTTTCGAGCACACCCTGATTATTCGTAAATTTCACATCAAAAGCACGGGCAAAATTCTGACCGAGGAAATGTGAAGTACCAGCCTGAAGGGCTTTACCATCCTGCATGAGAGCTTCGATGCAGAAAGTCTCAACTGCACCGGCAAAACGTTCGTTGGGTGTTTTCACCCCTTTAATGACAGGGATAGCCATAAAGTTTTGGGCAAAATCAGCATAAACATCGAGCATTTGTCTGGTTTCAGCAAGAGCTTCCTGTTCGGTGGCATGTGCAGTGTGGCCTTCCTGCCATAGAAACTCAGCAGTACGTAAAAACATACGTGTCCTCATCTCCCATCTGACAACATTGGCCCATTGGTTGATAAGAATAGGCAGGTCGCGATATGATTGGATCCAGTTGCGGTATGTATCCCATATAATTGTTTCACTTGTAGGACGAACGATGAGCTCTTCCTCGAGTTTTGCTGTTTCATCTACCACAATACCTTTGCCATCGGGGCTGTTTTTCAACCTGTAATGGGTCACAACAGCACATTCTTTGGCAAAACCTTCAACATGGCTTGCTTCTTTACTGAAAAATGACTTTGGTATGAAAATTGGAAAGTAGGCATTGGAATGTCCGGTGTCTTTAAACATTTTATCCAGGGCTCCCTGCATTTTCTCCCAGATTGAGTACCCATAAGGTTTAATGACCATACAGCCACGAACAGCTGAGTTCTCGGCCAAATCTGCCCTTTGAACGATTTCATTATACCATTTGGAATAATTTTCTTCCCGTGTAGAAAAATCCTTTGCCATATTAAATTGTGGTATGAAATTTGTTAGTAATTGATTACATTTGAATGGCAAATTTACAAAATTCTGCTCAACGAATCCAAGAATACCAAATTTAAAAATAACCAAGCACGGAGGACCTAGTCATGAAAAACCTTACAATCATTGTCATCGGTTTATTTGCTTTCCTGGCGTCATGTTCAAGCACATACCAGGCAGGTAAGACCTACGATGACATCTATTATTCAAAGGCAGAGGCTAAGGAGGAAGCCAACCAGGCTTCCAGCTCAGTCCAGCCTTCCACAATAGTAGAAAAACAAAGCGCCGCTCCCGGCAATTCATCTTACAACACTCCTCAACAGGGATCCTCTACCTATGATAACAATGCCTCCAATCAGCAAAATTACTCTGAAGACGATGCATATTATCAGGACGGGAATTCTGATTACCAATACTCAAACTCATCTGACGGCCAGGTCGAATATGATGAAGATGGTAACACCTACGTCACCAATAACTATTATTACGATGATGACGACTATTATGACTTTGCATACGCATCCCGTATCCGTCGTTTTCACAGAGCAAGCTATGGTTGCTCATATTACCACTCCTATTATACCAATATGTATTGGTACACTTACGACCCATTCTATTATGGAGTAAGTATCTATATGGGATATGGTTCATTGGCATATTACTACCCTGGTTACATGTATCTCGGTTGGGGTTACAACCCATATTCATACTGGAATTACCGCCCTTGGGGCTCTTACTGGGGTGGTTATAATTATGGATACTGGAATGGCTATTACAATGGCTACTATGATGGTTACTATGATGGCTATTATTACGGAAACTGGAATTCATGGAGCAGGCCTTACGAATACTATTACAACAGCAACGATGGCTCAAACTACTATTATGGACACCGTGGAGGCGGAGGCACCAATACTGCCATAGGTTCAGGAACCGGAAGCGGAAGACCTGGCAGCGGAAGAATTGACAGGGACAGGGTAAGCTTTGCTGAAAGATTTGAAGCATCTGTTGCTTCCGAAAGCCAATCTTCAGGAATCAATGTCGCCCCTGTTGAACCTCAAAGAGAAAATTCTTCAAGGACTCCGTCAACAGAGGTTACTACTACCCCTAATGCCTCATCAAGCAAACCTTCTGACAGAAATACATCTGATAGGGTTGTTGAACCTTCCGGTTCACAAAGGGAAGTAATGCCTGCTGTTGGCACTGAAAGCAATACTCCTGCAACAGTAAGCCCTGAAAACTCTCAACGCAAGCCTGTGAACCAGGAAAAACCTGTTGGCACTGAAAGAACTCCTATAAGGGAAAGCAAACCTACTAATGTTCAACCTGAACCAAGCCCTCTTCCTTATAATGTTGGCCGTCAGATTAAGGAAACTGCACCTGCAGGAAATAACCAGCCTACAGAAGCAGCTCCCCAGAACAGGGAAAACAAAAGTCCTGAACGTTATCAGCCAAGCCGCACCCCTTCTGATTACTCAAAACCTAATGTCTCAAGATATCAGGAAAAACAACCTCAGAGGTATCAACGCCCGGTAGAAAACAATAACCAAAGAGAAGGTTCAAATTCAAATTCCCAAAAACCAAGGACATATACTTCCCCTCAATATTCCCAGCCAAAGGATAAACAAGAATACTCAAGCCCACAAAGAGGCACCAGCACCCCAAGGCAGGAAAACCAAAGAGAAGCAAGACCACGACAGGAGCAACCACAACGCCAGCAGTCAAGGCCATCATACGAACAGCCAAGACAGCAGGCCCCACAGGCAGCACCTCAACAGGAACGCAGACAACCAAGCTATAACCCTCCCCGTCAGGAAAGCCCATCCAGAAACTCTGGAAGCTATAACGAGGGTAGCAGGCATGAATCCAGGCCTTCAATGAATTCTGGTTCTTCAAGATCTTCGTCAGGAAGCTCAAGCTCATCACCTTCAAGGTCTTCAGGAAGCAGCTCCTCTCCATCAAGGTCTTCCAGCTCTTCTTCCTCCGAAAGAGGCAGCAGCGGACGCAGGTAACCATACTTCCCGTCCTCCGGCTTTGGTAAAATAATAACTACTCATAAAATCAAACCGATCTTAAAAATCATACCTGCATGAGATGAAACCTTTTAGGTCTCATGCAGGTTTATTTAAACCCTAAAAACCCATCAAGCCATGAAAAAGCTTTTTTTATACACAGCAATCTCTCTAATGACAATAAGCCTGGGATTTGCACAAAACGAAACCGATGCACTCAGGTATTCCCAGTTCAATTATGGTGGAACAGCCCGTTTTAATAGTATGGGAGGCGCATTCGGCGCTTTAGGCGGTGACTTCTCTGCCTTGTCGGTCAACCCGGCAGGCATTGGGATCTATAGAAAATCAGAAATCAGCTTTACCCCCGTCCTCACTTATAACCAAACCGGTAGTACCTACTTCTCCAAATACAATGACGATATGAAATATGATTTCAACTTCGGAAATATCGGAGTCGTCTTTGCATTCAATAGACCAAGAATCAATGAAAATGGCTGGCAGGGCTTCCAGCTTGGATTCGGTTATAACCGCCATACAAGTTTTGAAAACCGCACAATTATTGAAGGTTTTAACAACCAAAGCTCCCTGATGACACAATATCTTGACCAGGCAATTGCAGAAGGTAACTCTGCCAACTTTGATCCATTCACCACTTTACTTGCCTGGGATGCATTCCTTATTGACCAGTCTGGCGGAGTATATTTTGTGGATATGTATACTGGAAATGTAAATCAAAGAAAAGAAATCAATACCAGCGGTAACATAAATGAATACAATATTACCTTTGGGGGCAACTATAGCGACATGCTCTATCTGGGTGCTTCATTTGGATTTCCAAGAGTTAGATATGAGGAAGAATCAACTTACGAAGAAACAGATGCTCAAAATATAAGCCCCTATTTCAATTCCTTACAGATAAAACAAAATCTAACCACCAAAGGCTCAGGTTTCAACTTTAAAATAGGAGCAATAATACGCCCGATAGATCCTGTCAGGATTGGCGTATCTTTCCACTCTCCTACTTTCTATGATTTAACTGACAGATATAGCACCGATCTAAGTTCAGACTTAAGTTTCCTTGATACAACAGTGTATTCTCCCGAAGGGCGTTTCGATTACGAACTCACAACCCCTTTGCGCTTAAATGGAAGCCTTGGGTTTGTATTGGGAAAGATTGGCCTGATTAGCTTTGATTACGAGATGGTTGACTACTCAACAATGCGCCTGCGCAGCGGAGATTATATGTTTTCGGACGAGAATTCAGTTATCAGGGAAGTTTATGATATCCAGCACAACCTTAAGGCAGGCGGGGAAATACGTTTAAGCCCTATTGTTTTAAGAGCAGGATATGCCCTTTATGGAAGTCCTTATAAAAAAGGAATCAATGATGGAAGCATCACAAAAATATCAGGAGGTTTTGGGCTTAGGGAAGAATCTTATTTCCTTGACTTTGCCTATGTTTATAGCTTGAGCAATGAGGACTATTACCTTTATAGCTCCGAATATACACCTGCTGTTAAAACCGAACACCTGGGACATACATTCCTGATGACATTAGGCTTTAAGTTTTAATAAGAACCTGTTTTTCATGTTTTTTTGCTTGTTTCACTTTTATGTTTTTGAAAAGCTTGCCATCAGGCAAACCTGAAGGCTTGATGGATAAGCAATTCGTTTCGTGTGTTTTTCATAGGCGGGGGCATTTACATGCCCTCGCTTTTTTTGTTTTTTGGAATGAATGATATGATATAAAAAAAAGGGGCATTACTGCCCCTTTTTTTTATATCGCTTTCTCCCTTATTAAAGAGAACCTATGCGTATTTAAAATTCAATATTTACGCTGCTTACAATTTCATCATCAATCAAAATACGCCCGCAATACTCACAAACGATAATTTTCTTGTGCATTTTAATATCAAGCTGACGTTGAGGAGGAATCCTGTTGAAACAACCACCACAGGCATCCCTTTCGATGGGAACTACTGATAAGCCATTTCTGAAACTATTCCTGATCCTCTTATAAGCCTTCAGCAAGCGTTCTTCAATTTTTTCTTCCATCTCCTTCGATTTGTCAATCAAAGCCTGTTCTTCACGCTGGGTCTCTTCAACAATATCATTCAGTTCAGCCTTCTTCACTTCAAGATCAGCTAAGCGTTCTTTTAACTCTTCTTCCGACTTATCTTTCAACTGCACCTTGAATTCAATGTTGGCAGTATATTCTTTGATTTTCTTTTCACAAACCTGAATTTCCAGGTTTTGAAATTCAACTTCTTTTGTCAAAGAATCATATTCGCGATTATTGCGAACATTCATCTGCTGGGCTTCATACTTTTTGATCAACTCCTTCGATTCCTTAATCTGGTTCTTTCTCTCATCGATGTCGATGTCCAGTTCTTTTATCTCCTCAACAAATTTCTGGATACGGGTTTCTAAACCTGCTATTTCATCTTCAAGGTCTTGAACCTCAAGAGGGAGTTCCCCTCTAATGTTTCGGATTTTATCCGCCTGGCTGTCTACTTTCTGAAGGGTATAGAGCGCTATCAGTTTTTTACGCACAGCATACTCAATACTTTCATCAGTTTCTCCTGTTGAGGTGCCAACAACTTTATCGCTGAGCGCCTGCTGAGGGTCAATATTTTTAGATGTAAAATTGTCGGTAGCTTCCTTAGACATATATTGCAATTGTTTTATTGTTTCATATTTAGCACTTTAGGCATACCTAACCGGATTGGTATCGGTGGCCGAAATCAGGACTGCAAATGTAGTAAATTTTTCTTTAACTACCCTAAATAACAGTTCTTTTGCAAACTGTTCTGTTTCATAATGCCCTGCATCTATTAACATTATTCTGTTTTCAGCTTCAAAAAAACTATGATATTTCAGGTCTGCTGTAAGAAAAACATCAGCATTTGCAGCTATTGCAGAAGGAATTAAAAAACTTCCCGAACCTCCGCAAAGCGCAATTCTTTTAACATTATTTTTTATTTTAGGGCTGTGTTTGATACCTTCAAGCATCAGATTTTTTTTAACAATTTGAACCCATTCTTCCCAGGCAAGCGCTTCATCCAGTTCACCAACCACCCCAATACCGTTTAATGGGTTAAGGTTGTCAAGTGAATAAATATCATAAGCCACTTCCTCATAAGGATGGGCTTTAAGCATTGCCTGCACCACCCTGGGCTGAAGATAAAAAGGGAATATTGTTTCAATCCTGATTTCTTCTTCACGGTGCAATTCATCAAGCTTGCCCACAAAAGGTTTTGCATTGCCCCTTGCCCTGAAAGTCCCAGTCCCATCAATATTAAAACTACAACTATCATAATTGCCAATATGACCTGCTCCAGCTAAAAACAAAGCATCCCTGACTTTTTCTGCATGGTCTGTAGGACAAAAAACAACAAGCTTTTTTAATTGATCCTTTGCCGGCTGGAGCAAAGAGAGATTTTTAACCCCAAGCTTTTCAGCAAGAATATGGTTTACCCCATTGTAAGCCGCATCCAGATTGGTATGGGCAGCATAAATTGCAATTTTCTCCTGAATAGCTTTAATAATAATCCGTTCATTCATCGAAAATCCATTAATCTTTTTTATCCCCCCAAAGATTAAAGGATGATGTGAGATAATCAAATCACATTGCTTCTCAATGGCTTCATTTATGACAGCTTCTGTTACATCAAGGCAAATAAGCGCCCTCTCTGTTCCACTTTCAGGATGCCCAATGATCAAACCTGAATTATCATAGGACTCCTGCGTTTTTAAAGGAGCAAATGCTTCAATACAGGCTGTGATGTCTTTTATCTTCATTTATCGTTTTTTATTTGGTGAAAAATCCTGCCTAAAGCCACCAGTGATTGTTCTGATATTTTATTAAAAATTTTAGCTATATTAGCAATAATCAACTTCCCTGACAAGCAAAAAAAGCAAAAAAATCAATTATGGCGATATTATTTACAAAGATAGCATTTCTGCTATCTCACAGGAATTATCACTTAACCACAATTTTTTGTCTTTAAAGTATTACAAGGGGTCAATAATCATTTTTTCAGGTGATTACACTATATTACTGTTTGGTTAATTCAATTGTTTTGCTATCTTTGAAACATGAACATACTAAGAATTTTACTCTTTCCAATTGCGTGCATTTATGGCATGATTGTTAGCATACGGAACCTGTTGTTTTCTTTGAGGATACTGCCCTCAAAGAAATTCCATATCCCTGTTATTGGAATTGGCAATCTTAGTGTAGGTGGCAGCGGGAAAACCCCTCATACTGAGTATATAGCCCGCCTGCTCTACGAAAACTTCTGGGTAGCCATCATAAGCAGAGGATATGGCCGCAAGACTTCAGGCTTTATCATCGCCGATAAAAACAGCACTGCTGATCAAATTGGGGATGAGCCTTTGCAGTTTTACCAAAAAATGCCTGAACTTACTATTGCTGTTGATGAAAAACGGACCCGTGGCATCACTAAACTCCTGGAAACAAATCCCTATACTGAAGTTGTTATCCTTGACGACTGCTTTCAACACCGTTATGTAAAACCTGGACTTAGTATCGTTTTATCTGAATATGGTAACCTCTTCACTTCTGATTTCATGTTGCCAACAGGCAGGCTTAGGGAACCAAGGCAGGGTATTAATAGGGCAGATATCCTTGTTGTAACTAAAACACCAGAGATATTTAATCCCATTGAGCGCAGGCTCATAATGAAACAACTCGCCAAATACAGGATCAAAAAAGTGTTCTTTTCTTTTATACGTTATGGGAAACTTGAGCCAATAAGAGAAATCACCGATTGTTCAACTCCCGAAAGATTAAAATCAGTAATCCTTTTTACCGGGATTGCAAACTCTGTTCCCCTTGAAGAGTATCTTAAAAGACTTTCACAAAATCTTATCGTAATTCCCTTTAAAGACCATCATTTCTTCACCGAAAACGACATGATTAAGGTAAAACATGAGTTTGAGTCTCATTTCTCGGGAAATAAAATCATTATCACAACCGAAAAAGACTATATGCGCCTTAAGGACAAAACTGAACTTGAAGTTTTAAAAGGCTTACCCGTTTTTTATATCCCTATCGAAATAGACTTCCACGAAAAAGACAAGCAACGATTCGATGAAATTGTTTTAGATTATGTTACCAAAATGGCACCTGAAAGAAAACTTGAAATCCCTAAATTCATAAAACCTAAGCCTATCCCAAAAAAAATCAATTAAAAAAAGCAAATTGTTTGTTTTTTCATCCTTTAGTTAAATTCTTTCCTGCAAATTTGTATCCTCATTCAGATTTAACAAACCCGCTTTTAAAACATCCTTCCCTTGAAAATACTTATCATACGCCTTAGCTCCATTGGCGATATTATTCTTACTTCTCCTGTTGTCCGCTGCCTTAAAAAGCAACTATTAGGTTGTGAAATCCATTATGCAACAAAAAAACAATTTCATGACATCCTTTCTTCAAACCCAAATATAGACAAGATATTACTTTTTGAAAATAACCTCTGGCAGTTTATTCAGATCGTAAAAAATGAAAAGTATGACTATATCATTGACCTTCATAACAACCAACGTACAGCAGCTATTAAAATGTTCTCAGGGGTCAGGTCTCATTCTTTCCATAAACTGAATATCAGAAAATGGCTCCTCGTCAATCTTAAGGCCAACATCATGCCCAATATTCATATCGTTGACCGTTATATGAACACCTTGAAACCTTTAGGGGTATCCAATGATGGCAACGGACTTGACTATTTCCTGCCTGACTCAGCAAACATTTTGCCCTCCGACATCGAAGCATTTCACCACAAAGACTTTGTTGCATTTTCTATTGGAGGACAACATCAAACAAAAAGGCTACCCACCGAAAAAATGGTTTCTATCTGTAAACAAATTAAGCAGCCTGTATTATTGTTAGGTGGTAAAAACGAAGGTGAAGAAGGGGATTTTATTGTTAATGCAGCAGGTGACCATGTTGTAAATGCCTGTGGGAGAATAAACCTTCATGCCTCGGCTGATTTGATCCGAAGGTCAAAAGTAGTCATCAGCCATGATACAGGACTGATGCACATTGCAGCAGCTTTTTCAAAACCCATGGTTTCAGTATGGGGAAATACTGTTCCTGCTTTTGGGATGTCTCCTTACTACCCTTATCAAAGTAATACGCCATCTCTCATTGCACAGGTTCAAAACTTACCTTGCCGGCCTTGTAGTAAGATAGGATATAAAAAATGCCCAAAAGGGCACTTTAAATGTATGAATATGATGAATGAAAATGCAATTATTGAATTTGTCAACCTACAGTTTTTAAACCTCCCCCATTAATATCCTTTTAGAAAAGGGTTCATGTTTCGCTCATATCCTATTGTAGTTGCAGGCCCATGTCCCGGATATACAATTGTTTCATCAGGCATAACCATAAGCTTATGCTGTATGCTTTTCATCAGGGTGTCAAAATGGCCTGAAGGAAGGTCTGTCCGCCCTATACTCCCATTAAAAAGCACATCCCCAACAACAACATATTTATTGGTTTCGTTCCAAAAACAAACACTCCCATCAGCATGACCCGGAGTATATAAAACTTTTATGAACTGATTATCAATCGACAATACCTGACCGTCTTCAAGCAGGAAACCTTCTTCAGGAACCTTTCCAAGCTTAAAACCATAACTTAAGCCAAAGTCGGTAGCATTCTCAAGAAAAATCCTCCCGGCAGGATGAATACCCATAGGAATTTTATAGGTATCCATTATAAAACCTGCTCCCAGGATATGGTCTATATGGGTATGCGTGATTAGTACCATACGTGGCCGCAGCCCTTCCTTCTCAATAAAGGCTTTTAAATCAAGCTTCTCCTGAGGATCATAACAGGATGGGTCTATAATGGCACAATCTCCATTGTCGGCACATAAAAGATATGTATTTACCCCAAAAGGGTTAAATGTCAACGACTTAACTTGAAGCATGAGATCCTCTTTTTAATTTCGGTTTTCATACAAAGGTATCCAGAAAAGCCTTTAAAAAATCTTAACGATGCTAACACATATAGTTTTTTAACTTTTTTAGCCTTTTTTAATCCTTGAAAAGGATTAAAAATTTGACTATTTTAGCACAAAAATCCATTAATAAAGGATATTGACCAATATGTCCATCAGAATGAAACATTGGCGCTTGTTTCTCTTCATTAACACATTGCTTTTAATGATGGGCAGCCCGCTTTTTGGGCAGTTTTACAGAGGCAGCCAGATGGATTTTGGTAAAAACAGGGTTCAATTCGATGAAACTATCTGGACTCATTACCGCTTCCCTAAATTTGATATCTACCTTTATTTAAACGGACGTCCCATTGGTGAATATGTTGCCCGTTACGCACACACCAAAATCCCTGAAATGGAAAGGCTTGTGGACGTAAAGATTGAAAAGAAAATACAGTTCATTGTATTCAATCGCTTGAGCGATCTGATGGAGAGTAATATTGGTCTCATAAGCAATCAGAACTATAATGTAGGGGGCATCACCCATATTGTCGGGTCCAGGGTATTCCTGTATTTCAATGGGGATTATGCCGACCTTGACAAACAAATTGATGCAGGCATAGCACAAATCATCACCCGCCAGGTTTTTACTGGCCAAAGCGTCAGCAATATCCTTGTCAACAGTGCCCTTGTAGATATTCCTCAATGGTACGAAAACGGCCTTGTTGCTTTCCTGTCCGAAGGCTGGTCTGTTGAGACTGACAACTATTTCAGGGATGATTTCCTGAATAAAAAATTCAAAAGGTTCAATGCTTTAACAGGCGAAGAAGCCCGATTAGCAGGTCAGTCAATATGGTATTTTATCTCCGAACGATATGGCCCAAATGCTATTGCAAATATCCTTTTCATGGCTAAAGCCAGCAGGAGCATCGAAAACGGATTCCTTTATGTGCTCGGCATAAGTTTTAAAGAACTGATGTTTCAATGGAGGGAATTCTATAATGAACGCTTTATTCTTGTTGAACAAAATCAACTTCCTTTAAACCCTTCCGGGATTTTTAAAACCACCAAAAATAAGGCTGTTTTAACCCAGGCCAGGATAAGTCCCGATGGGAACCAGATCGCATACATCATTAATGATATGGGGCAGGTTAAAGTGTACCTTCACAACTATAAAAACGGCAAGACGAAAAGAATTTTTAAAAAAGGACATAAGCTTGACGAAAAAACTGACTATTCACAACCCATTATTGCCTGGCATCCAAGCGGGCTTTTCCTTACCCTGATATCTGAAGAAAAAGGGGGTATCTGGATTTATTACTATTGGCTGGATACCAAAAAATTTGAAAAAACCGAACTCTTTAGCTTCGATAAAATCCTTGACTTTTCTTATAGCCCTGATGGCCAAAACATGCTTTTTTCGGCAGTGCTTAACGGAATGACAAACTTATATCTCTTTTCACCCGGTGCCAACAGCTATGAAGCATTAACAAGTGACGGCTATACTGACCTTTACCCTCGTTTTATTAACTCGGGAAAACAAATCATCTTTAGCAGTAACCGCCTAAACGACACCATTTTCCCTAATCAGAAAGAAGTCCCACTTGAAAAAAATAAAGGATTGAACCTTTTTGTTTATGATTTCAATTCAAGATCCCCTGTCCTGAAAAGAGTTACAAATTCCTCTCAAGCCCGTAATATTATGGCCATCGAAACACCTCAGAAAGAAATCTGCTATCTGGGCGATGAAAACGGAATCATGAACAGATATATCGTTTCGGTGGACAGCATGATCAGCCGCGTTGACACCTTAACCCATTACCGCTACATTTATAAATCAAAAGCTGTAACAAACTATAAAAGAAATATTGCCTTTCAGGATATTGCAAAAAACAAATATGCGGAAATTGTTTATTTAAACGGAAGGTATCAACTACGCGTTGAAAATTGGGATCAAGGCAACATAAACAAGGAAACAAGCCCCTTCCCAACTTATTATTCCCAAAACAGGACAATCAACAAAGAACGGAGATCCCAGACAAAAGAAAATATAAGCCAGCCAACAAGACGTAAAAGGCTTGTTGCTTTTCCCGGGCTTCTCGAAGATACCATATCCCAGATTGATGTCACAAATTATGTAATCGGGGACACCCCTCCTGCCGACACTATAAAGAAAAAACAAGAAGAAGAGCAAGCCTTTACAATCCCCATCCTGCGAAATTATGATGTCGAATTTGCAGTCACTGACCTTGTAAACCAATTAGACTTCAGTTTTTTGAGTGAGTCCTATCAGAAATTTCAGGGCGGCAAATCCCCTATATTTATCAATCCTGACCTGAATGCCTTTTTTAAAGTCGGGGTAATGGATCTCCTCGAAGATTACCGAATCACGGGAGGGGTAAAGATATCCTCAAGTTTTGTCAACAATGAATATCTGATTAGTTTTGAAAACCTTAGGAAAAGGCTCGACAAGCAATTCATCTTTTACAGGGGGGGCACCGATTACATTGATGAAACCAGCTATACCTATACCAGGGTAAAAACCCACGAAGGCCGCTTTATCCTTAAATACCCCTTTTCAAGGGTATTGGCTGTTAAAGGGGGCTTAAGCCTCAGGTCGGATAAATCTGTCTTTTTGGCCACCGACCTTCAAAACCTCCAGCAAAAGAACTCCTATGATTTCTGGGCAGGTGCTAAAGCCGAAATTATTTTTGATAATACACGTAATCCCGCCCTTAACATTTTCTTTGGCTCACGATGGAAGGTCTTTATTGAAAACTACCGTCAGGTGGACAACCTAAAAGAAGATCTCTGGGTCATGGGTATGGATTACAGGCATTACATGCCCATCCACAGGAACTTTATATGGGCTAACCGCTTTGCTTACGGCACCTCCTTTGGAAAACAACTGCTTATTTATTACCTGGGGGGCGTGGATTCATGGCTCACCCCAAAATTTAATACAGATATTAATGTTGATCCAAATAAAAACTATGCCTATCAAACGATAGCAACAAATATGAGGGGCTTCACCCAAAACATACGTAACGGAAATTCATTCTTTGTAATAAACAGCGAACTCCGATTCCCTGTCTTCTCCTATTTATTGAACAGGCCCATCAACAATCAGTTTGTAAAAAACTTTCAGATCATTACCTTTGCAGACCTTGGTTCTGCATGGACAGGCCTTCAACCTTTCAGCAAGGACAATAGCTTTTTTACAACTGAAATCCATGAGCCAGGTAGCCCCGTTTCAATTACTGTCGTTACACAACGTAATCCCATTGTCTTTGGCTTTGGAACAGGCATCAGGACTTCTTTACTGGGTTATATGGTAAAGGCTGATGTTGCATGGGGCGTTGATGATGGGGTCATTATGCCAAGGGTGTTCTATATTTCATTAAGTATGGATTTTTAATGCTTAACATGAACCATATTGATACAATCAAAAAACTGTCATCAGATTATGCCGATGACCTGCTTTTCATAAGAAGACATTTACATGCCAACCCTGAGCTTTCGATGAAGGAAGAAAAAACCGCTGCCTTTATCATCTCTAAGCTTAAGGAATATGGTATCCCTTACCAAAGTGGCATCGCCAAAACAGGTATTGTTGGAATTATTGAGGGCAAGCTACCCGGCCCCGTTATTGGCCTGAGGGCAGATATGGATGCACTGCCCATTCAGGAAGAAAACAAACTGGATTATGCTTCCTGTAACCCGGGTGTTATGCATGCCTGCGGCCATGATGTCCATATCACATGCCTGCTGGGTGCAGCCCGTATCCTCAACGAATTAAAAGATTTCATTAAAGGAAGCATAAAACTCATTTTCCAGCCTTCAGAAGAAAGCTATCCTGGTGGTGCCATTCAAATGATCCAACAGGGAGCCCTTAAAAACCCTGATGTTTCTTCAATGTTTGGACAGCATGTATTTCCTATACTACCTGCCGGTAAAATAGGCATCCGCTCGGGGATGTATATGGCTTCTACTGATGAGATTTACCTCACCGTTAAAGGGAAAGGGGGCCATGGTGCAATACCCGATCAGGTTATTGACCCAATACTTATTGCTTCTCATATTATTGTTGCAATCCAGCAGATTGTCAGTCGTAATGCTTTGCCCCTGATGCCTACCGTTATCTCCTTTGGAAAAATTTCCGGAGCCGGAAGAACAAATATCATCCCCGATGAGGTGAAAATTGAAGGCACTATAAGGACCTTTAATGAGGAATGGAGAAAGACTGCCCATGAAAAAATAAGAAAAATAGCACAGTCCCTGGCAGAAGGAATGGGCGGCAAGTGTGAGGTCTTTATTGACAAAGGTTACCCTTTTCTCGTGAATGATCCTACCCTGGCTGACTTTTTTAGAAAAACTGCCTCTGAATATGTTGGTAAGGAAAATGTGGTTGAACTGGATATGGCGATGACCTCTGAAGATTTTGCCTATTATTCGCATACCATCCCTTCCTGTTTCTACAGACTTGGCACCCGGAACGAAGAAAAAGGCATTGTCTCTAATCTCCATACCTCTACCTTTAATGTTGATGAGCAATCTATTCCCTTAGGGGCGGGGCTTATGGCCTGGATTGCCTTTAACCAGTTACAATAAAAACAATTCTTTTAACGTTTACATGAGTATTTATAATTAAAATACTTATTCAATAAATCAGCTCCCTTATGAAAAAAATGATTTATGCAATCATTTGGATTGCTTTGCTTTTTTCTGTTGCCCCGCTTAAGGGCCAGGATATGTTACAATATCCTCCCCATGTGAAATGGAAGCTCATTAAAACAGAGCATTTCCGTGTTGCCTATCCGGTAGGTTTTGAAAAGCAAGCCCTTAAAACAGCCCAGACCATGGAAAACCTCTATCAGCCTTTGGGCAATACTCTCCAGGGCAGAAGGGCTCCCTGGACAATACTAATATCCAATACAGGGACAATAAGCAATGGTTCAGTGAGCCTGGCCCCTCGTCATGCTCAATTCTATGCATATCCGCCACAGGCAAACTTCAGCGGGCCCATCGACTGGTTTGACCTTCTTGCTACACACGAAGGCCGTCACATGGTACAATTCGATATCCTGAATAGCGGATTCACCCGTTTCATAGGTAATTTTACAGGCGAAACAGGCATTGGTACAATGATTATGTGGAGTACCCCTATGTGGTTCCTCGAAGGGGATGCCATTGCTTCCGAAACAGCATACTCTGAAGCAGGGCGCGGACGGCTCCCCGAATTTAATATGCAACAACGCGCTTTGCGCCTCTCCGGCAAAAAGTTTGATTATGACAAGACCTACCTGCGCTCCTACAAAGACTTCATCCCAAATCATTATGTCCTTGGGTACCTTGTGGTGGCTGATGCCCGGCACCAATACTCAGCCGATCTTTTTTCCAAAATAAATAAAAGGACTGCAAAGTTTTCATTAAACCCTTTCCGCTTTTATTTTTCCTATAGAAAATATACGAAAAAGTTTTTCCGTGAAGATTACTTTAACATCATGGCACGCTATGATTCCCTCTGGCTCTCACAATGGGATCATCTTGACTTCTCAAAGGCAAACCTTGTTTCCAACCCTCAAAAAAGAAGCTTTACTTCATACTCATTCCCCAGCATTGGTTATAAAGGAAGGCTGATAGCATATAAAACAGGTATTGCTACCACTCCTCATGTGGTGATGCTTGACACGGCAACAGCTTATGAAGAACCTATCGTTGAAATTACCGAAAACGAATTTGTCTCAGCGGGTGAAAAGTATATTACATGGATTAATAATAATGTCCATGACAGGTTTTTAAATGAAAACTATGCCGACATCGTAGTTTATAACATTGATTCGAAAGAACAAAAAACAATTACAAATAAAGGCAGGAATGCATGGCCAAAGCTATCGCATAATGAATCCATGATTGCCTCTGTATTTACCGACTCCCTTCAAAATACCCGCATTGAGCTGTTTGATGTTCAAACCTCTGAATGTATCCAACGCATCCCAGCCGGTGAAGGATATCGCTTCAGGCAACCCTCCTGGGCTCCCGATGATAAAAGCTTGCTCGTTTTAAGGGATGGCCCTGATGGTGTTGCACTGCTAAAAATCAATCTTCAGGATGACAAAACGGAAATCCTTATTCCCGAATCTTATGAGAATATAAGCTACCCTGTTTGGGGCAATGATTTGATTTATTATAGTTCGCCTTATTCAGGTATCGATAACATATATGCCTTCGACCCTGCCTCAGCTAATCATTACCAGGTTACTTCCAGGATGTTTGGCGCCTTCTATCCTTTCTATGACCAAAAAAACAATACCCTATACTACTCTGATTATACTGCCGATGGTTTCCAGATTGTTAAAACCATTGCAGATAAAGAAAACTGGAAACCCAAAAACGAAGTAATTGTTAAAGATGTTTTAAGCACCTATGCTGATAACCTGCAACAACAGGAGAACGGCGAGGCATGGATTAAAAGGGACACCACAGATAACAAAGCAGAATACATCATCGGGCCTTATAATACCATTGAAGATGCTTTTAATTTTCATACCTGGACAATAAGACCCGGATTTGGTAGCCTGACAGCAGACCTTGTCTCTAATAACCTCCTGAATACCTTATCATTCAACATGTCGGGAGGGTATTATGGTTATGAAAACACAATGATTGGTGCTGTCGGCTTTGCTTATACAGGCCTGCGCCCCGTGATTTCAGCTTCCTTTGGAAAAACAGGAAGAAACTTCACCCCCCTGGATTCAGAAATGGAAGTCAGCGGCACTGAATTCGCTGCCAATTTTGCTGTAATGATGCCTTCGGTCAAAACTTCCGGGATATACACATTCAGCCATGCTTATGGGGTCATTGGAGGATACCGCGATTTCTCAGGAATCACTCGTAATGAGAATTTGCCTATGCTGGGATCTACATTTGGCTTTGCAGGACTTGCTTACAATGCTTCTTATGTCCGACAGAAATCTATAAGAGACCTGAAACCGAAACATTCATTTTACATAAATGCAGAAGTTTCAAGCTCATTGCAACAAAGCTATCTTATTGATCATGCCTCTGCAAGCATCGATTATGTCCTTCCGGGCATTTCACGCCATGATGTAGTTACGCTCGAGGGTGCTGTTGAATTTCAAAACTACATAAACTATTTTGCCCCTGCCCAGATTGTGTTTCCACGTGGTTATGAATTCGAAAACCTTCGCGACCTCACAAAGGGAAGTATCACTTACGAATTCCCAATATTTTATCCTGACTTTAAGATTGGCTCGCTTGTTTATTTTAAAAGGCTCAGGGGTGGTTTATTTGCCGACTATGCATACTCTATTAACCGCTCAAAAGAATTCCTTTCTGTGGGCTCTGAAATCGTTTTCGACTGTAACTGGCTTTCATCCCTCCAACTTGAATTGCCTTTAGGCTACAGGATTTCCTATTTGCCCTTCAGCAAAACGCTTGTCCATGAAATTGTGATTAGCAATGTATCCTTTTTGTTATAATATGCACCAAATATTAAAGGGGCTCAGGATGATATGTCCTGGGCCCCTTTTTTTATACTTATTATCCAGTCTGTTTATCATCCGGGATAAATATCTGATTTAGTTCCTATCCAACGCATTTAGATCTTCAAAAGCAATTTTCAAACGGTCGCGCATTGTTTCTTCGCCTTTACGCAGCCATACCCTTGGATCGTAATACTTCTTATTGGGTTTGTCTTCCCCTTCGGGATTCCCAATTTGTCCCTGAAGATAGCCTTCGTTCTTTTTGTAAAAGTTTTTAACACCATCCCAATATGCCCATTGGGTATCAGTGTCAATATTCATTTTGATGACACCATAAGATATGGCTTCACGGATTTCCTCCCTTGAAGAACCAGAACCCCCATGGAACACAAAATTCACTGGTTTGTCCCCTGTCTTGAATTCTTTCTGGATATATTCCTGTGAGTTTTTCAATATCTTTGGCTGCAGTTTTACATTACCCGGCTTATAAACACCATGGACGTTCCCAAAAGCAGCCGCAACGGTAAACTTGTCACTTATAGAAGATAAGGCCTTATATACCCTGCCTACTTCTTCAGGCTGTGTGTATAACCTTGAGCTATCGACACCTGTGTTGTCAACCCCGTCTTCTTCGCCACCTGTAACGCCAAGCTCCATCTCTAAGGTCATCCCTATTTTATGCATACGCTCCAGATATCTTTTACAAATCTCAATATTTTCATCAAGAGGTTCCTCCGATAAATCGAGCATGTGAGAAGAATAAAGAGGTTTTCCAAATTTCTGGAAGTGTTTTTCGCTTTCTGTAATAAGGCCATCTATCCATGGAAGCAATTTCTTTGCAGCATGGTCGGTATGCATAATCACACGGACACCATACAGTTCAGCCATACGTTGAACATGAAGCGCCCCTGAAATAGCCCCTGCAATACAGGCTGCCTGATTATCATTTGCCAGGGACTTACCGGCATAAAACTGTGCACCACCATTTGAAAACTGAACAATAACAGGACTGTTTGCATCCCGTGCAGCTTCCAAAACAGCATTCACACTATTGGTGCTTACCACATTGACAGCAGGCAAAGCATAATGATTTTGCTTTGCAATCCTGAAAATCTCCTGTACCTGGTCTCCGGTAACAATGCCGGCAGGAATGTGAGCTAAGTTTTTAATTGACATAGAATTAGGTTTTATAGTGTAAAAAAGATTCTCCACATTGTTTTTTCAACAATCAAAGATACAAATTTATATCCTATTTATTGCAACAAACAATACGGATAAAATGTTTGCCCGACCAGCCAATATTTAGCATATTATGCTCATTTTCTTATAGATAGGACATTTTTTGATTAAAAAATACGAACACCCCTGCCTCTCCTCCGACACTCCCAGGAGGGTTCATGTTAAGGCTTAAGTCGGGGTTAAGTCGCCTTTGAGTCGGTGTTGAGTCGGGTTCAACCCGGCTCAAACCCGGCTCAACACCGCCTCAACCCCGGCTCAACCCCGGCTCAACCCTTACCCTGATATCTCCATGAACGCTTTTTGGAGTCTTGCTGAAAAGAAGTCTCTGAGTAAAAAACTATGAAATACCAGTATCCATGCTACAATTAGCATTTAGCCCAATCAAAACGATTGCCCGACATGACTGAAGATTATTCTCTATTACCAGCACCTGATGGCAAAACTGATTATTTAACAAAACTTCATCATATTTGCAATAAAGCTTTTCCTTTCATAAATGATTATCCTATTTTTGTATGTTCATGGCAGCACAATATGAAAACCAGCCATCTGTCAATTCGGAAATTCTTTAAACAAAGGACAGCAGGTTAACAGGGGCAATGTGTTTTCAAAAACCAATCTGACCATGCGTATCACAAAAAATAAAACTTCTCATATATGACAACACAAGATAAACTTAGGGCTATCAGGGAATTGATGAAACAATACAAGCTTTCGGCTTATATTATACCCCCTACTGACCCTCATCAAAGCGAATATATACCCGCACGCTGGAAAACCAGGGAATGGTTTTCAGGCTTTACCGGCTCAGCAGGCACAGTTGTGGTTACTGAACACTTTGCTGGTTTATGGACAGATTCGCGATATTTTATCCAGGCTGAACAGGAACTAGCCGGAAGCGGAATTGAGCTTGTGAAACTTAAAATACCCCATACTCCCGAATATATTGACTGGCTAAGCGAAAACCTTGAAAAAGGAAGTTGTGTCGGCTTTGATGGGAATGTTTTTTCCGAATCGCTGGCAAATATGCTAAAAGCACGCTTCTCTGTTAAAGGGATTGACATCGAAAGCCGTTTCGACCTTCCGGGTTTGATATGGAAAGACCGCCCGGAGATGAGCAAGGAAATGGTTTATGAACATGAAACCAAATATGCAGGGAAAGACCGTAAAGAAAAGCTAATGCTCGTTTTTGAGCAAATGAAAGCTGATGGCTTTGATTATCATTTGCTCACTGCACTTGACGATATAGCCTGGTTGTTTAACCTGCGCGGCAATGACATTGATTTTAACCCTGTTTTTATTGCTTATGCCTTGCTTTCGCAATCAAAGGCAACACTTTTTATCAATAAAGAAAAAATTACTGATGGTTTATTAAAACAACTTCAGGGAGATGGCATTGAAATACTTCCATATTCTGCAATAGGGGAAAGCCTTGCTTCATTGAAAAGTCAAAAGTCAATCCTATATACCTCATCCAAAATATCCTGTTCGCTAAGCGGACAAATCCCGTCAGCCATAAGAAAATCTGATGGTTTAAGTATCCCATCAAAACTCAAGGCATGCAAGGATGCCGTTGAAACAGCCAACATTCATCAGGCAATGATAAAAGACGGCATTGCACTGACCCGCTTTTTCATCTGGCTGGAAAACCACCTGGGCAAGCAAAACATCAGCGAAGTGGATGTTGACGAAAAACTTACCTCTTTCCGAAAACAACAACAAGGCTTTATTGGGAACAGCTTTGAAACCATTGCAGGATATCTTGACCATGGAGCGATTGTTCATTATAGCGCAACCAGTGAATCAGCTTATCAACTAAAGCCAGAAGGCCTGCTACTCCTCGATTCGGGTGGCCAGTACCTTGAAGGCACCACAGACATAACCCGTACCATCAGTCTTGGGAAACCCACCAAAGACGAAAAAGAGGATTATACCCGTGTTTTAAAAGGCACGATAAGACTTGCAATGGCTGTATTTCCCGAAGGCACCAAAGGCTTTCAACTGGATGCCCTGGCCCGCCTTGCATTATGGGATGCCCATAAAAACTATGGACATGGAACAGGTCATGGTGTTGGATACTTTTTAAATGTCCACGAAGGTCCTCAGGGCATTTCCCCCAACCCGGCAGTAAACTATCCATTACTTGAAGGCATGGTACAATCGGATGAGCCCGGCTTTTATCGCGAAGGGATGTATGGCATCAGACTTGAAAACCTGATACAGGTTGTTAATGTGGGCCAAAGCGACTATGGCACCTTCCTTGCTTTCGATACCCTTACCTTGTGCCCTTTTGACAAAAATCTTATTGATAAAGGTTTATTGTCGAAAGAAGAATTGACATGGTTAAACGACTATCACCAAAAAGTATTTGAAAAACTAAGCCCTTCGCTCGACACAGTTGAAAAAGCATGGCTTAAAGAAAAAACAATGCCCTTGTAATTGTTTTTAGTTTTTTCAATCTTTTATTGAGATAGCTGAATTGTAAAGAAGTGCTGCCTATTTAAGGGCAGCACTTCTTTTTTTATTTCCGCAGCATATATCAGCAACTTGGAAAACAGAAAGATAATCGTCAAAAAATATATATTAACAACAAATATATTATATTTGCGTTTCAAGCTAAATCAAACCAATCACATTAAAACGCCATTAACAACATGAAAAAAAAGATGTTCTTCATTGCAATTCTTGTAAGCATGACTGTGGCTTCAAGTGTTGCGCAAAATGGAAGTGTTATCAGGCTTCCCAGAAACATTCGGGACAAATTTGTATTTATCCCGAACGCTAATATTGACATAAATGGGCAAATGCATGCCACTCCGGCTTTTTATATGTCCACTTATGAAATCAGCAACGAACAATATAAGGTTTTTTTGGATGAGATGAAAGCCAGTGGTCAATATACAGATGAACTGATGATTGACACTGCAGGCTGGCAAAACATTGTTGAATATGCTTATAATATGCCTTATGTCCAGTTTTATCATTCGCATGAGGCATACAAAAACTACCCTGTAGTAAATATCAGCCATAAGGCCGCACAGGAATATTGTAAATGGCTGACAAAGAAAGTAAATGCAGACAGCAATGATCCGGCATGGCAATATGAATTTGTGCTCCCTGGCCGTGATCTATGGCTTGCTGCTGCCCAGGCAGGCGATTCATTGGCTGTTTATTCATGGGGCAATACACCCATAATCAACGAAAATGGCTATGCAATGTGCAATTTCAGGGAAATCGGGGATGAGTATATCCATTGTGACCCAGGCACAAGAGCCCTATCTGTAATAACACCCAAAGAAACAGAATTCTCAATCACTTCCCCAATAAACTCGTACGAAGCAAATATTTACGGGGTATTCAATTTGAATGGGAACGTAGCTGAGATGATAGCTGAAGAAGGCATTGCTGTAGGCGGAAGCTGGAACTGCACCGGATATGACGTCAGGAACACAAGTATGATGCAATACAAAAAATCATCCCCTTATGTAGGTTTCAGACCAATATTAATTGTTACTGCCAAATAAAAAACACATTGCGGTTTTGCCCTAAAAAGGCATCGAACAATTGTTTATTCCCGGAATCTATGGATATTCATTTTAAAAAAATGAACCTAGGGTTCCGGGATTTATTTTTTCTAAAATTCAAAACCAAACTCATTAATTGCCATTCAATACTTCAGACAGTAAACAGCCAAATGCTTGTTTTAACCATTAATGCCCATTAAAATAAAGGGAGGATAAACTATTGGCACTAAGGCTTGGGCGTCAATCCTCCCCGGAAATATTTTTATTTACATTACAAATAAATACAAGCCAACCCATTTTTCATAAAACAAGAAAAATCAGTTGATAACAAACATTTAACAAAAAATAGTTTTCAAGTGAACTAATGTTCATTAACTTTGCAATTGAACTAATGTTCATTAAATATGTCACCACGTATCAAGCGCATCCGAAAAGTACTAAGCCCCCCGCTTGTCAAAGGCTTTAAACCCTATGGCCCGGAGTTACCAGAGCAGGCCAAGGAAGCTATAATGCTTTTTTATGAAGAATATGAAGCATTGCGCCTCTGCGATTATGATGGCTATAACCATCATGCTGCTTCAATAATCATGGGTGTTTCAAGGCCTACTTTTACAAGGATCTATGCATCCGTTAGACAGAAGATATCCCAGGCATTTGTTGAAGGGCGGCAGATTTCAATTGAAGGGGGCAAAGTATATTTTGACAGTGAGTGGTTTGAATGCAATCATTGCAGTTCGTTTTTTAACAATCCGGAGAAACAGTTAAGCCTAACTAACTGCCCGCTATGTGGGAGCGAAGACATACATAGTTATAGCCTCGAAACCAAAGGCCAGGTAGAAAAAGAAAGCTGCCAAAGCAATATCAGTTTTTGCCCACATTGTGGTTTTGAAGAGACCAATGAAAGCGGTCACCAACAAACAAGGAATTTATGCCCCAAATGCAACCGGCGCATGAAAATCAGAAAAGCAGGGCATTGCATACACTAAAAAAAAACGATACTGCATCAATAAGAGAAAATCAAAATACAAACAAACATATCAATGACAAAAGTAGCCATAGCAAGCACAGGTGATTCACCGGAAGCGGTCATAGATAGCAGGTTTGGCCGTTGTGCCTTTTTTGCAATATATGACACTGAAAGCAAGTCCATTGAATATCTTCCCAACACAGCCAGGGATGCAGAAGAAGGGGCAGGGCCTGCAGCCGTTCAATTATTGGCGTCACGCCAGGTCGGAAAAATTGTTTCTACAGAATTTGGGATAAAGATAAAGCCTTTGTTGGACAGCCTAAAAATCCAGATGATAGTAATCAAAGAGCATAACAAAACCATAAGACAAATCATCGAAATGTTGAACCATTAAAAAATAAAAGCCATGCCACATAATGACAGCACAGGACCCGAAGGAAAAGGCCGGGGAACAGGGCGTCAATTGGGACGCTGCTCAGATCTCTCAGAAACCGAAAAGCTACAGGTTCTTGGAAAAGGGCTTGGGAAAAAACGCAAGGCAGATGGATCTCAAGGCTTGGGAAAAAGACTAAGGAGTGCATTTTTTATAACAACAAAAAAAACAAACAATAAAACAGAATAATATGGATAAGTGTATTGCCGTTCCTATGGAAAATGGCGTATTATGCGCACATTTTGGACATTGCGAAACTTTTGCAATTGTTGAAGTGAAAGATAATAAAATCATTGGCATCAAAGAACAAACCCCACCTGAGCATGTCCCAGGATTATACCCCCGTTGGGTAGCCCAGTTTGGCGTAACAGACGTAATAGCAGGGGGCATGGGACAAAAAGCAGTTGATTTGTTTAATGAACAATGCATCAATGTTTTTGCAGGGGCACCTGAAAAAGCGGCAAAGGAACTGGTTGAAGATTTTTTGGCAGGAAAACTAAGCCTCAGCGCTAATTACTGCAACCATGATGAGCATCATCACGGAGGTTGCAGCCATTAATAATCGGCTTAAAGCAATAAGAACATAAGCTTAAATGAAACTAACATGTTTAAGAATGGCAATCAAACACCCATAAAAAAAACATGTTTGGGGAGGATTCCTAAAAAACAGCCAAAACAGCACACATGGAATTCCATCCGGTTATAAACGAAAAAACTTTTTACGGATGAAAATCAGGATAGCAGTAGCAAGCGGGAAAGGCGGCACAGGGAAAACCTTTGTTGCCTCATCCCTTTTTTATAGCCTTTTACTACAAAAGGAAGATGTAGTGCTTGTTGACTGTGATGCAGAAGAGCCCAATGCAAGTTTGTTTTTTGACCTTAAGCAGACAAAACAATCTATAGTAACGCAAAAAGTACCCGTTATTGATACAGATAAATGCAGCTATTGTGGCGAATGTCATACATATTGTAATTACAATGCTGTATTTATTATACCCCCATCAAAGATTATCCAGATCATAGAAGATCTTTGCCATGGTTGTGGGGCTTGTATGATGGCGTGTAAATATGATGCCATCACTGAAAAGGATGTAGAGCTTGGCAGGGTCACAAACTACATCACACCTGATAACAATACGCTTATTGAAGCCAGAATGAAGGTTGGGGTTTACTCCCCCGTCCCTGTTATTAAATCAGCCATTGAAGAATCAAATGGCCACACTTATGTTATTATGGATGCCCCTCCCGGTACATCCTGCCCCTTTATCCAAACAGTCGAACGTTCAGACTTCATCATCCTTGTTACCGAACCAACTCCCTTTGGATTAAGTGACTTAAAACAATCTGTTGAAACATTAAAGTCGATGCACAAAGCACATGGGGTCATCATAAATAAAGCCGGTATCGGTAACAATGAAGTCTATGATTATTTAAAAGACGAAGGAATACCATTGCTCATGGAAATACCTTTCGACAGGGATATCGCTTATGAATATGCACAAGGAAAAGTATATGCTGCCAAAAATGAAGAATTTCGGGGGCAGCTATTAACAATAACAAAAAACATCCAAAAAGAATATGGAACTAGCCATAATAAGCGGTAAGGGCGGGACTGGTAAATCAAGCATCAGTGCAGCTTTTGCAAGCGTCATAAAAAATCATGTACTTACAGATTGCGATGTAGATGCTGCAAACATGCATATTCTTTTTCAACCTAAAAGAGAAGAAAGTTTTGTATATATTTCGGGAAGTAAAGCCGAAGTAAATTACGATATTTGTACCGGCTGTGGAATATGCTCTGAACATTGTCGCTTTGGAGCAATAACAATGCAGGAGCAAGTTCCTGTCATTAGTGAAGTCAGTTGTGATGGATGTTTTTTATGCTCAAGGATTTGTCCTGTGGAAGCCATAAAAATGACCCCCAATGACAAGAGCAGGATGTATATTGGAAGTTACCGTTATGGCAAAATGGTATTCGGGATCCTTTCACCCGGAGAAGAAAACTCAGGCCGGCTTGTAAATATGGTAAAAGAAAAGGCTAGGGAAATAAAAAAAGAACATAAACTTGAACATATCCTGATTGATGGTCCCCCAGGGATAGGATGTCCGGTAATATCAGCTATTGCTGGGGCAGATAAGGTCCTGATTGTTACTGAACCAAGCCTGTCAGGTCTTCACGACATGGAAAGGGCAATTGAAATAACATCAAAGTTTGGGATACAGGCCAATGTGTTGATTAACAAGTTTGACCTGAATACTGAACTTTCAGAAAGGATAGAAGAAAGGTGTAAGAAGTTAAACATAAATACCATAGGAAGGCTCCCTTTCGATCATTTAATGACAAAAGCCATGATTGAGGGCAAATCTATCCCCGAATATGCACCAGGATCAGAAATCTCGAAAAGCATTAAGGATATAATCCACAAAGTAATTGAAGCATAAAACCCATGCAAAAAGGATACATCCAGGTTTATACAGGAAATGGTAAAGGAAAAACTACAGCCGCATTTGGGCTAGCATTAAGGGCAGCCGGTGCCGGGAAAAAGGTCTTTATTGCCCAATTTGTGAAAGGGATGCATTACTCAGAACTGGATGCAGTTAAACGTTTTCCTGAAATAGAGCTTCACCAATATGGGCTTGATTGTTTCATTGTGAACCAGCCTACGCAGGCCGACATAGAAGCAGCAATGGAAGGGTTTAGGAAAATCACAGCAATCATAAACGAAAACCGTGTTGATGTCCTTATCCTTGATGAGATTTGCATTGCACTTTATTATAAGCTTTTTGAAGAAGCCCAGGTATTAGCGCTTTTAAAACAGAAGCCGGAAGGGATGGAGATAATCCTGACCGGACGTAATGCCCCTGGGTCAATTATCGAAGCAGCCGACCTGGTTACAGAGATGAAAGAAATCAAGCACTATTATTCCAAAGGGGTTGAGGCCAGGCAAGGAATTGAATTTTGAGTTCACCAACCATGAATTGCACTTACAAAATGCAATCAGGGTTTAAATAATAAACTACATTTTTAAAAATAAACAGATAATGGATACAAAAAAAAGCGGTTTTAACACCAAGCTCATTCATGCAGGAGCATTTGAAGACGAATTCGGAAGTGCAACAGTTCCCATTTACCAGACTTCCACATTTAAGTTTAAGAATGCCCAACATGGAGCAGATTGCTTTTCAGGAAAAAGTGACGGGTTTATCTATACACGTATAGGCAACCCAACTATCAGGGCATTTGAACAAAACATTGCACAATTGGAAAACGGCTATGATGGTATCGCAACAAGTTCAGGCATGGGTGCAGTAAGCACTGTGTTTTTTGCATTACTTGGTGCCGGTTCTCATATTGTCAGCTCTGATGCTGTCTATGGCCCTGCAAGAGGCATCCTTGAACAGGATTTCTCACGCTTTGGTGTTAAAGCTACCTTTGTCAATACTTCAATAATTGAAAACATTGAAAAAGCAATTTTACCTGAAACAAAAGTGCTTTATATTGAAACACCTGCCAATCCAACAATGGACATTACTGATCTTGAGGCATGTGCTAAAATAGCAAAAAAACACAAATTGATTCTTGTAGTTGATAACACCTTTTGTTCACCATATCTTCAAAAACCATTAGACCTTGGTGCAGATGTAGTTTTACATTCTATCACCAAGTTTATCAACGGGCATGCTGACATCGTGGGTGGTGTAATTGTAGCAAAAGAAGCAGCACTATATAAGCAAATCCGCCATTCAATGGTTTATCTGGGATGTAATATGGATCCAACCCAGGCCTTCATGGTACTAAGGGGTGTAAAAACATTGGCTATCCGTATTGAACGTGCACAGGAAAATGCGATGAAAGTGGCACAATTCCTCGAAAACCACCCAAAAATTGCATGGATCAAGTATCCAGGTCTTCCTTCTCATCCACAGTATGAATTAGGTAAGAAACAGATGAAAGGCTTTGGTTCAATGATGAGCTTTGGGGTAAAAGGTGGTTTCGCAGCAGGAGAAAAGCTGATGAACAACGTACACCTGGCACTTCTTGCTGTTTCATTGGGTGGTGTTGAAACACTTATCCAGCATCCAGCTTCAATGACCCATGCAGCAGTGAGCCGTGAAAACAAACTTGCAGCCGGTATTACTGATGATCTTGTTCGCTTCTCAGTGGGGATAGAAGATGTAGAAGACATCATCAATGATTTAAAACATGGTTTAGACAAGATCTAAAAATTACATAGTTCTAAAAAAAACATGTTTGCGAAAGCTTCACGAATACCATTAAAAATTGCAAACATAGAGTTCGATTTGACCACTAACTAAAATCTAATTAAAGATGAAATCAAAATCAATTTGGACAAGAGATTTCCAATCCGTTGTGGACAATGGACGGAATCACAGCATGGTCATTGACCTTCCGGAAGCAAAAGGCGGCAATAATAGCGGCCCTACAGCCTTAGAAATTGCAGTAATGAGTTTCAGTGGATGCGTTGGTACTATTTTCGCAATGGTAGCGCAAAAAATGCGTGTAAGTTTTGACAAAATGGAAGTTGAATCGGATGCGCAGCAGAAAGATAATGCACCTACGATAACAGACTTACATTTTATTTTTTCAATAAAAACGAACGAAAGCAAAGAAAAAATCGAAAAGTGCCTTGAACATACCATGAGCACCTGTCCTGTAGGAGTTCTTTTCAAACAAGCAGGAGTTCGTATTACTAATGAAATAAAGTATTTGTAAAAAAACATGGGTATATTTGAAAAGATAGAATTACCGGAGGTAAAGAAAATCATCATTGTAGCATCAGGCAAAGGCGGGGTAGGGAAATCTACAGTATCTGTCAACCTGGCTATAGCCCTTGCACGACAGGGACAAAAAGTTGCACTTATTGATGCTGACATTTATGGCCCCTCCATTCCACGGATGCTTGGGCTTGAAGACAGCAAGCCCGAAGTCACAATGTTTGGGGATAAAGAAGTGTACTTCCCATTGGAAAAGTATGGTGTAAAGGTGATGTCAATAGGTTTTTTTGTTGCTAAAAGCCAAAGCCTTATCTGGCGTGGGCCTATGGCAGCCAATGCCATTACCCAGCTTTTCGAGAACACACAATGGGGTGAAATAGACTATATGATAGTAGATTTCCCTCCTGGAACAGGGGACATCCAGCTTACTGCTGTACAGAAGCTTAATCTTCATGGGGCAATCATAGTAACCACGCCTCAGGAAATATCACTCAACGATGCCCGCAAGGCTGCATCCATGTTCACCAATCCGGATTTAAAAGTCCCGGTGCTTGGTGTTGTGGAGAATATGTCATGGTTCACGCCTGTCAGCCATCCTGATGAAAAATATTACATTTTTGGCAATGGTGGCGGGCAGGTTCTTGCAAATGAGATTAACACAAAGCTACTTGGGCAGATACCCCTTGTAGCAGAGGTTGGCGCTGCAGCCGATAATGGCTTAAGCGTTTTCAGCCAGAACGACAAATCTGTTATTGATGCCTTTGATAACATTGTAACAGCATTGTTGTAAAACACTTATGGATATGCCTTGTGAGGCATATCCATATTTCTTTTCATTGTTTGTATTATTGCTTCATCATATTCAGGTGAAAGTAGTCTTTGAAAAAAGCCAAAAGCCCGGTTTCCTAAAAAAGGAACCGGGCTATTTGGTTCTTAGAAATCTGAATTCAACTGTCTTACCGTTGCGAAATATATTGAGAGGAAAAAAATCAGTTTATAAATAAACTACATGTGATTTCAAGAACACCTATTGAAGGCTTATAGGTTTTCCGGCATAAAACTCAAGGACTTTCATTCTGAACACGTAATCATATTTAGCCTGAATGAGTTCTGATTCAGCTTTAGACACTTTATTTTTAGATTCATTAAACTCAAGGGAGTTCACCATGCCTAAATCGAAGCGCTGGCGGGTATATGTGAACGCTTCCTCTAAAGCACTCAGTGATTTTTCAGTAGCCTGATATTTACGGAGCGAAGATAAAGCATCTGCATAAGCCTGCTGAATGGTCTTATTGAGGTTGTTCCTTTTTATCTGATGCTCCAGCCTTGCATTTTCAAGGCCAATCTTGGCATTTTGCACCTGATTGCGATATTCGTATCCGTTAAATATAGGGATCCTAAGGCTAAGACCGATATTCTGCCTGAAGTTTTCATGAATCTGTTCCCTATAAGGAATTGTTTCATATTCGAAGACATAGTCAGGGGTATAAACAGGGTCATTATTAGAAGAAGTAAAGCCAATGACGCTCATTTCGCCTGTGGGGGTAGTTCCAGTGATATTTCTTCTGGAGTCGGAATAACCTGTTAGTAATGTCCCATAAAGACTAAGGGAAGGATAAACCAAAGACCTGCTAACACTAAGCAATTTCTCGGCAGCAAGAATTCTGTACTCAGAAGCCTTAACAGAAGGATCGTTCTCAAGGGCATAATTGATTACAGCATTTAATTCCATTAAAGCCTCAGCATTATCAATGTTTATTTCAGGTTTTTCAATCGTAAAAGGAACAGAGGGATCCAGGTCGAGCAAGTGAAGCAGTTCGAGGTGTGAAAGCCTAAGGTTATTTTCAGCATTCACAACAGCAAGTTCATCATTTGCAAGCTGGGCTTCAATTTCAAGCACTGCCCCTTTAGCCATATTACCGGCTTCAAGCAGGCCTTTAGTCCGTTCAAGTTGTTGACGGCTAATCTCAGTTTGTTTTTTAGAGATTTCGAACATCTCGTCATTATATAATATCTGAAGATACGCAGCAGCAAGCATTAAGGTAAGGTCATTTTTATACTGTTCACTGTCATATTTAACGGCAGAGAGATTATGGACATTATACCTCATCTGGTTCATTTTCTGGAATCCATTAAAAATAACCACTTCCCCATTGATATATAAATCCTGGAAGCCCACCCTTTCGTTTGTAATCTCGTTGGTATAAGGGTCAATAGCACGTCCGAAGTTAAAACCCTGATTGGCATAAGCATTCAGGACAGGAAAAGAAGAAGCATAGCTTTTGCGAAGAGAAGATTCGGCAATCTGCTCGTTGAGCATTTGTTGCTTAATTTGCAAATTGTTTTGGTAGGCATGATCAAGGCATTTTTTAAGGCTCCATGTTTCCTGGGCGTTGGCATCCGTGAAAGCTCCCAATAAGGGGAAGCAAAACAGAAACAATGAAGCAATTTTCTTTAACATGGTTCTTGGGCTCATTTTTTAAAACTGTTGGTTAGGTTTGGGCTTGGTAACTGGCAACAAACAATACTAAAACAAAATTCAGGTGTTATTGAAAAAGGGAAAGGTTGATAACAACCTTTCACCTTCAACATTAACTAATTAACCAATTTACCAAATTACTTACGAACCCACGCAAACCAATTGCGTGCCATTAATAATAAAAATCTGAATATCTGCCACTTAAAAAGACATACGAAAATACCTTTCAAAATGAAGTGTTCGGTTTCAGGCATAAATTGTTCAATATCGGACAAAATAAAACCGGGCATAGCCCGGTTCTTTGTGTCTTTATCAAATATTTCTTCAGAAGCCTCCTCGAAGTCCTTTATAGGCATCAGTCTTTCTTAAGCAGAGAAAGGAGGCGGTAGTATTCTTTCAACTCTGTTTTACGGTTTTCATTCAGATGGTGCCACCGTTTTTGTTGAACAGCCCCTTCCAAAGCCAACAACATATTAAGACATGCACTCTGGTCAACAGTTTTAATTTTGATAAAAGCTGTTTCGCTGCCTGTATTGATTAAATCCTCAGCAGTAAATATCCCTACTTCATTTAATCTCTTTTCGATATTTGAACCAATGTTTGGTAATCCTTTAAGGGCTGACATAATAACAAGTTTTAGCTATTGAATTTGCCGAAATTTAAGGATTTTTTTTTCTAAAAAAGAAGCTTTTTATAACATTATTTCAACAAGCTTTTAAAAAAAACAATGACACGGGATGGTAATCCTTATAATCTCAGTAAAACAAAGGGATTCAAAAAAGCATATCCAAATTCAATTATTGGATGGAGCCGGAAAAAACAATCAGAGTTTTTTAATCTTCCCGCTACCAAATACAGTATTCTCAACTTCGGTGGGATTACCTTTATAATAGATGTCCCCGCTTCCTGAGATTTTACCGTTCAGGCGTTCTGATACCCAAACATGGGCGTTTCCGCTTCCGGCAATGCTTATTGTTGAAGTCCTGCTCTGAACATCCTCCAGATAAACAGACCCACTGCCGGCAATATTCACATGAGAGTTTTCAACATTTCCAGAGGCTTTAATATCCCCGGAACCAGCTATACTACACTTTAGCTGTCCAATTGAGATGTTTTCCGCAGAAATATTTCCTGAACCTTTAACTTCAAAGCTTATTTCATCTGATGAAAAACCATCTACTTTCATATTACCACTTCCAAACAACTGTGATTGTTTACAATAAGGGCTTTTTATGTAAATAGTGATGGGGTAATTGCTACTCAGGCTTGTTCCCTCAACAGGTTTAATAATCAGCTTATTTGATTCTACACTGGTCTCAATATAGGGTAAAAGATTGCTCTCGGCTTCTACTTTTACCTCTGTCTTATTTGCATAGCTCACATATACATTAAAGCTTCCATAAGAAGAAACTGATTCAAAAGAGCCAACTTCCCGATTCTGGGTTTCAACACTCTTGTTCCCTTTTATTGATTGAAAGGGCATGCCACCTGATACACAGGATATTAAAGCCACCATTAGCAGTGTAAACGCATAGGGAGCCAAAAAATACTTTTTCATAGTTTCCAGGTTTTAAAGTTTTTAATCACAAAGCCATAATTATGCCATAAGCAATAAATAAATATCATTCAGGGCATTAGGAAAGTATTCTTAAAACTTCAATAGAAAACGAATAAAAAACGTCCGAAGGTGGACAATCATGGTATTAAAAAACACTTAAAAAGAACACTTAAAAAACTGACAGGTAAATACTCCCGGAAAAAAGCATTGGAATAACGGGTTTCCCAGGGGCTCTCAAGATACTAATTTAGCATTGAATATCAGAGCATTCATTTACAAAAAGACAGGGAAAGAAAAAAGGAAAACAAGAACGATAAGCGTGAAAGAAAGCCCTGCAAACAGAAAAAAATCCCGGAAATGAAAATTACAGACACAAATACCAACCAAACATCTGTGACCATGAAAGCAAGCCAGACCCATTTATCACTAAAGAAGATAATCATTTGGATAGCATTGCAACTGTTCTTTGTTATCGGACTTCAGGCAGCATGGATTGAAAAACTACCAACAGTGGTTAAAGACCCCGATGGAATGGAGCTTAAAATCTTTTCTACAGGTGATGAATACTTCAGCTTTCTTCATGACGAAAATGACTATACAATCATTCAGGGCAATGATGGCTATTATTATTATGCCATTCAGCAGGGTGAAAATATTATTGCATCCAATTACAGGGTAAGGAACACCAATCCTTTTCTTACAAATATCCAGGCAGGAGTAAGGATTTCATCAGAAGAATACAAAAGCCGCAGGGATGCTTTTTGGAAAGATGCCCCTGAAAACACAAGCAAGTCAGTACATGAGGGGACAATGGTAAATCTTGTTGTGTACATCAGATTTGCAGATGATACTGAATATGTATTGCCCCGAAGCACTTATGATGCAAGGTTTAATGGCTCTGACCAACAATCCATAAAAGATTACTTTCAGGAGGTATCATATAACAATCTCACCATTCAGAGTTATCATTATCCCGAATCTGAAATGTCAGTAAACATTTCATATCAGGATCAATATACAAGGGATTATTACCGCCCCTATAACGAAACAACAAATCCCATTGGCTATCAGGGTGGGAACAGTGGTTCACAACGTATCGACCGTGAACATACGCTATTGCAGAATGCAGTAAACGCAATATCTTCGGCCATTCCTTCAAATCTTGTTATTGATGCCAATAATGATGGAAAAGTAGATAATGTTTGCTTTATCATCAGAGGGAATGCAGAAGGATGGGCAGACCTGCTCTGGGCACACAGATGGGTATTGTATTCCAAAACTGTAAATATTAATGGCAAAAGGGTCTATGATTATACCTTTCAACCGGAAAACCAGACTACAGTAAAAACTTTGGCACATGAGATGTTCCATACCCTTGGTGCACCCGACCTGTACCATTACAGTTATGACGGATTAAACCCTGCCGGTGATTGGGATTTGATGCAGTCAGGCTTTGGCCACATGGGCGCTTACATGAAATGGAAATATGCAGGACAAAAATGGGTAACATCAATTCCTGTAATCTCTGCTCCCGGCACATATACCCTTAACCCTATCAGCTCTTCCAGCCAGAATGCGTTCAGGATAAATTCCCCTAACTCAAGCACAGAATATTTTGTTGTTGAATATCGGAAAAAAGAGGGACGTTATGAAACCAATATCCCGGGATCAGGTCTTTTGGTTTATCGTATAAACACCTCAGCCGGAAATGGAAATGCACAAGGGCCTCCAGACGAAGTATATATCTACAGGCCCAATGGGACTTCAACAGTTAACGGAACTTTGTCTTCAGCCCACTTCAACGCAAGTCTTAGCCGTACAGCTATTAATGACCAGACAAACCCTTCAAGTTTTCTAACTGCAGGTGGGGCAGGTGGATTGGATATTTCCAATGTCACTGTGGCAGGAGAAACCATTTCATTCGATTTAAACGGGGGTAGTTCAACATCAGTAGCAAATCCCCAATCCTTTACCGCAAATGCATCTGGAACCTCCCAAATCAACCTTGCATGGCAAAAAAATGCAGCTTCTGATAATGTTGTTGTCGCATTCAACACTTCCAATACTTTTGGTACCCCGACAGGAAGCTATTCAGCCGGAAACACAATCTCAGGGGGAGGAACTGTATTACATTCAGGCAACCTGACTTCATTTCAACATACAGGGCTAAATGCTTCAACAATTTATTATTATAAGATATGGTCTGTTAATTCAACAAACTATTCAACAGGGCTAACTGCAAATGCTTCAACCCAATCGAACCAGTTTACCATTAGCCTTTCAGCTAACCCAAGCGCAGGTGGCACAGTTAGTGGTGCAGGCACCTTTAACCAGGGGACACAGGCAACAGTAACAGCTACAGCCAATTCAGGATACACTTTTGTTAACTGGAAAGAGGGCACAAGCATTGTATCAACAAATGCAAGCTATTCATTCGCTGTCAATTCTAATCGCACCTTGGTTGCCAACTTTTCTCCAATCCAATATACAATCACTGCTACTTCAAATCCAACTGCAGGAGGCACTATTACAGGAGCCGGGAACTATAACAACGGTAGCCAGGTTAGCCTTACTGCAACAGCAAATAGTGGTTATACCTTTGTGAACTGGAAAGAAGGAAATACTGTTATTTCTACAAATGCAAACTATAGCTTCACTGCATCAGCAAACAGGACACTCACAGCTAATTTTTCACAACAACAATATGTCATTGCAGCCTCAGCAAACCCTGCTGAAGGTGGCTCAATATGCGGTGCAGGCTCCTTTAACCATGGGGCACAGGTTAGCCTTACTGCAACAGCTAATACCGGTTATAGCTTTGTAAACTGGAAAGAAGGGAATACCGTAGTTTCTACAAATGCAAACTATAGCTTCACTGCAACTGCAAACAGGACACTCACAGCTAACTTTTCACAACAACAATATGTCATTGCAGCATCAGCAAACCCTGTTGAAGGTGGTTCAATAAGCGGTGCAGGATCCTTTAACCATGGGGCACAGGTTAGCCTTACCGCAACAGCAAACACTGGTTATAGCTTTGTAAACTGGAAAGAAGGAA
>CAYLYP010000014.1:0-2175 GCA_964387795.1 uncultured Bacteroidales bacterium
GCCGGGGCATTTACCAATTCAGGAAAGCGGGAAAGAACCTGATGGGCTAAAAGCGGGTGCTCCGACCATGCCTGGACTTTTGTGCTTAGCGATATTGTTAAAATTATCCCAAGCAATATGGTTAATCCTTTTTTCTTCATCCTCTTAAATGTTTTAGTGGTATGTGATTTTTTATCAAAAATAATTCATTATTCCAAGATTCAATATTATTTTATCGTGAATATTTGGCCTTAGATGTATTTGACCTTCAATCTCTGTCATTAATCAACAATTTAAAGAATTCATCAAGTTCTAAAAAATTGTTTGTTTGCACCTTTGTCATAAAATCACAATTATCCTGCCAATGCTATAACATCTTTGGTTTCGGATTGTTTTGGAATTTTGAAAAATGATTTTATTTTTGCCAAAAAAAATAAGCTGGTTCATGCTAAACGAAGCAACAATAATTTATTGGCTGCTTCTTTTCAACAAAAAAAATCATGCTAAATAGGGTCTGCTGAAAAACACTTAACAAGCGGTATATGTTTCATTTACATTGCCACATTTCAATACTGTGTGTTAAGACTAAATTTCCGATGCTTTAATATGCCTGCATCTTGTTTACGTTAATCTTTAAGGCATCATCTGCTTCGTTGCCATCGGCTCATAGTATTAATATACAATTTCGCCTTGTCGCCTCGCATCTGATACCTTAAAGACTTTTTCATCAGACCCTAAGTATTTCAGTATTTCATTAATAATCATAACTATTAAAACAAATAGCCTTATGGAAAACAAAATAGACAGGAGCGAAAAGTTTATTTCCAAATGGGAAAAGCAAAGGCAACAAAAATGGATGTATGCATTTGTGCATGGCTCTCTTTATTGGGGCTTGCCAACGGCTGTCCTTTCGTATTTATTGATTTATGCTTTCGATTTTCAAAGTATGGATTTGTGGCGTTTTGTGATTTATGCCATCATGTTTTTAATCGTGGGCTTTGGATTTGGGTACTTTCAATTTAAAAGAAACGAATCTGCTTATCTTGACCTAACAGATGGTTCAATGATACGGAAAGGCATACTGGATTTGAAATCCGGCCATCCCTGGACGTATGAAAACATCAGCATTTCTTTAGACCCCAATAATACTTTGAACCTTGGCAATGTGTTGTTTTGGCATAATGATAAAGATAATACTGCTTTTAATCCTGATGATTGCATCCAAAATATCATGGAGGATTATCAAAAGCTTCAGAAAAACAAAGATTTCAGGGATTTCTCATCAGGCAAATCATTGAAAGTAAGTGTGTTTGACAATTCATCAGATAAAAAGCCTATTGCTGAAAAAATTATTGAAGCAGGGAAATACTAAGATGTAATCGGGCTTTTTTTGAGAACTTTTTTTCTGACTTCGACACTTTTTAGGAAGCGGTTTTTAAAAGCAAAGTATATCAGTTAAATATAGTTTTCTTGATGCTTTTTTGGGTGTCCCGGCACAAAAAAAGAGTATTTGGCTTGCATCTTTGTGCCAAAAAAAATAATAATAGTGGATCATACAGTGGACAGGGTATTGCCAGGAGTAAAGGAGCGTATCATGTTGTTATAACTATTGGGAGCAGTTTTATGGCCGTTGCATGGAAGGTATATTACAGGTGATTAATTTGTTGCCCGGTGCAGGCAAATAAGAACGAAGGGTTATGATGGTTTATTGGCAACAATAAACCAGAAAAAAATGAATGCAAAGGAAATAACCCGGGAGAGGTATAATTTTTATCAAACCGGGTATAATTTCTGAACATACGACCCCATCCGGGGTCGCAGCCTTATGCTTTATACTTGTTTCTATACATATACAATCCCGCTGGGATTGGCTTCCATCATTCACTCATTAAGGTATGCAGGGACAAGGGACTTTATAAATACTTTTTAAAAATGATAAATATGTAGCAGGAGACCCTTGAAAATTGAAAATAAGCGTATCATAATTTTTTTACTGTATAATTAAATCTACTTTCAAAAATATACGTATTTTGTGATGGAATTAAGACAAGTTGGATTATTTGAACGATTGATGCTGATTGGTTTTCTTGTTTTTAATTTTAGTCATACTTAAAACAATTATGATTAAGCTGTTTATGAATTAAGCTCTTATGAAAGGGACAGGGAAACAATCGGCTGAAGAAGAAAGCCGTAAAG
>CAYLYP010000014.1:2275-53715 GCA_964387795.1 uncultured Bacteroidales bacterium
GAAGAAACACAGGAACAAACACGATTTGACGAACATTCGATATGAGCGATAAAGAAACCATAAGGCCGGATGGGAACATTATCCCTTCATCTCCTGCTGATCCCACTATAAGGCAGCCTTCCAATATTATTGGAAGCAGCCCGGGTGTTTCACAATCGCCGGCACCCAGCCTCAGCAATGGCCCTGTCACCCTTAACGGGAAGACCTATGAGATTTCGGGGCATATCGCATCCATGGGCGAAGCAGAAGTATATAAAGCACAGTATGGCAATCAGTGGGTAATCATTAAATACTACTTTAATAATTTTAGCCCCAATCATGAAATTATTGAAAAGCTAAAGGGCTTCACCCACCCTGATATTATTGGTTTAATTGATACCACCTGGCACCTGAACCGCTTTGTCGAGGTTCAGGAATATGCACAAGGCGGCTCCTTGGCCGATTGCCTGCCCGAAAGGGATGAAAAACAACTATCACACATTGTCAGGGAAGTGGTTGAAGCCCTGAATGCCTGCCACCAGCAGGGAATCATCCATAGGGACATCAAACCCGGAAACATCTTTTACAGGAAAAAAGGAAAAGATGATATTGTAATTGGTGATTTTGGAATCTCAAGCCCTTTAAAACCAGGTGAATCATTAAAGCTTACCCGTCGTTTCCTTACCCAAAGCTATGCCGCCCCAGAACTGCTTACCGGAATAAATTCAAAAGCGTTTATTGGCAAAGAGGTTGATTTTTATTCTTTGGGCATTACTTTAATCCACTTATGGACGGGCAACGATCCCTTTGGAAACCTCCCGGATTACGAAGCAACACGTTTAAAACTTGATGGCAGGGTTCCTATCCCTGATGACCTGCCCAGGCGCTTGTTATTACTTATCAAAGGACTGCTAACCGTTGAGCCTTCAAAAAGATGGGGCTATAATGAAGTGAACGACTGGCTTGATGGGAAACAAATAAACGTGTTTTATGAAACCCCTCAGCAAAATTATACCCGCTTTTCTTTTGGACGGCCTGAAGGTAAAGCTCTATATGCAAACAATCCCGTTGAACTGGCACTGTTGATGGAAAGCTTTCCCGATACAGGCAAACGTCATTTATATAAACATACAATTTCGCAATGGCTTAAAGAAGCTGATCCGGGGCTTTTTATTGAAATTCAGAAAGTTGTTGAGGAAGATTTTCCTAAAGATGTGGAATCAGGTTTTATAAAGGCATTATATATGCTTGATCCCGACAGACCTTTTATTGGCCCTGATGGGCACCCCTTTGTGTATCAAAAGGATATTGCTGATTTGTTTATGGGCGATAAGGATTTCTTTCAGGAATATCTAAGCAATCCTAATGCACCCTTTTATCTGTACTTAGAATCAAAAGGATATAAAATGCAGGCTGACAGCTTCAGGGATGTGTTTTCAAAAAAATCACCCAGGGCTGCTTTGCATTTTGTCATCCTTTCCCTTTTAAACCAGGCATGGTATCAGGATGATGATGTCAGGCTAAACCACCCCTCTGACATTTTAAAGCAGGGAAAGGGACATAAAAAACGGCTTGTTGGAGAACTTAAAAAACCTGATTCTTTATTGTCTGTTTGGGCTGAGTCCTTTGATGATGTGGCTGACAGTATCAATAAATGGAGAGGGATTAAAAAAGCTGATGAGGATATATTAAGTGTTGCATTGGGAATGGGATTCCCTTTGGATGGCATTTCATTATCCGGTCCGGATGATTTAATTGCCTTGTTAAACCGCAAGCCGGAAGTTCTGTTTAATAAAAAGCTGGATGAAGCACTTGCTGAAAAGCTTAATATCTGGCTGTCTGAATTTCATGATACAAGTCTGATAAAAACAACTGCAAGGTTGTTTATCAATAAAACACCCGACAGCGAGATGCTTGTGGTAATCTGGGATTATATCATGAGGAATGGAACGGATGCCGGATTTGATTTTATTGATATGCTAAGGAAAAGCATCCCTCTTGTCATAAAACAGTATCCTGACAGGATTGATGACCTTGCCGACCTGCTTACAGATTATATCTCCGCTTATCTTGAAAAGCTTCCCAAAGGCATACGTTTTCATGACCGCCTGCTCAGGATCCTTGATTTTTATAAAGAGATAAGCAGCGAAAACACTTATGCCAGCCTGTTTTTAAAAGCCCTTGCGCTTTCTGACAAAGCCCACATCATTGAAAATGGTTTTGCTTCCGACCTGAATAAAGATGCAGGTGATCAAAGCCGTTTTGATGCCAGCCTGCAAAAGAGGGACGCTTTACTTGAAAGGATCAGGGCTCTTGGTCTAAACAGGACGGATGAACGTATTACCATTGAGCTTAAGGTATTAAAACAATTGGAGAAAAAAGTTGAGAAAGACCTTATTGCGGAGAAAAAACAAAAAACAACACTTGTTAAGGATAGCTTTAAGTCTGTGACCCATCAACGCAGACAGATGCTGGCAAATATGGGCCTTGACAAATTTTACAAAAATATTGGCATTTCTTTGGTTACCGGAGTGCTGGCAGGCGCATTGGTGTTTGCAACTAACTTTATTGACCCTCTTGCTTTCACCAAATGGATGGGTTACCTTACCGGAGGGATTTTCGCACTGGCTGCCCTGGCACTGCTTGCCGAATTTATTGAGGATGGCTGCATGATAACTATCGGACTTGTTGCAGTGGCTGCTTATTTTGGCTATCAGATTGGTGAACGCTTTAAAATCGAATACCTTCAATATATCCTTGGTGGGATAAGTGCTATAGCAACAGGCTGGTTCATTTTTAGTGCTGTTCGGCGTAAGCTTTCTTTATCGGGAAGCCATTTGTCAAAAGCTGAAAAACAGACAATGAAGGCCAATATTGAAAAAACAGAAGAGTATTTCGATCAGAAGTTCCAGTCAGAGATGCAATACTATAAAACCCACTGTGCATCCCTTTCATGGGAGGCATTTAAGGAAAACTATCAACAATATTTCAAATAAGAGGCCCGGACTATGAATAAAGTTTGTAAGCAATGTAAGAGGGCAAACAGGCCACAGGCAAAGTTTTGCAGGTTTTGTGGCCACAGTATCGGTGTGTCCGGCTGGGATGCTATTATCGGTAATGAGCATATAAAAGAAGTATTTCAACCCCTGCTTGATGCAGAAAAAGCCCGTAAGGCAAGTAATCAGGGCCGGGAAACGATGACTTGTTTTAATACAATTTTTATGGGGAATATCGGGACTGGCAAATCACTGATAGTTGAAACGATTGCAAGCATTTTTGAGCAGGAAGGGATTACAAAAAAGCCTTTGACTTATGTTGATGCTGTTGATTTTGATGAGTTTATTAAGGATAAAGCAACAAATTTCATTAAGGCAAAAGATGGCATCCTTTTTATCGACAATGTGCATAAACTTGTTCAACCGGGTTATTCGGGGGGAAGGATTATAGATTTGGATATCCTGATGTCGGAGATAGATAAAACACCTGATAATCCCATAGTTTTTCTGGCCGGTTTCCCTAAGGGCTTTCGCGATTACATAGATTCCAATGCGGATATTAATAAACGTTTTCCTTATATCTTCAGGCTTTCCGATTTTAATTCGGGGATGATGTTCAGGGTGGCAGAACAGAACTTAATGATGCAGGGCTTTTCGTTGGATGAAGCCTCTGCCCAAAAGGCGAACCATTTGTTTGTTTATATGATGAAACACCGCGACGAACGCTTTACGAATGCGTATAGTGTCCAACGTGTTGTGAATGAATGGGTGAACGCCTATTATCTGAGAGGGGGAACAAACAGGATAATCACCCCTGATGATATGAAGCAAGCTTATGATTCCCCAAAGACCACATCTGAAATCCTTGATAGCCTGGATTCTTTTGTTGGGATGGAAGAAATAAAAAACTACATCAGGGGGTTGGCAGGTTTGTTGGAAGTAAGTAAAAAGGATGCAGCACTTACGGGAAAAGAGGAAGTTTTTAGTGAACATCTGATCCTTACCGGGAACCCGGGTACAGGAAAGACAAGCATTGCCCGTAAACTTGGGGAAGTGATGGCTTCAATTGGTATGCTTGAGACAGGTCATGTTGTTGAAGTTGACCGTAGCAGGCTTGTTGCCCGATATGTTGGACAGACAGCAGGGCTGGTGCAGGAAGTTTGTGACCAGGCAATAGGTGGGGTGCTTTTCATTGATGAGGCTTACACCTTAAAACAGCATGATGACGATTCCTTTGGCCAGGAAGCCATTGATACCTTAATGAAGCGAATGGAGGATGAAAGGGGAAATTTCATGGTCATTGCAGCCGGTTATCCCAAAGAAATGATGTCATTCATTGATGCCAATCCGGGTTTGAAATCCAGGTTTAAATTGGAAAACATTTTTCAACTGCCCGATTATAAACCCGATGAGATGGTTGAAATCTTAAAGTTGATGGCCATGGGGCAAAACCTTGAGATAGGGGCAGAAGCCCTGGAGGTGGCTAAGGTCCATTTTGAGGAGATGTACGAAAAGAGGGACAAGACATTTGGGAATGCAAGGGAAGTGCGTAACTTCCTTGAGCGCTGCCTTGTAAAAAGAGCTTCAAGGATCAGGTCAAACGGGCTTCATGAAATGCTCATCCGTAAGGAAGATATGCCTCCTTTACCAAAAAGGCAAAGCTCAAGGAGCCTTGACGAGATTCTGGGGGAACTGAAAAACCTGACAGGTCTGGAGACGATCAAGAAAGAGGTTGAATCTATTGCACGGCTTATGGAGATACAAAAGCTCCGAAAGGAAGGGGGGCAGCCCCAGTCGATGCCTTCATTGCATTTTGTCTTTAGCGGTAATCCCGGAACAGGCAAAACAACAGTAGCCCGTTTGCTTGCAGAAATTTTTAAGGCGGTGGGTGTCTTGCCCAAAGGGCATCTTGTTGAAACAGACAGGAAAGACCTTGTCGGGGAGTTTATCGGAAACACAGCCCCAAAGACAACAAAGGTTATTGATAGCGCCATGGGCGGGGTGTTGTTTATTGATGAGGCATACAGCCTTGTGGGAGGTGGACATCAGGACTTTGGCAAAGAAGTCATTAATACTTTGTTAAAACGTATGGATGACGACAGAGGCAAGCTCATCGTTATTGTTGCAGGTTACCCCAATGAGATGCAAATGTTCCTGGAATCCAATCCGGGCTTACCTTCCCGCTTTACCAAACATATCAGCTTCCCCGATTATACGGCTGCCGAACTCTTTAAAATATTTAAAGGGATGATGGAAAAACAGGCTTACCTGCTTAATGGTGACATTGAACAAATGGTGGGCTCTTATTTTGAACGCCTGCTTGAAAAAAAGGACAGACACTTTGCGAACGGGCGTACTGTAAGGAACTTTGCCGAAGCAGCTATTCAGAACCAGGCCTTGAGGTTGTCTGCCCTTCGCATGCAAGGCATAGATATACAGGATAAACTGTTTCAGTTTGAAGTAGATGATTTTAAAAACCTTATAGCCTGATTACAAATGGAATGCCCTTATTGTCAAAGCCTTATTATTGAAGATTCCCTGTTCTGTGACCAATGTGGGAAGGAATTAATGCTTTGCCCGCTTTGCCATAAGCCTGGTAAAGGAAAGGCTTGTATCTTTGATGGCAGTAAACTTGTTCGGGCAACAAGCCTGAAACCAGATACTGAAAATGGGGAAAAGACTTCCGAAAAAAGGGAGGCTGTTCATGAAACATCTGCTTATGAAGAGCCGGAAATCCAATTGTCAAATGCACGTTTGGGATTATTGCTAAAAATAAAAAGCGGGCAGGTTATAGGCAGGATAAATGCTTTGTTTGCTGATAAACTTGGCTCTTTAAAACAAATTTCAGGCACTCATGCACGCATTGATTTTGATGGTTCTGAATGGTTGGTTACTGACCTGAACTCGACAAACGGAACCAAGGTCTCAGATAATAACACCCAATGGGAGGGGCTTCCTTTATTAAAGCCTGATACTCCTGCTGTTTTAAAACACAAAGGATTTTTATTGATTGCCAATATTGAATTTATTGTTGAAATGAAAAACTGGGAAACAACAAATAAAACCCAAAGGTTATGAACCTGAAGATAGACGCTTTTACTTTATGTGGCCCGGTAAGAAGAATAAATCAGGATGGGATTTTACTTCATCAGCAGATTATTACTGATGGAGGCCTGGATTATGACACCCGGTTGACAGCAGAAAATCCATGCGTTATAGCTGTTGCTGATGGAATGGGCGGACATCTGGGGGGTGAAGTAGCTTCGGGAATGGTATTGGCTTCTTTAAACCAGTTTGCTTCACAGCTTCAAGGAACATACAGTGAACAGGAGCTGTTAAAAAACATCCATGAATGGTCACAAGACATTCACCAAAAACTTAAGGAACACGGACAGGCTAATCCTTCACTGCTCGATATGGGCTCAACACTTACAGCAGTATTGTTTGTTTCTTCCCTGATTTTTTTAATCCATGCCGGTGACACTAAATTGTTCCGTTTCAGAAATAATTACCTGGTAAAGTTAAGCCAGGATCACAGCCTTTCGGCACTTACAAACGACCCTTCTGTTCCGAAAAACATTATTGTGAATGCCTTTGGGGTACGGGACAAAGTTCAGCCTGACATTATAAATATCACAGGGAAAGTCCTTCCCGGTGACATCCTGATCCTTTGCTCTGATGGGATTACAGACGGGATAGAGGAAGAAGAACTTGAAAATTATATCTCAACCGATAAAGACCCATTGTCTGCCTTTCTGGTGGAAAAAGCCATTAGTATGGGGTCTTCGGACAATTCAACAGCAATCGTTATTCGGATCAACTAATATCAACAACGCTATGGAACATTTGTTTAAGTTACATAAGGACAGAAATGCAAGGGTTTTTGTATCCTCCACATTCAGGGATATGATGGATGAAAGGGAGCATCTTGTTAAAGATGTGTTTCCCTCACTGAGGGAAAAACTATCTGCAAAGGGTGTTTCTTTTGCTGAAGTGGATTTACGTTGGGGTATTAGTGAGCAGGATGCTTTAGATGGCAAGGTTGTGGAGATATGCCTGGATGAGATTGATCAAAGCCGCCCTTATTTTATCGGGATTATTGGTGACAGATATGGATGGGTGCCAGCAGATAGTGAGCATGATATTTTTAACAGGCTTAAACAACGTTTCCCCTGGGCTATTGATGACATTAAAGAGGGCTTAAGTATTACTGAGATGGAAATCCAGTATGGTGTTATACGAAACCCTGATATGCATGGGCGCTCGTTCTTTTATATAAAAGCAAATCATGAAGATCAGGCTGATAGTTCTCCCGATGCTGAAAAGCTCAGGTTGTTAAAGAAAAAATTAATAGAAAGTAAGGGTATTAATACCCGTGAATATAATGATATTAATCATCTGGGGCAGATGGTATATGATGATCTGGGTCGCTTGCTTGAAAATGATTTCCCTGAAGAAGCAGATGAAAAACCACTTGCCAGGATCAACAGGGATCAGAATGCTTTTTTAAATAACCGCCTGAGAAATTATGTCCTTCAGGAAGATGTCTTTGAAGCTTTCAGCGAAAAAGTTGCCCTGTCCTTTAATCCTGTTTTGTTGTCAGGGCAGGAAGGCCTTGGCAAAACATCATTAATGGCCAACTGGATTGATAAACTGCACCGGGAGAATCCCCGCCGTCCGATATTGTACCGGTTCCCGGGTGCTTCTGTTGAATTGCAGCAGCCACAGGCATTGGTAAGGAACCTTTGCAGTGAAATTATTCAATACTTTGATTTTCAGTTTGAAATTCCTAAAGACACCAGCGCGCTTTATGCATTGTTTCATAAACTACTGGAATCAATAGATCCCCAAAAAGAACTTATTGTTGTAATAGATGGCCTTGATGATTTAAGCCTTGGCCAAAACGAAGCACCTTTTCAGTGGCTGCCCGACTCCCTGGCACCAAACGTTAAAATCGTTGTCTCTCTAAATAATGGCCCGCTCTGTGAGGTATTCAGGCTTAAAGGCTATGACTTCTTTGAAATCCAAAACCTCAGGATAGAAGGCATACGTGATTTTGTAACAAGATACCTTGCTTTCTTTGGGAAAACTGTCGATAAGGAGATGATGGATTTGATACTGGGCTCTGCCCTAAGCTCCAATCCAATGATGTTGAAATCAATGCTTGAAGAAGTGAGGATGTATGGTTCTTTTGAAAGCCTGAAAGAGTTTTCTTCAAGATATGCGCTCTGCACTGACTGCCCTTCTTTTTTCAATACCCTGCTGGACAGGCTACAGGATGATGTGGATTCAAAGATTAAGGGGCTGACAGCAGTGCTTTTGTCACTGATCAGGCTTTCTAAAAACGGCCTAAGCGAAAGTGAATTGCTGTCTCTTGGAGCAGCCTGGTATAAACAGGGATACAAAATTCCGCATCTGTTCTGGTCACCGGTGCTGGCATCCTGTTCACTGTTTTTTAACCGCCGGAATGGATACATTTCAATAGCCAATAAAGACCTGATAAATGTTATAGATTCAAGGTTTCTTGATGATGAAAACGCAAGGCTTTATTACCATCAGATCATGGCTGCCTGGTTTTCATTACAGCCCCTTGAAAAAAGGAGCATGGACGAATTGCCTTTTCATCTTGAAGGATCTGGGAACTGGGAAGGATTGTATCAATATCTCTCACTTCCGGCAGTGTTCAAATATTTATTTATCAATCACCTCTTTAGCCTTGCTGATTTATGGAACAAGCTTTCTTCACGTTATTCCTTTGCTGATACCTATCTGTTGTGGTTAGATGAATTTGAATCGGGACTTTTTGAGCCTGCCGAAAAAGGGGCTTACCTTGCTTTGGCCGGCAACCTTGCCTTTTTTGCCGGACTGAAATCTGATGCTGCCAAAGTGCTTGAACCTGCACTTGAAATCATGAAATCGGCAAAAGGATTGGCCCATCCGGATACAATCTCTGTCACCAAACTGCTTGCAGGGATCTGGCAGGATTTATCTGAACCTGAAAAATCCTTGGCACTCTTACAAGCGATACAGGAAAAAATTGAGGCAGAAGACCCTGAAAACCCCGAACTGATTGGCATCCAAAGCATGCAGGCCGATGTATTTCAGTTTCTCGGGCAATATGATAAAGCGGCAGAGCTTTACGCACAAAGTATTGACAAACTCATTTCCAGTGAAATTGCTGATGGAAACGAGCTTATTGATTCAATAAACAATCTTGGCCATTTATATTATAAAAGGGCTAAATACCAGCAAGCCGAAGACCTTTATCTTAAGGCGCTTAACCATAGTATCTTAAAATATGGCGATTTCCATCATTTTACCGCGGCTATTTATCTTAATCTTGGTGAGCTTTTTCGTCATACCTGCCAATGGGACAAATCCTTGTCCCATACAGAAAAAGCCCTTGAAATACGTGAAAAAATCTTTGGCTCTACCCACCCTTCAACGGCCAATCTGTATAACAACATTTCAATGCTATACTACGACATGGGCCAGCTTGATAAAGCCCTGTCCTTTGCCCTTAAAGCACTTGAAATACGAACTGCATACCTGGGCCCGCACCACCCACAAACTTTAACGGTTATCAACAACCTGGCTTCTGTATTTCGGAAAATGGGCGATTGGGACAAGGCTATTGAATATCAAAAACAAGCTCTTGAAGGTCGTATGGCTGTTTTCTCCGAAAATCACCCTGCTGTTTCATATACCCTTAACCAATTGGCAGTATTGTACCTTGAGAAAAAAGAATTTGATAAAGCAAGGCCTTTATTGGAAAAAGCATATCAGAATCAAATTGACAATCCCGGGATTAACCATCCTGATACTTTAAGCACAATGAGTAACCTGTCGTTGTGCTATGAACAGGAAAACCAGATTGACAAAGCAATAGCGATACTAGAGAAAGCCAATGAGGCCTGGCTTATGTCGGAGGCAGCATATACCCCTTCGCATTATGAATTTTTAAACAACTTTGCCATTTCTCTCTTTAATCATGACAAAACAGATGAACTACAGGCACATTTGTTGAAGTTGTTAGGATTCTGGCAAAAGGCTAAGGTTAAGGATCAGGGACTGTTTGCCAGGACAGTGGAGATAATGGGAGCTATGCAAAATGCAGCCACTTCAGTTGAGCAGATGTCCGGCTTATGGGAAAAAGCCACTGAGACAGCAGGTTTATTATTTCCAAAAGTGCATCCGATAAAAAGGACAATTCTTAAAAACCATGCTGCTTTCCTTTCTGAAACGGGACATATTGGTGAATCCATACGGTTACTGGAAATGATTGCTTCTGAAATGAGCCCTTCAGACAATGAAAACTATGAATGGACAAACATCCAGATTAACCTTGGTGAGAATTATAGCAGGGCTGGAAGGTATGATGAAGCAGAAGCCGTGTTTCATAAGATGATTGAAATGAAGCAGGATAATGATAGTTTCGCCATGAGAAACGCTTATGTTGCCAAGCCTTTTGCAGAACACAAGATGAGGTATCGTCGCTATGAAGAAGCACAGGAAATCCTTAATGAGGCACTGGATTTGCTGAACACCTTAAATGAGCCTGTCCCGGCTGCTACATCAAGAATTTTTGGGCTTTTGGGAGAGTGCTTTATCGAAACAAGGAATTATAAGGACGCAATTACTGTTTTGGAAATAGCCCTTGAGGATTATGGGAAATTTGCCGAACGTGATGGACTGGTATCTGCCAAGTACTACCATTTTTTGGGACAGGCAAGCTACCAGACAAAAGATTACAAACGGGCAGACTATTGGCTCAACAAAGCACTTGAGGTATATGAAAATATGCTTAATGAAAATCATCCCATCATTCTGGATGTGTGTTATGATCTGGCCTGGAATTTATATTCGCTTGGAGATATTGAACAAGCCTGTCAACTCCATGATGGTATTTTAAATAAACGGTTGGAGATCCTGGGGGATAAGCATCAAAAATCCCATGAGAGCCTCTTTTCTATTGCCCGTTTGATTCATAGCGCAGGCGATATTGAAAAAGCTTCACAAGTGATGGTTCATATTATCGATTTGAGGATAAAAGCTGACCTGTTTGTAAATGATTTTACATTGCGAATGCTTAACTTTATCACAGCCATTTTAATGGAATCAGATAATAAGGAAAAAGCTGTAATCTTTGCTGAACAGGCTTACCTGCTTTGCCTTGAGCTATATGGAAAAGAAGATAAAGAAACCATAGAGCTTCACCACAAATATCAGTCTTTGAAATAAAAACTGTTTATATATAAACACCTTGTTATGGACAAAAAAACATCCCCTGAGTGCAATACAAGTTCTGATCTTTATAGGGCCAGAAGCTTGCGAACATTCATCTCGCCTATAAAGCTTGATGATAATAAACGCTTATACCGCCAGGTATATGAACGCATAGAAGTATCATATATTTATGCAGAGTTTTGTTTTTTCAATAAAAAATTTGACGAACAGGATTGGGATGCTTCAATAGATTTAAAAGTATATGAAGTAAGCGAAGCGGATTTCCCGATAGAATTGGGCAATACCCAAACCAGCAGGAAGGTAAGTAAAGATGAAAACATTGTAACGGTTACTGATAACTGGGGACGAGAAGCCGTAGGTGATTACTGGGATAGTGGAAAATACAGATGGGAAGCATGGATTAACGGACAACTCGTTGATGTACATGAGTTTTATGTCCAAGACTTTGGCCTTGTCAAAGCAGGTGAGAACCCATACTTTAATGTCTTTTCATTGAAGCTTTTTGAATCCCCTTCTACCCCTGAGCCCATTGACAAAAGGGCATATTTGCTTACTTTCAGGTTTGATACCTCCAGGTTTATCTATGCCGAGCTTGACATCGAAAACCTTCAGCCAGAGAGCAAGTGGTGGGGAGAGTTTTTTTTCCATTTCTATAATGATGCTAAGCAGTTTATCGGGTCAAAAACCATTCTATGCCAGGTTGAAAGCAAGAGGGCAAACAATTCGTATGTGATTGAAGCAGGACTGGGTTCTGATACCGAGGTGACCTGGGTAAAAGATAACTATACTGTTGAAGTATGGTTTATGGGACAGAAAATGGCCTCAGCAGCATTTGCTGTTGATACAGCAGAAAAGAGGGGCTCACCAAAAACCATCATCCCTGAAAAACCAATAACAGATCAGGAAAAACCGGAATCAACGATGCTGCCGGGGGAAGAAGAGCTGTTTTCTGACCTTAAAGGGCTTGTTGGGCTTGATGGTATCCGAAACAAACTCAAAGACTATGTTTCTTTTGTTAAATATAAGCAGCTAAGGGCAGAGAAAGGCCTTGAGGATTTTGATAAGCTTAATTTGCATGCAGTGTTTACAGGCAATCCCGGAACAGGGAAAACTACTGTTGCAAGGACACTTGGGAAGATTTACCATCATCTGGGCTTACTGCCCAAAGACACTGTCTTTGAAGCTGATCGCTCAATGCTCATAGGACGATATATTGGCGAAACAGCGCCCCAGACATTGGACATTATTGAAAAAGCAAGGGGTGGTATCCTCTTCATTGATGAAGCATATTCGTTAGCCCGAACTGATGATGGAAAGGATTTTGGACGAGAAGCCCTAGAAGTGCTTATCAAAGAAATGTCGGATGGCAAGGGTGATATTGCTGTTGTTGTTGCAGGTTACCCTAAAGAGATGAACACTTTTCTTGAGTTTAATCCGGGTCTGAGGTCAAGGTTTCAAAACATCTATGAGTTCCCGGATTATGTTCCCGAAGAACTGCTTGATATTGCCATTATAAAAGCTGCAAGAAAAAACCTGAGTATCGACAGTCATGCAATAAATGAAATCAATCAAATCCTGACAGAAGCGTACCGGAACAGGACAAGGACGTTTGGGAATGCACGCCTGGTGGGCAGTATTATCGAAGAAGCACAGATTAACCTGGGCGTTAGGATTATGAACCATCCCAATCCTGCTTCCTTGTCCACCGAAGAGCTATCAACAATTACAACTAAGGATTTGCAAAGGATAAGCATCAAGCCTTGTGCCCGCTTGCCCCGTATTGAAGTTAATGAAGCCTTGCTTGCCGAAACGCTTACCGACCTCAATCAGATGGTTGGTATCACAAGGGTGAAACAGGAAGTGAATGATATTGTTAAGCTGGTGAGGTATCATAAAGAGATTGATAAGAATATCCTGCAATCCTTTAGCTTTCATAATATCTTTACCGGGAACCCCGGAACTGGCAAAACGACAGTAGCACGTCTGATGGCACGATTGTTTAAGGCTCTTGGTATTCTTGAACGAGGCCACCTTGTGGAGTGTAGTCGCGAAAACCTTGTTGCTGGTTTTGTTGGGCAAACAGCTATCAAGACAAGTGAAAAAATTGATGAGGCAATAGGAGGTATCCTCTTTATCGATGAGGCATATTCGCTGGGGGCACATAGTTCTCAAACGCTTGATTATGGACATGAAGCAATAGAAGTGATTTTAAAACGGATGGAAGACGACAGGGGACGTTTTGCTGTTATAGTAGCCGGATATACCAAAGAAATGCAGGTATTCCTTGATTCAAACCCTGGTCTGAGAAGCCGTTTTGATAATACCATTTTCTTTGAAGATTATAATTCATCCGAACTTTGTAATATTGCACAGATTATCCTCGACAGCAAAGGTTTGAAAGCTGATGATGAAGCAATGAAAGTCCTGGAGGCCTATTTTAAAATCCACGTTGAAAACCGTGACCAGTTTTTTGGGAATGCAAGGTTTGTCCGAAAGGTAATCGAAAAAGCATCGCGAAACCAATTGTTAAGGATGGGTTCAACGCTTCCTGCCCACAGGACCAGGGAGATGATGGAATTGATTACGCTTGATGATGTTAAAGAGTTTTCTTCGGGAATGGATACACTTCAGGTAAAACCTCGTTTGGGATTCCGTCAATGATAAGGCTTTTTATATGACACCGTTTTTTAGAATACTATACAAACTCCTGCTTTTCATTATAGGCCCCTTAGGCTTGGTGTATCTCACTATTGTTACACCTTATGGTTTTTGGAAAATAGTGCTCCTTGTTATATGCTTTTTCCTTTTCGTTGGGGCTTGTTTTAAAGTTGTTGAATTTATTAAAAGTAAAAGAAATGAACCCCCGCTATCAAAAAAGGATTAACTATTTGCTTGTTTTTCTGGTTATTGTTTCTCTTGTCCTGGGCGTTTTGGGCTGGATGGTTTATTATCAGAACTCTGGTGAGCCATTATCCTTCTCATCATTGGTTTTTCTTACCCTTCAGTTGTTCACAATGAACAACAGCTTTGAGGATGCCCTTATGCCCTTAAGCCTTAATATTGCACGCTTCCTGGCCCCATTGTCATTGGCTTCGGCAATCATTTCAGCATTGGCTTCCAATGCCACCAAACGTTTGGTGTTCTTTAGGGCCAGGCTGGGGCGCAAAAGGCCGGTAATAATATGTGGACTGAGCAGCATGTCTTTGGCACTGGCCAAAAACCTTAAGGAAAGCAATGTCTTTGTTATAGATCCAGACCCTGACCAGATACTATGGGAAGCTGCAACATCTGAAGGGATTTCAGTCATCCAGTCAGATTACAATAACAAAACATTCAGGGCTTTGGGTGTCGGAAAGGCCGAACTCCTTGTATTATGTGCCCCTGACAAACAAAACTTAAAAATTCTTGGCCTTGAAAGCCTGAAAAAGAACAAAGTCCCGATTATAGCAAGCGTTAACGATCAAGCCTCATTCACAAGATTGAAAGAAACACCTGTCAATGAATCCGATTTCTCAAACGTTTACTTTACAAGCTTTGAACAAATCATTGCTTCAGGCATCACTGATGAGTATAGCCCTGACAGGTTTATTAACATTGACAGGGAAAGCAAAGCTGTTCGCATTGTACTTGCAGGTGATCATCCTATATTATTTTACCTGATTGAGGAATATGGAAGGATGTATCATTTTGCAAACCTGAAACCGCTTCATATCACTGTGCTATGCCCGGATCCTGATGATTTTGAATCGGAGTTGAGAAACAGGCAGCCTTATTATGACAGGGTAATGACAATTGATATCAAGGCACTGAATGATTTTGAGAAAGCTGATAATCATACAGAATGTATGGATACGGCTTTTTGCCTTACAGCATGTGAACATTATCCGCAGGGCACACAACTGGTTTATAGGCTAAGGCAAAGGTTTTATGCATTAAACCATCAACTGGGTAAACCCTTTATGATGCTGTTAAATATGGGCTTTGATGATTTTGGACAATTGATTCCAGGTATTGATAAGCGGCTTGAGGGTCTTCAGATCCATCAATGCAATCCGTCTTCGTTCCTTACAAGGCGCATTGTTGTTGAGAACCAGGAAAAATATGATGTTATAGCAAAGCATATCAATAATAGCTTCTGCACAGATGTTTTAAAAGAAAAGAATGCCATTGATGAGCAGTGGGCAAGGCTTTCTCCTCTCGAAAAGGATTATAACCGTTTTCCTGCCCGTCATTTTCATATCAAATTAAGGGCAATAGGCCTTGAAATGGTTCCGGACAGCCATCCTGAACCTGCTATTGATACAAAGCAGCTTGATGAAGAAATGAAATTGCTTCTTGCAAGAATGGAAAAGAACCGTTGGAATGCCGAGAAATTTTTATCCGGTTTTGTTCCCGGCCATTATCAAGACGACAAGCAAATGGAGCAATACCTTAAGAAAGAGCTAAAATACCATCCCGCACTCAAATCCTGGGAACAAATTTCACAGGAAGAAAAGGAAAAGGATTCTTTTGCCTTTAATAATATTGCACAGATTCTTTCCAGTGCCGGCCTTAAAATCATTAAATCGGACAATCCATGAATTTCCATGCCGAGCTGGATGGCCTGTTAAAGGACATCAATCAATATCAACTCGCAAGGCTTCATCCCCCCATGGGAACCCGTAGCTTGAGGTTTACCCAGGAAATACTTCGCGATTTTATGTTCCCGTTGATTCCCATGGAACTCATCAGGCTGTATAGCATCTGTGATGGCTTTTCAGGCCATTTAATGAATGTCTTTTCCCTGGCAGGCAACCTCAACAGGAAAATTACAGGTGATTACTTAGATATTTTTTCAATGTGTGTCAGGTATTCCGGCTCAAATGGAAACCATCCCTGCTCAAAGCTTTATTTTGGGAACTCAGACGACTGTATCTATTTTTATGATGCCGATGGGCAACAATGGGCCTGTGCCGACCATGCCACTCAGGAGGTGATTTATCAATATCCGGCCTTGTTTGATATATTAAGTGTTTCATTTGTTTTATAGCTTTTTTGAAAATGCACAAGAATTTTGTATCTGCATTGCTTCCTGGTGAGAAAAATTCAAAATGGGAATCAGATATTATCCATGCAGCCAATACATACCTTCAGGTTGACCTGTTTAGCACAGAAAACGCTTTTCTGGAGCAATGCCCACTGTCTTTTTATCCGGGCTGTTGCCTGATAAAGCTCAATCATTTTTCATCCATGCCCCCCTTAAGCATCTATTTTATTATGGATCAAAAGAATGAATTGTACGCACTCACCGGTAGCAGGGAGTGTTTTGAGATTGTCAACGAAAAAGTGGAGCTTTTGCTTAACATGGATACACTTATCCCTTATTGCAAGTTCTATTTAGGGGCTGTTGAAGCTGAAGAGGGGCCATTTTTTTTGATTGAAAACCTTGGTGATTTTGATTTCACTGAGCAGGCCGAACCTTTTCATCTTACAGCTATCAGGAAACATCTTGCCCCTCCGCTTGTCAAGCCCGTTGATAATGGTTTTAAGGTACATACATTTATCAATTATGGTGTTTATCTGTTTGAGGCTGACCTTTCAGTGTCATGTAATGGCAACATCGAGATTGAATCGGAAAAAGTGGCTGCCGAATTTCTCCCAACCAAAGTGTTCAGGATGGAATAAGGATTTATACCTAATCCAGTAGTCAATTAAAGCTTCAAAAAACCTTCAAATCCCTTTTTCATTCGAATAATTGTATTCATCCTGTATAAACTTGAAGATGAATGCCAATCCCTTTGTTCTGTTATCATACTGAAAGACAGGGCAAAAAATGACCGATTCAATTTCAGTATGCCCCTACCTGACATACTCTGCTTTAAATCTCTCCAAAGGTATCAGGGATAGAACATGATATGTTCATCGAGAGGCTTGGTCCGGATTTAAGCCAGACTTAAACCGGGCTTGAACCGCTTTCAACCCGGCTCAAACCCGCCTCAAACCCGCCTCAACCCCGGCTCAACCCCGGCTCAACCCTTAACATGGTTATTCTTTTTTATTTTCCAAAATTTGAACGGAATTCAACATGGCAAGGAGGTTTGGTAAATTTTTTGTATTTTTTTTCCTGCAATGGCTAATGAAGTTCAATGATTTTTTAACTTTATCCCCTCATTTATAACTTTTATATTATGGATACAAAAGCAAGGCTGATAAACTTAGAAGCAGTTTTAAAGAACAATTCAATATTTCCCGTATGGGAAAAGGATAATCGTATGTTAATTAAAGCCCAGCCCGGGGGTTTTGATATTGCTGTAGAATATACAGATTCTGATGTCTTTATTTGGTTCGATACAGTTAGTATAAGTATTGATCCTAAGCATTTTGACGGGTTGATTTACTATTTTAAACTCGCCTTCGACGGGAAGCTGCGCCTGAAAAAGACTTTAAGAAAAGAAAATGAAAGCTGCATTGAATTGTTAAGTAAAGAAGGTGATGACTGGTCTCAGGAGCTTTTATTCGATAATAAAGACTATAGGTTTTGGATCAGGAAAACCACGCTTGTTTTAGAAAACAAATATCGTATCGACACGGCTGAAATAGAGAAGATATAGGAAAAAGTAGGATTGAGGGCTTTTTCTGATGGTTTCCATGATGAATGCCTGTTGTTTAGTAAAGAGTATATTCATTCCTGACAAAATGCAGGTCTGATGAACAAGTCATCAAGGTATCAGAAGCCTGGACAATGGAAGATATTGTATATTAATACGACAGGCTGACAGCGACAAAGCAATTGATTAGCATTGCCAACTATTCTGGTGCTTTTGTTTTTTTCACCTTTTATCTTTTGCCTTTATGGACCTTTTATCCGATTCTTAATGTTTTTCTGCAAGAATAGAAAAACAAGCATAAACCTTTTCAATTTTGTATGGTTTTTGCAACAAAGTAGTTAAAACTACATTTTTCATGGCCATTCTTGTAGGGGAAATAAAATGTTAAATTTTGGTTGTTTAAAAAATTTAAAATGCTCATTTGCTGTTGTTACAATCATTTTAAACAATAATTAACCAGCCTTAGAATAGTTTTGGATAAGTTAATCAGAGGTTTTTTAAAAAAAAAGGTTTATACTTGCATAATAAACAAACAACAATATAAGGGGGTTTAGTTTATGCAACAATAGGTATCATCCTTTTTGAATTCAAGATTATAAGTGGCATCCGTAACATTATTTATCACTTATGAGAACAAAGCCAAACCGTGACTTTTTTACCACTTTCGAAGAAATGCAAACAAACGAATTTTTTATGATTAAGGGGACAGCTGAAACCCCTGAAGTAGTTTTAAACATGCCTGAAGGCCTGATAAGTTTTTCAGGCAGGTCATTACCAGAGAATCCGAGGATTTTTTATAATCCGATAAAGAATTGGATAAAGAATTATTCAGAAAACCCTGCAGAAAAAACCAAAGTTGTTTTTGATTTAGAGTATTTCAATACAGCTTCATCAAAAATGATATTAGAAATAATTGAGATTATTCGGGAAATATATTCCTCAACAGATAATTTGACTATGGAATGGCATTATATGGAAGATGATGAAGATATGTTGGAAGCAGGTGAGGATTTTTCAGAAGTGGCAGATGTGAAGTTTAATTATTATAGTTATAATTAAAGATTTCTTTGAGATATTCATTTAGCCGAATCCTGTTTTTTACTGTTCAGTTTTTATTATTATTGGTGCAAGCATTCAACCCTTTTTTTGTTGAAATGTATAATATTTATATTCGTCATGCTTTAAAGTGAACTTTGGTTTATTGGCTATTGGTAAAGAACAATAATTTTTTTTTTCATTATTGCACCGCATCTGATACCATAAAGGTTTTACAGCAGGATTTAATATCCAACAACAAAGATGGTATTATGATCAATGGTTTTTTGGAGAATGATTTTCAGCGGTTTGCCATTAACAAAGAGGAGGGCCTGATATATAATTGTGGTATTTTGGCCTGTTTGAGGGAAGAATAACCAAAGGCCATTTTCGAGGTTATTGAAATAACGGCCTGTTTTTTCAAGATTGCCATCAGGATAGAAATATTCCCAGTATCCGGTTGCCTGGTTATTGGTATAGTTTCCGGATTGTTTAAGGATTCCGTTTTCAAAAAAGACTTCCCAGAAGCCCTCGAATGCCCCGTTAAGATATGGCCCTTTTGAATAAGTCATTCCTGAAGGATAATAAGAGAACCATAATCCTGTTCTTTCTCCGTTTAAATATGTGCCTTCTTGGCTGATTGTTCCATTAATGTGAAATTCAGTGTATGAACCATCTAACACTCCATTTACATACGATGCCTTTATCATTATGGTTCCATTGTCATGAAATGCAATATATTTGCCATGCATCAAGCCATTCTTAAACAAGCATGTTCTTTGGAGCTTGCCATTTTTATAATATACTTTCAGGGAGTCAGCAAATGAGCCTTGTTGCTTAGTGCCCAGATAGTTAATCTGTCCATTATCGAAATATTGTTTAAAAGGGCCATGCTCAATTCCGTGATTAAGGGTGCAATCTTTAAACAGCAACCCATTTTCAAAGAAGAGTTTTAAAGTCCCATGAGGGGTTCCATTGAGGTATTCGGTAATGCTTTCGGTATTTCCGTTTTCATAATAAGTATAAAACAGTCCATTCAAAGCGCCTGAGTTATAGGAGCCTTGTTGACAAATGCCACCCTGAGGAAAAAACATCACATAATTTCCATGCCTTTCGCCGTTTTCAAAGTTTATCTGCTGTATAAGCTTTGCGTCCTGTGAATAAACCTTCCATGTGCCTTGGGCTTTACTGTTGCTCATCAATCCTTCCTGGCGAAGGACATTGCCTGAAAAGTATTTGTAGGAACCATGTTTTATTGTATCCCCATTGCGAATAAAGCCCTCAAATTTTTCTTTTAATAAACCATCTTTTTGATAGGTTTCAAAGACCCTGTTCTGGGAGCAGAGTTTATTAGTTCCCAAAGAAACCAGGAAGAAGGAAATAAAAAATCCCGCAAAGAGATTGGCAGGCATAAGAGGTTATTTTTCAACAACAATAAGCATTTGGGTCCCTTTAAGGGTAGAGCTCCCGGTGTGGTCAAGGATAGCAGCAAGGGAGTATTGACCAGGTTTAAGTTCGTTGGGAAGGTTCAGTTGAATAGTCCTGGAGGATTGGGGATAAGCAGACAATTCAGTTGTAGGGAACCTTGTTTCTTCTCCTGTTGTTAAGTTGGAAGCAATAAGGTACACTTTACAGTTTGTGATTTTATCCCCGGTGTTTTCAAGGTTTACCTGAAATATTCTTTCTGTGTCATCAGATGTAGTGATTTCCTGAATATTATTGATGCCCACTTTGTCAGTAACGCCTAATGGATTATATGACAAATAAACATCGATTCGCCCTAAAACGGCGATACCTGCTTTAACACTTTTATCGGCAGAAAATGCTGTTTGTTCGGCAGCCGATTCAAGGCTGATAATACCCCATTTTGAAGTGTAGTCATCCTGTGGGGTTTGCATCGTAACCTGGACCAGCATCTCTTCATTAGGTTCGAGGCTCACATAGGAAGGGTTTATTGTGATCCAACGGGCAATTGTGTTTTTTGTTGATTCGGCAGGAAGGACTTCCATTTTTCCATCCCGATAAATTAAATAATCCCTATGCCTTAAAGTGATTGTGGTTTTTTTGTTGCTGTGGTTTCTAACCGCAATAGTCTTTGTTATTGATTCGCCAGGGTTTGCTGAATACTGAAGTCGAATAGGTGCTACCTCAAAATCCTGTGAAAAAATAGCCTGGGTTGCTAAAAAAAACACGGAGATAAATAATGCTGCCTTAAATTTCATAGGTTTATTCATTTTTAAAGTCAAAACATACAAAAGTAAATGATTTTGTGTATCATAAGCTTATTGTATCAACTATTTTTGTCTTTAGTATTAATAGGTTTATCTAAAAAAAAACAGTTTGAACAAAAAAATGATATCGGTACTTTCGATGAAGAAAAAAAATCATATTAGCTCCCTCAACTATAAATGGCAAATTGGGGAAAACAATAATAACCTAATATGTTTAGGCTTTATTAGAACCAAGCTATGTTTTTAAGAACAGAGTTGTTTTAAAAACAATAAAGCTCAAAAAGCAGTCGGACAGGTTTTATTTGCTGATTTTATAAATGATCCGGGTTTCAGTATTTCCTTTTATCATTGAGTAAACCGGGCAATACTTATCTTCAGCAAGGGCAATAACCTTTTTCATATCTTCCTCGGTAAGATTTGGGGATTGAACAGACAATTCAACAGTTATATTTTTAAAACCAGTAGGATGTTCTTCGCGGCGAATTCCTTTTGCCGAAGCTTCAAAGCTTTTGATTGTTATGTTCATCCTTCTTAAAAATGTAAGGACAGCACTGCCAACACAGGATGACAAACTCAGGAGCAATAGTTCAAGAGAAGTATAGCCAAGGTTATCACCAAGGGGTGGATAATAATCAATAGAAACTGCTTCATTTCCCTCGACAAAACCAATGAAATGTAATTTTTCGTTTACAAGAGTGATTGAAGCGTTCACTTCTTTTGATTTATCAATCATAACACCAGATTTTAAGGTTTATTGTTTATTTATTGGTTTTCAATGAGTTTATTGATAACCGGGAATCTTTTAATCCCTAATAATTTGTTTTTTGAATTCTTTGGTTGTAACTGTTTATTTTCAGTGCTTAAAATTAAACAGATTTGTTGAAATCAGGCATTTATTGGGTTAAGTTATTTTCACTAAAACATTGAATTGTTAAGTGGTTCATGGTTATTTATAATTAAACAGAAAGAATTCTAACATAATGGTAATAAATATACATTGTAAACGTTATTTTTGGAGAAACAGGAAAGACTAATGTTTTGAAAATGAATACAAATTGAAAAAAGCCGAAAACATATTTCACTTTTAGATTTCTTTTGTATGTTCGTTTCAATTCTTCAGTTAAATTTGTATTTTAATGAATAAATTTTAATATTCAGGCTTGCATAAGGAAGTATGGTCTAATATTTTTAAAGAAACATGAGCTAATAACAAAAAAGAATGCACATGAAATCAAGCGCCACCATAAGGCAGATGGTGAAAAAAATAATTCTTTTACTCCTGTTCACATTTCCTGTAATTGCCCTGGGCCAGCAAAAAGAGTGGACATTACAGGATTGTATCCAATATGCCTTGGAAAACAATGTCAGTTTGAAACAGCAATACTTATCGGTAAGTCTGGCAGAAGAGGAGGTGTTCCAGAGTACATCTCGTTTTTTTCCCGACCTGAACCTCAATGGTTCTCATGCATATAACTTTGGACGGGCTGTTGACAAGTTCACAAATGAGTTTGAAACAGAGCGTGTTCAAACAAATAACTTCACTGCTTCATCTTCAGTAGTGCTATTTAATGGTTTTCAGAACCTGAATACATATAAGCAAAGCAGGTTAAACCTACAGGCAAGCCAATATGATTTTCAGGCCATGCAAAATGACATCTCCCTGGCAATTGCTTCGGCTTATCTGCAGGTTTTATATTCGATGGAATTAACAGATATTGCATCATTGCAACTGGAGATTATTCGCCAGCAGGTGGAGCGGACGGAGAAGCTTGTAAATGCAGGAACGCTGGCCAAAGGGAATTTGTTTACAATCCAGGCACAGGCAGCAGGGGAGGAGTTGGTATTAGTGAATGCCCAGAACCAGTTAGACCTTGCATTGTTGAACCTCACACAATTTCTTGACCTGAAGAATGACAGCGGATTTCGGATCCAAAAACCTATCATTGATATCCCGCTTGAGACAACGATATTGGCCGATCCCACAGAAGTATATTCAATAGCAAGTACATCACAACCGATGATAAAAGCTGCTGAATACAGGGTAATGAGTGCCGAAAAAGGATTACACCTTGCACAGGGTTATCGGAGCCCAACCTTATCCTTTGGGGCAAGCCTGGGCACAGGCTATTCGAGTGCAAGCCTCGAAATTGCAGATATTCAACCAGGTGACCCGGTACTTATCGGGGCAACATTAACGGGGGATGAGGTATATGGGCCATCCTATAAAACAATAACGCAGGTAAAACCTTTTTCAAATCAGCTTGAGGACAACTTTAGTCAGTCGCTTGGTTTTTATTTGTCCATTCCTGTTTTTAATAATTTCCAGGTACGGAAGGCTGTTCAGCAGTCAAAGATAAATCTTGAGAATAGCAGGTTGCAACAACAAATAGTGCATGATCAGTTGTATAAGACTATACAACAAGCGCATGCAGATGCCAAAGCGGCATTAAAAAAATATCTTGCCAACCAAAAGAATGTGATGGCCCTTGAGGAAGCCTATCGCTATATGGAACAACGCTTTTCGGTTGGGATGGCCAATTCGCTGGATTATAACGATGCGAAAAACAGATTGGCACAGGCGCAGTCAGAAACAGTTCAGGCCAAGTATGATTATATATTCCGTTTAAAAGTACTCGACTTTTATATGGGCAAACCTATTAACCTTTGAAACAATGAAAAAAAGACGTATCATTTGGATATCCATCGGAGTTTTGGCTTTTATCATAATATTCTCAGCAATAGGGAAGAAGCAAGGCTGGATAGGTGAAGAGACCGGGATAAAGGTGTCAATTGAAAAGACCGGACGTAAGGATATTATTGAAGTTGTAAACGCCAATGGGAAGATACAACCGGTTACTGAAGTAAAAATCAGCCCCGATGTTTCGGGAGAAATCATTCAGTTGCCTGTTATTGAGGGGATACAGGTAAAGAAAGGGGATTTATTGGCAAGGATCAACCCGGACATTTATGTATCAACTGTTGATCGTTTGGAGGCAGCCTTAAATACTTCAAAGGCAAACCTTGCAAATACAAAGGCACGTGAAGCGCAGGCCCAGGCGCAATTTATCAATGCTGAAACAAGTTTTAAGCGGACAGAACAGCTACATAATCAGAACGCGATTAGTGATTCAGAGCTTGATGCATCAAGAGCTCAATATCTTGTAGCCAAGGCAGAAATAGAAGCAGCAAAGCAAAGTGTGGTTGCTTCTGAGTATCAGGTTAAGAGTGCAGAGGCAGCAGTTAAAGAAGGGCATGAGAGTCTTGCAAAGACATCTATTTACGCCCCTATTGATGGAACGATATCAAGGCTTGATGTTGAAACCGGAGAGAGGGTAGTAGGGACATCACAGTTTGCAGGGACAGAGATCATGCGCATAGCTAATCTTTCAGAGATGGAAGTTATTGTAGATGTAAATGAAAATGACATCATAAGGGTCAACATGGGGGATACAGCCATTGTAGAGATAGATGCTTTTTTGGGTGAGAAATTCAAAGGAGTAGTTACATCTATAGCCAATTCAGCCAAATCAACAACAGCAAGCCTTGACCAGGCGACCAACTTTGAAGTTCGAATACGGCTTATCCCTGATTCATATCAACATCTGATGAAAGACCGCTCATCACATGTATCACCATTTCGCCCGGGGATGTCAGCCAATGTGGATATCCATACAAAAAAGACATTCAATGTGCTGAGTGTACCTATTCAGGCAGTAACAACAAGAGAAGACACTACTCACAGGAAGGCACCCATTCCAGAGGAAGAAATGGCTGAAATGGGAGAAAAAGAAGAAAAGACAAAGAAAAAGGAAACAGAGAAGCTACAGGAATATGTCTTTATTATCAAAGAAGGTAAGTCAGTAATGAAGGCTGTTAAAACCGGGATACAGGATAATACATACATAGAGATTCTTGAAGGGCTTGAAGAGGGAGAAGAAGTGATAACAGGGCCATATCGAGCTGTTTCAAGAAGCCTTAAAAATGGCACTAAAGTTATTATTGTTGATAAAGAAAAACTTTTCTCAGAGAATTAGTATTACTTTTGTCATACTGTATTAAAAGCACGTATGGCGTATATACTACATTTAGAAACAGCGACTAAGGTTTGTTCGGTATCCTTATCCAGGGATGGGGCAATTATATCAATACGTGAGGACCTAAATGGGCAAAACCATGCCTCGCTAATCAATTCCTATATAGAAAACACGCTTAAGGATGCCGGGATTGGTTTTAAAGACCTTGATGCTGTAGCTGTCAGCCAGGGTCCAGGATCATATACCGGTTTACGAATTGGGGTATCTTCTGCCAAAGGGCTTTGTTATGCATTGGGTATCCCAATGATTGCAGTGCCAACGCTTCAATCTATGGCCTCAACGTTACTTCAGTCAAAGGATTGGAAGATGGCTTATGAAGAACTGCTTATTGATGGTAAGTCATTGGATACGAATATCCCTATATTGTTTTGCCCAATGATAGATGCCAGGCGGATGGAAGTTTACAATGCCTTATATGATATTAAGCTGGAGCAAATAAGGGAAACGAAGGCAGATATAATAGATAATTCCTCATTTGATGGCTATGCGGGTGAACAACAGATTGTTTTTTTTGGTGATGGTGCAGCAAAGTGTAAAGAAATTATTGGCAACAAAAGCTTTGCTTTTTTCTTTGATGCATTTCAGGTCTCTTCATCAGGGATGGCAGAGATAGCTTTTAAGGCTTATTTGAACAAAGAATTTGTAAACACTGCTTATTTCGAGCCTTATTATCTTAAAAATTATGTTGCGGCACCTCCTAAAGTAAAAGGATTATATGATTAAAATTATTTCGTAGGATTATTTTTTTTTCTTAGATTTGACCTTATGAAGAACATAAAGATTCCACACTTCCTTAAAAACAAATATGTGCTGGTAAGCCTGGCAGCACTGGTATGGTTATCTTTTTTTGACAATAATAATTTCTTTCAGCAATATCGGTTAAAAAAACAACTTAATCAATTGCATCGGGATAAAGCTTATTATGAGCAGGAGATTATGAAAGACTCAACAGCGGTTGTTGAAATCAGAAACAATCCAGGGGCATTGGAAAAGCTTGCCAGGGAGAAGTATCTGATGAAAAAGGACAACGAGGATATTTATATTATAAAAACAGAATAGGCTAAACTTAGCAAAAGCAAAAAAAGTTTATTGGGGGTCAACGTTAATAATAAGGCGAACCATTTTGAATTCAGGTTTTTTCCTGAACTTTTCAATCATATTGAATAAATAGTCTTTTTGGCGGTTCAAGTGTTGATCGCGGGCTATTTTTACCATGATATTCTTAATATATTCATTTCTGACCCTTGAGACCAAAGGATATTCAGGTCCAAGGACAAATTTGCCATAGACTTTTTTTAGGTCATCAGCTAAGGCTGAAACAGCTTTATTAAGGACTTCGGGATTGGAATGTTTAGCCGAAATGAGTATTAAGCGATAAAAAGGCGGGTAATGGAAATTTTTTCTTTCCAGGATTTCATTTTTGTATAAACCCAGGTAATCGTTATCAATGACCCCTCTAATAACAGAATGGTAAGGATTTAATGTCTGAATAATCACTTTCCCCCTTTTATCTTTTCGCCCTGCGCGACCACTGACCTGAGCCATGAGTTGGAATCCTTTTTCATGGGCCCTAAAGTCTGGAAATCCAAGCATATTATCGGCATTAAGGATTCCAACAAGGCTCACATTGTCGAAATCAAGTCCTTTGGTAACCATTTGTGTACCAATGAGGATATCGATTTTTCTTTCCTCAAAATCATGGATCAGGTTTTGATAGGATGATTTTTTACGGGTTGTATCCAAATCCATCCTTGCTACTTTAGCATCCGGAAAGAAGATTGGCAACTCTTCTTCAATTTTTTCTGTTCCAAATCCTTTCATCTTTATTGACGAGGAATTGCACTGGGGGCAGACCTTAGGGGGCGGCATGGAATACCCACAATAATGACATTTTAACCTGTTGCTGTCTTTGTGGAATGTCAATGAAACATCGCAATGTTCACAGCCGGGGACCCAACCGCATACTTCGCATTCAAACCGAAGGGAGAAACCTCTTCTGTTTTGAAACAAAATGACCTGCTCTTTTTTTTCAAGGGCTTCTTTTATATGTTCCAGAAGAAACATTGAATAATGGGATTTCATCTGGCGTTCCTTGCTTTCTTTTTTGACATCAACAACCAAAATCTCTGGTAACATCACATTGCCATGCCTTTTTTTAATTTCGACAAATCCATATCTTCCGGATTGAGCATTGTAATAAGATTCAACAGAAGGTGTTGCTGATCCAAGCAATACATTCGCATGCATGAGGGAAGCGAGATAAATGGCAGCATCTCTGCCATTGTATCTGGGTGAAGGTTCCATTTGTTTAAAAGAGGGGTCATGTTCTTCATCAACAATCACCAGTCCAAGGTTTGGGAAGGGAAGAAAAACAGAAGACCTGGCCCCAATAATTACCATTGCATTATTGCTGTCTTCTTTTTGAAAGGAAAGCATTTTGTTCCAGATTTCAACCCGTTCAAGAGGGTTAAACCTGCTATGATAAACCCCGACTCTTTTCCCAAAGTATTTTTGAAGGCGTCCCACAAGTTGAGTTGTCAGGGCGATTTCGGGAACCAGGTATAATACATGTTTGCCTTCCCGGATACAATCGTTGATAAGATGGCTATAGATTTCGGTTTTTCCACTGGAAGTAACACCGTGAAGCAAAACCACATTTTTTTCTTTAAAGTATTCTTTAATATGAAGAAGGGCTTCAGACTGATGGGGGTTTAATTCATTGATTTCAGTAGTTTTTCCTGTGAAAGGAGCCAGACGGCTTACGATTTTTTCATATTGTTGCAGGATGCCTTTATTCTCAAGGGCCTTAAAGGAGGATGAAGCAGATGGGTCAAAAAGCTCAAATAATGCTTTTCGGCTAACCGGTTTTTGTTCAAGGCTATATCTTCCTGAGAGTTTGATATATGCAAGTAACATCTCGGTTTGCCTGAATGCCCTTGGTGAAATGCTTTCGAAAGCATCCTTTAGTGCTTCTTCGTCTTCCATTTCAGGATTTAACCGGATAAACATTTCCCGTTTAACATCATATTGATCCTGGATATCTTCTTCCAGGATGACAACTCCTTTTTCAATCAGTCCTTTAATAATTGGAAAAACCTTTTTGACTTCAGAAATTTTTGAAGCATCAGTCAGTGAAATTGATTTCTGAGCTTCGAGGGCATCATAGATAAGGAATTCTTTATCCGAAAGGTATTCACCTTCACCCTGGTAAGAGGGGTTAAGTAAAATCTTTGTTTCGCTTTGGAGTTTAAGGGCTTGGGGCAATGCAGCATTCATTACCTCCCCAACATAACATAAATAATATCTGGCAATCCATTCCCAATATTTAAATTGTTCTGGAGTAACGACAGGGTTTTCGTCGAGCAAACCCATTATTTCTTTAGCAGGATAGGCAGGTTTTGATGTATGGATATTTTTTACGAGCCCTGAATAAACTTTTTTGCTTCCAAACTGGACAATTACCCGAATCCCGGTTTTTATATTCCTGCTCATATCTTCAGGGACAAGATAAGTGAACATCCCTGGCAAGGGGAGAGGTAATAGGATATCTGCGAATATTTGTTTTTCCTGAGGCATAATGGATGCCAATTTACAAAAAAAATAAAAGCCCCCATAATGGCATGGCGGCTTTCATTAAATATTGTTTAAAATTATGATTTTTCCTGTTTAGTCACCTAAGCAAATACCAACGCCTCTGGCAGTTTTTACAAGAGAGGAATCCGGATCAACAAAGTTGTAATGGCTAATAGCTTCATCGAATGGGACAGAAACGATATTTGGATGGCGGTATGCAACCATTTCCCCAAATCTTTTTTCGAGCACCATTTCAAAAGCTTTAACCCCAAACTGAGTTGCAAGGACCCTGTCGTAAGCAATTGGGCTTCCTCCACGTTGTAAGTGACCGAGGACGGTTTCACGCATATCAGCTTCGAGGCCTGCTTTTTTCAAATCCCTGATTACTTTTGTTGCTACTCCGCCAAGACGGACATTACCGTATCCGACTTCATCGCTTTTTTCGTAATACATATCACCACTGATAGGTCGGGCGCCTTCAGCAACAACAATAATAGTAAAACCACGTCCACGGGCATATCTGCTGTGGATTTTCTTCATTACTTTATTGATATCGTAAGGGATTTCCGGAATTAAACAAACCTCGGCTCCCCCTGCAATAGCAGCATGTAAGGCAATCCAACCCGCATAGCGGCCCATCACTTCAAGGACGAGTACCCTATTGTGGCTTTGGGCAGTTGTAACAAGTTTGTCCACTGCATAAGTTGCTTCCTGTACTGCTGTTTGAAAACCGAAAGTAAAATCGGTTGCAGAAAGGTCATTGTCGATAGTTTTGGGAACGCCAATGATGTTGCAACCTTTTTCGAAGAGCATTTTAGATATTTTCTGAGAGCCATCGCCCCCAATATTAATCACCGCATCAACCCCAAGATATTGAAGCCTGCGAAGCATTTCGTCAGAACGATCAGCAGCACCCCAAGTGCCATCAGAATTTTTAATTGGCCAGGCAAAAGGGCCACCTTTATTGGTTGTTCCAATAATGGTACCTCCCCTGATATGAATACCGGCCACAGCTTTATCGTCGAGCACGACGATTTCATTTGGCTCATTAAGAATCCCATTAAATGCATCAATGCTTCCAATCACCTCCCAATTGTCTTCATGAGATGCCCTTTTTACGATTGCCCTGATAACGGCATTTAGGCCGGGACAATCACCACCACCTGTGGCAACTAATACACGTTTTTTCATTGAATAATTCTTACAACCATATTATTAAACCGTAAGTAAGAGCGCTTTATCCATATTTTTGTTTCATGAACAAACATAAAAAGCACTTCTCCACCCAAGTTAAAAAATCTTTGCAAAGATAATGGAAAATATTTTTGCAATTATGATTTTTTCATCGATACAGGCTTGCTTTAGATTTTTTTGCTGTTTGGGGATTTTTTTGAACCTTCGTATAATTCATATTTTAAGAAGCGGCATTCTATTGGGCCGTTAAAAACAGGTATTTTGGCAGAATGGCGTAAGCCAATGGCATTTATTAATTCGGGGCTGGGAGTAATAATCCAAATTTTATGTCCGGGGTATTTATGTTTAAGGGTGGAGCCTATTTGGCCAAAAAAAGCTTCCATATCATCATCGCTTTTTAATCTTTGACCATAGGGAGGATTTGTTACAATCAGCGATTCAGGTACTGGTGGGCGTGCCGTGAAGAAATCTGCTTTAGAAAAAGAGATGTAGAAACCTAAGCCTGCTTGTTTAGCAGAGCTTCTGGCAATATCCAAAGATTTACCTGAAATATCAGCGCCAAAGATTCTGGCTTTGGGAACGATTTTTTTTGTTCTTGCTTCAGACAGCAAATTGTTCCAGAGGGATTTGTTAAAACCAGGCCATTTTTGAAATCCAAATTGATTTCTGATTAATCCGGGAGCAATATTTGCAGCAATCATGGCTGCTTCAATGGGGATAGTTCCTGAACCGCACATAGGATCGAATAAGTCCTGCTTTTTATCCCATCCGCTTAATAATATCAGCCCGGCCCCCAGCACTTCATTAAGTGTAGCGGGATGGCCTGCCTGTCGATAGCCTCTTTTGAACAATGGTTCGCCGGAACTATCAATTGACACTGTACATTCATCGCGGTTGATATAAAGATTGATAACAATATCTGCATCAAATCTGTCCACAGAAGGCCTGTCACCAGTTTTTTCCCTAAAGAGGTCAACAATGGCATCTTTTGCCAATTGAGCAACAAACTGCGAATGGTTAAATATGCTTTCGTGTATTGTAGCGTGAATCCAAAGTTTACTGTCTTTGCTCATCCATTGAGTCCAGTCAATACCTCTTATTTGAGAATAAAAAGATTCGTTGGAATCAAAGCTGAATGAATGAATTTCCATAAGGATATTCATAGCAGTGCGGCACCAAAGGTTTGTTCTGTATAACACTTCCATATTGCCTGTAAAGCTCACTGCTCTTTTTAACTGCAAGGTGTCTTCAGCTCCAAGTTGTTTCAATTCCTCCTCCAGGACACCTTCAAGGGAAGCAAGTGTCTTAGCTACTAATTTCAGTTTTTCTTCCAAAATGTGATGATTAAAATTATTGAATCCTTCCATTAATGATTACAGTCTCAACTTTATTGCTACCATAAGCGTATGGCATAAACTGATAGGTTGAGACAGGGCGGGTAATAAAGACATTTGCTTTTTTACCCGGGCAGATGCTGCCCAGATCTTCTTCCACTCCCATGGCATAAGCCCCATTAAGGGTCACAGCATTGATTACTTCTTCAGGAAGCATTTTAAACTTGATACAACCTAATGACATAACAAATTGCATATTTCCGGAAGGGCTTGATCCTGGGTTGAAATCACTTGCCATGGCAACAGGCAGGCCAGCGTCAATCATTTTCCGTGCAGGAGGGTAAACCATACCAAGAAAGAAAGCAGCCCCTGGGAGCAGTGTTGGCATTGTTTCAGAGTTTAATAATGCTTTTATTTCTTCATCACCAGTAAATTCCAGATGGTCAACACTAAGTGCATTATATTTAACCCCAACCTGAATACCACCTGAATAGTCGAGTTCATTGGCATGGATTTTCGGCCTTAAGCCATATTTCATACCAGCCATCAGGATGCGTTCAGTTTCTTCAGTAGTGAAAAATCCCCTATCACAAAAAACATCAACATAATCTGCAAGTTCTTCTGAGGCAATAAGCGGGATCATCTCATTGATAATCAAATCAACATATTCACCCTGGCGGCCTTTATATTCAGCAGGGACTGCATGGGCGCCCAGAAAAGTTGATTTTATTGTGAGGGGGCATTGTTCTTTTATTTGTCGTATAACCCTGAGCATTTTTATTTCGTCTTCAGTGTTAAGTCCATAACCACTTTTTATTTCTACTGCACCAGTACCAAAACTTTTGATCTCATCAATCCGCTCAAGGGCTTGTTCTAATAATTCCGATTCTGAGGATTCATGTAGTCTTTGGGAAGAGTTTAAGATACCACCACCTCTTTTTGCAATTTCCTCATACGAAAGGCCCCTGATTTTATCCATATATTCAATTTCACGGCTGCCTGCATAAACGATATGAGTATGAGAATCGCAAAAAGAAGGGAACACCATCCGGCCAGAAGCATCAATGGTTTTTACATCATTAGCAGTAATTTGGTTATAATGGGGAAGTTTTTCATTCAAGTCGGTCATTAGTCCAAAAGAATGGATAAGCCCGTTTTCAATATATAACCAGGAATGACATAAAGTAGGTAAGTGGCTCATATCTTTGCCACAAACCCTTGACCTTTTTTTCATTTCTGTTAATATCAATTCTTTGATATTGCGAATTAAAATTTTCATGTGTTTAAATTTTTTTGTTTATGGTCAGATGGAGCATCATGTTTGCTGTTTTTAAAGCATTTATTTAGTATAGATTTCCAAACATCTTATGTTACGTGGAGTTTGTGATAAGTTTGCAAACATTTTCTTTTCCAAAAGATCAAAAACGCATTATTTTTAAAAGGAAAAAATTAAAAATCCCATGTATTTTCTTTAAAACATCAAAATTACGAAAAACTATTCTGAAAAAAAGCCGTAAAAAACATAGATAGAAAATCTATTTCTTTATTTTTGCTGTTTATTAACAAAAGAGGATATTATCAACTGCAAACCAACTCACATGAAAAAAAACAAGATGTTATTCATAAGTCTGGCAGTTTTAGTGCTGTTAGGCATAATGAAGACTGAGGTTCAGGCTCAGATTAGTAAAGGAGGGCAACCATTTAATTTTCAGAAGGGCAAATCTTCTGCTTCGTTGCCAATATATCAGGTCGCATCACCTTCTATGGATGGAGTAGAGGCCATGGATGCTGAAGACGAGAAAAATGGCATGCCATACAGGGTAGCATTTAATGTGCCGGTGCATTTTGATTTTTTTGATTATGCACAAAAGGAAGTTATTGGCAACAGGCTTGTATGGACATTAGAGATACAAAGCCAAGGAGCAAAAGCCCTGAATGCCTATTACGAAAATTTTGTATTACCTGCTGATGGCTTATTCTTTGTATATTCATCCCAATACGATTATGTATCAGGAGCCTTTAGTCAGGAAAACAACAGGCCAAGCGGTCTTTTTGCTACTGCAATGATTCCTGGAGATAAGATGATTATGGAATATTCAGAGCCAATATCATCAGGAATGAACTCACCCAAGGCAGTTATCAGAATTTCAGATATCGGTTATCATTATAGAGGTGCAGCATCCCTTACAGGGGAGAAAATTGATGAATCAGAGTTTTGTGAAGTCAACATTAATTGTCCTGAAGGAGAAAATTGGCAAAGGGAAAAAAAAGGTGTGGTTAAGCTTGTGATGAAGGAAGGTTCTGCCAGCTATCTTTGTTCAGGAAGTTTGATAAACAATACTGCACAGGATTTAACCCCTTATTTATTAACGGCTTATCATTGTAGCGCATCTGCAAGTGCTGCTGATAAAGAGATGTGGGTTTTTTATTTTAATTATGAGCGTGAAGGTTGTGAAAACACAGGAACAGCACCTACCAATCAGACACTTACAGGTTGTACAATGGTTGCAAGGGGAATGATGAGCGGTGGAAGCGATTTCCAGCTTTTATTGCTTAATGAATCTCCACCTGAAGGATATAACCCGTACTGGAACGGGTGGGAGAGAAGTACAACTCCAAGCACATCAGGAGTTAGTATCCATCATCCCGCAGGAGACATAAAAAAGATTTCTACTTATACAACGGCACTTTCTGTTGGAAACTGGTCAAGTGGTATGGCCCAGGGTCATTGGAGGGTTTATTGGGCTGCTACACAAACCAGTCATGGTGTTACCGAAGGAGGCTCATCAGGCTCGCCATTATTTAACAGTGATAAAAAAATTGTAGGGACACTGACTGGAGGAGGTTCATATTGCAACTCACCGAATGTTCCTGATTATTATGGCAGGTTTGATAAACATTGGAATGCAAATGGTTCTGCTGCTCTCCAACAATTAGCCCCATGGCTTGACCCCTGCAATAAAAACCTTACCACCCTTGAAGGTATAGATTACGAATATTTTAATCAGGCTCCCGATTCAGTTATGGCTATATCATTAGGAGATGGTTCAATTAATCTTAACTGGAAAAAGGTCAATGCAACTGATCAGGTAGTTATAGCCGTTTCTACAGAAACCATTTATGCCAATCTTGAAAATGATGTAACATATACTGTTGGAGACGAAATACAATGTAACGGTGCTTCTGATGCTACTATTGTCTATGTAGGTGATGGAGAATCATTTATATATGAAGATGTTGAGCCATCTTCAACCTATAACTTTAAAATCTGGGCAAAACTTGAGGGAGGAAGTTACACACCAGCAAGAGTTGTTTCTACGACAACATATTGCAGTGAAGCGACATCATTGCCTTATGAGCAAATATTCACTGCTGATGTTCCATCTTGTTGGATTCTCACAAACAGGGCTGGTTCAGCTAATAACACATGGTTATTTGGTTCCTCATCAACGATTTCTATGTCTGGTATTACCGGTGGATATGCATATATTAACAGTTATGAGTATGGTACTTTTGCGAATCAAAATGCTGATTTAATTTCTCCTGTTTTTGACCTTTCAGAATATGCAGAAGTTGATGTATCATTTGTTCACAGATATCGTCATAAAAATGAATCAAAAGGCACATTTGCTTATAGCCTTGATTATGGTCTTACATGGCAGCCTATTCAAATCTGGGAAGCACATTCATTAAATCCTGAGACTTTTGAAGTAGATGTTACTGATTATGTGGCTCTTCAACCAAACGTTATGTTTGCATTTAATTATGTTGGTTCTGATGGATGGTACTGGGCAGTAAAACAGTTTAACCTGACAGGTTCAAAAGTTGGAATAGAGAACTATGATTCAAAAGAACAATTCCGTATTTTCCCTAATCCGGCAAAAGATTTTGTTACAATAGAAACAGCGTCATCAGATCAAGAAGCTGTAATTGATATTGTTAATATGTCCGGGCAGGTGATTGTTTCAAGATCTGCTTCTTTTAAAGAAGGCGTAGTAACAATTGATACAGATAAAATTTCAAAAGGAGTATATCTTGTAAGAATTTCTACAGTCAAACAGACAATTACAAAAAGGCTTGTAATTGAATAAGACCATCGTTTTATTATTAAAAAAAGCAGCATTATTTTCATATTGCTGCTTTTTTTTACTTTCTGACATTTACATTTTGTCTGTCTGCTTTTTTTTAAGGGAGTTGAGGCGGCAAGAAAATGGTTCTATTTACAAATGTTTATTAAGTAAGTGTGAATGAATATATAAGTTTTTATTGAAAAAATCAATAAGAGATTAAATGCAAGGCAAGTAGATGGCACTTGTATTTTAAGTGTAAATCTTTAACTGATAAGGCTGCTCTTATTTTTTCTTTCTTAAAAGCAGTTAAGTGAAATGTAAGTTTTATAATATGTTTTTTTTCTAAAAGAAGGTTGTGGTTTAATGGAATAATTCATCAGAAACAATAAAGTGTGAGATTATTTTAATCAGATATATTATTTCTTATGTTTATAAAATAACACAATAAGAGATAAAAATATTGAAAAATGATAAGTTCTTGATAAAAACAATTGATTTTGCGGGTTTTTTTTTATAACATTTAATCCTATTTTTGTATTACTAACTTAAAATCAAGGCAAAATAATGAAAAGATTTTTTTTACTTTTTTTCATCCTTTCATTTGGGCAAATGGCAATAGCTCAAAAGGTAGGTTTATCTGATGCATACAGTGCAGGTACAAATTTTGTGAATGCTTATGCACAAGGTAACATTAGTAAAGGTTCTCAGCCAATAGAGCTAATTCAGGATCAGTTTTATGCTGCAACAGTCGATTCTGATACAACAATATATATTTTTAAAATGAAAGGCCATGAAGGATTTGTTATGGTTTCAGCAGACCGTAACCATTTGCCAATTTTAGGTTTTTCTTTTGATAGTGATATTGACTTTTCGAACCTGGCACCTGGATTTCAGTATTGGATAAATGGTTTATCGCAAGATGTTTCAACAACCATGTCAACAGGGGTTCAGAGAAGCGAAACAAAAGCTGAATGGGATATGCTTTTGGGTAACAATATGTCAGCAAAACTTGATGATGTTACTGTAGGGCCATTGTTATATTCAAAATGGAACCAGGATTACCCTTATAATACTTTATGTCCTGAGGATGAAGATGGTCCTGGGGGGTTCGTATATGTAGGCTGTGTTGCAACAGCAATGGCACAGATAATGAATTATTATCGCCATCCTCAAACTGGAACGGGGAGTTTTTCATATAATACTGCATACGGCCCTCAATCAGTAAATTTTGGACAATCGACCTATAATTTCGATGGTATGCCAAAAACGATAACAACCCCTAATTTTGAAATATCACAGTTAGGTTATCATTGCGCAGTAGCTGTAGCGATGAATTTTGCGCCTGATGGTTCTGGGGCACAATCACAATATGCTGCATACGCATTAAAAAATTATTTCAAGTATTCTCAAAGCACTCAGATAATCCAAAAAAGCAATTATTCTATCGCTGATTGGGAGGCATTATTAATGCAACATATCGATAACCGTCAACCCCTTTATTATTCAGGTACTGATGCTGGTTCAAGTTCAGGACATGCATTTGTTTGTGATGGATACAAAACAGTAGAAAGCACAAAATATTTTCATTTTAACTGGGGTTGGGGAGGCAGTGGTGATGCTTTTGTATTGCTCACTGCGATGAACTCAGGCAATGGAAACTTCAGTTCATACCAACAAGCTATCATCAATATCTATCCTGCAGGCACTTATCCAAACTATTGTTCGGGAGCAAAAGTGGTAACTACATATGAAGGAACTATTGATGATGGAAGTGGCCCTGCTAATAATTATCAACCAAACACTGACTGCACAATTTTACTATCTCCTGAGCATCCATCAGGAACAGAGACCATCAAACTCACTTTTAATTATTTCCAGACAAATGCTGACACTGATGTGCTTCAAATTTTTGATGGTGAATCTGAATCAGCAGCTTTAATAGGATCTTATTCTGGAACTCAAATTCCTCCAGCAATTACCAGTACTGGCAACAAATTGTTTCTTAAGTTCACTACAGGTGCTCAGGATGGTCTGTTAGGATGGAGTGCTAACTTTACAACTACCAGGCCTTCACATTGCTCTGGAATAACTTCCTTAACTGAACCTAATGGTTCTATTGAAGATGGAAGTGGTACTTATAATTACAATGATAATTCAATGTGCCGTTGGAGAATTGAGCCTGAGGGAGCGACTTCTGTTACACTGAACTTTGTATCATTTGATGTTGAAGAAACAAATGACTATGTTCAGATAACTGATCATGTTACTAATACAACCATTGCAAAATTATCAGGTAACGAACTGCCTGCATCAATTACAATACCAACATCAAAAGTTCAGATCAGGTTCTTTTCAAATGGTATTGTTACAGGTGAAGGTTGGGTGTTAAATTATACATCTTCAACAACAGCTGTTTCTGAAAACTCTGTTCTTTTTGATCTTAGTATTTGGCCAAATCCTGTTTCCAATAATCTGGTGGTTCGTTCATCAAATCTTTCAAAATCAAACTATAACATTGAATTGATGAACCTTTCTGGTCAGGTATTGGATAAAATCCAGGTAGGAGATGCAAGTGCTGCAAATGAGGTTTCATTTGATGTTTCAACACTCCCTCAGGGGATTTATTTAATACGTGTTTCTGATAACGAATCTTCAACTGTTCGGAAGTTTATCAAGAAATAAATCTTAGGATTAAAGAGACGTGATAGAGCTGCATGGATTTCCCTGTGCAGCTCTTTTTATTTTTATTGATTATAAGACTTTTATTAACAAGATGAAACGAACATGTTTGCGAATTATACACAAACACCAATGAAAACAGCAAACATGGAGTTCCATCAGACCTTAACTAACAAATTATTTACGGATGAAATATTAATCGGATTTTTTTAGGATACAGCTAGCAATAACTATTTTCATATGTTATTGCGGCTTTTCTTTAATATATTGGGTAAAAGATTGATTTTACGCTTAAGCTGATGATATTCTGAAAAAATTCAGTTACATTAGTTAGCTTAGGGTTTGTTTATTTAACTGATCGCTAAACATTGTTATAATGATTGATGTTCAATCTTATGAATAAAAGGAGATACCTTTGTTTTTGGGTTTACTTTACATGGAGGCCTGAATAATATGATTTTTTTCAAAAAATTTATATGAGACAAAGGCATGCAATGACAAATCAGATTCACCTTGAGGATTGCAAAATAAAGCAAGAATAAAAAGAGTTTTAAACACAAATAACAAAAGGGATGAAAATCACTCATTGGGAAAGCCTACCTATCGCGGAAACACCTCATAAAGTTGATGTTCGTAAATTATATGAAACAGATGATGCTCAGGTGATGCATATTTGCCTGAAGCCTGGAGAAAGCCTAAAGCCGCATATAACACCAGTTGATGTATTCTTTTTCATTCTTGAAGGGAATCCTACAATTCAGGTTGGTGATGAGAAGCGTGAAGTGGAACCAAACAGTCTTATAGAAAGCCCAAAGGAAATTGTGCATTGCATAAGTAACCTTAGCCAATGTCAGGCAAGGATATTGGTGGTTAAAACCCCAAAACCGATAAAGAGTGCCCGAATCCTTTAGGTGATTAAATGTTAGGTGTTTTTTTTAGAATATTGCTTGGACAAGTATATATTGGTAAAATTCTTTGGTTTGATGGGCTTTCCTCTTTCCATTTTTATTTTTCCAATGCACATGTTCAATTTTAATGAATTGATAAATATATAATCAAATGAGCCATACACATTTGAAAACACTAATGATTGATGCTGCCAATGGGTTTTATAAAATCCAAAAGTATGAACTTGGCAATTTCTGGGGGCCTGTAGATCTGGGAATCCATCTTTCCCATAAATATAATAGCCTTAATATCGGCACAGGGTTATTGGCTGGGAGTATCTTTCCTGGTTCAAACCGATTGATAGTAAGTGGTATCAGCCCATGTTGGCATGGATTTTATATCTCAAGCATGGGGGGAGCAGGATTAATATTTGACAATCTTGGCATTAACTTACTTGCAATCACTGGAAAAGCTTCAATGCCTTCTGTTTTATATCTGAACCGTATTCATGGCGAAGAGATTCAAGTTGAGATTGTTCCCATCAGGCTAAGAACAATATGGGGTGAAGGAAGGAAAGGGGTCTATGCCCTGATGGAACATTCCCTTGGTTTATTTGCAGGAAGGTATGAAGAAGATCCCAGGGTAATTGCTACCGGGCCTGCATCCCTTTATTCTGACTTTGGTGCTTTGGGCTCTGCTCCTGTTCGTAAGGGAGAGCTTACTTTTGTAGATACCTGGGCTGGAAGAGGTGGTTTTGGTACTAAGATGCTCCAGCAACATGGAATTGCTGCTGTTATTTATGGTGGGACTTACCTGGATGAAGATTTTCGTGACCGCAATGTCGCTGATGCCTGGTTTGAAGATAAATACAATAAAAAGCTATCTGCAAAAGATATTGAAGCAACTACAAAATACAGATATGACCCAGCCTTTAATACAGGAGGAACTTTTGGGGTAAATTATGCCGGTATGCAGGACAATATCCTTGCCTTTAATTACAGAAGTATCTCATGGCCAAAAGAAAAAAGATTGAAGTTGCATGAAGAGTTTATCCTGAATCATTATCTTAAGCAATTTAACGAGGAAACCATAGAAACAAAACAGCAGAAAACATGTGGGGAGCCTTGTGCTGCGGTTTGCAAAAAGCTTAATGGCCATTTTAAAAAGGATTATGAGCCTTATCAAACTTTGGGGCCTCTCTGTGGAATTTTTGACCAGAGAGCTGCTGAGTTATTGAATCAAAAAGCGGATAGCATGGGTTTTGATGCTATTTCGATGGGCGGGGTATTAAGCTGGCTGATGGATTGTTTGGATCGGGGCTTAATAGAGCCACAGGAGCTTGGGGTGTCTCAAAAACCATGTTTTAATCCAGAGGGTTTTGACATTGTTAATGATTCAATGCACAATGCAGTTTTGGGGATGGCTTTAATTGATGAGATGGTAAAACCTGATGGACTTATTAATTTAAAGGAAGGCGCCAGAAAATATGCCCGTCAGATAGCCAGAAAGAAAGGGAAGGAGGTAATTGATTGTTTTCTATATGTTTCTTTTGCCAGACATGGCTGGATGGTCCCAAATCAATACTGGACTCCCGGTGCATTGTCACCTATGGCAATAATGGGGAAATACTATATGAATTATGGGAAAGTCTTTATTCCTCCCAGAGAATTGGGTAGGGAAAATGCAAAGCGCATGATTGCTGAATTAAGCCTTGATAATTTGGGGATGTGCCGTTTTCATCGTGCATGGGCTGAAGATATGATCCCTGAGATTATTGATAAGCTTTTTGGAAATAAAGACAAATTCCTTGACACATTAAAACTTACAGCAAGTCGGATTAACAGCCGCAATGCATCCATCTTTTGGGAAAGTGCTTTAAATATTGATTTTGTTTATTCTTTCCTTAAAAAACAAAAAGATGAAGGCAACAATCATCCCGAACTTGAACATTGGCTTAATCGTTTTGATTCGGATAAACATAATGCAGCCCTCGACTTTTGGTACGATATCCATAAAGGGATCCATGAATCCTTGAGCGAATTCCCTGTATAATCAAAGGTTTATCGAAAAAGTAAATCTTATTCCGAGGTTATCAATGGGTTTTGGTAATGAATAATAACCAAAGCGGTACATGGCTTCTATTCCAATAGCTGAAAAGCTGCTCCTTAATATTTTATCGAATCCCAGACCTAATTCCATAATGCCTTTTCGTGGTGCCTGAAATGGCGCATTAAGGTGAGATGAGCGATTTGATAAATCACCTATTAACCATGCTCCTTTAAACAATAATTCAGGAGCCTTAATTTTTTTGTTCCTCCAAAGAGGCCCAACGTTATGATTAAGGAACACTGAACAATATTTGCTACTAACAAATTCATTCATGCCTATGGTTGCAAATGTCCCGGGAGCACTTAAGGAGAAGCGTCCACTTAAGGCTGGGCTGGTGAACAGCTTTGACCATGGTACATCACCCATTACAATTCCTGATTGCATGATCCAACTTAGATTTCCTGTCCTGAGCGTTTTAATTTTACCTTGAATACGTAGTTCCAAACGGGAATAATTCATATCCCCCTTCAATAAATCTTTAATTCCCTGTGAGTAGTTAAGGTAAAAGACTGGTTTGCCTGATGTCACTGATGATATGGTTTTTCCTGAAGAAATAAGTTTCTCCCAGGGAGACCATCTTAATCTGATTCCTGGTTCAATAAAAACAAAATTGGTTGAGTCATTTGTTTTTGTTTGAGAACGAAAAGCCTCTTTAAAAAAATATGGGCCAATAAGGCTGATCTGTTCTTTGGCTCCATAAAGCTCATAGTTTAGTTTCCATTCTGGGATCATGCCTTTGCAGTAAACTGACCATGATGAAATATTTTCCATGTTGTCAATATAAAGACCCCGGATAGAGGATGTCCCAAGTAAGTTATAGGCTTCGTTAAATACTGAACCCCCGCTTTCCCTTATGTCAGATGAATAATTAGCCCCAATAGAAAGTTTGTTGTTTTTTAGAATTACGGCTTCTGTGGCAAGTCCGTATTTTGTGGCCTTGTCTTTAAATCCGTATGCAAAATAGCCGGATAAAGAAAAGCGGGAAGATAATAGTGTGTTTGTCTTTAATCCCAATCCCAATCGAAAACCCTCATGCCTGTTAAAATTTACAAGACGCCTTAAGTCAATATCAAAAAACCTTCCCGGGTAATATCCAGTCATAAGGGTTTCAAACATATTCATTGTCTGATCGAAATGATACTTTTCGCCCAAACTATCTAAAAAATAATAAGTCCTGAGGTCTTTTCCCGAAAGGCTGTCATTACGGTATAGAGAAAAAAAGGCTTCATCCCTTACTTTTGCATCCGGAGGGATTTCAAGGTCGAAACCGGAAAAAGAAGCATTGCTAATTGGCTGGTTAATCTTAATATCGGAAAGATAGGTTCGGAGTTCACCATACATTGGGATGTTATTTTGTTCCATGTTTTTTATCCCGATAAATGTGTTCAATTGGACAGGAAACCAGTGGCCGGATGCCTGTTTCGAATACATCTGTTGTATTTTGTATGTGATATTGGCATCTTGTCCTGCTGGTTCTGCAATAACATTCTGGACTGCATAAGTGGATGTGTTGATATATAATAAACCTTTTAGCCCTTCAAAATTCCTGCCTTTTGCTGGTTTGAACGAAATAACAAATATCGAGTCCTGTTGATTGTATAATGTGTCTTCAATACTAAAAAAGTATCTTGAAGTGCTTCCTTTGCTAAGTGGCCCAATAAAATCCTTGCCTGAAATATTTATGAAATCAGGATAAATAGAAAATGATTGTAATTGTGTGGCTACTAATGCGAAAAGTGGATTTGAAAACCCTGAAATCCGGCTTGCTAAAACACGTTCACTTGTTCTGTCCGGAAATTTGTAAAAACGTTCGCTAATGGATTCAACAATCATGAAATGTTGCTTTTCAGTATATTGATTGAGGTAATAAATCAAGCTATCGTTTAAGGAAGTATTAGGTTGACCTAATTCTGTACTATCTGCAGTTAAAATAAACTTACTATAAGAGGTATATGACCAGGTACTTAACTTTTCAGGATCATTAAGGTCTTTTTTCCTGATTGCCTGCATTACAATCCTGTGAGCCGGATTTTCACCTGCATAAACAATTACTTCCCCAAGATTGATTTCGGATACCTTCATACATAGACTAATGATGGTTTCATTATTTTTTGTATGATAGATTAGAGGACTATATCCAACATAACTCAACATTAAAGAGTCTGGGTATGTTTTAAGCTTTAATACATAGTAACCATCAATATCTGTCATTGCTCCAGATGCATCCTGTCCTGCAATAATGTTAACAAATGCCAGTGGTGTCCCTTTATCAGCATCTGTTACCCGGCCCCGAATAGTGATTTCCTGACAATATGCATTTGTGTAAAATGAAAAAAGTAACAGAATTAATATTCTGGAGATTACGAATGAATTATTTGGTTTTATTTTTCTCATTCAAAAAACTGACAATGCTGCTAATGATTACAGGTTTAACTGACACAAAATAACAAATTTTAAACGAATATCCTCATAGATTTATTATCCATAAGGGCAAGACTATTATTTTATGAAGAAATTATTTGATAAATGCAAAAACCTGATGAATTCTCTATTTCAACCATATCTGGTAATATCTTTAATTTGATATTTCAATTAACAGCTTTCACTTTATTCTATTAGCTAAAAAATTGTTAATGAGTAATTTTGAAGCACATTGAAAATATAAACTTCCTTTTTTTGTATTAAGGCTTTTTAAATTTATTTTACCTGAAACAAGTGTGAAAAGAAATAAGTAAATTTGATGAACCGAACACGTATGCAAATGATACACGGTGGCTTTGGCATGCTCAGCCAACATAGTGAGGGTAAGCTCAGAGCAGCTTACTGAGCCGGTTGAAGTCACAGGTCTAAATAGCAAACATGGAGCTACTTCCGACCTTAAACAACAGACTATTTTCGGATGAATGCTGGTTTAAGACTCTCTGGTGTCGAGGTTCTTTAATAGAAAAGTAACAGACACACTTTTGTTCAAATATCAGTGTGTATTTTTGAAAAATAAAAAATGAATCAAATGAAGCGAATTGGATTAATGATTTGTGCAATTGTAATGATGGCTTGCATTTCATGTGGCCCATCGGCTGAAGAAAGAGAGAAACAGAGAATTGAAGATTCTCTTAAGCTTGAGAAAGAACGTATTGAGCTTCTTGAAAAAGCAAACCTTTTATTAGATTCTGCACAACAAATTGAAGAAAAAACAGATTCGATTTAAGTTTTTTTTCTGGCATAAAGCTGTATTGTTTTTTTGCATTTCAATTAAGAATTAAAGAGCTTTTCATTCAGGTGGAGAGCTTTTTTTGTATTTGCTGAATTTTATTGTTATAATTTTTTTTACCTGATGTTAGATTTGTTAATCTTAATTTTATCAGGCAGCTACTTTCTTCTTGTAGAATTGAAATGATGCATAGTTTGTCAATTCCTCCTTGTTAATGATATGGTTATAAATGAATACTGTGAAGGTTTTTTCCATGTTCATATACGGACAATAATGTCCGAAAAGGAACAAAACAAATTTAATGTTTTATGGACTGTGTTTTGTATTGTTCACATTTAGTGTGAAATAGAGTTAATAGTATGGTTTTTGATAAGATGGATATGAACCCTAAAACAAAGGCGCCCCGGTTTTATTTACTTTTAGGTTTTTGGGCTTTTTCCGGGGCAGCCTTTTTCAATCTGTTGTATGAGAGAAATTGTAATCCTGATACCAGACATAGATGTTCATCAAAATGTTGAAATTGATGTACGCATCAATGGGAAGAAGCAAACCTTGAAATATAGGGTAGAGCTGGTTTCCTGGGAAGGGTGTTGTGATAAGGAAAGCGACAGGGTAACAGTTTTAAAGAAGAAAATCGCTGATTATGATAAGGATTGGCAATTGATGGAGATTGGGATGCCTGCTAACAATCAGATTCCCCTGGTTTTTAGAAAGAAGCTTGATTGAATTTAAATGCCTGGTCATTTTAAATGTTGAAGAAGCTCTTTTTCAGAGTGGTTCTTTGTAAACAGGAAGAGATTAAAGAATAGTGCAAAGAAAGTTACACCTGCCTGTGTTTCAAGGGTGTCTTCACCAAGAAAGGATATCAGGGAAATGAGAAGAAAAGAATAAAATAATGGATGAAGCAGGACCTTTTTCCTGTAAGGGGCATATAATATTACAAAAACAATCCATAAAGCCAGGGGAAGGCCAAAAGCTACTGCAAAAGAAAGATATTGGTTGTGTGGTTTGAGCTTGTTGGTCACAGGTCTTGGGTATTGTTTTTGAATATCCTGCGAAAGTACTGCATCCAGGACATCTCCTGTCCCCCAACCCAACAATGGCTTTTGCGAAAATGCACTTAAGGCTGCTTTCCAGTTGACGAGTCTTTGAATAAATGAAAAATCTGCCAGATAGTCACTTTCTTTAAAGGAAAAGTATTCCCAGGCTATTTGATGGATACGTTTAAACAAACCAGGCCATTTCATATATAACATGTTTGCTGTTCCTGATTCGATGGCTTTTATTTCTTCATTGCTCAATGCATTCAATCCTTCAGCATCTTTTCTTAAACCTTTGGAAGCAAGAAACCTGAACAGGGTATATTTCAATATGTTTCCTGAGTTATCTAAGCTGTCGTAGTTTAGGGCACTTCGTTTGTTCCATTCTTTCCTTAGTTCACTTTCTTCAATATAAATGTAAACAAGATTGCCATTTTCATGCTCGGTGAACAAGGTGTCATGTTTATAAGCATTTCCTTGAGAGGTATATTTATCTAAATTTTTAAAATCAGGTTTTTCGGGCGTTTGAAAGGTACTAAAAATGAGATAAACCGGAAGAAACAGGGAAAGAAGGATTAGTAAGCCAACAGAAGCAAGGATGAGATTTTTTTTCAATGAACTGTTATGTAGCCCCCAACGAATTAACCATGCGAGACCCACTCCGGCAAGGATTAATGTGGATGTGATTGATTGCATGATAAATAGAAAAACCAAAAACCAGATTACCAGCAAGGGAAGAAGGATTTTATGAAACTTAATTGAATGTTTTACAAAATAACCTTCATAAATGATAATGACAAGAGATAAGCAGACCATGAGCCCCAGTCGGATATGTGAAACAAAAGGGCTTATCATCCTGAAATCGGGTAATCTTAACGTGAAATATCTTATTGTACCATAGATGGAACATAAGGCTACTGAAGCAACAAAAAACCAAAGGATGAGGCTTAGCTCTTTTCTTGTAATAGGACTTGAAGCTGCAAAAATGATTGGAAGTATCAAAAGGGGCAGTTTAACCTTTACATCTTTAAGGGCTAAGGGGATGTTTTCGGAAAATATAATCCCAATAAGATGAATAATGAAAATGGAAATGATGAGCCAGAAAATCCCATTTTTTTTTATTAGTTCGGGTAGTTTTGTCCAATTACCACTTATAAAGAAGTTTAAGGCAAGGATAGCTTGGGCTATACTCATGCCAAAAGTTGAAAATGGCAATGATATAACTAATAAAATAACACCCGTTAGATAGATGTACGCATGTGTCCTGACCGGAAAAAGGCTCATATATAAAACCGTTTTACTTTGGCAAAAATACTTTTGAGAATTTAATTACCATAAGTAAAACGGTGAATATCATTAAAAAATTATATTATTGTTTCGAAATCTTTAGTATGGATGCATACTCCCCTTGATTTCCAAGGACTTCAATGGCTTTTTTAATATCTGGGTCAAACCTTAAAGAAGCCTGTATCCTTCCTTTTTGATAAAAATACCTTGAAGCTATTTCCTCAAGAAGAAGCATTTCTATCTCATCTTTGTATGTATAAAGTTCTTCTTCTTTATTGTGCTTTACCTGGTTTTCAAGTTTTTCAATATCTTTTTCAATTGTCTCAAGATATTTGTCATTTTTTGCAGCTTCTCTCAGTTCTTTTATCTTTTGTTCAGTTTCGATTTCATAATCGTAATCTTTTCCATCAAGAAATGCAACAAAGTCTTTATATATTTCATCTGTAATTTCGAAATCTTTCAAAGATTCTATTTGAGGATGAGTGCGGTAATAAAGATTGGCATATTCGAAGATGTGGTTATTGACATATAGAGAAATTGCAATATTGCTAATTTTTATTTGTTCAGTAGCAACATCAGGCTCAATTCCTCCTCCATCGAATACGGTCCTTCCATTAGAGGTTTTAAATGCTGATTTCAGTGAATCAGGGATGTATGAAACGCTCCCATCTTCATTTTTATGGGCATAATCTATAGCCTGGATACATCGCCCCGATGGGATATAATACTTGGCAACGGTTACTTTGAGCTTAGTGTTATAGGCAAGGGGAACAACATTTTGAACAAGGCCTTTGCCAAAAGTCCTTTGACCTATAATAATGCCCCTGTCGAAGTCCTGAATAGCCCCTGCAACGATTTCTGAAGCAGAAGCACTTCCGCTATTAACAAGAATCGCAAGTGGTATCTCAGCATCAAATGCAGGGCTAAGTGTTTTGTGGATGGAGTTACGTTCTTTGATTTTTCCTTTGGTGCTAACAACAGGCCTGCCTTTTTCAACAAAAAGATTTGTGATATTTACTGCCTCATTTAATAATCCGCCACCATTGCCCCTAAGATCAAGGATAAGCTGTTTAACATTATTGGATTCTTTAAGCTTTGCCAATGCATCTCGCACTTCCCTAGCTGCATTATTAGTGAATCCTGTTAGTTTTATATAGGCTGTTTGCTCATCCACCATGCCATAATAGGGAATATTGTCAATTTTAACAATTTCCCTTGTGATTGATTTTTGAATAGGTGATTCTTCTCCCTCTCTTTTAATCAACATATTGAGGGTAGTTCCGGGTTGGCCTTTTAAGAGCGCAGTAACCTCGGAAGCATCTTTATTTTTCATGTCCTTATCATTGATGCTAAGGATAATATCGCCTGGTAAAAGGCCTGCTTTTTGAGCAGGGAAACCTTCATAAGGGTCTGAAATCATTATGTAGTCCCCCTTTTTTTGTATCAGGGATCCAATACCACCATATTGTCCTGTGGTCATAAACTGATAATCTTCCAATTCTGATTCGGGAATAAAATTGGTGTAAGGATCTAAACTGCTAAGCATTTCATCAATACCGGTTTTCATCAATTCGCCGGGATTCACTTCGTCAACATAATTGAAAGTTAATTCTCTGAAAAGGGTAGAGAAGATTTCAAGGTTTTTTGCTATTTCAAAGTTTTGATCAACAAAACTGTATGACAACCAACCAGTTAAACTTATTGTTAGCGCAAGGACCAGGGTCTTCATCCGTTTTGAGAACAATGGTTTTCTATTCATTTTAAACAACATTAGGGTTTCTTGATTATATACCAGAAAAAACGATGTGTATAAATATTTTTCCCGATATAAATTTAATTAAAAACGAAATACAAAGAAATACATTATGTTTTCAAAAAACAATTTTAATGGGTCTTTAATCAGGGAACAGGATCATATCCACTTCCACCCCAAGGGTGACACCGTGATATTCTTTTTGCTGTTAACCAAAGGCCTTTAATAGGGCCATGTTTTTTCAATGCTTCAATGCCATATTGCGAACAAGTAGGTTGAAACCTACATGAAGGGCGCAGATATGGTGATATCGCAGCCTGATAGAATCGTATCAGAAAGATAAAGAAAAGATTAAATCCTTTCAATACGTATTTTACGGCCTTTTTTAACATGTTTCAACTGTTTTAAACCCCGTTGTTTACCCCATTTAAGGTTTCGCAAATCTTTAGGATACTTTTTTTAATACTTTCTTCTATATGTGAAAAAGGAATCATTTTCTTTGAAGTATAAACGAAAGCAATATACAGATTGTTTTCTTTAAGAATGTGTTTCTGTTCAAAAAGGATTTTGTTTTGCCTGTATGCCTCTTTCATTTGTCTTTTAAGGCGGTTCCTGTCAACTGAATGCCTGAAGTTCTTCTTTGGAGCGGAGAATAATACCTTTACTAACGGCTTTTGATTAATTGGTGTGTTGGAAAAGGTATTTTCTGAATCACTTTGCCTTTCGTTTTTATCATTATGCTTAAAACTGCACAAGGGCTCAAGGTAATAAACTTTTAGTGGGTGAAAGTATTGAATACTGCCCCTTTCAAATAATTCTTCAATTGCACTATGGCTGCAAAGCCGTTCTTCTTTGCTAAAAGTATTGCCCATTAAATGATAAAAACCATTATTGCCTGTTTTATTTAATGATAAAAACCAAGACAATAATGGTTATTTTGATATGAAAAAAAAGTTATTTCTTTTGATTTTTTGCCAGGAATTGTTCTATCGCCATCGTCATTGATGGGGCTGATTCAGTTGGGGCGTGGAGGTTTAGGGTAAGTCCTGCATCTATTACAGCTTTTGAAGTGGCATCACCAAAAGCTCCAATTGCAACTTCGCCCTGAACAAAATCCGGAAAGTTTTCCAAGAGAGATTTAATGCCAAAGGGGCTGAAAAAAACCAACATGTCGTAATCTGTAATCTTCACATCAGACAGATTGTCGGATACAGTTCTGTATATCGGTGCTACTGTAAAATCAATTTTAGCGGTTTCAAGCATGTTTGGGATTTCCATGCTGTGATTTTCTGCACAAGGAAAAAGGAATTTTTCGGTCTTCTGTTTTTTTACAAGGTCTATCAAATCTGCATTTGTATTCTTGCCAAAAAAGATTTTTCTTTTTCTGAATTGAACATATTTCTGAAGATAAAGCGCTATTGCCTCTGATGTACAAAAGTATTTGAGATTTTCAGAAACACTGACCCTGATTTCATCACAAAGTGTAAAAAAATTATCAACAGCATGACGTGAGGTAAATATGATAGCCGTATAATCTGGGATATTAATTCGATGTTTACGGAAATCTTTGGCGCCTATGTTTTCGATTTTAATGAACTTCCTGAATTCAATTTTCAGATTAAAGTGTTTAGCCAAATCGCTATAGGGTGATTTTTCACCCTCTGGCTGTGGTTGCGAAACTAAAACGTTCTTGATTCTCATTAGAAAAATAGTTTTAATCATTCACACAGACTGACAAACATTTCCTCCAAAGGCAGGTTTATTAAAAACCTGCAATATCTTTTTTTGGAATATCTAAAGAACTGTATGATAACTTTTTTGTTTCTGTGGTCTGTTTATTGAAATACTTCGATTTTCTTCTTTTTAGTGGTAATTTTTCTCCATTTTTATCAGATTTTTTAACTGAATATAGTAAAAAAATATTTTTTTTTACTTATGATTTTTTGGGAAATATATTTATTTAATCCCTCAAACCTTTAATAATCAGCTATTAAAATTTAATGTCATAACTTTGAAAATTACCAATAAGGGTGCTATTTCAATGGCACAAAGATACAAAATTAAATAATACGCAGAAAAGCCCGATTGTGAAATTCCTATTGAAACAGACCTGACAAACCTTCCAAGAAAAAAGATGATTGCAATACCCCAGGAAATACTAAAAGAAATGAAGGAAGGATAATATATATTCAGTGCCAGGACTGGAATCAGAAGAATGCCTAATGACTGGCAAAACACAAAGATATTTCCCTGATAGGTAGCCACTACTGCGCTGTTTTTAAATACCCAGCCAATCATTCTTATTATTAAATATTTAATAAGATAATAGGCTCCCAGGAGACCTGCAATCGCAAGTATAACAAGCTCCGATCGCTGTATGGTAAAAACATGTTGAAAGCCATAAAACTCAAGGCTTTTAAATATTAAGCCGGAGCTTACAATCAAGAAATTTGTAAATAATAAATAGCCAGCCCAGTTGAAAATAATATTTCCTTCTTTTTCAAGCTGATGGATAAATCTAGTCCCTAATAAGGATTTGAAAAATAATGGCGTCTGCTTGGTATATAAAAATCGCACCATTGCAACTAAAAAAATAGATAGCATAAAATATACAGAGAAAAAATCATGGCTTTCGTATTCCCTGATCTGGGGTTTCCCTGTTACCGGCATAAGCTTATGAGATGGCCAGACTTCTCTTGAATTTAAATATACCGGTCTTGCTGGTACTGAAATGACATTAAGATTGTCTGTGGTATCCTTAGGATTTGATTTATTTAAACTTTGGCTGCCTTCAGGGAACAATATATATGAATATCCTTGTTCCCTTGTCGTTTGAACTGATAATACCTGTTTTTGTAATGTGTCCTTTGTGGTGATTTTTATTTCATTTTCTCTAAATGGAAGAGAATCAGGATTAATCCTTACGTCTGGCAAAAGCTGTATCTCAACTTTTTTCTTTGGAGGTGATGGAAGCGGGGATGGGATTGATGCTATACTATCTGTGTCATGAGTTGAAATACTTTCTTCCCTGTTTAAGGGTATTTGCTTAATTGTATCAGTTCCATCTGAAAACGAACCGAAACCTCATCTAACCAATTTGTATAATCTGATAATGAACCAGAACCATAATCAA
>CAYLYP010000015.1:0-50220 GCA_964387795.1 uncultured Bacteroidales bacterium
ATGACATTGTAAATGATATGCATCCTGCTTGTTAAGTGTTTTTCAGCAGACCCTAGGTAAATGATCAGATAATATGGGTTCAAAGAGGGGATAAAGTGATAATAGATACTTCAGATTAAGGTTTGAGCCGGTTTTGAACCGGACTTGAACCGGGCTTGAGCCGCTTTCAACCCGGCTCAAACCCGGCTCAACACCGCCTCAAACCCGGCTCAACACCGCCTCAACCTATACCATGGTTACTCCCAGGGGTGTTCTTGGAGTTTATTCAGAAAGAGATCAGGGTGTTCGGGGTGTGTTCAGAAAGTTGGTCGAAAATTTAGCAATTATGCTTCAATGAGGCCAAACAGACTTGTTATCCAATGTTAATGGCCTATACTTTTTATAAAAAGATGGTCATTTATTGTTTTTTGCTAGTCAGGGCTTGTATTTTTATAAAAAATATTAATTTTACGCTGTCTTGTATGCATAAGAATCACCAGGTCATTTGATTCAAAATCATAAAAAAAAGGAATACAAATCATTTGTGACGATCATGTTTATAAATTTATTTCGAACATTGTAGTAACAAGCAAACAAGGGGTTCTATCAAGTAGCAAACTAAAACTTATTTGTAAATGAAAAATCACAGCTTTATTCTTGCCTTTCTTTTTTTAATGACGGCATTAAATACTTTTTCCCAGATTAGGTTTCAAAAAGGGTATATCATTACAAATGATGGAGATACTATTTATGGTGAGCTTAAAAATGAAAGCAACTTGAACATTTATCACTATTGTGTTTTTAAGAAGGATGGTGTTGAAAAAAACTTTGGGCCATCATCTATTAAAGCATACCGATATGAAGATAACAGACACTTCGAATCTCAAATTATTGACACTGTTTTTGTTGAAGTATTGGTTTCCGGTAAGTTAAGCCTGTATAAGTATGAAAACAGTTATTATGTTCAAAAAAACAAGGAGGAAGTTCTTTTGCTGCAGCCCGGAGTAACAGAACTTATGACTGTTGAAATAGAACAGGGTTATCAGAGGGGCTATTATGAAGGCGTATTTGATGATAACAAATGGAAAGGTATATTGAGGTACCTTGTTCAGGATTGTGAAAAAGTGTATAAGAAAGTTCAACACATTGATTTCAACCAACGAAACCTTGTAAACCTTGCAAACGAATATAACGATATAATGGGTCAATCAGGCTCTGATCAAAGGAAAGGACTCCCTTGGGCAAAAGTACAATTTGGAATTGAAGCTGGCATTACCAACACAAGCCTGGATTTGGATTTTCTTAGCAATACATATTATCATCTTGAAAGATCATATTCTTCAAATAATCCCTCATTCGGGGCAATACTGCTCATTGGTTTTCCAAGGGGAACAAACCATTTCGGAATTCAGGCCGAAGGAAATTTCACTTCTTCTGAATTGATATCAAATATCGTAAAGCCGAACACCCTTGATACAACTTTTTATTTAACAAAAATTTCACTTAGCACTTTAAATATCCCCTTAATGGCAAGATATTCATTTAAAATAGGCAATCAGGATTTTTATATAAATGGAGGTTTAAACCTGGCAATACAACAGGGTTCTAAGGCTTTAACAAGTGAGTTTTATAAATCCAATTATGGAGATGAATTTAATATACATAGATATTATACTTCATTCCTGATTACCAACAGCACTGTAGGATATCGGTTAGGGTGTGGATATCATAAAGATTTTAAAAACTTTTCTGCTGAACTACAATTTAAATATTTAGGATATCAGTTGAATTTCGGACAATTTGTTACAACAGCACACAAACATCTTAACGTTTACAACAACAGTTTATCTGCAAACCTTATAATCCTTTTTGGTAAATAGGGTTTTGCCTGAATGATGTTTCACGGCTGTTTATGTTTTGCTCTTCAACAATAAAATAAGCTGATTGTTGAATCTTTGTTTTACAAGGAGGAGAGGATGTTTTTGATATTCAATCAAAAAAAACTTCATACACAATAAGATTAAGGGTTATTGTTTTTTCACCATCTTTGTAAAAGAAAACAAAACAAAAGCACTGATGGGTCAAAAGCCACTTGTCATACATCTTATCAGGCGTTACCTTCATTATACAGCTACTTTTATTGGCACCCAAATCACAAGTCATGAAGGGTATGATGGCATTGTGGTTTTTATGGAAAAAATCGACAATGTGCTTTTTAAACTTCCTGATCCCTACCCTTGCTTTAAAGGCAATGGGGTTACAGATCACTTTGGAAGGTTTATGTATAACTATTTCAGGGTGCTAAGTAAGAGGGGAGAACATAATATCCTAAGGCTCATCGAAGAAAAAAAACCTGAAGTCTTGCATTTCCATTTTGGAACAGATGCTGTTATGTATCACAGGCTTTTAAAAAGGAGCAAAGTGCCCTGTATTGTTTCCTTCTATGGCTGGGATTATTCATCCTTCCCAAAGAAATGGGGAGGGCTTGGGAAGTTTTTATTGCAAAAAAGGGTATTCAGTCATGCATCCCTAATTCTTGCCATGTCGGAAGACATGAAAGGATCATTGATCAGACTTGGATGCCCTTCCGAAAAAATTAGGGTTCATTACTATGGCATTGATACTTCAAGGTTTTATTTGAAAAGGGATTATAGTCATCAGGAGCCATTGAAGCTTCGTATGCTTTCGTCATTTGAACTACAAAAAGGGCAGATGTTTTTACTTGAGGCCTTTCAAAAGGCACAGCAAAATTGTCCAATTCCAATGCAATTATATTTTGCAGGGGATGGTTCGCAAAAACAGATATTTTTAAAGCATTTGAAGCAAGGGCAATACGATAATGTAATTGTTGAAGATAAATATGAATTTGGTTCAAAAGCACATTTAAAAATGCTTGAAGAGACTGATATTTTTATCCATCCCGGGATAACAGCTAAAAATGGGAAAAAAGAAGGTATTCCGGGCTCCCTGGTCGAAGCAATGTGTTCAGGCCTGCCGGTAATATCAACGTATCATGCAGGGATACCCGAAATCATTACAAATGGTAAAACAGGTTTATTGGTCAGGGAATGGGATGTTGAAGCCCTAAGCCAGGCAATAATAATGCTTGCATCCAATGTAAAACTTCGTGAAAGCATCGGTTTAGCAGCTCAGGAATATGTGATTGGCAATTGTGATATGAAGCAAGCCAATAAAAAGCTCGAAGCCATTTATACTTCATTACAGGATAAAAATAAATAGTATCAGTTTTTGTCCCTGATTTCCGAAATGATTTTTTCAACAGCTATTGATTGGTTTAGCATGGATAAACCCTTTGGGCTGCATAGTCCCCTGATAAAATTTATTATCAGGTTATCAAATATTTTCATCTCATCAGAATCCATGTTTAAAGATGAGACCCTGGCTGTTACTCCATGCGCCAATTCAACAAGGACGATTGCCGCAATATACGGGGAAATCCCTTGTCGGAAAATCCCATCAGAAATAAGAGCCCCAAGGGTTTGCTGATAATATGCAATAGTCTTTTTCTTTTCAACAGCCAGATGATTTTGATAGATATCAGGATGGGTTTTCTTAATCTCAGCCAAAAACAATGGATTTACTGCACTATAATTCAGCATTTCATTTCTGAGCGCATAAATCATAAAATCCAGATTACTGTCAGATCTTGCCTTTGCAGTAAGAAATAAATCATTTTTAGCCTGAATCCTCGAAACGATACATTCCTTAAGTAAGCAATCCTTGTTGGGAAACAATTCATAAATAGTCCTTTTTGATATTCCTAAGGATTGGGCAATAGCATCCATTGTAATACTTTTTATCCCAAACTTCAGGAATAGCATCGTCGCCTGTTCTATAATTTTCTGTCGCATATCCATACCTTATCCCCTGTTGTCAAAACATATAAAAACTCATTATAACATACTACAAATTAATAATTATTATTTATATTCAGGTGTTATATATCGTTAAAAATGGATTTTGTAGTATATTGACGTTTTAAATTCATTATTGTCTATACCGTAAAAAAATCATATAAGGCCAGGAGGATGCATCTATAAAGGAAAAGTGAACGTAATTGAACAATAGCTGCTCAAAAACGGACAGGATTGCTGTGGATAAATAGTTTTATTCTGTTTAATCAACTGAATTTTAATGATTAAATTTGAATGGCACGATTTTTCTTATTTTAAATATTAAAGGTTTAAATCTATGCTAAAGAATTATTTGAAAATTGCATTACGTAATCTTATGAAACAAAAGATGTATGCAATTATTAATATTATGGGATTGGCGGCAGGCATATCAAGTTTTCTGTTAATTATTTTATTTGTCCAGAATGAATTAAGTTATGAAAAACACATTCCTGACTCAGAGCGGATGTATCGTTTGGTAGAAATACAAAAGCCGGCAGGGATATCGCCTCAGCATGTAGCAATAACAAGTGGGCCATTTGCGCCTGCTCTTGAAGCCGAAATACCTGAAGTGGAACAAGCACTTAGGTTAATGCCATCCTACTCAATAATAAACGTCAACAATAAGGTGTTTCAGGAACCATCCCTCTTTTTTACTGAGGAAGAGGTCATACGGTTCTTTAACCTTCAGATTGTTGAGGGAAATGCACCTGAGGGGGGATTTCTCAATGGTATTGGCCAGGCATTGATTTCAGAATCTACAGCCATAAAATATTTTGGGAGAAGCCAAAATGTAGTGGGAGAAACAATTAAAGAGGGAGAACGGTTATACAAAATTGATGGGGTATTTAAAGACCTCAAAAAAAACTCCCATATAAAACCTGAAGTATTGCTGTCTTTTGCCGATGCAGAACAGCTAATACCTGAGTTAAAGATCTGGGGCAACAATTATCTTGCGACATACATCCTTGCACGAAAAGGAATTGATAAAGAAACAATTGAAGAAAAGATTTATCAGGGATCAAAACTAAAGATGGCAGAAATGGGTGTCCCTGATCAGCCTGTTCCCGAAATGTACCTTCAGCCGTTTCAGGACATACACCTGAAATCAAAGCATATTAAATTCCATATATCACAAAGCTATGGGGATATTGGAACCGTAAGGATTTTTCTGGTTATTGCTTTACTTATTATAGTTGTGGCTTGTATAAACTTTATTAACCTATCAACAGCCAGGGCATCAAAGCGGTCAAGGGAAGTTGGGATTAGAAAAGTGGTTGGTGCCACACGTAATGACTTAATCGTACAGTTTTTGGGAGAATCGTTGACAATCACATTTTTTGCAATGTTAATTGGGGCCAGTATTGTAGAATTGTTTTTGCCCCAATTCAATGTTCTTGTAAATGCAGGTATGGAAATAGATTTTATCCATAATCCATTGTTTAATGTTGGCTTACTGGGAATATTAATTGTTGTTGGCATGGCTGCAGGTATTTATCCTGCTTTCTATTTGTCATCATTTAATCCGGTGAGTGTACTTAAAACAGGCTCATTTAACAAGCCCGGAGGAGGAGGTATCCGCAAGGTGTTGGTTATCACCCAGTTTGTTGTGGCTACGGCATTAATCTTTTGCACTTCAGTTATATTTCACCAGCTTAAATTCCTGAAAAATAAAGAAATAGGATATAATCCGGAGCAGGTTATCAGTATGAACTTGTATGGAAAAAATTCGGATGAGACAGTAAAACTCTTTAAATCAAAGCTGCTTGAAAATGCAAATATCATTTCGGTAGCCGCGTCAAGTAACCCTAATGGGGTTTCGGGGAGCCAGGGGCCAATAAATGTTGCAGATACATCAAATACACAATTAATGGTGAGGTTTGGCTTTGTTGATCCTGATTATTTTCCCGCAATGGAGGTTCAAATCCTTAAGGGGAGAAATTTCTCTTATGACAATAAAACAGACCCTTATAAGTCTGTTATTATTAACGAATCTGCAGCACGCACACTTAACTGGGAAAACCCAATCGGGAAACAGTTTAAATCGTTTTATAACGACTCACTATCATCAAACTTTACTGTAATAGGGCTCATCAAGGATTACCATTATTATTCGCTGCACCAGGTTGTTGAACCGGCCATTTATATTATGGATCCTGGTCAATACCACAGCATTGTGGTCAGGTACAAAAATTTAGATATTAAGCAGGTGCAGGAGCAAATATCTGTTATTTGGGATCAGTTCTTCCCACAATACCCCTTCCAATCAGGAAGTTTTAATGAAAAGATACAAAGACAATATACTGCCGAAAATCATTCAATGAGGATCTTTACTTTTTTTGCAATCCTTTGTGTGATTGTTTCCTGCTTAGGCTTATATGGACTAACTGCATTTGTTGTGGAACAAAAAAGCAAAGAGATAGGGATCCGAAAAGTTTTAGGCTCCTCTTCTAATCAGGTAATATGGCTTTTGGTGAAAGATTTCTTAAAAATGATTGGCATCGCAGTCGTCATTGCAACACCATTTGCATTTTATTATATGTACCGCTGGCTCGCCAATTATCCCTTCCATATCGGGATAGCCTGGTATCATTTTGCCCTGGCCTGTTTAACTGTCCTTTCCATTGCTTTTCTTACTGTGTTTTTCCACGCCCGCAGGGCTGCTGTAGCTAATCCTGTTGATACAATGAAATACGAATAAACTATGATGCTGTCAAACTATTTAAAAACTGCTTTCCGAAATCTTATCCACAATAAAGGCTATGCTTTTATAAATATTTCGGGATTGTCCCTTGGATTATCCGCTTCCATATTAATCCTGTTGTTTGTTCAGGATGAACTAAACTATGATAAATGCCACCTTAAGTCGGAGCGGATTTTTAGGATGAATTCAGAATATCATTTATCGGGTGTAACAAAACAAGCTGCCACAAGCGGATACCCTCTTGGGCCTTTACTTAAGGAAGAGATGCCTTTTATTGAAACCTATACCCGTCTTTTAAGAACAGGTTCTCAGACTATTATAGAGATTGGGGACAAGCAGTATTTTGAGGATAACCTTTTTTATGGAGATGAAACACATTTTGATATATTAACCCATGAATTTATTAATGGGCAAAAGGAACAGGCTTTAAGCGAACCCAATTCCATTGTTTTAACAAGGTCACTCAGCGAAAAATACTTTGGAAAAGATGCTAACCCTGTTGGTCAAATGATAAAAGTTGGGTCACAGAAGACATCAATGAAAGTCACAGCAGTCATCGAAGACCTTCCCGGCAATGTGCATTTCCCCATACAGGGACTGATATCAATGAAAACCATTGACCAATACCTGAATGCCCCTATTGCAATCTGGTCATTTAATGTACATACCTTAATCCTTCTAAAAGAAGGTGCTGATATCAGCCAGCTTGAAGAAGCTTTTCCGGCTTTCTATGAAAAACACATGGCCGAAATTGGCCGTACATTACAATCTACGTATAAAGTAGTACCTGAAAACCTTCGCAGTATCCATCTTCATTCAACAGCTGAATGGGATTTTCCAAGAGGACGCATGGCAAACATCTATATTTTTGGAATCGTTGCTTTGTTTATTATTGTAATCGCTTCCATAAACTATACCAATATGTCAACAGCCCGCTCAGAGAAAAGAAGCAAGGAGGTTGGCATAAGAAAAGTACTTGGCTCAACAAGAAAAGACCTGGTATATCAATTTCTGGGCGAATCAGCATTGATAACCATAGTGTCCTTCCTCATTTCCCTTGCATGTATTGAATTTCTCCTGCCTGTGTTCAACGAGCTTTCAGGTAAGTCATTCGATAATGAATCCGTTTTTCAATGGGGCAATGTGTGGATATTTATTGTATTTATTGTTCTTACAAGTGTCCTTTCGGGCGCGTATCCTGCATTATTTCTGTCGTCCTTTCAACCTGTTGAAGTGTTAAAAAACAGATTTGGAGGCCAGGGTAATAAAGGACTGTTTAGGAAAAGCCTTCTTTTGTTCCAGTTTACCCTGTCAATGTTAATGATGATGTCAACACTCCTTGTGTCACGTCAATTAAACTATATCAGGAATAAAGATATTGGGTTCAACAAAGAGAATACAATGCAGATGAGGCTGAGCGACACTACCTTATTGGGGAGCCGTTCGGATGCATTCAGGGCTGCACTGCTTCAATTACCGGATATTGAAGGAGTAGGTTCTGCATCTATCCTGCCGGGAGGAGGGCATTCAAGAAATGTCCATGTGATTGAAGGGTCAAAAGGGGAGCAAATAAACCAGGCAATTAATTTTGCTTTTGTTGACCTGGATTTTTTAAATACAATGAGCATTGAGGTTGTGAGGGGAAGGAACTTTTTTAAGGATAGCGAGAAAGACCTTAATGAAGCATTTCTTGTAAATGAAGCAGCAACAAAGTCATTTGGCTGGGGCGAAGAGGCCATTGGGAAAAAAATCCAGTTCGGTGCCAAAGTAGATGACGAAGATGAACAGGTAATCAATGGAAAAGTTATAGGTGTAGTTAAAGATTACAACTATAATTCCTTGCACCAAAACATTGAACCTCTCGTAATCTTACCTTATAAAGACCTTCTACCACAATTTATCATCAGGCTTAAACCTGGATATACACAGGAAAGCATTGGTAAAATCCAAAAGGTTTTTGAAGAATTCAGTCCCTCTCAGGTCTTTCACTACAGCTTTTTGGATCAAACACTTGATAAGCTTTATGAATCGGAGACAAAACTATCAAAACTCACATATTGGTTCTCAGGCCTTTCATTATTTATTTCCTTTATGGGCCTTGTGGCCTTAATATCTTTCTTAACTGAAAAACGCAAAAAGGAATTTGCAATCCGTAGGATCCTTGGAGCAGGAATGCCTGATATCCTAAAACATATTTACAAGGATTTTTTATGGATGGTTTTGGTGTCCTTTATTATTGCATGTCCTTTATCATGGTATGGCTTCTTAATCTGGACAAGCAACTTTGCATATTCGGCACCAATGAGTTTTGTCCCTATGATAATCGTTGGGATGGCAATATTATTGCTCACATTGATTACTGTCACATGGCATGCAATAAAAACCAGCCGGATAAACCCTGCTGAAGTAATTGCTTATGAATAACCAGAAGGATCTGTTTAAAACATGAAAAAAAACAGCCACCGGGAAAGCAATCTCAGTGGCTGTTTTTATTTTATGGTTCAATGAGTCAGTTATTAAACTCCTTATTGAAAATGAATTATTCTACGGTAACAGATTTAGCAAGGTTACGGGGCTGGTCAACGTTACAACCTCTGAAAACAGCAATATGATAAGATAACAACTGCAATGGGATGGATGCAATTAAAGGCACAAATAACTCTTCTGTCTCAGGGATTTCAATTACATAATCAGCCATGCTTTTAACCTGGGTATCACCTTCGGTTACTATTGCAATGATAATACCTTTTCTGGCTTTCACTTCCTGGATATTGCTCACGACCTTATCATAAGTCCCTTTTTTGGTTGCAATAACCACAACAGGCATGTGCTCATCTATCAGGGCAATAGGGCCATGTTTCATCTCAGCAGCAGGATAACCTTCTGCATGGATATAGGATATTTCTTTTAACTTAAGGGCTCCTTCAAGGGCTACAGGGAAATTGTATCCTCTTCCAAGATAAAGGAAGTTTCGGGCATCCTTAAAGATTTCTGAGATTTTTATGACAACATCATCAACTGCAAGGGCTTTTTCAACCTTTGCAGGTATGTTTTCTATCTCATTAAGCAACTGGAAATAGCGGGACTTTGAAATTGAGCCTTTTTTCTCGGCAATGGTAAGGGCCATCAGCGTAAGTACTGTAACCTGGGCTGTGAAGGCTTTTGTGGATGCAACACCTATTTCGGGCCCCGCATGGGTATAGGAGCCTGCATGGGTAGCCCTGGGTATTGATGAACCTACCACATTGCAAATACCTATGATGGTTGCACCTTTTGATTTGGCCAGCTCAACAGCAGCAAGTGTATCGGCAGTCTCACCGGATTGTGATACAGCAATTACGATGTCATCCTCATCAATTACCGGGTTCCGGTACCTAAACTCAGAAGCATACTCAACTTCTACAGGGATCCTTGCCAGCTCTTCAAAAAGATATTCACCAACAAGCCCTGCATGCCATGAAGTACCACAAGCAACAATAATAATCCTTCTGGCTTTTAAAAACTTTTGTTCATAATCAATGATGCCCCCTAAGGCAACAATGCCTTTTGACGAATTAACCCTTCCACGAAGGCTGTCTTTAATAGAACGGGGCTGCTCATATATCTCCTTTAGCATAAAATGAGGGAAACCTCCCTTTTCTATTGCTTCAAGTTGCATTTCAAGCTTCTGAACGTAAGGGGTTTTTTCCTGGTTCTTTATTGTCTTTATCTTAAGGCTTCCATCACGGCTTACCTTGGCTATTTCTTCATCTTCAAGATATACTACATTCTTCGTATATTCTACAATAGGGGTAGCATCAGAAGCAATAAAGAATTCATCATTCTGTTCGCCAACACCAATCACCAAAGGGCTTCCTTTTTTAGCAAGTATCAGGTCGTTGGGGTTGTCCTGAGAAATAATTACAATGGCATAAGCACCAATAATCTGGTTCAGCGCAATCCGTGTTGCCTCAAACAAATCAACTTTTTCATGCACCTGGATATCCTCAATCAGGTGGATGATTACTTCAGTATCAGTATTGCTTTCGAAGATATATCCCCTGTTGCGCAATTCTTCCCTGAGGGTATTATAGTTTTCAATAATCCCGTTATGGATAATTGCTAATTTCTTGGTGGGGGAAAAGTGAGGATGGGCATTAATATCATTGGGTTCTCCATGTGTAGCCCATCGGGTATGGGCAATGCCTATGTTCCCTGAAATATCTTTTCCAACCACACTTGCCTCTAAATCAGATACTTTTCCATGGGTTTTAAAGAGATTCAGGTTCCCGTTAAACAATGCTACCCCGGCACTGTCGTAACCCCTGTATTCGAGACGGTGCAAGCCTTTGATGAGAATCGGGTATGCTTCCCTGGGCCCTACGTATCCAACAATTCCGCACATATTTAGTTGAATTATTTACCTTTAAAAAAAAATGAAAAACGAATATCTAAATTAATAAAATACAATGAAAAAAAGGCCGTTTATTAAATCATAAACGGCCTTTTTTTTTATTCTTCCAATACTGTATAGGCCACAATTAATTTAAGTGGCTTTTCACTACGTCCCGGGCCTCGTATTACTACCCTGGTGCCTAAAATAGCACTACCGGCAACCACAAGTTTGAAGTCTTTATTGGTTACCCCGCCTGAAATAATTTCCTGTAGCTGGCGTGTTATGTTTAAAACATAAGAATTATCTGCTTTAACATAAGCTCCTCCAAGTGCATTGGATTCTTCATCAATGAGGTTACTTAATGCACCTGTTTCAGGGTCAATAAGCTGAAGCCCTACTTTTACTGAAGGATATAATACATCTGTGTCAGAAAAAGTGGTATCAGCATACATCACAAGCTGTGCTTTATTGATTGCAATCCGCTTTCCAAAGGATTTCATATTGTCAAGATAAGGGATTTTTATCCTGGATGCAGTCCTTGACAATGATGATATAAACAGCAAGCTATCGCCTCCGGTAGTATCGCCTTCAACCACTTGTTGATATAATGAAGGATGGGTACCCTCAAAATTGAAGCTTTCAAAGACATTATAATGCCCGCTTTCATCCTTTACGTTAAAAACCTTATAACTGCTTTGGGGTGAGGAGCTATTGCCACTATGATAGTAAACTGTAAGACGGCTGTATTCGTTTGTAAGCAGGAAATAATAAATACAGGCCATAGAAGAAGAAGGAACTTCATCCATTGTTACATACAAACCTTTAAAGAACCTTGTAAAATTGTAATTATTTGAAAGGCTATCTTCGGCAGCATTTAAAATACGTGTTCCAAACTCATCAGATAACCGGATCCTTAAGTGCTGGGGCCAACTGTTAAAAGTAGTATTAACAGTATCATTAGCAAAATCCTTTGACTTTGGTCGTCCGGAAAAAGTAAGGTTACCTAATTCCTGTTCATATACAGGCAAGTATTCATTGGAGTAATAAGCCCTAACAGAAGGATTCCTGTCGAGGATAGAATCTTTAATTTCCATAACCCTGATGGTTTGGGGAGTAAGGGTATCACCATAATAACCTCCATAAACCAAAGAAAGCACAACAGAGTCTATCTGAGGGTTTTCACCAAAGTCAATATTATCAGAATTCATCCTGTATTGTGCAAAGAAACCGGATTTTGTTCTCCCAAAGACAGGGTCATTTATAAAACCGGCCAGGTTTAAAGCCGAATAGTCTGTCCTGATGCTATCCTCTTTAACTGTTGATGCATAAATCAAAAAGGTATCTACACGTTCAACCCCCAACTGGTCATCGATAAAGTCCAGGCCAATATCATCAGGGTTAGTACATGCAGAAAAAAATATGAAACCAGCAAAGAGACAGCCGTATATTAAACGGTAAAATCCCCCGTGGATACGGGGGAATTTGATCTTTTTCAAATTATTAAAGAATTAGGTTTGACAAATCAGTTGTATTAATGTAAAAGAAACGCAAATATAGAATAATTATTATTCAGACATTACGTTTTCCGACACCAATACTTCATCATAGAAATCATTGTAGGCATCTGTATAGTTTTCATTACCCGGGAACTGTAATACAGGCTTCCCAGACTTCATGATAAACTCTTGAATTTCAGGATTTATCTTTTCACTTCCGATTACAATGCCATCGGCAAGCGAAATAGCTGCTTTAGAAATATTAACATAAGATGGATCCCTGAATGCTTCCAGATGACTATCTTCTATCCCTTCCATTTTGATTTTGTTAAAATAATCATCAGGGAGTTTTTCAGGAAAATCATCATCATAAACAGAATAAACAATTTTAGTGTCTGTAAACATTGGATTATCCTTATAGGCAGTCCTTAAAAACAAAGGCATCACATTTGTCATCCATCCATTGCAATGCACAATGTCAGGAGACCATTGAAGTTTCTTAACGGTTTCTAATACTCCGCGACAAAAGAAGATACTTCTTTCATCATTATCAGAGAAATATTTACCGTTTTTATCAACAGTAGTAAATTTTCTTTGGAAGAAATCTTCATTGTCGATAAAATAAATCTGCATTCGGGCAGATTGTATTGAGGCCACTTTAATAATCAGAGGATGGTCAGTATCATTTATGATAAGGTTCATTCCAGAAAGTCTGATAACTTCATGTAATTGGTTTCTTCTTTCATTGATGCAACCAAACCGGGGCATAAAAGTCCTGATTTCTTTTCCTTTTTCCTGAATTCCTTGGGGAAGATGGCGGCCCAGAAGGCCCATGGGAGAATCTTTTAAATAGGGTGTAATTTCCTGTTGAACGAAAAGAACTCTGGGTTTTTCCATAAGCTTTTTTTTGACAGTTAAATTTGGGATATGCAAAATTACGTTTTTTTTTGCAGATATTCAAGTAATCCTTTTAGCTTTGCAGGTTTATTTTCAGGCTGATATAAAAAAAATTTATCTTTTTCGCCTTAAAGTAAAACAAAACAGCTTTCGTTTACACCCAACGTTAAATTATTTTAGATATGTTTATATTTAAAACCATTGATGCCACAAAAGCATATCTGGCGCCTTTCATAAATAAGAATTCCCAGATTGGATTTGTCCCAACAATGGGGGCACTCCATCAGGGCCATATTGAGTTAATTAAAAAGGCAAGGGCTGAAAATCAAATTGTTGTTTGCAGTATTTTTGTAAACCCTATTCAGTTCAACAACCCTGAGGATTACACAAAATACCCCATAACAATAGAGGCAGACCTTAAGAAATTGTTTGATGCAGGTTGTGATGTGGTCTTTAACCCTGATGCCAAAGAGATGTATCCAAGCCCGGATCTTACACAGTTTCAGTTTGGAGGTCTCGAACTTGTAATGGAAGGGGCCTTCAGGCCTGGTCATTTTAATGGCGTGGCTGTTGTTGTCAAAAAGCTACTTGAAATCGTCCAGCCGCAAAAAGCTTATTTTGGTGAAAAGGATTATCAACAATTACTTATTGTAAAACAACTTGTTAAGCAAACAGGGTTGCCTGTTGACATTGTTCCTTGTCAAATAGTCAGGGAAGCCGATGGGCTTGCAATGAGTTCAAGGAATATGCGCCTGAATGACCAACAGCGATCTGTTGCACCAATAATTTTTCAAACCCTGAATAAAGCAGCTTCCTTTAAAGAATCCAAAAGTATTTTGGAAATAAAACAATGGGTAAAGGATCAGATTGAAGAGCACCAAATGGAGCTGGAATATTTTGAGGTTGCTGATGCCAATACTCTTCAGCCCACCGAAAAAATTCTACCCGGCAATACATACAGGGCTTTTATTGCAGTCTATCATGGCCCTGTAAGGCTCATTGATAATATCCCCTTTTAAAATAAATATTCATGCCTGTCTGTGGCGAATTCATAGGCCGCCAGACTTAATAACAGGTTCCCGGGATCTTAATAGTCAAATCTTTTTTGGCATTTTAAGTTCGCTTAAGTAATTTTGTTCCATAAAAGACGTTTAGTCATTTTGCTGATTTTCAATTTTCACTTCATTCTTTTCTTATGCAAATTCAGGTTTTGAAATCCAAAATACACAGAGCAACTGTTACAGAAGCCGATATCAATTACATCGGGAGTATAACCATTGATGAAGACCTGATGGATGCTGCCAATGTTATCGAAAATGAGAAAGTCCATGTTGTTAATGTGAACAATGGTGAACGATTGGAAACCTATGTGATTAAAGGCAAAAGGGGAAGTGGCACAATATGCCTCAATGGCCCTGCTGCCCGAAAGGTTTGCGTTGGCGATGTTATTATTATCATGTCCTATGCATCGATGGAATTTAACGAAGCCAAAGCTTTCACTCCCTATATCATCTTTCCTGATACAAATAACAAACTTGCATAATCACATTGAAAAATAAATTCCGTTCATACTTACGCACCATCTTATTCCTTATTGCCGGGGTTGCCTTGCTTTGGTACGTTACAAAAGACCATGATATTGCCAATATCTGGATTCAAATAAAATCTGCAAACTTTTTATGGGTCGGCATAGCCATGGTAGCCGGGATGATAAGCCATATACTAAGGGCTTTGAGATGGAACCAACTTATCGAATCCATTGGCCAAAAACCAAGGCTCAGGACTACTTTCTTTGCCGTAATGGTTGGATACCTCATGAACCTTGTTGTGCCAAGGCTTGGGGAGATTTCGCGTTGCGGGGCTTTGAACCAGAGTGATAAGATCCCTTTTGATAAACTCATTGGCACAGTAATAGCCGAACGTGCTTTCGACCTTATCTGTTTAATTGTTCTGGTTTTTACAACGGTAATGCTCCAATTCGATCTCCTTCAATCTTTCCTTAATACATGGCTCTTTGATCCCATTAGCCAAAAAATCTCGGGCAATTACTATGGAATTATGATAATTGCCATTACTGGATTAATTCTTTTTGCAGTTTTGGTGGTTTTATATTTTGTTTTTAAAAAACAACTGGCTACAAAAAACTGGTATAAAAAAATTACCCGTATTATAAAAGGTTTTTGGTTGGGCATACTGTCAATTGGCAAAGTTAAAAACAAAGCCTTGTTTCTGACATACTCTGTCCTTATCTGGACATTTTATTTCTTTATGACTTACCTGATTTTCTTTGCCCTTCCCGCAACCTCCCATCTTCAGGTTGCCGATGGATTTACCCTTCTGGTTGCTGGTAGTATTGGTGTAGCTGCACCGGTGCCTGGTGGTATTGGTGCTTATCATTTCCTGATTATCACTGCCCTTGTTGAGCTGTTTACTATCCCTGAACAAGGAGCTGTTTCTTTTGCATATCTCTCGCATACAAGCCAGATGGTGCTTATCATTGTCCTTGGATTGTTTTCTTTGGGCATGTTAGTTTTTGAACGCAAGAAAAACAAAATCAAAGTTTCAACAAATCGGGCATGACCTCTTTCAATAAATATGAGTTTGTTAAAACAAGGATCTTTGACCGTGATTCATTAATCCAGCAGCTTTCTGTGTGGCGTTTCCTTGATAAAAAAATTGTTTTTACCAATGGGTGCTTCGATATTATCCATCTCGGGCACCTCGAATACCTCTCAAAAGCAGCTTCCTTAGGCGATATCCTAATCGTTGGCCTGAATACCGATGCATCTGTTAAACGGCTGAAAGGTCCTCAGAGGCCTGTCAACAACGAGTATGCCAGGGCAATGGCCCTTGCTTCACTCCGTTTTATTGACGCCGTTACCCTTTTTGAAGACGACACCCCTTATTCATTGATCCAGCTTGTTCAACCTGACATTCTGGTCAAAGGTAACGATTACAAGCCCGAAGACATTGTTGGTTATGACATTGTTAAAGCTAAAGGGGGTCAGGTTAAAACCATTGAACTTGTTGAAGGTTATTCAAGCACCAATATTATTGAAAAGCTTAATCGGCCTTAATCCTTTTCTTTTTCTTTAATTCAACAAAATTTTTTTTAAAACAAGAATTTTCATATTTTTGTTTCAAAGTAATCAATCAATAATCGCATGAGAAACAAAATATTAAACATCTTATTGCTAAGTGTGTTTATTGCAGGGGTTTCGTTTTGCTTTAACAGTTGTAAAAAGGCAAATGATGAAATGCTTTCAGGTGTCTGGGTCCTTATTGATATTGGCAATATTGATAATACCACTCAGATAGAGTGGCGCTTTTTCGAGAGCACGCTTTCAATTTACCAGGTATCCAAAAGCAATAGTACCGATCAGGTATTATTGGGTCAGGGAAGCTACCTGCTCAAGACAAGGATTGGTTCAACAAAGCTTATCGTCATTGACTTTCCCCCTTCTTTAGATGCTTATAACATGGAGTGGAATGTTCATAAAATGACAGATACCGAAATGGTTCTTTCAGGGCAAAAAGATGCTGGTCTTGAATACAAAGAGTTTTCAAAACAGGAATAAAGATAAACGTTAAAATATCAATGCAGGTCTTTCATCGAAAACCTGCATTTTTTTTATTACAATGGCCAAAATAAAAACTGCTTTCTTTTGTCAGAATTGCGGGGCACAATCTCCCAAATGGATTGGCAAATGCCCTTCATGTCAACAATGGAACACTTATGTAGAAGAAGTTGTTGAAAAAACTTCCTCCTCTTTGTCCCGCAAAACGGGATTAAGTGCTTCTTCATCCCCAATAAAAGTTCAGGATATCGTCCTTAAGCAAGAGATGAGGATAAGCAGCGGCAACGCTGAACTGGACAGGGTACTGGGAGGTGGTATCGTTTCAGGGGCTTTGATACTTATAGGTGGGGAGCCGGGAATTGGGAAATCCACCCTGATGCTCCAGATAGCCCTGAAGATGGAAAAGGTTAAAATACTCTATGTCTCTGGCGAAGAAAGCGAAATGCAAATCCGCATGAGGGCCGAACGCCTTGGATTGACCCAAAGTCAATGTTACATCCTTGCCGAAACTTCATTGGAAAAAATATTCCTGCATATCCAGGAGCTTCAACCCGAAATGCTCGTAATTGATTCCGTTCAGACCTTACAAACAGAAGTTGTTGAATCAGGAGCCGGGAGCATAAGCCAGATCAGGGAATGTACAGCCCAGCTTCAACGATACTCAAAAGAAAACCAGATCCCGGTATTCCTCATTGGCCATATCACAAAAGACGGGACGCTTGCAGGGCCTAAAATCCTTGAACATATTGTGGACGCTGTATTGCATTTTGAAGGCGACCGCCATCATTTTTACAGGATTGTGAGGGCAGTGAAGAACAGGTTTGGCTCAACAAATGAGATAGGTATTTTCGAGATGCAGGGCAATGGTTTGCGTGAAGTCACAAACCCATCTGAAATCCTGCTATCGCATCGTGAAGAAGCTGTCAGTGGTGTTGCAATATCAGCAACCATGGAAGGGCTACGGCCCCTGATGATTGAGACCCAGGCCCTGGTAAGCTCTGCTGCTTATGGAACCCCTCAACGCTCAGGCACAGGCTTCGATGTCCGAAGGTTAAACATGTTATTGGCAGTCCTTGAAAAAAGATGTGGTTTTCGTCTCTCTGCAAAGGATGTTTTTCTTAACATCACAGGAGGGATAAAAGTTGATGACCCTGCCATCGACCTGGGCGTCATTGTTGCAATATTATCATCTTCCGAAGATATCCCCGTAAGTGAGAAATTCTGTTTTGCTGCCGAAGTGGGCCTCTCTGGTGAAATTAGGCCTGTAAGCCGTGTGGAACAACGTATTGCCGAAGCGTCAAAATTAGGGTTTGATGCTATCTTTATCTCCCGCTTTAACCCTAAAACAGCCCCTTCATCCCTTAACGGGCTTAAGGTAATCCCTGTTTCAAAAATCGAAGAAGTATTTCAACATCTTTTCGGTTAAAACAATCAGGTCAAAGCATTTCTTAACCTGTCTCCTTTTTACTTTTATTCAAAACATGCCATTGCTTAACGGCCAGGCATTGGAAGCTTTTTGCATTAAACTTCAAGCATTGTTAACAGTGTTTGCGGGGAAAACGTTTGCCTGCTGATAGCATTCATAAAAGCTCCAAAGAGAAAGCAAATCAATACCATGGTATAGGTTGAGCCGGGGTTGAGCCGGGTTTAAGGCGGGTTTGAGGCGGGTTTGAGGCGGGTTGAAAGCGGCTCAAGCCCGTTTCAAGTCCGGTTGAAATCCGGTTAAAGTCAAACGAAGAAGTAGTTTTAAACAGTTTAGGGCAACAATAGTTTCGTATATTGTGCTGTTTTATTGATATTTACGTGTTTATAAAAAGGATTTTTGGCATGAAAAAAAGGATTTAAAGGTTTAATTCTTGCCTGGCCTGCCTGGCCTCATACCTTACCTAGATTATTAATTTTCCTGAATTATTTTATGTTTATTTGATAAAATACTATGATGCTGATAAGTATTCATTGTAAGAAATCAGTAGCATAATAGTTCGATTTACACAAAAATTGTATATTTGAATGAGATATATTCTTGTTTCAAAACTATTTTTTTTCAAATAAGCCCAAAAACTATTAAAAGCAATTGATTATGATTACGGTAATCCTTTCGGTAATTATTGCTGTCAGTGCCATTTCTGCCATTTATGCTTATCATATTAAAAACATCGTGCTTTTTTCATGGTTAAAGCCCCTGACAAGCATCTTAATTTTGGCTTTGGCCATTTCGGTTCATGCAGGGCATCCAACAGCATATTCGCAAAGGATAATAGCATCGCTTGTTTTTGCCATTATTGGTGATATATACCTTATTGAGTACAAATACCTGCTAAAAGGCATCATTGCCTTTTCAATAGCTCATTTTGGCTTTTCTTATGCATTTATAGGTTTGTATGGCTTTTATTCAGATTGGCGCCTATTGTTGGTTCTTTTTGTATTCTTTATGTCGTATTATTTGTTTCTAAGAAAAAACCTGAGAGACTTCAAGTGGGCAATTGGTATCTATATGATTATCATTATGTTTATGAATTGGCAGGCTATTGGTTTGTTTTTGACAGATCAAAGGCTCAGGAATATTGGATTGCTTATTGCATCGTTATTATTTAGCTTTTCGGATTCAGTAATTGCATTCAATATATTTAAAAAACCATTCCGTCTTTCTGAGCATATTATCCTGGCTACATACTGGCTTGCTATTTATATTTTTAGCCTTGCTGGCAAATATATATAAACAGGGTTTGTGAAAAAACATATTATTTGTCAGGCCCGATGCAGATATTTCATTACGTCCTGAAGATAAAAAACAAGCCCCTTTGCTATTAGACAAAGGGGCTTGATAAAATTAAACAAAAGCAATGCTATTATTCCCTGATCATTTTCAAAACGTGGCTTTGTCCATCCGAGCTTAAGCGGATAAAGAAAATGCCCTGGGGCAAGCTGTTTATGTTAAGCTTAAAGAGGTTATCATCAGATTTTTCAACTACTTTACTTAACCAAACACAGCCTCTGATGTCAATGATTTCGATTTGTTTGATGTTAAATCCAGAAATATTTATCTCATCCTTGGCAGGGTTTGGCCAAAAATAAGGTTTAAGGTTATCAGGATTATTTTCATCAACACCATCACAAATCACAAAATCAACAAATACAGTATCGGTTTCCTGGCAGGAGTTCTCAGATGTAACAATTACAGAAACCTCAACAGTCATTTCGTTATAGAAGGAGTAATCAACTGTAAGGAAGCGATCTGTAGAGCCATTGCTCCAAAGATAGCTTGTGTGGCCTTCACCGGCATCAAGAATGATATAATCGTCCTGGCAGATAGTGGTGTCATTGCCTAAATCAACAACAGGAAGTGGTAAGAAACCAACAAACATGGTATCAGTAGCAAGGAAAGTTTGATTTCCCGGAACGTTTAGGCTTAAATGGACATCACCTTCGATGATATCCTGGGGACCAGGAGTATAAACAGTTTCAAGGTTGTTTTCATCAGTGAAGGTGCCATCGCCTGAAGAAGCCCAATAAAAATCAGAAGCATTACCAACATAACCATTCAGTTCAACAAGCCCATCAGCACATATTTCAGTATCATAACCGGCAAATGCGGTGATGCTGAGTTGTGGGGGCAATTGGATAAAATCGACCCATGCGGCATCGCTGCCAGAGGCATTTGCGCTGTTTTTCTGATAGACCCATCTGAAAGTACGGCTTCCTGCTGCAACAGGGAATTCAAAGCGTTCCCAGTCCTGTTCGCCAGACCATTGGGCAACAACTTCATTATCGATATAGAACTTAAGGACATCCGCACCTGCTTCGCTTGAGACCTTTCTACGGAATGATATTGTATCATCGCTCATAACTTCATAAGCCATAAACATCTGGGAGAAGGTGTTATTTGTAATGACACCACTTTTAGAGCTAAAGTCACCTTGATAAACCTCATCTGACTGGTTGGTAAGGATCCAGGGCTGAGAGCCTGAAAAGCCCCAATCAAAAAGAGAGAAGTTGCCACTTTCAAAGTCTTCAACAATTTCGCCAACTTTTACCCTGTATAGAATGACATTATTATAGCCTCCATATTGGTGGGTAAGTTTTAAGAAAATAGCTGAGCCCATAGGAGTGGTTGAATGGACTGTAGCATCGAAAGATACCTGTCCGGTAGCATTGACTGCCAAAGGAGCAACATTTTGCTGATTGTTCTCAAAAAGCATTTGGGGCTGGAGTGCCTCTATAGTAATAGTGCCTGCCTGAGCTTCCATCTGGCCAATATTTGTATAAGGGAAAACAATACTGATATTTTCGCCCGGGTCAATACGTCCATTGTTATTACCTTCAGGATCTTCAATAATAACTTCACTAAATACAACATCAGGGGCATGGGATTCATCATAAAATGAAATCTCACTTTCAATTTCCCCGGTATTGCTGGTAATAAGAAACTCCAAAGGAAGCCGGTCGGGGATAGAGTCGGAAACTAAAAAAGAAAAAGCATCTTCATAATTGAAAGAGCCCAGGGCTGGTATATTGTCATATACTGCTACAGAGTCAATGCATGTTAAATAAGGGGATTGAGACCTTACGACAACATTCACACCCAGATAGTCTTCGTCAGAGAGGTTGCTCAATTCAAGGCTGATAGATATGGTTTCGCCAGGGTTAATAATTCCGTTATTGTTCCCGTATGGGTCATTGATAGTATGAGAAACATACTGAGGGCCAGGGAAAGGAGTTGCATTGATAAGCGCAAGGGCATCAACGCGACCTGAACCATAAGTATTGCTTTTGGTAGCTGCATAAGGGATTGCAGTTGTTTCCAACAACATTGAAATCTCTTCAGGGGTGATATTGATATTTTTAGAAACGGCAAGGGCCATAAGACCGGCAACACAAGGTGTAGCCATAGATGTGCCACTTTTTACTGTGTAACCAGTATTATTTGTATTGGATGTTGAAGTAATATCGCTTCCTGGTGCAACAATATCGGGGCGGATAAGACCCATGCCTGGTGAATAAGGATAATCGCCATATACGAGTGTTTCCTGCCAGGTAACAGGCCCTATTGCAGAGAAGTATGATAATTCATTAGATTCGGTAACAGAACCCACGCAAACAACAGCAGAAATTCCACCGGTAGTAGTCTGATCGGGGTGTAACCAGGGTGGGGGGCAATCGCCGGGAGTCCTGACATTGTCAGGAATAGGATATGAGTATTGTTGGTCGCCTTCATTTCCGGCAGCCACAGAGCCAATAAGTCCGGCGCTCAGGGCATTGACCATGGTTGTCCTCCAGGTGACCCTGTCGGGAGTCCAGTCATGTAACCAGCCTAAAGACATGCTGAAGATATTTGCACCATGTTCGACAGCAAACTGAATAGCAGCCCACACATTTGACTCAGAGCCATCGCCATCATCGGCAAGCACTTTAAGGGCCATGATGGTAGCATCAGGAGCCATCCCGGTACTTGTTCCTGCGGTTCCATCACCTGCAACAGTACCAGCGCAATGTGTCCCATGGCTATGTCCGTCCATTGGGTTATTATTGTTATTCGCAAAGTTATAACCATGAAATGGGTAATCGGGATGTGTCCACATGTGGTCTGCTAAATCCTGGTGGTTATAGTTTACCCCCGAATCAATAACAGCAACAATTGCACCCTGACCTGTATATCCCTGTTCCCAGACAAGCTGTGCATTAACCTTGGTGATATTCCATGTATTTAGCTTTGTATTATCCTGTGGAAGGATCTCTTCCCCGGGTTTTACCGGAGGAATAAGGTTTCTTATCTCATCATAATCAATCCATGCAACATCATCCCTTTCATCCAACTGCGCAATAACTTCTTTAGTTGCATAACAATTAATTACGTTTGCAATCCAGAGCGCATTGATGTCTGAAACAGCAGAAACAGTTTTCCCTGCTTCAAGAAAACTTATCAACGATGCCTGGCTCTCTTTACTGAATGACTTAAGTTCAGCAACAACAAACGACCTTCTTTCATTTGCCGAGCTAAAAATCCTGCTTTTTTGATACAGTGCGTCTGTATCATATTGGTTTGTTAAACGAATGTTGATCCTTATCTTGTCTTCAGATGACCTTGCATTCATTTCTTTTTGCAAGGCCGGGGTAATACTATTTACACCCCAAGTAAAGATTGAAAACAACAAGGAAAAACACAATAAACTTAAATTCTTCATGTGTTTGTGTTTTTTTAGATGATTAGCGTTTTAAGGTTTTGTTTATTTTTGAAAGCAACAAAAATAAGTAAATGTTTTGAAAATCAGAAAGAAAACAGTTTGCAAATATCCATGCTTTAAGGTTTTTTTTTCAACACATCACAAAAACCAACAGCAATCATTGAACAGGCTTTGCTGAAAGATATTAACAAGGTCGATAAAAAGATGAACCTAATAAATAAAAAAGAATTGCTATACCAGATGAGAGTATTCTAATTGGAAAATAACCTTCATAGCCAAAACCGCCTGTAATAGTTCTTGAAAGAGTGCCGGGGGGCTATGTACTAATTAAGTGTCCTTTGTTTAAATTAAAGTATAAACCGGACATGTTTGCGAGTGAAACCACATAACCATCAATAAAAAAGGCTTTCGTGCAAATCCAAATGGCCATTTAAAAAACATTACAAATGCGCAAACAATGAGAAACACCAACAAACGCCTGTTCAAGTGTTTGTTAGAAGACACTAAAAAGTGTTTAGATGTAATTGCTTTTTAAACAACACCATTTCAATCAAACAACCATCTTCCTCAAGTCTTACAACTAAATCGGGTAGTTCTAAAGAAGCAATTTCAAATAATAATATTTCGCCGTCTTCATTATCAGTTAATTCCAAATGATTACTATCAATAATCCTCCAGGAGCCTGATTGATCATAACCATAAGCTTTATCTGTTATTGTGAGAGTACTATCTTCTCTTAAAATTATTTCATCATGAAATGATGGATCATATTCCGAACTGATAACACCATTGACTTTAATATCTTTAATTTCCCATGACCCTACTATCTCATGCTTGGATAATGTTGTTTTTTCCTGAGAATATAAAATAAAAGGCATGAACAAAATCAAAAAAAACAGTTTCTTTTTCTTAGTGGTTTTATTAAATGAATTTATTCTTTTAATGCTTTATTGTTCTTTTTTCACTTGATTTCCCTGTTCATCAAACTCTTTACATTTTGGGTTGTCATCAAACTGTCCCTTAATTTCACAATCCATCTTTATCTGACCATTTTTGAAGTATTCAATTTCTCTTGAAAATCCCCCGTTTTCAATAAAAATTTCATGTCGTATTTCGCCGCTTTCATAGTAACCCCTTAAGTGAATTCCATTTATTTCCTTGTCATCAACATACTGCATTTTTGAAATTACTTTTCCCTCTTCGTTTTTTACAATATGACATCCTTGTTTGAAACCATAAATATCGTAATAATTAATGGTGTCACCATTCACGATATCATACTTTACTGGTTTTGTCCGATATTTATGGGGCGAATATTCAATTGGTTTGTTGTTTGCAAAAACTATATAATGTTTTTGCTCTAAACCCTTTATTTGGTATTTAAAATGAAAGCAACAATTACAATCACACACTTCAGAATACCAGTCAATAGTATCCCCCTTGGCATTAATTTCAGGATATTCACGTCCTTTATAGGATAGTTTTAATGTATCCCCAGTAACCGTAACATTTCCAAATTCTCCAAAACAACAATTATCAACAACTGCAATCTCAATAAAATATTGATTATCTTTAAATTCCTGTAAAACAATCCTGTTATGTAAACTATGGAAATGATCTTCTTCTAAGCATTCCGAAGGCTCAAATTTCTCCAACTTTATTCCAGCATTCTGAGAAAACCCATTAAAAAAGGATATTGAAAAACACAAGCTTAAAAAAATTCTATTCTTCATCTATTTGTTTTTTTAACTGATTTTGATAATTCTGATTGAATTTATTAGTATCCATGTAGTTTTTTATTAAGTCGTTGTTTTAACTAGATTGACTTTTTGTAAACTATCAAATTACGGATTTTCGTTTATAATCACATTTCTTAATAAGCCTAATCCTTTGGTTACAATTTTAAGCAGGGAGAAGCATTTGGTTTGCCTGTTTTAAAAATACAGCTTGCCGGATTAAGGTTTACGATGCTAAAATAGAAAAACCTATCAAATAAAAAAAGGAAATTGCTTGTCTGGTGAATGTGTTTCTACTTTTATTTTATTTAAATGATTAATTTTATTGGCAAAAAATTTTCATCGCCAAAGCTGCCTGTAACAGACTTAGGTATGCTTTGGCAGTAATGAAATGAATAAGGGTTCTTTGCTTGAATAAAAGGATGAATCGAACTTGTTTGCAAATTAAATACTATGGCTTCGGCAAGCTCAGCCACCGCAGCACCTTCAGACCCTGGAAAGGTGACTGAGCCTTCCTCAGTAAGCTTTCTAAACAGCAAACATGGAGTTCTATCCTTCCATTAACCAAAAATATTATAACGGATGAAAAAGTATTTTTTGTTGCTTGTTGCTGGCATGTTATTTTTTATGCCATTTGCCCATTCACAGGTTGTCTATCACCATGTATCCAATCAGGGGATTTATGATTTTCTGGATGAGATGGCAAATAACCATGTTATCGATTTATTTACCGGCATTAAGCCATATTCGAGAAAACTGATTGCCAATAAGCTGGCTGAAGTGAACGGGAAAAGGGATTTATTAAACACAAGGCAGAAGAAAGAGCTTGATTTTTATTTGAGGGATTTTTGTAAAGAATTGCCCCAATCGCTAAATATAAAAAAGAGGATTGATACTTTTTCGTATCGCGACAGCTTGTTTACATTTACAATAAATCCCATTGCCGGATTAAACTTTTATAGCAATGAGAGCGGCACCAACTATCACCGTTGGTGGGGTGCTGAGGCTTATGGCTACGTAGGTTCTCATTGGGGTGTATATGCAAGCCTCAGGGATAATTACGAAAAGGAACGTATCAGCATGCCCGGGATGCTCAACCAACGTGTTGGTGCTGCCTATAAGGATCACGAATACAGCGAGATGAGGGGGGGCATTACCTATAGCAACAAATGGTTAAGCGTTGCCATGATAAAAGACCATTTTGAATGGGGCACCAATTATAACGGAGCCAATATTTTTAGTCCCAAGCCCCCTTCATTTGCAACTATAAGCGTTCAGGCAAGGCCTGTAAAATGGTTCGAGTTTAACTACATCCATGGCTGGATGGTTAGTGGGCTTGTTGACTCCCTAAGGACTTATACCTTTAATTCGGCTTATGCCCAAACAACCCGTGAAGTTTATCACAATAAGTTTATGGTTGCCAATATGTTTACGTTTAAACCCTGGGGCAAGCTTAACCTTTCAATCGGAAACTCGGCAATGTATAGTGATGTGGGTTTTAACCCTGCCTACATTATCCCGGTGTTTTTTTATAAATCGCTCGACCATACTTATGCTGAAGGCAATTATGGCGGCCAGAATGCCCAAATGTTTTTCGATATGAGTTGCAGGCTTATAAAGCACCTGCATATTTATTCTACAATATTTGTTGATGAGATAGCTATTTCGCGCATGTGGAATAAAGAAGACCATTCTAACTTTGTAAGCATTAAGGCAGGTGGTGCTTTGAGCGATTTTCCTCTTAAAAATGTTTCACTGATAGCCGAATACACACGCACCAATCCTTTGGTTTACCAACATATCATCCCTACTACCAATTTTAACTCAAATGGTTTTAACCTTGGCCATTACCTGAGGGACAACAGTGATGAGATTTATTTGTCATTGGTTGTTAAACCCTGGCGGACTCTTCGTGCCCAGATCTCATATACCCATGCACGCAAAGGAAAAGATTACAACAGCATTGGCGGTACAAGGCTTGGGCTCCCTTTTATGGATGAAGTGGTTTGGGATTCTGAATCCATATTATTGAAAACCCAGTTCCAGATTATCAATGATGCCTGGCTCAATCTTGCATGTGAGTTTTCTGATATTGAAGGCCCTTCTGATTATACGCCTCAGTTTTATCTTGGAAAAAACACTACTTTTCATGTAGGGTTCAACTATGGATTTTAACTTCCTTGCTTAAAAAATAAACTAAAGAGCATCAGAAAGGAATCACATAATTCATCAAAACCAATATATTTGCAAAACAGTGTTTTGCAAACACTTTTTTAGGTAAAAATAATATGGATAATGCTGGTGGCAATTATAAAATGTTTTCCGACCCATTGAAGTATTATACTTCAATGCTGTCGGATATTCAACATGCCACTGATTATATTTACCTGGAATTATATCGTTTTGCCCATGATCCCATTGGGATACGCTTCAGGGATATGTTATTAAAGAAATGCCGCGAAGGCGTTAAGATTAAAATCCTTGTTGATAGCTGGGGCGGCACCGCAAGCTATTCATTCTTTCATGATTTTGTAGCATGTGGTGGCGAAGTGAGGTTCTTTAAAAAGATTAAACTAAGCTGGGATGCATTTACAAAAAACCACAGACGAGACCACCGGAAGATTTTAATTATTGATGATAAGATCTCATATATTGGCTCAGCAAACATTTCCAATTATAGCCTAAACTGGCGCGAAAGTGTTTTCCGTATTAAAGGTGATATTGCTTTAAAACTCAAGGATATTTTCCTGGGCAACTTTGAGATTTATAATAAATATTATTACGATAAACTTGCTTTTACCCAGGCAGTCAGGTTTGAGGATTTTGAAATCCTAAGGGATGTCCCTTCCTTAATCCATCAGCCAGTCAGGAAGAAATTCATGGAATTGATTACCAAAGCCCAAAAGGAAATATTTATAGAAACACCTTATTTCCTGCCGGGCAGTTTGCTACGTAAAGCATTAATAGAAGCAAGCCTGAGAGGCGTAAAAGTGAATGTTATTATCCCTAAAAAATCTGATGTGGGCGTTATGGATTTACTTTCAAACCGATATTTTGGTGAGCTCTCACAACATGGGGTAAGGATTTTTTATTATTTGCCCCAGAACCTGCATGCGAAACTTTTTCTTGTTGACAGGGATTGCTTTGTTATGGGTTCAGCAAACTTTGATTATAGAAGCTTCAGGTATCAACATGAGATATGCCTTGTGGGAACAGAAAAGATTATTGTAAGGCAAATTGTGAAACATATTCATGAGAGCCTGGCTGAATGTGAGGAGTTTAGTTTTCATGAATGGTTGCAAAGACCTTTAATTCAAAGACTGTTCGAGAGAATGCTCGTGCCTTTCAGGCATTTGTTTTAGTATAGCTAATCCCTGACCCTCCCTGCCATTGCAAAAGTCCTAACATAATACTCCTCAGACAAATCGTTGATGGTTACACCGCGGCTCGAAGAAGCATGGGCAAACTTGTTCCTGCTAATGTATATACCAACGTGGGAAATCCTGTTCTTTGTGGTCTTAAAAAACACCAGGTCGCTCTCTTTAAGGTTTTTCTTTTTTATTTCCCTTGAATTTTTTGCAATATCATAACTCGACCTTGCCAGGTCGATGCCATATACTTCCTTATACAGCACCATTATAAAACCAGAACAATCAGTGCCCTTTTTTGTTTTTCCACCATATTTATAAGGCGTTCCCAGCCAATCCGAAATAAAGGCAATTAATCTTTGATCTTCTTCACCTGTTAAATCAAACCCGAGTTTTTTAGAGTTCAGTTCATAAAACTCCCGATCAGCTTTCTTTCCTGTTTTTTTTACCTGTGCTTTAACCTGAACAGGATCATCCCATTCAACCTGTAAATCTTCGGGTGCTTCGCCCCTTCCTGATACCCTTGAAGTCCTGCATGAATAGATGCCCAGGATAATAAGAATGAATAATAAACAGAGGTTCAGATGTTTTATCATATAACAGTGATGGCTTGTTCACAAAAATACAATTATCCCAATAAATAAATTGTTAAATCATTCTTTGACATTGGTGGTTTATTATAAGTTATTGATATTAATCAAGAAATCCCGGCAATGTTATATATGATTCTTCATTTAAAAAAATGTCATTTTATTGTATTTGACTTTTTAATAAATATTTTTTTTGCAATGATACGCAGACTGTTTGTAAGTAAAATCAGGTAGTTAAATAAAAACTGCCTAATTAAGGGGCATTCTACAAAAAATCAAAAGCTTTGATTACTAAGCTTAAGGGCAATTGTTTTTGATATTTAAATTATCTTTGCAGGAACATTTTTCAAAAATAAAAAAATATGAGTTTGTTAATAGTAGGCAGTGTAGCCTTCGATCAGATAGAGACCCCTTATGGGAAAACAGGTAAGATATTAGGTGGGGCAGGTACTTATATAGGCTTGGCTGCCAGCAGGTATATAAAACCTGTTCATGTTGTTTCTGTTGTTGGGAATGATTTCCCCCAGGAGCATCTTGATTTAATGAAGGATAACGGGATCAACCTGGATGGTTTGAAAATAGATCCCAATGATAAAACCTTTTTTTGGGCAGGGAAATATCACCAGGATATGAACCAGCGCGATACATTGGTGACAGAGCTTAATGTACTGGCAAAATTTAACCCTGTTGTTCCGGAAGCAGCAAAAGATGCTGATTTTTTAATGTTAGGCAATTTAACCCCTGCAATACAGATAGGGGTAATCAAGCAGATGGCAAAAAGGCCAAAGCTTATTGTTTTGGATACAATGAATTTCTGGATGGACAGTGCCTGGGATGATTTGATGGAGGTTCTTACAATGATTGATGTATTAACAATCAATGATGAAGAAGCCCGTCAGCTTTCAGGTAAACATTCTTTGGTAGCCGCAGCCAAAAAAATATTAACAATGGGCCCTAAATACCTTGTTGTTAAAAAAGGGGAACATGGAGCACTGCTATTTAGCAAAGATGAAATGTTTTCAGCACCTGCTATGCCATTGGAAAGTGTTTTTGACCCAACAGGGGCAGGAGATACTTTTGCAGGAGGATTTATTGGTTATCTTGCAAAACAAAATGATGTAACTTTTGAGCATCTGAGGACAGCTTTGATACATGGCTCAGCGCTTGCATCGTTTACCGTTGAGAAATTTGGTACACAAAGGCTCCAGGATGTTACGGATGCCGAATTGAAAAACAGGCTAATGGACTTTCATAACCTGGTAAGGTTTTCTTTGTAAATAGGTTTTTTGAAAAAAGGTGCAATAAAGCCGGAATTATAACACTGAATGATAGTGCTTTAAGAATTATTTTTTTGTGAGCAACAAAAAAATGCAGGGCATACTCAGTTTTTTTATAATTTTAGCCACTTTATTCAAGAACCAAATTAATTTTCTTCACAATAAACTATTGGTACACTGTCATGAAGGTATATCAAACAAATGAAATCAAAAACTTAGTGCTCATTGGGGCAGCTAAAACAGGAAAAACGACACTCGCCGAGGCGATGTTATTTGAAGGGGGCGTCATTAATCGCAGGGGATCTGTAGATGATAAAAACTCCGTTTCTGATTACAGGGAAATAGAGCTTGAAAGGCAGAATTCAATATTCTCCACAGTTCTGTATTCCGAATATAATAATCATAAAATAAATATTATTGATGCACCAGGCTTTGATGATTTCATCGGAGAAGTGATAGCAGCCCTGAAAGTTGCAGACACAGCAGTGATGATGGTCAATGCCCAGAACGGTGTAGAGGTAGGTACTGAAATTACCTGGCGTTCAGTAACAGCATATCAGAAGCCTTGTGTTTTTGTAATGAACCAATTGGAACATGACAAGGCCAATTTTGATGAAACGCTCCGCCAGTTGGTTCAACAATTTGGTGAGAAAGTAATCCCGGCACAATTCCCGGTGAATGCAGGTCTTGGTTTCGACAGCGTTATTGACGTGTTGAAAATGAAGATGTACAAATTCCCACAGGGAGGCGGCAAGGTAGAAATACTTGACATACCTGCAGAGCATAAAGCAAAGGCAGAAGAGTACCAGTCAAAAATTGTTGAAGCCGCTGCTGAAAGTGATGAAGCATTGATGGAAACATTTTTTGAGAATGGGACACTTACTGCCGAAGAGCTTACCAAAGGGATAAAACAAGGGATTGTTACCAGGACAATGTTCCCCTTATTCTGTACTTGTGCCAAGCACAATCAGGGAGTAAGCCGTTTAATGGAATTTATTACTGAGAGCCTTCCTTCGCCAAATGAAGTACCTTATGTAAAAAATGCAGCAGGTAAAGACCTTACTTTCAATGCAAACGATCCTGCATTGGCTTTTGTGTTCAAAACATCTGTTGAACCCCACCTTGGTGAGATTTCTTTCTTTAAAGTCTATGCCGGACAATTAACAGAAGCCATAGATTTGTTGAATGCGCAGACCAATTCAAAGGAAAGGCTTTCACAGTTATTTGTTGTAGCAGGAAAGAACAGGGTTAAAATTGAAAAGGTTGTAGCAGGGGATATCGCAGCAACCATAAAACTTAAGGACACCAAAACAAACAATACGCTCAACACATCCAAGAATAGTGATGAGGTAGTTCCACCTATAGTATTCCCAGATCCAAAATTCCGCACTGCAGTTAAAGCAAAAAACACTGCTGATGAAGAAAAGCTGGCAGGGGTATTGAAGGAAATGTCAGGTATTGATCCAACACTGATTTATGAACATTCAAAAGAGTTGAAGCAGGTAATCCTGTCTGGTCAGGGCGAATTGCACCTGATTATTACCAAATGGATGATTGAACACCTGAATAAAATTGAGATTGAGTTTTATGCACCAAAAATCCCATACAGGGAAACAATTACAAAGAGTGCAAAATCAATGTATCGCCATAAAAAACAATCAGGTGGTTCAGGACAGTTTGGTGAAGTTCACATGATGATTGAACCTCATTATGAAGGAAAAGTAGATCAAACCGAATTCCCAGTAAGGGGCAAAGAAGAATACACTTTGAACTGGGGCGGAAAGTTGATTTTCAACTCATGTATCGTTGGAGGTAGTATTGATGCCCGTTTTATGCCAGCTATCCTGAAAGGGATCATGGAGAAAATGGAAGAAGGCCCTCTAACAGGATCTTATGCCCGTGATATCGTAGTGAACATCTATGATGGTAAAATGCACCCTGTAGATTCAAACGAAATCTCTTTCAAACTGGCTGGTCGTAACGCCTTTAGGGAAGCGTTCAAGAATGCAGGCCCAAAAATCCTTGAGCCAATTTATGATGTAGAAGTAATGGTTCCCGGTGATAAGATGGGTGATGTGATGACAGACCTTCAGGGACGTCGTGCCATGGTAATGGGTATGGACAGCGAAGGGAACTATCAGAAGATTAAAGCCCGCGTTCCACTGGCAGAGATGAACCGTTATTCAACCACGCTAAGTTCATTGACAAGCGGCAGGGCAACCTATACTATGAAATATGCCGAGTACCAGCAGGTTCCTTCAGATGTACAGGATCAATTGCTCAAAGCATACGAAGCAGAAGAAAAAGACGAAGATTAGTCTTTTCCTTATTAAAAATAAGGGTTGGGTGCCTCAGGCACCCAACCTTTTTTTTTCATACTGATTAACAATTAAAGGAGAACAAAGATGGACAGAAAAGAAATCCTTTTTACCCGAAGGAGCATCAGGCAGTATAAAGAAGGGGCCATGCCAAAGGATGAACTCATCGAAGAACTTATCCATGCAGCGATGTGTGCCCCAAGTGCCCGTAATAAACAACCCTGGCACTTTGTAATTGTAAAAGAGCGCGAAAACCTAAAAAGACTTGCTGATTTTCACCCTTATGGCAAGATGCTCAATCAGGCTGCCCTTGCAGTATTGGTTTGTGGAGACCTTCAGATTGACGATTCTGTAAATTATCTGGTCCAGGATTGTTCTGCGGCAACGCAGAATCTATTATTAGCTGCCCATGCAAGCGGGCTTGGAGCAGTATGGCTCGGAATTTTTGGCAGGGATGAACGAATGGCTATGATGACAGAGTTTTTTAAGCTGCCCTCAAATATAGTTCCAATTAGCCTTATTTCAATAGGTTATCCTGCTGAAGAAAAAGCCCCTAATAATAATTTTAATGTGCAAAGGCTTCATTTTGAACAATGGTAAGCATTTCAGCACTTTTTTCCAAAGTTCAAAAAATCAAATGATTGAATTCTAATAGGCATAAAAATTCAATAAATTTGATTAATTTTGCGGCTTGAAAAACAAAGGCAATAAACCTTGTCCTTCATTTATTGGGATAATTGCCGGGAAATCCTGTATTATATGGGAGTCCGGTAAATTATTTTAAGATTGCGCCTTTGTTTATTTTGACCAAAAAAAATCATTAAGTAACACAATGAGTAAATATCCGGAATACAAAAAGTTAGACCTTTCGGGCTTAAGTGATGAAATCCTAAAATACTGGGAAACACATAGTATTTTTGAAAAAAGTATTGAAAACAGGGAAGGGCATACGCCATGGGTTTTTTATGAAGGTCCTCCTTCAGCAAATGGGATGCCTGGTATTCATCATGTAATGGCCAGGGCGATAAAGGATATTTTTTGCCGTTACCGGACAATGAAAGGTTTTATGGTAAAACGTAAAGCCGGTTGGGATACTCATGGATTGCCCGTGGAAATAGGGGTAGAAAAAATGCTTGGTATCACTAAAGAAGATATTGGGAAATCTATTTCGGTAGCCGAGTATAATCAAGCTTGCCGGAAAGATGTAATGAAATTTAAAGACAAATGGGATCAGCTTACCCGTATCATGGGTTATTGGGTTGACTTGCAGGATCCATACATCACCTTTGAGAATAAATATATAGAATCAGTCTGGTATCTCTTAGGAAAGCTCTATGAAAAAGGCTTAATCTATAAGGGCTATACCATCCAACCTTATTCCCCGGCAGCCGGAACAGGATTAAGCACTCACGAGCTTAACCAGCCAGGATGTTATAAGAACGTGAAGGATAACTCAATGGTTGCCCAGTTTAAAGTTGTTAAAAACGAAAAATCTGAGTTTCTGTTTAACAAAGGGGAAGAAGAAATTCACTTCTTAGCCTGGACAACCACTCCCTGGACATTGCCATCAAACACAGGCCTTGCTGTTGGAGCCAAAATTCAGTATGTGAAGGTTAAAACGTTTAACCCATATACCTTTAAGCCAGTTACTGTAATACTTGCAAAAGATCTGGCCGGTAAATATTTCCCTGAAAAAAATGCAGGGCTTTCTTTTGATGAGTATCATGAAGGACAGAAAAACATTCCCTTTGTTTTGCAAGACGAATATGTTGGCAAGCAACTCGAAAGTATCCGATACGAACAACTGATGCCTTATGCCCAACCTTTGGAAGGGGATTCCTTCAGGGTAGTTATTGGAGATTTTGTTACTACTGAGGATGGAACAGGGATAGTTCATATTGCACCTAGTTTTGGGGCAGATGACTTTAAAGTAGGCAAGTTAAACAACCTTGGTTCATTGACCCTTGTTGATAAGCAGGGAAGGTTTACTGAAGAGATGGGTGAGTTCGCAGGGCGTTTTGTAAAGGTTGAGTTTGATCCCAATCATAATCCGGAAACCATGAACCCGGTTGATGTTGATATCATTATCAAACTAAAGACAGAGAACAAGGCCTTCAAGGCTGAGAAATATGAGCACTCTTATCCACATTGCTGGAGAACAGATAAGCCTATATTATATTATCCGCTTGACTCTTGGTTTATTCGTACCACAGCACTTAAGGACAGGATGATAGAATTGAACAAAACGATATACTGGAAACCTGAATCAACAGGTACCGGTCGTTTTGGCAACTGGCTGGAGAACCTTCAGGATTGGAACCTTTCAAGAAGCCGCTTCTGGGGTGTACCCCTTCCAATATGGACTAGCGAAGACCGTTCTGAACAGATTTGTATCAGCTCGATAGGCCAGTTGAAAAAAGAAATTGATAAAAGCGTGAAAGCTGGTTTTATGAAAGAGAACCCATATTCGTCTTTCAACGAATCAGATATGAGCGATGAGAACTACAACACTGTTGACATCCACAGGCCTTTTGTTGATGATGTAGTGTTGGTTTCACCCACAGGCAAAAAAATGACCCGCGAAACAGACCTTATCGATGTATGGTTTGACAGTGGTTCAATGCCTTATGCCCAGTTCCATTATCCTTTTGAGAACGAGGAGGCCTTTAAATCCAGCTTCCCTGCTGATTTTATTGCCGAAGGTGTTGACCAGACCCGTGGATGGTTTTTCACCCTGCATGCCATAGCAACAATGCTATTCGATTCTGTTGCATTCAAGACTGTAGTTTCTAATGGCCTTGTCCTTGATAAAAATGGCAATAAGATGTCGAAGCGATTGGGCAATGCAGTGGATCCATTTGATACTATAGAGAAATATGGCCCTGATGCCTTACGCTGGTATATGATAACAAATGCCCAGCCATGGGATAACCTTAAGTTTGATATGGAAGGCGTAGCTGAAGTGCAACGTAAATTCTTTGGAACCCTTTATAATACTTACGCTTTCTTTGCCCTTTATGCAAATATTGATGGCTTTGATTTTTCTGAACCAGAACTACCATTATCAAAACGTCCTGAAATAGACAGATGGATATTATCAGAGCTAAATACCCTCATCAAAAAAACCGATGAGAGCTATGCAGATTTTGAACCAACCAAGGCAGGAAGGCTTATCCAGGATTTTGTTGATGAACATTTGAGCAACTGGTATGTTAGATTATGCCGCAGAAGGTTCTGGAAAGGCGATTACAGTGAGGATAAAGTATCTGCTTATCAGACCCTTTATCGTTGTCTTGAAGTGTTGGCTTTGATATCATCACCCATTGCCCCTTTCTTTGGAGAACGTTTATATCTGGACTTAAACCGTGTTACTGGTCGCCAAAAATTTGAGTCTGTACATCTGGCTGATTATCCAAAGGTAGAAGAATCATTTATCGACAAAGATCTTGAAGAGCGTATGCAGTTGGCCCAAAAGCTTTCTTCAATGATCCTTGCATTAAGGAAAAAAGTAAATATCCGTGTTCGTCAGCCTCTGGGTAAAATATTGGTTCCTGTCCTCTCGCAAGGCTTTGAAAAACAACTTAAGCTTGTTGAAAACCTTATCCTGAGTGAAGTTAATGTGAAAGAAATTCAATACCTCCATGATTCAGGTGGAATATTGGTTAAAAAGATAAAGCCAAACTTTAAAACCTTAGGGCCTCGTTATGGAAAACTGATGAAGCAAATCGCAGATTTGTTTACAACTTTCAACCAGGAAGATATAATGAAGTTTGAAACACAATCTCAGGTTGAATTTATGCTCCAGGGCGAAAAGATTATCATGACCCCTGAAGATGCAGAAATACTTTCAGAAGACATCCCTGGCTGGCTGGTAGCCAATGAAGGCACCCTGACAGTAGCCCTTGACATCACCATTACCCCCGAATTAAAAGAAGAGGGAATAGCACGTGAACTTATTAACAGAATACAAAACCTACGTAAAGAAATAGGCTTTGAGGTTACAGATCATATTGATTTATTTGTTGAAAAACACCCTGAAATAAGCCAGGCAATTGTCAATAATAATGATTATATTTGTTCTGAAACCTTATCAAAGAGCTTAAATTATCAGGATTCACTTGATAATGAAAATAAGGTTTTGGTTGAAATCTCAGAAGATATTAAAACACATATCTTTATCCAAAAATCGAGTGTCAATTAAGCTGGAAAACTACAAAAGATGGAAGAAAAAAAAGAAAAAACCAGATATTCGGATGAGGAGCTTCTTGAGTTCAAAGAAATCATCCAAAAAAAACTTGAAGAAGCACGAGCTGGCCTTAAACTATTGACCGAAGCCTATACCACTCAGAACGAGAATGATACCAATGATACTTCTCCTTCTTTTAAAATATTGGAAGAAGGCTCACAGGTACTATCAAAAGAGGAAAATGGTCAGTTGGCAGCTCGTCAGCAAAAGTTTATCCGTGATTTGGAGAATGCGCTCATACGTATTGAGAACAAAAGTTATGGTATTTGTAGGGTTACAGGTAAGCTCATTTCAAAAGAAAGACTTAGGAGTGTGCCCCATGCAACGCTAAGTATTGAAGCAAAACTTAACCAGATTAGAAAATAACTTTTAATCATGCGGCTGGCTATAAAAAAGAAATATGTCCCCTGGATTATTGTGCTACTTGTGCTTATTGTTGACCAGACAATTAAGATATGGGTAAAGACGAATATGCACCTTGGACAGGAAATACATGTACTTGGCAATTGGTTCATACTTCATTTCACGGAGAACAATGGAATGGCCTTCGGTATGGAGTTTGCCGGTGAAAATGGTAAACTCTTCCTAAGTGTATTTCGTATCATTGCCATGGGTTTTATTATTTGGTATCTGAGACGTTTGATACTTAAAAATGAAAGCACCGGATTGATTGCCTGTGTTTCGTTAATCCTTGTTGGTGCATTGGGAAATGTTGTTGATAGTGCTTTCTATGGAATGATATTCAACGACAGCCTTTTTCGGGTAGCTGAAATCTTTCCTGCTGATGGGGGATATGCTGGTTTTCTTCATGGCAAAGTAGTCGATATGTTCTATTTTCCAATACTTGAGGGTACTTATCCTTCATGGATGCCATTCAAGGCTGGTGAGCATTTTATTTTCTTTAGGCCTGTTTTCAATATTGCAGATTCTGCAATTACTGTAGGCGTATTTATCCTGTTAATTTTCCAGCGAAGGTTTTTTCACCACGATTTGCAAAAAGAAAAGCCGGTTGTGAAGGAAGTGAATGCAAACGCATCTAATGAAAACCATACAGCAAAAGAGGAATAATTTCAATTGAAGTTTTAAAAACACATTCGGTTTCTTCTCCATTTATACGATTAAAATGAGAAGAAGCCGTTTTTAATTATTAATCATGTCAGGATTTTTGTTCGAGAACATCATTTTTGGGCCGGTGAAAAGCCGTCGTCTTGGAGTGTCATTAGGGATTAACCTTCTGCCTACCGAGTATAAATATTGCACATTTAACTGCATCTATTGCGAATGTGGATGGACGCTTCCCCGTAAAGATAAAGAAATTGCTTTTCCATCAAGGGAAGAAGTAAAAACTGAACTTGAGAAAAGGCTTATAAGCATGAAATCAAAAGGGCAATGGGCGGATGCATTAACCTTTGCAGGCAATGGTGAACCAACTACCCATCCTGATTTTAATGGAATTGTTGATGATACCATTGAGCTGAGAAATCAATACTTTCCCGAAGCAAAAATTACTGTCCTTTCAAATAGCACAATGCTTACAAATAAGGATGTTGTTCAGGCCTTGCTGAAGGTTGATAAAAACATCCTTAAACTTGATGCAGGAACTGAAGCGATGTACCGTGCAATAAACAATCCCCGCATTGATGTTAATCTGAAGGACATTTTGGAATTGCTTGGACAGTTTAAAAAAGGCCTTATCATCCAAACCCTGTTTCTCAAAGGTGAAGCTCATGGTATTCATATCGATAACACAACTGATGAAGAGGTCAGTCTTTGGATTGAACATCTTAGGATGCTTAAACCCGAAGCTGTAATGATTTATCCCATAGCAAGGGCTACCCCTGCAGAAGACCTGATAAAAATTGAGCGGGAGAAACTTATGGAAATAGCTTCTAAAGTTGAAGCTCTTGGTATTGAAACTGAAGTTTATGATTAATTGAAGTAATTGTTTACATCGGTTTTCAGACTTTAACCCTTTTTCTATCTGATTTTAAAAACCTTTTGCAACAAGTGAAATCTCAAATAACCTAAATAATTATGAAAAAACTTTGCTTATTTTTTTTGTTTTCAATCGTAATCATTTCTTTTTCAAATGCCCAGGATTTTAAACCAAAGTATATCCTGGCCGGGAATTTGTTTTATGCTCAAGAGACCTCTGGCATCAAAAATTCCCCCACAGATAATCATCTGTATGATCGGGCATTTGGGATTAACCCTTCGTTTGGATTCATTCTCGGTAAAGGTTTTGCACTTGGTATTGGTCTTGATATTCAGCGTTCATCATCAAATGATTATTCATATACAACCCAAAATAGCACTATTTATATTCATGAGAAAATTTCTAAAGGAAGTATTTTCGGCCCATTGGTTTACCTCAAATATGTTCACTCATTGAGCAATAATATTTCAATTGGCCTTAAATTGAAATCAACCTTTCTGGTTAAAAATAGTAAAACGGGAAAAGAACCTTATTGCAGTTTGAATAGTGATGGAAGTATTACTTATTATGATTATTCTCATGATTATAACAACCACACTGTTCTAATAAAGGAGGAACCAATTTACCTTTTTCAAACTGTTTTGGCGCCCGAAGTTCAATACAAGATCACACCGTTTATAGGGCTTCAGGCTTCTTTTAATGGCTTGTTCTATAGTGTAAACAGATATAAACAAGGTGAAACTAAGGTTTTCAACAGAGGTTTTTCAATTGAACTAAATCCTTCAAACTGGCAGTTTGGGGTGTTTTTCCTATTGGGGGATAAACAAAACACCGGAACCATATAGAGAAGTTTTTTGTTGTATTTCTGGAAGGAGCAAAAAATCAATCCGGCCAGCTTTTTAGTATTGATGAATTCTTTTTAAAAATGAGCTAATCCGAAATTGATAAATTCTTCTATTTGGGATAAAAAGGACTGGCATCGAAAAAACAACTAAAAGAAATCAATTTAATTCATGAAGGTATTTAGAATACAGCAGTTAATAAGCCTGATAACCGCCTTTTTAATCATGGTTGCAGTTGCAATTAACCGTGATGGCCGTTTTTGGGGACAATCAATCGTTGGTGAAATACCAGTGGTTGAAAAGCCTGTAAATGATTCAATAACTGCTGATGGCACATGGATTATAAAAACAAATGAACTAGCAAAAGATGTTATTGGGTACGCAGGAAATATTCCTCTTCAGGTTTATCTGAAGGATGGCAGGCTTATTAAAATTGATGTGCTTGAAAATTCTGAAACCCCTTCATTTATGGAATCGGTTTTGGAATCCGGACTTTTAAACCAATGGAACAATTTAACAACAGAGGAAGTTCTTGAAAAAAAGGTAGATGTTATTTCGGGGGCAACATTTACATCCAATGCAATTATAAAATCAGTTCAAATTGCAGCCAATTATGCCCTTGAGAACCCAAATCCAATTGGGATGAATGATTTTAAGCCCGATCTTAAATTGGTGCTTGTCCTATTGGTCATAGTTGCAGGAATTATTTTTCCAATTATTATTAAATCAAAGAAATACAGGCTTGTTCAATTGGCTTTAAATGTCATCGTTTTAGGTTTTTGGAGTGGGAGTTTTATTTCTTTATCCTTAATTACCAATTACCTGTCAAATGGGGTTAACTGGTTGACTTCCATCGTGCCAGTTTTATTGCTTATCTCAGCATTTATATTGCCTTTGTTTGGGAGACCGGGGCATTATTGCAACTGGCTTTGCCCAATGGGATCGATACAGGAGTTAAGTGGGAAAATTATTCGTTACAAAATAAAGCTATCTGATACAACGGTTAAGATATTGTATTATTTCAGGGAAGGGCTTTGGTTTTGTATGATGTTGATGATGTGGGTTGGAATTGGTTTTGAAGCCATGGATTATGAAGTATTTTCGGCATTCCTATTCCAGACAGCCAGTATCCCGGTCCTAATCATAGGGGTCGCGTTTCTTGTTTTGTCGGTTTTTATCCCAAAACCCTACTGCCGTTTTGTTTGTCCAACCGGGACTCTCATGAAATTTGCTCAAAAAAAGTAAACAGCGCTATGAACACAATGAAGGTATTAAATCTTATCCTTGCCTTAGCTTTAGTAATGTTGACAATCGTTTTCTTCAGGATGAAGTCAGGCAAATCAAATGAGTTATTAACAGAAAAAGAAGAAAAAATGACGGAACAAATGAAAAGCAAAGAGTTTAAAGAAATAGACATCAAACAATTAAATGAAAATGTAGTCAAACTGTTTGATGATGATTGGTTTCTATTAACCGCTGGTTCGGATGGGAATTATAATCCAATGACAATATCCTGGGGCAACATTGGGAACCTTTGGAATTATCCTATGGTAACTGTTTACGTAAGGCATAACCGCTATACATTTGGCTTTATGGAGAATTCAAAGACATTTACCTTGTGTGCTTTCCATGAGAACTATCGGGATATGCTTAATTATATGGGTTCCAAATCTGGCAGGGATGAAGATAAAATAAAAAACAGCGGGCTTACTCCTGTTATATCTGATAATGGAAGCATGTTTTTTGAGGAAGCACGACTGGTAATCGAAGCCGAAAAGGTATATTCTGATGACCTTCAACTTGAAAACATCCTCGATGATAAAGCAAAGGGGATGTATAAAGATGGTTCCATCCACAGGATGTATTTTGGTAAAATCCTTAAGGTTTGGATAAAGGAATAAATAAAGTTTTGTTATCGTTCTTCAAATTGTCGGATATGGATTCTTCAAAAGTTCTAAGCATTGTGTTGGCTATTGCAATAACAATACTGGCAACACTTATGGTTTTGTTCCATGATAGTGGGAAACAGCATTTAATTTCACCGGTAAACGATAGCTGTATAGATGTTATCCTTAACCGCACAAGCATTCGGGAATATCAGGACAAACCGGTAGAAGAAGAAAAAATTGAGCTTTTATTGAGAGCAGCAATGGCAGCTCCAACTGCAGCTAATAAGCAGCCTTGGGCATTTATCGTTGTAAATGACAAGGATGTTTTAATAAGGCTCTCCGACAGTCTTCCTTATGCAAAGATGACCGCTAAGGCACCTTTGGCAATAGCTGTATGTGGTGATATGTCTAAAGCACTGGAAGGGGATGCACAGCCTTATTGGGTTCAGGATGCCTCTGCTGCCACCCAGAACCTTTTACTTGCTGCCCATGCCTTGGGTCTTGGTGCTGTTTGGACTGGTGTTTATCCCATTATGGACAGGGTCGCTGCTGTTCAAAAAATCTTTAATCTGCCTGAACATATTATCCCGCTTAATGTAATACCAATTGGGTACCCCGTTAAAGATCAAAAACCAAAGGATAAATGGAAACCTGAAAACATTCACTACAATGGCTGGTAATCATTTGCAGCTATTGTAGGTAAGGCTCTCTGGTATTTGTCCTTGTTATTAATACCTTTTATTGTAAAACACTTCTGCCTGATAATCCAGATGGCCTGGCGCTGTTTAATCCCAGACATATTTCCAGTTACCATCTTTTTGTCTTTTCCATACCGTATGGAAGATGCCTTTTGATTCGTTAACCTGACCATCAGGGTCTTTTATTTTCCAGATATATTTCCCATAGGTATAAGCCATGTTCCCACAATCTGATACCTCAATAAAGTCTGGAGTCCAATAAACTTCAGGTTTCATGCTGTCAGTTTTCAGATAAAAGTTCTTTATGTTTTCAGGTCCTTTGATGAGGAGGTCTTCCCCTCTTTTAATCACAGCCTCATCGGCGGCAAAAAAAGAAAAAGCTTCTGCAACACCCTTGTCTGCTACCATTTTTTCAAAAGCTTTTTCAGCATTGAAAACTTCTTCTTTTACTTTTTCTTTATCAATGGTCGGTTTACATGAAGCCATAAGCAATATCAGGCTAATTGTTAATAATGTTCTGTTCATCTGTGTCACTTAAAATTACTACAAGGTTAAATTATATTTTTGTTATTTTGCCAATAATTTAAATTATTTATTGTAATTCAGGTTTTTATATTTGAAAAACTGGCTTATCTTTGCCTGGAAAGAGATTTTGAATCTATACCTTTCATTTTTTGATATAAAATATGGAACACAAAAAGTGTCTGTTTTTTCTTAAACTACCACTCCCCTCCAATTCAGAGCCATATAGTATGATGGCTTGATATTTTTGTGTTTGTCCCTGTTTCCCCAACAGGTATTTTTATTTCTTAAACTCTTTTTATATGCTTACCGATATTTATTGTAAGGATACTTATGGTTTATTTGAAACCTCCATTGTCCAGCAAACAGCTTTTTGGTCAGAAGTCAAGAAGAAACTTGGCATTGAATCAATAGCAATTGACTTTAAATGTCAAAAAGAATATTTAAAACAGGACCAAAACGTTCCTCATGACATTCAATCAGATGTGCTGTTGGTAATTCAAAGGTTGGACCGCAACCATTGTATTGCTTATGTACCTTATGGCCCTGAACTAAGCCCCCAACAGGAATTTCAGGGGCGTTTACTGGAAGAGTTGTCCGAAAGCCTTCGTCCTTTTCTGCCAAAAGGTTGCATAATGATTAGGTATGATTTGTGCTGGGAATCACTTTGGGCCAAAGACAAAAGCTACTATAATGAAAAAGGGGAATGGAATGGCCCTCCTGATAAGAAATCACAGGAATTAAGGTTTAATTTCAATACACAATATTGGAACCTCTTTAAAGCTCAGACAAATATCCTGCCTTCAAATACTTTGTACCTGAATCTCAAACCAAGCACAGAGGATATCCTGGGGCAGATGAAACCCAAGACGCGCTATAATATTGGGCTTTCAAAACGAAAGGGTGTAGAAGTGCGCCATGCAGGGATTGATGAGCTGGATGTTTGGTACGAGCTATACAAAGAAACAGCCATTAGAAATGGGATTTATTTACATGATGTGAATTATTTTAAAGCAGTATTAAATACCCGTGCATCAAATGCACTTTCTGATGCAGAGGTAAGTTTAATGATTGCCGGTAAAGAGCAAATACCCCTGGCTGCCATGTTCCTTGTGATGAGTGGGCAACGTGCATCTTATCTTTATGGGGCATCTTCTTCGGCAAACAAACCCTTTATGGGAAGTTATGCTTTACAGTGGGAAGCCATTCAGTATGCAAAATTTAATGGTTGCACCCAATATGATATGTTTGGGGTCTCTCCGGCACCCGATAATTATCACCCCATGTATGGCTTGTATCGTTTTAAATCAGGCTTTGGGGGACAGATGATACATAAGATGGGTTGTTGGGATTATCCTTTTGACTCAGAAAAATATGCGTGTTTTGCTTCTATGGAAACCCAATCTCAAAGCTATAGGGTCAGATAAGAATTTTTTTATGACCTTCAACTCATTTATTGAAAGAATAATAGAGGTGGAAAAATGCATATTTTGTATCTTTGCTGACATTTTTTGAAACAATTATCCACAATAATACATATCCCTGTGAGCGAAAAAACATTCAAACGATATACGATTACATCTGCTTTACCTTATGCCAATGGCCCTGTACATATTGGGCATTTAGCAGGTGTTTATGTCCCGGCAGATATTTATGTCAGGTATCTCCGACTGAAGGGCAGAGATGTTGTTTTCATCGGAGGGTCTGATGAGCATGGTGTGCCCATCACAATAAAAGCCCGTCAGGAAGGGGTAACACCTCAGGATGTTGTCGATAAATATCATAATATCATTAAAGACAGTTTCAAAGAATTCGGTATTTCTTTTGACATTTATAGCCGAACTTCAAATCAGGTACATCATGAAACAGCATCTGCATTTTTCAAAAAGATGTATGATGAAGGAAAGTTTATCGAGAAAACAAGTGAACAGTTTTTTGATGCTGCCCATTCTCAATTCCTGGCCGACCGATATATTACAGGTACTTGCCCTCATTGTGGTTTTGAAAGGGCTTATGGGGATCAGTGTGAAAACTGTGGTACTTCATTGAATGCAACAGACCTTATTAATCCCAAATCGGTATTAAGTGGTAATGTCCCGGAATTAAAACAGACCAAACATTGGTATCTGCCTCTCGACCAATATGAGGGCATGCTTCGTGAGTGGATCCTGAAAAATCACAAAGATGATTGGAAAACCAATGTGTATGGACAATGTAAATCATGGATTGATCAGGGCTTACAACCCAGGGCAGTCACTCGTGACCTTGATTGGGGAGTAAAGGTTCCCGTTGAAGGAGCCGATGGTAAAGTGTTATATGTCTGGTTTGATGCGCCCATTGGTTATATATCAGCTACCCGTGAATGGGGCATAGCTGCCGGAAAAGATTGGGAACCATATTGGAAAAGCAAGGATTCAAAACTTGTTCATTTTATAGGGAAAGACAATATTGTTTTCCATTGCATCATCTTTCCGGTAATGCTTCACGCAGAAGGTAGTTATATCATGCCTGAAAATGTGCCTGCAAATGAATTCCTGAACCTCGAAGGCGATAAGATATCTACTTCCCGAAACTGGGCTGTCTGGTTACATGAATATCTTAAAGAATTTCCGGGCAAACAGGATGTGCTCAGATATGTACTTTGTTCTGCTGCCCCCGAAACAAAAGATAATGATTTTACATGGAAGGATTTTCAGGCAAGGAATAATGGGGAACTCCTCGCAATCCTTGGAAACTTTATCAACCGTACTTTGGTACTTACGCATAAGTATTATGAGGGAAAAGTGCCGGAAGCCAATACATGGGGTCAGGTAGAGCTTGAAACCATTGAACAGCTTAAAGCATTCCCTGATCGTATAAGCCAAAGCCTTGAAAACTATAGGTTCCGTGAAGCATTGTCTGAACTGATGAACCTTGCAAGGCTCGGAAACCGCTACCTCACCGAAAAAGAACCCTGGAAGCTCTTTAAAACAAATCCTGAGGACGTAAAATCAATAATGAATTTAAGCCTTCAGATATGTGCCAACCTCGCAATCCTTGCTGAACCATTTCTCCCATTTACAGCCGATAAGCTTCGTAAAATGCTCAATCTTAACGTAACAGGCTGGGATAAGGCCGGAAATGCTAATTTATTGTCTGAAGGACATTTGATTAATCAGCCGGAGCTGCTCTTTGAAAAAATTGAAGATGAAACTATTCAGGTTCAGATTGACAAGCTTCAACAGACAAAAATCTCTAATGACAAAGCACAGCTTAAGTGCAAGCCGGCAAAAGAACCCATTGAATTTGATGATTTTGCTAAGATGGACATCAGAATAGGAACAATCATTGAAGCAGAAAAAGTTGCTAAAACAAAAAAACTCCTTAAACTTAAAATAGATATTGGCATTAAGGTTGTGACTGTTGTTAGTGGTATTGCCGAATACTATGAACCAGAAAACATTATTGGTAAAAAGGTAAGTTTCCTTGCCAATTTAAAAGCTCGTGAGATTAAAGGAATTCCTTCTGAAGGCATGGTTTTAATGGCGGAAAACCCTGATGGCGAACTTTCTTTCGTTTCTCCTGAAAAACAGGTCGAACCAGGAAGCCAAATCAGCTAAACATTCACCCTTTTAATATGTCAAACGTTTCTTTATATTAAACTAGCTTGCATTTTTATTGAATAAATAATTTTTTTTTCATTAAATTTGCCACTCATTCTGGCCCTGTAGTTCAACGGATAGAACGGAAGTTTCCTAAACTTTAAATACAGGTTCGATTCCTGTCGGGGCTACTACGCTGTTGGCGAAAATTATTTTCTATCGTAATACAAGGTATTGTTCACTAAACCGAACTCTTCATTATATTATCTAAACCAAAACGCCATGAATAGAAAAGATGAACGCCCTAGTAAGATCTCTTATGAAAGGCATTTAAACCAAAAGGGAATACCAGATATTGAAAAAAAATCAAATGGAGGAAGAGTCCCTGATTATGTTAAATACGGCACGTGGTTGAGGGTGAACGATGTAGATACTTTTGAAAAAGAGTATATGTCGTGGAAGGTTGTTATGCGCCAACAAGAAGAAACTTTCTTGTAAAAAAAAAAGACCGGTTATTCTGGTCTTTTTTTTTATGTTCCTTAATTCCATTCAACCAGGATATTTGTTTTAACATTCATTCCAAGATCCTCTGAATGAACTTCTACTTTTAATGGAGATTTCAGGGTTATCTCCAATGTGTGTTCTATCCAGCCTGCTATCCGGTACATGATAAGCTCTTCCTTTTTCTGGAACTTTAAAAACTGTAGCACACATTTTTTGTCCTTACTTTCAATAATCTTTATTTCTGAGGGATTATAATAGGCTGAAAATATATTCGATGCCCTGCTCAAAACAAATTGTGGGCTACTTACCCTTACAAACATCTTATAAACCCCTTTTAACGCAACATCTGCACTATATCTTCCAATCTCCAGGGCTGCTTCTTTGTGATTCCCATTAAAGAACATATCTGCAACCTTTTGTGTTGGGACTATCACTGAATCAAACAAATTATACCAGTTGGTCGAATATATCTGTTGATCCAATATGGTTTTTGAAGAGGGGGGCAACATCTCTAACCACTCCACAAAACGTTGTGGATATTTTTCTCTTACAAAGTCAGGAGTTGCTTTTACAGCTGAACCTTTTATTTCCATTGCTCTTGTGAATTGATAGTAGGTTTTTATTGATTTTTTAAGCCCCTTAATGATCCTGTTTTATAAAATCTATTAATTGGCCGGGTTTTAAAGGGAACAAATGTATTGTTTTTTTTATTAAAGCAATCATTTAAAACCAAAAAATATCAAGATAAACCCATATTATTTTACATCAGGTAATTCATTTCCTAAGTATTTCTTATGTTAGTTATTGCCCCTTTTTATTGCAAACTCAAAGAAAACGATTAAGGGCCTTTTTAGGTTTTATTATAAACTATGCTGGTTTGTTTTATTGAAATCGAATATTTTTATTTGGTATCCAATCATTTCCTTTGAGTATTTTTCTCCATCTAAATCAAACATTTGGTATAAATGGTTGTTTTTAATGATTCGATTCATTAAATTTGGGTAATGCATTGAAAGTTAAACCTTTTAATGCTACATGTATCCTAATCTTTTAAATCAAAGCCAATGAAAAACAAGCTGGTTTTCTTAACATTGATTTTGCTTGCCATCTATACTGCATCAGGTCAGGATGCAGATAATTCAAATGATCCGCAAAACATTGATAAATCTCTTATCACAATGGATAATCAGGACATAGAGGCAATAACAAGTATTGCCAACAACATCTTATGGTATGGGCAATCAGCCATTAAAATAACATACCTTGATAAGAACTTGTATGTTGACCCATTTAAAGTGCCCTCCGGCTCGCCAAAATCAGATGTAATACTAATTACCCATTCCCACTCCGATCATCTCTCAGAGGAATCCCTGCGCATTATTTATAAGGATGATTGCCTTATATATGCTCCTGACGATTGTTGTGGGAAATTAAAAGAAATGGGTTTTTCTAATTGTCATTCTATTAAACCAGGAGAAACCATAAAACATGGAAACATAAGTATTGAGGCTGTTCCGGCCTATAATACCGAAAAGACCAATCACCCAAAGCAAAATAAATGGGTAGGGTATATAATAACAATTGATGGTGTCAGGATTTATCACCCTGGAGATACAAACAGGATTCCTGAAATGAAACAGATTCGTTGCGATATTGCCTTTATGCCCCTGGGGCAGACTTACACTATGTCCGGGGTTGAAGAAGCCGTGGATGCTGTTTGTGATGTTAAAGCCTCTGTTGCTGTTCCTTTTCATTATGGAATGTATGAGGGAACTGAAGATGATGCAAATATTTTCAAAAAACTTTTGCAATCAAGGGGGGTAAAGGTAATCATCAAAGAAAGGATGGGTGCTTTGTAAACATTCCCTTTCCATATAAAGGCTGATAGCTATTTGATATTTGTGAGACCTGCTACCCTCCTTCAAATCACTACAATTGGAAGTCTCAGGTATTCTATTTTCTTATCCGGTAAAATGGCTTCAATGTATATGATATGAATACCGCTTTGCGCCCTTCCTGAGTTTTCAGTTACCCCATCCCAGGTGATTGTTCCTTTTGTTCCTGCAAGGTGGTTTTTCTCAAGGTTTTTTATTAACCTGCCTTTTGCATCAAATATGCTTATATTTAACAAAATACCTTGTTGTTCAAACAAATAGCCTATTAACAATATATCATCTTTACCATCATTGTCGGGAGAAATAATATCAGAAACCAATTCAATATTTTTAGAAAGCTGGTTAATGGGTGATGCTGATTGTGAATTTTTATAAGCTGGTGTCCCAAATCCTGATGTTTCAGAAGCTGAATGCCAATTATCTGACTGTTGGGTTGGTTTGTCAAGGAAAATACGCTCGAGTGAAACGCCTTTTTTATTTGACAGGAATTGAAAATGCATGTTTTCATTATATGCAAATCTGTCAATAACCTCAGTTTGGATATTTGTAAGCGCAATTGAGCCTTCATCATTTGGCAAAGAAGGCATATCAATCATCTCAGCAAAGCATTTTTTTTGAACAACCCTATATTGTTGTTTAACAACTTCAGGATTCATTGTCAGGGCAATATAATCACCCGGGAAAAGTAAAAGGCTTTTATCAGATATTTTGCAAATGTTATTTTGAAATCCTGTTAGGGTATCAAGGTTAACAAGGCTGAAGTTCTTAAGATCAAAAACTTTTTGGGAGCGGTTAACAAGTTCAACATAATCATATCCCTGCTCCAAGGGATTAAATAACACTTCGTTAATAACAATTTCCACTGGCATTGGTTCCTGGGGGATAGCTACCTGTACAAGGGTGTTTTCCAATGGCAACAAATTACAAGCACCCATGATGCTGTTTACCTTAACTTCATAAATCTGACCAGGATCCATGGCTGTGGGCAATAAAAGCAGGACTTCAGTGAATGTTGGGTTCAGGGGAACAGCCTTTACAGGAGTGCCAATCTGAGATATTTGATAGTTTGATGTGTTTTTTATTGATAAGGAATCAAGGCTTTTATCAAAACAGAGTGTTACCTCATCAGGAGATTTATATCCCGCCCTTAATAAAGTTGGTGCTGCAATTTCAGGATTAGGAGCTGCTATTGAGTTTTCAACCCCTGGTGTGCCTCCTTTTTGAGATTTGGAAGCATCCCAGTTAAATGATGATTCACAAAGGTTTTCAATGTCTTTTCTCTCAAGCGACCATCCTCCGTTACGCTTTTGGGGCTCTTTGATCCAACCACCTGTAAAGCTGATATCAGTAATTACCTGCCCATGGGAATTTCTGATTCCAATGCCTGATCCGGTCGAAGATATTGTTGGAAAATGTGCAAGTTTAATGGTTTTACCTAAACCTTCAAGTTTAAAATAATGTTTTTCGTGACCAATAATCCTGTATGAATTTGGAGGAACGCTTTCGCACCCAAATGGCATATATGCATCATCAATGCTCAATTGCCATCCCTGCAATGAAACAGGGAGATCACTTCTGTTGAAGATTTCAAGATATGGCGATTCAGGAAGCTGGACTACAGGGTTTGGATCAGCCATTATCTCAGTGATTATAATATCCTGGTAAGAAGGATCATGTAAAACGAAAGTGTTTT